>CANHVY010000028.1 GCA_947464185.1 Burkholderiales bacterium
CGGTGGAACATATCGACCGGCGGCTGTTCGGGCAGGCTGCCACCTCGCGCAACAAGGTGGAATGGGGGGGTGCGCGGCAGGCCTGGGACGGCGAGGTCAGCACCCACACCGGGCCGAAGCTGTACCGCTGGCTGGCAGGGGGCACGATCGAGCGACTGAAGACCGACACCGACGTGGTGCTCACTCAGCGGCTGCGGGCAGGTCGCGTACAGGACTCGCCCCGGATCGAGCGCTTCCAGTTCCTCGAAGTGGACCGCTCAGCACGC
This sequence comes from Burkholderiales bacterium, assembly GCA_947464185.1. Classification (GTDB taxonomy): domain Bacteria; phylum Pseudomonadota; class Gammaproteobacteria; order Burkholderiales; family Burkholderiaceae_C; genus Rubrivivax. Next base: position 267 of record CANHVY010000028.1, read on the forward strand.
AAGACCGACAGCGAGGACCGCTCCTCCGTTGCCGTGTCCGCCAACCACCACTGGGCCTGGCGCGACGTGGACAACCCCGTGCTGCCCACGCGGGGCCTGACGGCCAGCCTGCAAACCGGCGTGGGTCAGGCCTGGGACAGCACGGGGCTGAACGGCGGCTTCGGGCGGGCGTGGGCTCGGGTCACGGGCTACCTGCCACTCGGCGCAAAGTGGTACGCACAGGCCCGGCTGGAGGTGGGCCAGGTGCTTGCACCGACGGGCCTGGACGTGCCCGACACCCTGCGCTTTCGGGCCGGGGGAGACGACTCGGTGCGCGGCTATGCCTACCGGTCTCTGGGCCCTTCCAGCGGCGGCACGGTGGACAGCGGCAAGGTCATCCTGACCACCAGCGTGGAACTGGCGCGTCCGCTGAGCGACGGGCTGCCGCAGTTCTGGGGCGCCGTGTTCGTCGATGCAGGCCAGGCGGCGAACCAGTTCAGCGACCTTCGCCCGGTGGTCGGCGCCGGCGTCGGTCTGCGCTGGCGCAGCCCCGTCGGTCCACTGAAACTCGATTGGGCCTACGGCGAGGCCGTGCGCAAGTCACGCCTGCACTTCAGCGTGGGCATCTCGTTCTGAAGGCGGCGCTGTCCTGGTGCTGACGGGCACCGCAGTGCGCCGGGTCTGGGTGATCAGCGCGCGGGGCGCTCAGCGTACGGGGTCACCTGGGTGGCTTCTATGCGGTAGCCTGACATGCCCATGTAAGAGTCGGTACGCGTTCCGGTGAGCACACCGGTGACCCAGACGGTGTCCATGGATCGCAGGCCCTTGGCCGGGGTCTTGGGCAAGACATGAACGATCTGGTTGGCCGGTGGTGGCGGGCTGTGGATGCAGGCCCCGAAGTAGGGCACGAGCAGGAACTCCTTGAGGCCGTCCTTGGTCTCCTCCAGCGGCACCAGATAGCCCGGCAGACGCACCGTTTGACCCACCACGGCGGGGTTGATGGGCGCGTTGTCCCAGACCTCGCGCAGCTTGGCCAGCGCGGCGATGGCACGCGGATCGGCATCGCTGAGGATGGACAGGTTCAGGCCCTTGAGGTCCTTCATCGGGTCCCAATCCGCGGGCACCAGCGCTTCCCATCCGATGGTCCGCGGGGCTGTGGCGGGCGGCGAGGGCGACCCCGACCTGGCAGCGCCCGCGCTGCCGGATGCCGTGGGGGGGTTGGAGGCGTTCGCGGCGTTCGGAGTATTCGGAGCAATGGGCTTGGCCATCGTCGGCACACCCGGCACCGGCTGAGCACCCAGCGGGCCCTGGTGCACCCAGCACGCCATCAGGAGGGCCAGGGCCCGGACGGGAAGCTTGAAGCGGTGCAGGCAGGGGCTGGAGGACATGTCAGCTCAAGGAGAGAAACAGGGGGCAGAGAAGCCTTCACAGGCGGGGCGACAGACCGTCCGCCAGTGACAGGCGGTAGGCACGCCAGGCCGGCAACAGGCTGGCGAGCATACCCGCGGCCAGCACGGCCAACAGCACCCCCCATTGGGTCAAGGCGGGCGCGCCCATTTGCAGAAAGATGCCCAGACGCTGCTGCATCAGCGGACCCGCCAGGGCCTGGGCGGTCACCGCCAACAGCACCCCCAGCACGACCCCCGCGGAGGTCACGACGGCACCTTCCAGCACCAGCAACCAGAGCACGTCGCGCGGACCCGCGCCCACCGCGCGCAGCACCGCCAACTCCCTTCGGCGTTCGTTCAGGCCGGCCAGGACCGTGGCCACCAGCCCTGCCAGGCTGACCACGGCCACCAGCGCCGACACCAGCTGCAGGGCCCGCTCACCCAGGCCAACAGCGTCCCACAGTTCGTCGAGGGCCACGCCCGGCAGCACACCCAGCAGCGGCTCTCCTTCGTACCCGGCCACGAAGCGCTGCACATTGAACACCGCGGCCCGGCTCTTCAGGCCCACCAAGGCGGCCGTCACCTGCTTGGGTTCCAGGTCGAACTTGCGCGCATCCTCGGCGGAGATGCGCAACCCCGGCATCGGGGCGCCGCCCACCCAATCCAGGTGCAGCGCCTCCAGGGCCTGCAGGCTCACATGCACGGTGCGGTCCACCGGCGTGCCGGTGCGCTGCAGGATGCCGGCGATCACGAAAGCCTTGTCGGCATGCTCGGTGCCCGCAGCCCCGCCCATGCCATGGGCCAGCGTGATGCGGTCGCCCAGGCGGTGGCCGAACCGCTGCGCCACCTCCGCGCCCAGCACCGCCTCGTACAGGCCGTCAAGCGTCCCGCTGAAGGGACGGCCCGCCTCCAGGGCCAAGGGCTGCCGGTCACCATAGGCGAAGTGCTGGAAGTAACCCGTGGTGGTGCCCATGACCGGGAACCCGCGGTACGAGTCACCCAGCGCGATGGGCACCGTCCACGCCACGGCCCGGTGGGTGGACACCGCGCGCACGCTGTCCATGGAAATGCTGTTGGTGGCCCCGCCCACGCGAAACACGGCATACAGCATCAACTGCACCGGCCCGCTGCGGGCGCCCACGATGAGGTCGGTGCCGCTGACGGCATTTGAAAAACTGCTGCGCAGGTCGCGCCGCAAGCCTTCGAGCGCCCAGAGCAGGGCTGTGGCAAGCGCGATCGAAGCCAGCACCAGGGCGAGGGTGCCACGGCGGTTCCAGGCACTTCGCGTGGCCAGGCGAAGGAGAAAGGTCATGGCACAGACACCTTCTCGGGCCGCAGTGGCGGCAGGGGCTGCAGGGACCGATCCGGCTGCAAGTCCTGCAAGGCCCGCAACGACAGGCGCTCATCGAAGTGGGCTGCGAGCCGCTCGTCATGGCTGACGAACACCAGGGTGCTGCCGCCCTCACGACATTCGCCCATCAGCAGGGCCATGAAGGCTTCCCTCAGGGGTTCATCCAGGGCGGAGGTGGGCTCGTCCGCGATCACCAATGCCGGGCGGCCGATCAACGCGCGGGCCGCCGCCACGCGCTGCTGCTGGCCAATGGACAGGGTGCCGGCGCTGCGCTGCCAGAGCTCGGAGGGCAACTCCATGCGCTGCAGCAGCCGTCGCGCTTCGTCCTGCGCAGAGCCCGCGCATCGCTCGGCGCGCGCGGGCGACAGCCGACAAGGCAACAGCACGTTGTCCAGGCACGACAGGTACGACAGCAGGTTGAACTGCTGGAAGATGACCCCCACGAGTTGCGCCCTGCGGCGGTCGCGACGGCCGGGCGGCAGGCAGGCCCAGTCCTGGCCGAGGAACTCCACGCGGCCCTGACGGGGCAGCAAGACCCCCGCCATCAGACCCAGCAGCGTGCTCTTGCCGCAGCCGCTGGGGCCGTGCAGGAAATAGCTGCGCCCGGCGCGCAAGTCCAGCGCGGGCAGGTTCAGCACATCGGCAGAAGGACCGGGCCAGGCGTAGCGCAGGTCGCGGATCTGCAGCAGTTCGGGAGGCTGGGACATCAGGCCAGGCAGAAGGCGGAAGCGGGCCCCGCATTGTGGACGGGCCCCCTGCGCCCCACGTGGCGTGGGGACCACCCGGGTCGGGGCGCCAAAGGCGCTGGTGCCGACCCCGCAGAGCGCAGGGCTCTGCGCGGTCTGTTGGCCTTCCCGTTCAAATCGACATGCGCTGGCGCACGCCGTCGGCTTCCATGTCGGCACCGCGGCCGCTGGCCACGATCTGGCCCCGCTCCATCACCAGGTACTGGTCGGCCAGACCTGCAGCGAAGTCGTAGTACTGCTCCACCAGCACGATGGCCATGGTTTTGCGGTCGGCCAGCATGCGGATGACGCGGCCGATGTCCTTGATGATGCTGGGCTGGATGCCCTCGGTGGGCTCGTCCAGCATCAGCAGCTTCGGGCCGGCGGCCAGCGCCCGGGCGATGGCCAGTTGCTGCTGCTGCCCACCCGAGAGGTCGCCTCCCCGGCGGTGCAGCATCTGCTTCAGCACGGGAAAGAGTTCGAACAACTCCGGCGGAATGGCCGTGCCACCCGGCCGGGTGGCCAGACCCATGCGCAGGTTGTCCTCCACGGTCAGGCGCCCGAAGATCTCCCGCCCCTGGGGCACGTAGCCCACGCCAGCACGGACCCGCTCGTAGGGCGCCGCCCGGGTGATGTCACGTCCGTCGAGCGTGACCGAGCCCGTCTTCACGGGCACCACGCCCATCAGGCTCCTCAGCAAGGTGGTCTTGCCCACGCCGTTGCGGCCCAGCACCACCGTCACCTCGCCAATGCGGGCCTGAAAGCCCAGGTCGCGCAGAATGTGGCTGCCGCCGTAGAACTGGTTCAGACCTTGGACTTCAAGCATGGTCGGCGTCTTCAGCGGCCAAGGTAGACCTCGACCACTCTTTCGTTGTTCTGCACATCGGACAGCAGGCCTTCGGCCAGCACGCTGCCCTCGTGCAGCACGGTCACCTTCTTGCGGCCCTGCGTGAGCTGGTCGACAAAGTGCATGTCGTGCTCCACCACCACCAGCGAGTGCCGGCCTTCCAGGGACAGGAAGAGCTCGGCCGTGCGCTCGGTTTCCTCGTCGGTCATGCCGGCCACGGGTTCGTCCAGGAGCAGGAGCTTGGGGTCCTGCACCAGCAGCATGCCGATCTCCAGCCATTGCTTCTGGCCGTGACTGAGCAGACCGGCCTCGCGTCGGGCCTCGTCCTTCAGGTGGATCAGGTTCAGCGCCTCGTCGATGCGGTCCTGCTGCGCGCTGCTGAGCCGGTGGAACAGAGCCGCGCGCACGCGCCGGTCGGCCTTGAGCGCCAGTTCCAGGTTCTCGAAGACCGAAAGTGGCTCGTAGACCGTGGGCTTCTGGAACTTGCGACCGATGCCGATCTGCGCGATCTCCGCCTCCTTCAGCCGCAACAGGTCGATGGTGGAGCCGAAGAAGGCACTGCCCGCGTCAGGCCGCGTCTTGCCGGTGATGCAGTCCATCATCGTCGTCTTACCCGCCCCGTTGGGGCCGATGATGCAGCGCAGCTCGCCCACATCCACCGTCAGAGACAGGGCGTTGAGCGCCCTGAAGCCATCGAAGCTCACGGTGATGTCTTCAAGATAGAGGGCCACGCCCTGGGTGAAGTCGGGCTCACCGAGCTTGGCGATGCGTCCGTAGCCGGCACTGCGGCCGCCGGACTCGGTGCTGCGGGCCTCGGCGCTGCGGCCGGCGTGCACCTCGCGGCGCCGCGCGCCTTCTTCCATCAGGTCGGGAGTCACTTGCGGGCCTCCGGTTTGCGCCGCAGCAGTCCGCTGAGGCTGCCGGGGTTGCGCAACAGGCCGGTGATTCCCCCAAGGCTGCGCAGCAAGCCGATGATGCCGTTCGGCAGGAACAGCGTCACCGCGATGAACAAGGCGCCCAGGAAGTACAGCCAGAACTCGGGGAAAGCCACGGTGAACCAGCTCTTGGCACCGTTGACGAAGAACGCGCCGATGATGGGGCCGATCAAGGTGCCTCGCCCGCCCACTGCCGCCCAGATCGCCATCTCGATGCTGGCCGCCGGACTCATCTCACCGGGATTGATGATGCCCACCTGCGGCACGTACAGGGCGCCGGCCACGGCGCACATCACCGCAGACAAGGTCCAGATGCTGAGCTTGTAGGCCACCGGGTCGTAGCCCGTGAACATGACACGGCTCTCCGCGTCGCGGATGGCCTGCAACACGCGGCCGTACTTGCTGTGCACGATGGCCCGGCTCATGACGAAGAAGCCGATGAGCACCACGCCACTGAGCACGCACAGGAACACGCGCATCGCCTGGTCGATGGGGATGTCCAGGATGCGCTTGAAGTCGGTGAAGCCGTTGTTGCCGCCAAAGCCCGTTTCGTTGCGGAAGAACAGCAGCATGGCGGCAAAGGTGAGCGCCTGCGTGATGATGGAGAAGTACACGCCCTTGATGCGCGAACGGAAGGCAAACCACCCGAACACGAGGGCCAGCAGGCCGGGCACGGCCACCACCAGCAGCATCTGCGCGACAAAGCTGTCGCTCCAGGCCCAGTGCCACGGAAATTCCTTCCAGTTCAGGAACACCATGAAGTCGGGCATGTCGCTCTTGTACTGGCCGTCGCGGCCGATCTGCCGCATGAGGTACATGCCCATGCCGTACCCGCCCAGCGCAAAGAACAGCCCGTGCCCCAGGCTCAGGATGCCGGTGTAGCCCCAGATCAGGTCGATGGCCAGGGCACAGATGGCGTAGCACAGGATCTTGCCCACCAGGCTCACATAGAAATCACTGAGGTGCCACGTGCTGCCCGCGGGCACCGCCAGGTTCAGCAAGGGCACCAGCACGGCCACCACCACCAGGGCGCTCAGCACGCCGGTCCAGCCACGCACACCGAGTTGTGTGGTCATGCCTCGGCGCTCCTGCCCTTGAGGGCGAACAGGCCTTGCGGTCGCTTCTGGATGAAGACCACGATCAGCACCAGCACCATGATCTTGGCCAGCACCGCCCCCTGCCAGCCTTCCAGCAGCTTGCCCAGCACCCCCAGGCCCAGTGCGGCGTAGACCGTACCGGCCAGCTGACCCACGCCCCCCAGCACCACGACCATGAAGCTGTCGACGATGTAGCCCTGGCCCAGGTCCGGGCCCACGTTGCCCACCTGGCTCAGTGCACAGCCGGCCAGGCCGGCGATGCCCGCGCCGAGTGCGAAGGCGTAGGTGTCCACGCGCGCCGTGTTCACGCCCATGCACGCGGCCATGCGGCGGTTCTGCGTGACACCCCGCACGAACAGTCCCAGCCGCGTGCGACTGATCAGCAGTGCCACGCCCAGCAGCACCATCGCGGCAAACACCAGGATCGCGATGCGGTTGTAGGGCAAGGTCAGGTTGGGCAGCACCTGCACGCCGCCCGACAGCCAGGAAGGGTTCTCCACGGCGACGTTCTGCGCCCCAAAAAACGAGCGCACGGCCTGCATGAGGATGAGGCTGATGCCCCAGGTGGCCAGCAGGGTTTCGAGTGGACGCCCGTACAGCCAGCGGATCACGCTGCGCTCGAGACCGGCGCCCACCAGCGCCGCGCTGAGGAAGGCCACCGGGATGGCCGCCAGCACATACCAATCAAAGGCCCCGGGCAGGTAGGCCCTGAAGAGGTTCTGCACCACGAAGGTGGCGTAGGCCCCGATCATCATGAGCTCGCCGTGCGCCATGTTGATCACGCCCATCAGGCCGTAGGTGATGGCCAGGCCCAACGCCACCAGCAGGAGGATCGAGCCCAGGCTGGCGCCCGTGAAGAGCACACCCAGTCGCTCACCCCAGGCCAGGCGCGATTGCACCTTGTCCAGCGAAGCCTGCAGGGCCGCCTTGACAGCCGCGTCGCCTTCTTGCGCCAGTTGCTCCATCAACAAGGAACGCACGGCAGGATCCTGACTGCTGGCCAGCAGCTCGGCGGCAGCCAGACGCCGGGCTGCGTCCGCTGAGCCGATCAAGGCCTTGGCCTTGAGCATGGCCAGATCGGCCTTCAGGCGTTCATCGGTCTCGGCGGCCGCGGCATGCTCCAGCAGGGGAACCAGACCTTCGTCGATCACATCGCGCAGGTCCGCCATGGCCTTGGCGCGAACCTCCCGGTCAGGCGAGCCCAACCGGAAAGCGGCCAGGGCGCCCTCGAGCGCCTGGCGCATGCGGTTGTTGTTCACCACCTCCTCCGCCCCCTCGGGCAGCGGGGCGGTGGCACCGCTGCCCACCAGGGTGCTGGCAGCGCCACGCACCAGGTAGACCTTGCTGCCAGCCACACGCACCTCGTCGGCCAGCAGCGCCTCCACGTAGGCGGCGAGTTGCGGGTCTCGTGCGGTCACGCGTTCGTTCAAGGCAGCGATGCGCGCATCGCTGTCGCCCCGGGCGATGGCCAAGGCCTGCTCGGGGCTGAGGGCGCGGGCAGCCATGCTGCAGGCCATCAGGCCCAGCAGCACGACCACCCGCCACAAGGTGGCCGCAGAACTCACTTGGCATCAGACCCGCGAGATCACTTGGACTTGGCCGGCACGTTGGCCTTGCCCTTGTTTTCCGGGATGAAGTCGCTCCACGGGTCAGCCACCACGGGGCCGGGGGTCTTCCACACCACCTTGAACTGGCCATCAGCCTGCACTTCGCCGATGAACACACTCTTGTGGAGGTGGTGGTTCTTGTCATCCATCTTGCTGGTGATGCCCGATGGCGCCTTGAAGGTCTGCCCGTACATGGCCGCACGCACCTTGTCCACGTCTGTGCTCTTGGCCTTGGTCACAGCCTGGGCCCACATGTGCACGCCGATGTAGGTGGCCTCCATCGGGTCGTTCGTCAGGGGCTTGTCCTTGTGGCCCGGGATGTTCTTGGCCTTGGCGTAGGCCGACCACTTCTTGATGAACTCGTCGTTGGTCGGGTTCTTGATCGACATGAAGTAGTTCCACGCCGCCAGGTGTCCCACCAGCGGCTTGGTGTCCACGCCGCGCAGTTCTTCCTCACCGACCGAGAAGGCCACCACGGGCACGTCCTTGGCCTTCAAGCCCTGGTTGCCCAGTTCCTTGTAGAAGGGCACGTTGGAGTCGCCGTTGATGGTGGACACCACCGCCGTCTTCTTGCCTTCGCTCGAGAACTTCTTGATCTTGGCAATGATGCTCTGGTAGTCGGAGTGGCCGAAGGGCGTGTACTCCTCCAAGATGTCTGCATCCGCAATGCCCTTGGCCTTCAGAAAGGCGCGCAGGATCTTGTTGGTCGTGCGCGGGTACACATAGTCGGTACCGAGCAGCACGAAGCGCTTGGCGCCGCCGCCATCCTTGCTCATGAGGTATTCCACCGCAGGAATGGCCTGCTGGTTGGGGGCCGCACCGGTATAGAACACGTTGGGGCTGAGTTCCTCGCCCTCGTACTGCACGGGATAGAACAGCAGGCTGTTGGTCTGCTCGAACACCGGCAGCACCGACTTGCGCGACACGCTGGTCCAGCAGCCGAACACCGCGGCCACCTTGTCCTGGGAAATCAACTGCTTGGCCTTCTCGGCGAACAGCGGCCAGTTGGAGGCCGGGTCCACCACCACCGGCTCGAGCTTCTTGCCCAGAACGCCGCCCTTGGCATTGATCTCGTCGATGGCCATCAACACGGTGTCCTTGAGCACCGTCTCCGAAATCGCCATCGTGCCGGACAGCGAGTGCAGCACGCCCACCTTGATGGTGTTCTGGGCCAGGGCCGGCACGGCAAAACCGGCGGCGACGAGTGCGGATGCCAGCGTCTTGAGGCCGGCGCGACGGAGAGGATTGCCAAGGGTCATGAGTGCTCCATGAGGGTTGATGAGGACGATTCCGGGTCAGACGTCAGCAATGACCGTGCCAACCTCCTGGCAATTGGCAAGCAGGCGCATTACGATGGCATCGAATCTGCTTGCATCAGCCACCATGGAACTCACCCCGCGCGAGAAAGACAAGCTGTTGATCTTCACCGCAGCCCTGCTGGCAGAACGCCGGCGCGCACGCGGACTGAGGCTCAACCACCCCGAAGCGGTCGCGCTGATCACAGCCGCCGTGATGGAAGGCGCACGCGACGGCAAGACCGTGGCGCAGTTGATGAGTGAAGGCAAGACGGTGCTGACACGGGCTGATGTCATGGAGGGCGTGGCGGACATGATTCCCGACATCCAGGTGGAAGCCACCTTCCCGGACGGCACCAAGCTGGTGACCGTGCACCAGCCCATCACCTGACCTGTTGCAGGCCTCAGTTCCGGACACGCCAGGTCCTCAACCACCCGACAACGCACCAAGATGAAGCACTTCCTGACCTTCTTCGCCTTCTTCTGGGCCGTCGCAGCCCAGGCCCATGACGGGCACGGCCTGTCGGGCGCCCATTGGCATGCCACGGACGTCGCAGGCTTCGTCGCCGCTGCCGTGGCCGCAGCGGCATTCCTGTGGTGGCGCGGGAGGAAGTGATGGTTCCCGGCGAGCTGCTCACCGACGATGGCGAACTCGAACTCAACCCGGGGCGCCGCAGGCGCACCGTGGTGGTCGAGAACACCGCCGACCGCCCCATCCAGGTGGGCTCGCACTATCACTTTGCCGAGACCAACGCGGCCTTGCGCTTCGATCGACAGGCCGCGCACGGGATGCGCTTGAACATCGCCTCGGGCACCGCCGTACGCTTCGAGCCCGGCCAGCAACGCACGGTGGAGTTGGTGGACTACGCGGGCGACCGTCAGGTGTGGGGCTTTCGCGGCCTTGTGCAAGGAGCGCTGTGATGGCATCCATCGGAAGACGTGCGTATGCCGAGATGTACGGGCCCACGGTGGGCGATCGCATCCGCCTGGCCGACACCGGCCTGGTCGTGCAGGTGGAGCAGGACCTGACCCTGCGCAGCGGCGGCTACGGCGAGGAGGTCAAGTTCGGCGGAGGCAAGACCATCCGTGACGGCATGGGCCAGAGCCAGCGGCGCAACGGGCCAGGGCCGGGTGACGCCGTGGACTGCGTGATCACCAACGCGCTGATCATCGACCATTGGGGCATCGTGAAGGCCGATATCGGCCTGCGCGGCCAACGCATCTGCGGCATCGGCAAGGCCGGCAACCCGGATGTGCAGACGGGCGTGGACATCGTCATCGGCCCGGGCACCGAGGTCATCGCCGGTGAAGGGATGATCGTCACCGCCGGCGGCATCGACAGCCACATCCACTTCATCTGTCCTCAACAGATCGAAGAGTCGCTGATGTCGGGCGTGACCACCATGCTGGGCGGCGGCACCGGGCCGGCCACCGGCACCTTCGCGACCACCTGCACCCCTGGGCCGGCCAACATCGCCGGCATGCTGCAGGCCGCGGAGGCCTTTCCCATGAACCTCGGCTTCCTCGGCAAGGGCAACGCCAGCCGACCCGAGGCGCTGCAGCAGCAGGTCGAGGCCGGCGTCATCGGCATGAAGCTGCATGAGGACTGGGGCACCACGCCCAGCGCCATCGACTGCTGCCTCAGCGTGGCCGAGGCCACCGACACGCAGGTGTCCATCCATTCCGACACGCTGAACGAGTCCGGCTTCGTCGAGAACACGATCGCGGCCACCAAGGGCCGCTCCCTGTGCGCGTTCCACACCGAAGGCGCCGGTGGCGGCCACGCCCCCGACATCATGAAGGTGGTGGGCGAGGCCAACTTCCTGCCCAGCAGCACCAACCCCACCATGCCCTACACCACCAACACGGTGGACGAGCACCTGGACATGCTGATGGTGTGCCACCACCTGGACGCCGCCATCGCCGAAGACCTGGCCTTTGCCGAGAGCCGCATCCGGCGCGAGACCATCGCCGCCGAAGACGTGCTGCACGATCTGGGCGCCATCAGCATGATGAGCAGCGACAGCCAGGCCATGGGCCGCGTCGGCGAGGTCATCATCCGCACCTGGCAAACCGCGCACAAGATGAAGGCTCAGCGCGGCGCATTGCCCCAGGACAGTGAGCGCCACGACAACTTCCGCGTCAAGCGCTACGTGGCCAAGTACACCATCAACCCGGCGCTGGCCAACGGCATCGCACACGAGGTAGGCAGCATCGAAGTGGGCAAGTGGGCCGATCTGGTGCTGTGGAAGCCGGCGTTCTTCGGCGTCAAGCCCGCGCTGATCCTCAAGGGGGGCTTCATCGCCGCGGCCGCCATGGGCGACCCCAACGCCAGCATCCCGACGCCCCAGCCCGTGCACTTCCGGCCGATGTTCGGCAGCTTCGGCGGCGCCTTGGCCCACGGGTCCATCACGTTCGTCAGTCAGGTGTCGCTGGCCAACGGCGCGGCAGCGGGCCTGGGCCTGCGCAAGACACTGGCAGCCGTCAAGGGCTGCCGAACGGTGCGCAAGGCCGACATGGTGCACAACAGCTATCTGCCGGTGATGGACATCGATGCGCAGACCTACGCGGTGCGTGCCGATGGGCAACTGCTCACCTGTGAGCCCGCGGTGTCGCTGCCGATGGCGCAGCGCTACTTCCTCTTCTAGCCCCAGAAAAGAAAAAGCCGCCCGAGGGCGGCTGTGCGCCAGAACGTGGCCTCAGGCGGCCCGGGCGGGCGCCTTGTTTTCGGCCAGAGGCGGCTCGGGCGGCATGGGCAGCGCATCCACCGACTCGCGCAGCGCCTTGCCCGGCTTGAAGTGCGGCACCAGCTTTTCGGGAATCGTCACCTGCGCGCCGCTGCGGGGATTGCGCCCCACGCGCGGCGGCCGGCGGCTGATGGAAAAGCTGCCAAACCCACGGATCTCGATGCGGTGCCCGCGTGCCAGGGCATCGGACATCGCATCCAGCATCGTCTTGACCGCGAACTCGGTGTCGCGCTGCGTGAGCTGCGCGAACCGCTCGGCCAGACGAAGCACCAGATCCGAACGGGTCATGGACTTCAGCCGTTGTTGCTGTTGTCCAGCTTGGCGCGCAGGAGCGCACCCAGACTGGTGGTGCCGGCGTTTTCACGCTCGTTGTTCTGCGACAGGCGCTGCATGGCTTCCTGCTGGTCCGCCACGTCCTTGGCCTTGATGGAGAGCTGGATCGAACGGGCCTTGCGGTCCACGTTGATGACCATCACGGAGACGTCATCACCTTCCTTCAGCACGTTGCGCGCGTCTTCCACGCGGTCGCGGCTGATCTCGCTGGCGCGCAGGTAACCCGTCACGTCATCGGCCAACTGGATCTCGGCGCCGCGCGGGTCGACGGTCTTGACCTTGCCGGCCACCACGGCGCCACGGTCGTTGATCGTGGTGAAGGTGGTGAACGGATCGGTGTCGAGCTGCTTGACACCCAGGGAGATGCGCTCGCGCTCCACGTCGATGGCCAGCACGATGGCGTCGACTTCCTGACCCTTCTTGTAATTGCGAACGGCCGATTCGCCGGGCTCGTTCCACGACAGGTCGGACAGGTGCACCAGGCCGTCGATGCCCTGCGCCAGGCCGATGAACACGCCGAAGTCGGTGATGGACTTGACGGGGCCCTTGACGCGGTCGCCGCGCTTGACGGTGGAGCTGAACTCCTCCCAGGGGTTGGCCCGGCACTGCTTCATGCCCAGGCTGATGCGGCGCTTGTCCTCGTCGATCTCCAGCACCATGACCTCGGTCTCGTCGCCCAGCGACACGACCTTGGCCGGGGCCACGTTCTTGTTGGTCCAGTCCATCTCGGACACGTGCACCAGGCCCTCGATGCCCGGCTCGATCTCGACGAAGGCACCGTAGTCGGCGATGTTGGTGACCTTGCCGAACAGGCGGGTGCCCGTGGGGTAGCGGCGGGCCACGCCGTGCCAGGGGTCGTCGCCCAGTTGCTTGATGCCCAGGCTGACGCGGTTCTTCTCGGCATCGAACTTCAGCACCTTGGCGCTGAGCTCCTGGCCGACCTGCACCACCTCGCTGGGGTGGCGCACGCGGCGCCAGGCCATGTCGGTGATGTGCAGCAGGCCGTCGATGCCGCCCAGGTCCACGAACGCACCGTACTCGGTGATGTTCTTGACCACGCCATGCACGATCGCGCCTTCCTGCAAGGTCTCCAGCAGCTTGGCGCGCTCTTCGCCCATCGAGGCCTCGACCACGGCGCGGCGCGACAGCACCACGTTGTTGCGCTTGCGGTCGAGCTTGATGACCTTGAATTCCATGGTCTTGCCCTCGAAGGGCGACATGTCCTTCACCGGGCGGGTGTCCAGCAGCGAGCCGGGCAGGAAGGCGCGGATGCCGTTCACCAGCACCGTCAGGCCACCCTTGACCTTGCCGCTGACCGTGCCCGTGACGAAGTCACCCGACTCCAGCGCCGTCTCCAGCGACAGCCAGGACGCCAGGCGCTTGGCCTTGTCACGCGACAGGATGGTGTCGCCATAACCGTTCTCGACTGCGTCGATCGCCACGGAGACGTAGTCGCCGACCTGGACTTCGAGTTCACCGTGGTCGTTCTTGAACTCCTCGATGGGCACGTAGGACTCGCTCTTGAGGCCTGCGTTGACCACGACGTGGTTGAAGTCGATGCGCACCACTTCGGCGGTGATGACCTCACCCGCACGCATCTCGCTGCGCTGCAGGGATTCCTCGAAGAGGGCGGCAAAAGACTCTCCGCCCATGGCGGCTTGCATTTCAGACATGTGGTTTCCTGCGCCGGCCCGATCAGGAAAGGTGAAAGCCGGCAATGTGTGCAACAGACGTTGCGGGGGTTGCAATGGTGACAATCACCGGGCCCGGTGGCCTGACGGCCGGAAGGGGAGCCCGGTGGGCGGTGTGCCCTGCCGGGAAGAGCCGGCGCCTGCGCACCGGCCCTTCGTCAGAAAGGCCTGCGTTGGCTCCACCACTCCAGCACGAGACCGACGGATTCATCGATGCCCATGTCGGAGTTGTCCAGAGCCAACGCATCTTCGGCGGGCTTCAGAGGCGACGCGCTGCGGACTCTGTCCTGCTCGTCACGCCGCTCAAGATCTGCGCGAAGCTCTGCGAGTTTAGCCTGAATACCCTTTGAAATCAATTGCTTATGGCGCCTGTCGGCCCTGCGGGCGGCACTCGCCGTGAGAAACACCTTGAGCGCCGCATCGGGAAAAACCACCGTGCCCATGTCCCGGCCATCGGCCACCAGCCCGGGCAGGCGGCGGAAGGACAGTTGCAACTCGTGCAGCGCCTGGCGCACGGCAGGGTGGGCCGAGACCTGCGAGGCCAGCAGACCGCCGGCCTCGCTGCGCACTTCATCGGTGCGGTCCACGCCGTCCAGCAGCACGCGATCGCCATCGAAGCGCAGATCCAGACCACGGCAGACCTCTGCCACCGCGGCACCGTTCGTCAGATCCACGCCTGCACGCTGCGCCGCCACGCCGGCTGCACGGTAGATGGCGCCGGAGTCCAGCAGGTGATAGCCCAGGCTCAAGGCCAGTCGCCCCGCCAGCGTGCCCTTGCCTGAAGCCGAGGGGCCGTCCACGGCGATCACCGGCACCGCAGCGGCGTCTGCGCGCGCCAGGCTGAACAGGGCCTCGAAGTAGTCGGGAAAGGTCTTGGCCACACACGCCGGCTCGAGGATGCGCACGGGCACCGCTGCGCCTGGCGTTGACGCCAGGGCCAAGGGGTTGAACGCCGCCAGTGACAGACACATCGCCATGCGGTGGTCGTCGTAGGTGTGCACCGCCGCGGCCCGCCACTGCACCGGGGGGGTCACGTCGATGAAATCGGGCCCCTCGATCACGTGGGCACCCG
Organism: Burkholderiales bacterium; assembly: GCA_947464185.1. Lineage (GTDB taxonomy): Bacteria > Pseudomonadota > Gammaproteobacteria > Burkholderiales > Burkholderiaceae_C > Rubrivivax. The sequence continues at coordinate 15,334 of CANHVY010000028.1, forward strand.
TCTTGCGCAGTTCGGCGGCCATCGCCGCGATCCGGTCGGTCTCCTTCACGCGCCAACTGGCGATGTTGGTCAGCCGCGTCGGGCCGTCGGCGTACAGCGCCATCACGGCCAGGGTCATGGCCGCGTCGGGGATGTGGTTGCAATCGAGCTGAAGCGCCTTCAGCGGCCAGGTGCCCCGCTCGACTTCCAACCAGTTGGCGCCGCTGCGCACGGTGGCGCCCATGGCTTGCGCGGCCTCCACGAAGCGGATGTCCCCCTGAATGGAAGCAGCGCCCACGCCCTCGATGCGCACGGGCGCCCCCGGCCGGGCCGCCAGGGCGCCCAGTGCGATGAAGTACGAGGCGGACGAGGCATCGCCTTCCACGTGCACATCGCCTGGCGTGCGGTAGGCGCTGCCCGCAGGCAGGGTGAAGCGCTGGAAACCCTCGCGCTCCACCTTGATGCCGAACTGCGCCAGCATGTTCAGCGTGATCTCGATGTAGGGCTTGGAGATCAATTCGCCGTCGACCTCGATCACCACGGCCGCGTCTGCGGCCACCAGCGGCAGCGCCAGCAGCAACGCGGTGAGGAACTGGCTGGAGACGTCGCCCCTCACCCGGATCGGTTGCGACAGGTTCAGGCGTCCACCGGCGCGGCCCTGCAGTCGCAGGGGCGGATAGCCCTCCTGACCTTCGCACGTGACCTCGCAACCCAGCGGACGCAGCGCCTGCACCAGATCACCGATGGGGCGCTCGTGCATGCGCGCCACGCCTGACAGGCGAAAGTCCCCACCCTGCGTGGCGGCCAGCACCGCCAGTGCCGCCGTCAAAGGCCTCATCGCGGTGCCGGCGTTGCCCAGGAACAGCGCGGCCTGGTGCACCTTCAGCCGCCCGCCCAGGCCCGTGACATGCCACTGTGCGCCACGGGATTCGACACCGCAGCCCAGGGCGCGCAAGGCCTCCAGCATCACCCGGGTGTCGTCAGACGCCAGCAGGTCGTGGATGACCGTGGTGCCTTCGGCCAGACCGGCCAGCAACAGCACGCGGTTGGAGATGCTCTTGGAGCCGGGCAGCCGCACCGTGCCGGCGGCGGACTTCAGGGGGGGCAGATCGAGGAAAGGGATCGCGTACATCGTGGTTTCAGCCGTTCACGGCCGTCTCCTGGGGTGCGGGTGCGGAACAGCCGCTCAAGCCGCCTCGTCGGCGGCGGCAGGTCTGGATGCGGCGCCGCCGGCAAGTGCGCCCATCGCAGCCCCCATCTCCCACCGGCTGCGCAGGGCGGAAGGCTGGGCAATCTGATCCATCAGGGCCTGGGCGTCACTGGCGAGCATGGCGCGCTCGATCTCCCCCAGCACGTGGCGAAAGCTCGCTGCCTGGGCCAGCACCTCGTCACGGTTGGCCAGCAAGATGTCGCGCCACATCGCGGGCTCGCCCCCGGCGATGCGCGTGAAGTCCCGAAAGCCCGGCCCGGCGAACTGCAGCATGCGTTCGCCCTGCGGCTGGCGCGCCACCGATGCGACATAGGCAAAGGCCAGCAGGTGCGGCAGGTGGCTGACCGCCGCGAATGCACGGTCGTGGTCCTCGGGGCTCATGTCACTCACCACGGCACCCACGGACTCCCAAACGGCGCGCGCCCGGCGGGTTCGTTCGGGGTCAGTTTCCTCCAGCGGCGTCAGGATCACGCGGCGGTCGCGGTACAGGTCGGCATCCGCGGCATCGACGCCCGCGCGCTCCTTGCCTGCAATCGGGTGAGCCGGCACAAACGCGGCGATGTCCGGCCCCAGGGCCGCACGGGCGGCGGCCACCACATCCCGCTTGGTACTGCCCACGTCCATGCAAAGGGCTTCGGGGCCCAGTTCGGCGCGAAGGCTGGCCAGGACTTCGAAAGTCGAGGCCACCGGTACCGACAACAGCACGATGTCTGCCCCGCGGACGGCATCGGCTGCGCTGGCACAGGCCTCGTCGATGACGCCCAGCTCCAGGGCACGTCGACTCGAAGCCTGGGACCGCGAGAAGCCGGCAACGTGCCTGACCAGTCCCGCACGCCGCAGGGCCAGCGCGACACTGCCCCCCATCAGCCCGCAGCCGATGATGCCCAGCCGCTCGATCATGGTCAGTGGGTATCGACCGGGTAGGTGCCCAAGACCTTGAAGAAGGCGCAGGTGCCACGCAACTCCGTCAGGGCCGTGGACACGCGCGAATCGTCCGGGTGGCCGGCAATGTCGATGTAGAAGTAGTACTCCCACTGGCCCGAACGCGCCGGCCGGGACTCGAATCGCGTCATCGACACACCATGCGCCTTCAGCGGCACGAGCATGTCATGCACCGCACCCGGGCGATTGGGCACGGACACCACCAGGCTGGTGCAGTCATGGCCGCTGGCCCCGGGCGGCGGCACCTGCTGGGGCAAGGCGACGATCGCGAAGCGCGTGCGATTGTGCGCGTCATCCTGAATGGCAGGGGCCACCACATGCAGACCGAATTCGGTGGCCGCACGTTCACTGGCGATGGCCGCCAACGATTCGTCCAGCGCGGCCAGCCTCGCGCCCTCGGCGTTGCTGGCCACGGGCCGGCGCTCGGCCTGCGGCAGGTGCAGTGAGAGCCAGGCCTGGCACTGCGCCAGGGCCTGGGGGTGGGCCAGCACCGCGGTGATGCCTTCACGCGAAGCAGTCCTGCGCATCAGGTTGTGGCGCACCAGCAGGCTGGTCTCGCCCACGATGGACAGCGGCGTATGGAGGAACAGGTCCAGCGAGCGTGCGACCACGCCTTCGGTGGAGTTCTCCACTGGCACCACACCGAAATCGGCTGCACCGGCACTGGCCGCGCGGAACACCTCGTCGATGCTGGCGCAGGGCACTCGTTCGATGGACGAACCAAAGTAACCCAGGGCGGCCTGCTCGCTGAAGGTGCCTGCCGGCCCCAGGTAGGCCACGCGCGAGGCGCTCTCCAGCGACCGGCAGGCGGACATCACCTCACGCCAGATGGGCGCGATGCTGTCATTCTTCAGCGGTCCCGCGTTGTCGCGCTTCAGCCCCTCGATCACCTGCGCTTCGCGTTCGGGCCGGAACACGGGGGAGCCTTCGTGCTTCTTGATCTCGCCCACCTCAAGCGCCAGGCCGGCGCGGCGGTTCAGCAGGGTCAGCAACTCCCGGTCAACGGCGTCGATCTGCTCGCGCAGCGCCAGCAGCGCGGGGTTCATCAGGCGGCGCCCCCGGCGTCAGCGTTGGCTTCAGGTTCGTCATCGCTGCCCGCATCGTTTTCCACGATGCGCTGCAGGCCGCTGAGCTTGGCGCCGGCGTCCAGGGCGATCAGCGTCACGCCTTGCGTGGCGCGGCCCAGTTCACGGATCTCGCTGACGCGGGTGCGTACCAGCACGCCCTTGTCGGTGATGAGCATGATCTCGTCGGCCGACCGCACCAGCGTGGCGGCCACCACCTTGCCGTTGCGCTCCGACTGAATGATGGCGATCATGCCCTTGCCGCCGCGGCCGTGTCGGGTGTACTCCACGATGCTGGTGCGCTTGCCGAAGCCGTTCTCAGTTGCGGTCAGGACGCTCTGGGTTTCGTCTTCCGCGACCAACAGTGCGATGACGCTCTGGCCTTCATCCAATTGCATGCCCCGAACGCCACGTGCTGTCCGAGAGAGCGGGCGAACTTCGTCTTCCGGGAATCTCACGGCCTTGCCGCCATCGCTGAACAGCATCACATCGTGCTGGCCATCGGTCAGCGCGGCGCCGATGAGGTGGTCGCCCTCGTCCAGGTCCACCGCGATGATGCCGGCCTTGCGCGGGTTGCTGAACTCGTCCAGCGCCGTCTTCTTCACGGTGCCCAGCGCCGTGGACATGAAGACGTAGTGGTCGGCCGGGAAGCTGCGAAATTCACCCGTGAGCGGCAGCACCACGGTGATCTTCTCGCCCGGCTGCAGCGGGAACATGTTGACGATGGGCTTGCCGCGGCTGGCGCGGCCGCCTTGCGGCACTTCCCACACTTTCAGCCAGTACACGCGGCCGCGGTCGCTGAAACACAGGATCCAGTCGTGCGTGTTGGCGATGAAGAGCTGGTCGATCCAGTCGTCTTCCTTGGTCTGCGTGGCCTGCTTGCCGCGGCCGCCCCGGCGCTGCGCGCGGTATTCGGCCAGCGGCTGGCTCTTGAAGTAGCCCGTATGGCTGAGCGTGACCACCATGTCGGTGGGCGTGATCAGGTCCTCGGTGCCCAGTTCCTGCACGTTGTGCTCGATGGTGCTGCGGCGGGCACCCACCTTGGTCTGACCGAACTCCTGGCGCACATCGGTGAGCTCCTCGCGGATGATGGTGGTCACCCGCTCAGGCTTGGACAGCACGTCCAGCAAGTCGGAGATCTCGGCCATCACCTCCTTGTATTCGCCAATGATCTTGTCCTGCTCCAGGCCCGTCAGGCGCTGCAGGCGCATCTGCAGGATCTCCTGCGCCTGGTCGTCCGACAGGCGGTACAGGCCTTCGGGCTGCATGCCGTAGCTGGCCGGCAAGCCCTCTGGACGGTAGGCGGCGCGTCCGCCAGGCGTGTCCGCTTCGGCACGGGCCAGCATCTCGCGTACGAGCGAGGAATCCCAGCTCTTGGCCATCAACGCGGCCTTGGCCACGGGCGGTGTGGGCGAGGTCTTGATGATCTCGATGAACTCGTCGATGTTTGCAAGCGCCACGGCCAGGCCTTCCAGCACGTGGCCGCGCTCGCGAGCCTTGCGCAACTCGAACACGGTGCGCCGCGTCACCACCTCGCGCCGGTGCTCTAGGAAGATCTCCAGCAGCTGCTTGAGGTTGCACAACTTGGGCTGTCCGTCGATCAGCGCCACCATGTTGATGCCGAAGGTGTCCTGCAGCTGCGTCTGTTTGTACAGGTTGTTCAGCACCACCTCGGGCACTTCGCCGCGCTTGAGCTCGATCACCACGCGCATGCCGGACTTGTCGCTCTCGTCCTGGATGTGGCTGATGCCCTCAAGCTTCTTCTCGTGGACCAACTCGGCAATGCGCTCGAGCAGCGTCTTCTTGTTGACCTGGTAGGGGATCTCGTCAACGATGATCGCCTGGCGCTGGCCCCGGTCGATGTCCTCGAAGTGGCAGCGCGCACGCATCACCACCTTGCCCCGGCCCGTGCGGTAGCCCTCGCGCACGCCATTCAGGCCGTAGATGATGCCGGCCGTGGGAAAGTCAGGCGCCGGGATGATCTCCATCAACTCTTCGATGGAAGCGTCTGAAGACTTCAGCAGATGCAGGCAGGCATCCACCACCTCGTTCAGGTTGTGCGGCGGGATGTTGGTGGCCATGCCCACCGCGATGCCGGCTGAACCGTTCACCAGCAGGTTGGGCAGCCGGGTGGGCAGCACCAGCGGCTCCTTCTCCGAGCCGTCGTAATTGGGCCCGAAATCCACCGTTTCCTTGTCCAGGTCGGCCAGCATTTCGTGGGCGATCTTGGACAGCCGGATCTCGGTGTAGCGCATCGCGGCGGCGTTGTCGCCGTCCACCGAACCGAAGTTGCCCTGCCCGTCCACCAGCATATGGCGCAGGGAAAAGTCCTGCGCCATGCGCACGATGGTGTCGTACACCGCCGTGTCGCCGTGCGGGTGGTACTTACCGATCACATCCCCCACGATGCGTGCGGATTTCTTGTACGGCCGGCTCCAGTCGTTGTTCAGTTCGTGCATGGCGAACAGCACGCGCCGGTGAACGGGCTTCAGGCCATCGCGCGCATCGGGCAGCGCGCGCCCGACGATCACGCTCATGGCGTAGTCGAGGTAGGACCGCCGCATCTCCTCTTCGAGGCTGATGGGCAACGTTTCCTTGGCGAACTGGGTCATGCGGGCCAGCCTGGCGGCTGCGGTGGACGGTAGTGAGATCGGCCTTGCGCCTTCATTCCTGTCAGCCAGCATGGTTGCAGGAAAGCAACGCGGATTCTAAGCCGCGAGGTGTGTAGCAAGTGCGCAACAAGGATGCCTGGCCTCAGCATCCGGTCAGGGGAATAGGAAACTGCCGTAACCCCTATGGCACAATAATTACGTCGGGGTAAACACCCGCCGTGATGTTGGGCGTCGCCCAGCACAATGGGCTTCCGATTTGAACGTTTCGCAGGCAACTGCGGCTTTCCTCGAGAGGATAAACATGAAGAAACTGAACAAGGTGGCGGTGCTTTTTGCGTCGGCTGCGCTTGCCATGCCCATGGCCGCGTTTGCCCAAGCCAAGAGCAACGACAACTGGCGCGCTGCTGACGGCACCGCCTGGAGAAGCGGCGTAAACCTGTGCTGGCGCGATGCCTCCTGGACTCCTGCCACCGCTGACGCGGCCTGCGACGGCGCGCTGAAGCCGCCCGCTCCGGCCCCGGCACCTGCCCCCGCTCCTCGCGTGGCACCTCCGCCGCCCCCGCCCCCGCCGCCGCCGGCCGCTCCTCCGCCTCCTCCGGCTCCTGCCCCCGCGCCCGCCCCGGCTCCTCGCCCGCCTGCGCCGCCGGCAGCGCCGCCTGCACCCGTGGCTGAAAAGGTGACGTTCGCCGCTGATGCATTCTTTGATTTCGGCAAGTCCAACCTGAAGCCCGAAGCGCAAGCCAAACTGACGGATCTGGTGTCCAAGACCAAGAGCGTGAACCTTGAGGTCATCATCGCGGTCGGCCACACTGACGCCGTGGGTGGCGATGCTTACAACCAAAAGCTGTCGATCGCCCGTGCCGAGGCTGTCAAGGACTTCCTGGTGAAGGCTGGCGTCGAGAAGAACCGTGTCTACACCGAAGGCAAGGGCGAGAAGTCGCCAGTGGCCGACAACAAGACGACCGAAGGCCGTGCGAAGAACCGTCGCGTGGAGGTTGAAGTCGTAGGCACTCGCACCAGAAGGTAAGCTTCGAGAACTGCGAGGGGCTCATGGCCCCTCACAGATGTAAACCCCGCTTCGGCGGGGTTTTTCGTTTCCGCGAGCACAATCGTTCTTCATGACCAACGTCGATCCCCAAGAGCTGGCGAAGTTCAGCGAACTGGCCCACCGCTGGTGGGACCCGGAGAGTGAATTCCGGCCCCTTCACCAGATCAACCCGCTGCGGCTGGAGTGGATCGATGAACTGGCGCGACTCAAAGGCCAGCGCGCACTGGACGTGGGTTGCGGGGGCGGCATCCTGGCCGAGGCCATGGCGCGGCGGGCGAGCCATGTCACGGGCATTGATCTGGCCGCGCGGCCCCTGGGCGTGGCGCGCCTGCACGCCCTCGAATCGGGCGTGGAGAACATCGAGTACCGCGAGATCGCAGCCGAGGCTCTGGCCGCAGAGGCGCCCGGCCGCTTCGACGTCGTGACGTGCATGGAGATGCTGGAACACGTGCCCGACCCCTCCTCCGTGGTGCGGGCCTGTGCCACGCTGGTGCGGCCAGGAGGCTGGGTCTTCTTCTCCACGCTCAACCGCAACCCGAAGTCGTTCCTCTTTGCCATCATCGGCGCCGAGTACGTGCTGGGCCTGCTGCCCAAAGGCACGCATGAGTACGCACGCTTCATCCGCCCGAGCGAACTGGCGCGCTGGACGCGCGAAAGCGGGCTCACGCTGGAGGGCAGCAAGGGCATGGAATACAACCCGCTGACGCGGCGCTACCGTCTCTCGGGCGACACCAGCGTCAACTACCTGTTCGCCTGCAGGCGCCCTGCATGATGCGCCCCATTCGCACGGTGCTGTTCGATCTGGATGGCACCCTGGTCGACAGCGCACCCGACCTTGCCGGCGCCGCGAACGAACTGCGCCAGGAACACGGGCACCCTGCCCTGCCCTACGAAGCTCTGCGCCCGATGGTGGGCGCAGGCGCACGCGGCATGGTGGGTCTGGCCTTCGGCGTGAAGCCAGGTGACGCGGGTTACGAGGACCTGAAGGCGCGATTTCTGGCCCTGTATGCGCAAAGACTGCTGCACAGCACCACGGTCTTCGAGGGCGTGTGGAGTGTGCTGGACCAACTGGAACACCAGGGCTTGGGCTGGGGTATCGTCACCAACAAGGCACACCACCTCGCCCTGGCCGTCACCGAAGGGCTGGGCCTGCACGCACGCGCCGGCGTGTTGATCGGGGGCGACTCCACCCCCTATGCCAAACCCCACCCCGAGCCCCTGCTCGAGGCCTGTCGCCGCCTGCAGGCCGAACCGGCCGCCTGTGCCTATGTGGGTGATGACCTGCGCGACATCCAGGCGGGCCGCGCCGCAGGCATGATGACCTTGGCCGCAGGCTGGGGTTACCTCGGTCAGGGCGAGCCCATCCACGAATGGGGTGCGGATTCTCTACTCGAGCAACCGCAAGGCCTCTTGCATTGGCTGAACTTGCCCTAAGATGGATGTCTTGGGGCCGACCTGGCTTCGACGTGGGTACGGCGTCGGTTCAGGGCATGCCGAGCACCAGTACGCTCGTAAATCCACTGGAAACAAAGTAACTGCGAACAACGACAAGTTTGCACTCGCCGCTTAACACCGGCGAGCCTCTCAACGGTCGGCCGATGGGCCGGGCTTGAAGACCGCAAGGTCTGACAGCTGAGAGGTCATTCACATCGGCTGGTGGGCCATCGGGTCACTCGGTGGTCGACGAGATCAAGTGACTGGCACCTTGCGCAGCGTGCCGCTGCGCGGCGCAAGGGGTGAGATCCAAATCAGACGGCTACGCATGTAGAACTGGCCGGCAAAGGCTTGCGGACGCGGGTTCGATTCCCGCCGGCTCCACCAGTACCAAGGGCTCAGAGACCTCTCTGGGCCCATTTTTTTGGGGCGTTCTCCAACAGTGGCGACGATGGCTGCACTGGTGCCTGCGCCAGGCACCAGAATTCAGACTTTCGCGCCATGAGCACAGCCGCGCCGTACCGGTGGCTGCCCATGGAGCCCACCAAGCCCGCGCGCCCCTTCTTGAGCTGAACCATCACGACAGAGCACTGCGATGACCAATCCCACCGACTACACCCCGCCACGCATCTGGACCTGGCAAAAACCCAGCGGAGGCACCTTCGCCAGCATCAACCGGCCCATCGCCGGCGCCACCCATGAACGGGCCCTGCCGGTGGGCCGGCACCCGCTGCAGCTGTATTCGCTGGCCACACCGAACGGGGTGAAGGTGACGGTGATGCTGGAGGAGTTGCTGGCACGCGGTCACCAAGGGGCCGAGTACGACGCCTGGCTGATCAACATCCGCGAGGGCGCGCAGTTCAGCAGCGGCTTCGTCGAGGTGAACCCGAACTCGAAGATTCCGGCACTGATGGACCGCAGCGGGCCAGAGCCCGTGCGCGTGTTCGAGAGCGGCGCCATCCTGCTGTACCTGGCCGAAAAATTCAGTGAGTTCGTGCCGACGGGTGCGGGACGCGCCGAGTGCCTGTCGTGGCTGTTCTGGCAGATGGGCAGCGCCCCTTACCTGGGCGGCGGTTTCGGCCACTTCTACGCCTATGCACCGGCCAAGTTCGAGTACCCCATCGACCGCTTCGCGATGGAGGTCAAGCGAGAGATGGACGTGCTCAACCGCCGCCTGGCCGAGTGCCGATACCTGGCCGGCGACGAGTACACGGTGGCGGACATCGCCGTGTGGCCCTGGTATGGCGCCCTGGCCAAAGGGCTGCTGTACGAGGCGGGAGAGTTCCTTTCGGTGCATGAGTACACACACGTTATCCGTTGGGCCGACGAGATCGGCCAGCGCCCGGCCGTCCAACGCGGCCGCATGGTCAACCGCGTGATGGGGGATCCGGCGTCGCAGTTGCACGAGCGGCACGACGCCAGCGACTTCGAGCACCGCACGCAAGACAAGATCGCACCATGAACGGCACCCTCACCCTGTACGACTGCGCCACGGCGCCCAGCCCGCGACGCGCACGCATCCTGCTGGCCGAAAAAGGCGTGGCCCACCACACCGTTCAGGTGGACCTGCGCAGCGGCGAACAGTTCAGCCCGGCCTACCGCGCCGTGAACCCGCAGTGCACCGTGCCGGCCTTGCAGTTGCCGGACGGCCAGGTGCTGACCGACAACGCCGCCATCGCCGCGTGGCTTGAAGCGGCCTACCCGCAACCCGCGCTGATGGGCACCACGCCCGAAGAGATGGCTGCCATCGCCAGCTGGCAGTGGCGGGCCGAGTTCGACGGCCTGTTCGCCGTGGCGGAAGCCTTGCGCAACGGCTCGCCCGCCATGGCCAACCGCGCGCTGCCCGGCCCGGTGGACTATCCGCAGATCCCCGAACTGGCGCAGCGCGGGGTGGCGCGCATCTCGCAGTTCCTGGTGACGCTGAATGAACAGTTGTCAACCCACGAGTTTGTGGCTGGCGCGTCGTTCAGTGTGGCCGACATCACGGCCTGCGTGGCCGTGGACTTCGCGCGTGTCGTCAAGGTCAAGCCGGACGAGCGCCATCCCCAACTGCTGCGCTGGAGAGCGCAACTGGGCCAGCGGCCGGCGTTCGCGCTCTGACCGCGCCTGGTCGGCATGGGTCTGACCCGCCCCACTGGCCCGGCATGCGCTCAGCGCTCGCGTAAACCCTCGGTTCAGGCGCCCGGACTGAATCTATACTTATCGTCAGCATACTGATGACTTGTCGTTTCTGGAGGTGCACGTGGTCACACGCAACGAAGAGCTTCCCGTCATCGTCGCTGGCGGCGGCATAGGCGGCCTGGCGGCGGCCCTGGCCTTGGTGCGGCAGGGCTTCAAGGTCACCGTGCTGGAACAGGCGCCGGAGATTGGTGAGATCGGTGCGGGCATCCAGCTCGGCCCCAACGCCTTCCATGCGTTCGACGCCCTGGGCGTCGGGGACAAGGCGCGGGGGCGCGCCGTCTACACCGAGAGCATGGTGATGCACGATGCTGTCGACGAGACGCTGGTCGGGCGGCTGGAGACGGGCGAGGCCTTCCGCCAGCGCTTCGGCAACCCGTATGCGGTGATCCACCGCGCCGATGTGCACCTGTCGCTGTTGGAAGGTGCGCAGGAAACGGGCCGCGTCAGCTTCCACACCCACACGCGCGTGGAGCGCATTGAACAGGACGAGGCCACGGGCACCGTCAGCGCCATCGACCAGAACGGTCAGCGCTGGACCGGCCAGGCCCTGATCGCGGCCGAAGGCGGCAAATCGGTCACCCGGGCACAGTACGTCAACGACCCGCCCCGGGTGACCGGGCACGTGGTGTACCGCGCCGTCGTGGAGCGCGAGGACTTTCCCGAGAACCTGCGCTGGAACGCCGCCAGTCTGTGGGCCGGCCCGAAGTGCCACCTGGTGCACTACCCGCTGCGGGGAGGCGAACAGTACAACGTCGTCGTCACCTTCCACAGCCGTCAGCAGGAGACCTGGGGCGTGACCGATGGCAGCAAGGAAGAGGTGGAGAGCTACTTCCAGGGCATCTGCCCCAAGGCCCGGCAGCTGATCGACCTGCCCAAGAGCTGGAAGCGCTGGGCTACGGCCGACCGCGAGCCCATAGACAACTGGGTGTTCGGCCGCGCCACGCTGCTGGGCGACGCCGCCCACCCCACGACGCAGTACATGGCACAGGGTGCCTGCATGGCGATGGAAGACGCCGTGACCCTGGGCGAGGCCTTGCGCGTGACCGGACAACGCTGGGACGAAGCGCTGCAGCTCTACCAGAGGAACCGCATCACCCGCACGGCCCGCATCGTGCTGTCGGGCCGAGAGATGGGGCGCCTGTACCATGCCGCCGGCGTGGAGCGTCTGGTGCGCAATTCGCTGTGGAAGGGCCGCAGCCAGGAGCGTTTCTACGACGCCATGGAATGGCTGTACGGCTGGAACGTGGACAACTGCCTGGACCAGGCTTGAGTGGGCCTGAAACGGCCTGAGCACACGACCCCAAGGAACTGAAGGACAAGACATGGAAGCACTGGGCCGCCTGGAAGACCTGCCGCAGGACTATCGCGACGAGCTGACCGCGCAGAACCTGGTGCCGCTGTGGCCCAGCCTGCGCGCCCTGTTGCCGCCCGGCGTGCCCGCGCGGCGCACACAGACCACGGCCTGGGCCTACCAGGCCGTGCGCCCGCTGCTGATGCGCGCCGGCGAGCTGACCCCCATCGAGAAGGCCGAGCGCCGCGTGCTGGTGCTGGCCAACCCGGGCCACGGCCTGGACAAGATGCAGGCCAGCGCCGCCATGTACCTGGGCATGCAATTGCTGATGCCGGGCGAATGGGCGCCATCGCACCGCCACACGCCCAACGCCGTGCGCATGGTGGTGGAAGGCGAAGGCGCCTGGACAACCGTGGACGGGGAGAAGTGCCCCATGAGCCGTGGCGACCTGATCCTCACCCCCACAGGCCTGTGGCACGAGCACGGCCACGACGGCACCGAACCGGTGGTGTGGCTGGACGTGCTGGACCTGCCCCTGGTGTACTACACCGAGACCTCTTACGTGGTGGGCGGCGACCGGCAGGCGGTGCAACCCGGGCGCGGGGACCGCGCCTATGCGCGCGGCGGGGTGGCGCCCCGCCCCGTGTTCGGGCGCAGCGGCCGCGCCTACCCCATGCTGCGCTACCCCTGGGCGGATGCGCGCACAGCACTTGTGTCGCTGGCGGAAGACCGGCCGGACCTGGAGGCCGTGCAGATCGAATACATCAACCCGGAAACCGGATCTCCCGCGGAGAACATCCTGGGCTTCTATGCCCTGATGTTGCGACCCGGACAGGCCCTGAGGCTACCGGCGCGCTCGCCCGCAGTGGTGTTCCACACCATCGAGGGCGGCGCCACGCTGCGCACCGATGACAGCCAGACCTTCCACCTCGCCGCGGCCGACACCGCCTGCGTACCTGGCTACACCGGCGTGACGCTCACCAACGCTTCGGCCACCGAGCCCGCCTTCCTGTTCCTCGCAGACGAGTCACCGCTGCACCGCAAGCTGGGCGTGTACGAAGAACGGGGCTGAGCGCCGCCTTCGCGCACGGCGCCGGAGCCCCCCTTCTGCGCAAGGTGGGCCGGCGAGGAGGCTGCAGCGTGTGATCAGTAGGTCGACCGCCCGCCCGTGAGGTCGAACACCGCACCAGTGGAGAACGAGCAGTCCTCGCTGGACAGCCAGGCCACCATGGCGGCTGCTTCGTCCAAGCCCAGGAAGCGCCCCATGGGGATCTTGCTGAGCATGTAGTCGATGTGGGTCTGCGCCATCTGGTCGAACATGGCCGTGCGCGCCGCCGCCGGGGTGACGGCGTTCACCAGGATGCCCTTGGTGGCCAGTTCCTTGCCCAGGGACTTGGTCAGCGCGATCAGGCCGGCCTTGCTGGCGCTGTAGTGCGAGGCGTTGGGGTTGCCTTCCTTGCCCGCCACCGAGGCGATGTTGACGATGCGACCGTAGCCCTTGGTCAGCATGGCCGGCACCACATGGCGGCACACCAGGTAGGGGGCGATGAGGTTGACCTCGATGGTGCGGCGCCAGATGGCCACGTCCAGATCCCAGGTGGTGCCGTTGCCGCCGGTGATGCCAGCGTTGTTGACCAGGATGTCGATCGCGCCGTGCTCGGCCACGGTGGCGGCAGTGGCGGCGGCCACGGCCGCGTCATCGGTCAGCTCGACGATCTGGCCACTCACCGGCCCCAGCGCGCTGAGCGAACGGCAGGCCTCGTCCACCTTGGCGGCGTCGATGTCCCACATCACCACGCGAGCGCCGGAGTTCAGCATGCGCTGGCTGATGGCGTAGCCGATGCCCTGGGCGCCGCCGGTGATGACCGCCACGCGGCCTTTCAAGTCGATCTGGTTCATTCAGTCCATGCCTTTCAGTGCCTGGGGGTTGTCGCGCCGGCAGTCCTCGATGTACTGCCGGATGATGTCTTCGAAGGACGCTTCGGCGTGCAGGCCCAGCGCGTGAGCGCGGGGCGTGGACACGCCGCGCGGCCAGTTGGCCACGATGCCGGCGATGCGCGCATCGTGCTGCGGCTTGACGCGCGCGCGCACCCGCGGCCCGGCCACGGCTTCCAACGCATCCAGCATCTGCTGCACGCTGACGTTCAGGCCGGGCAAGGTGATGGCGGAGCGGCCCACGAAGGCCTCGCGGCTGGCCTCGCCCACGGCGATCAGGCTGCGCACCATGGTGTGCACCGTGGCCACCGGGTGGCGCACATCGGTGCTCACCGGCAGGATGGCGTCCTCGCCCGCCAGGGGCTCGCGGATGATGCCGCTGAAGAAGGAACTGGCCGCGCCGTTGGGGCGCCCCGGGCGCACCGTCACCGTCACCAGGCGCGCGGCGCGGCCGTCGATGTAGCCCTTGCGCGTGTAGTCGGCGATCAGGTGCTCGCAGATCAGCTTCTGCGTGCCGTAGCTGGTCTGCGGCATCGGCAGCGTGTCGTCACCCACGATCTCGGGGAAGGGGTAGGCCGGGTCCGGCCCGAAGACCGCGATCGAGCTGGAAAACACCAGCTTGGCCGGCGCCGCGCCACCTTCGGTGCGGGCACGCAGCGCGTCCAGCAGGGCCCGGGTGCTGTCGAGGTTGGAACGCAGGCCGAGCTCGAAGTCGGCCTCGCACTCGCCCGACACCGCCGAGGCCAGGTGGAACACGGCGTCGAACCGGTCAGCAGGCTCGTCCCGCAGCGCCGCGCATTCCTGCAGCAAGGGGCGCACGCGCACCTTGACCTGGGGGTGTGCCCGCAGGTCTGCCGGCGGCTCGAACTGATCGGTCAGCACGATCTCGTCGATGGCCTGTCCGTCGAAACGGCCCTGGGCCAACAGGGCCCGGGCCAGGCGGGCGCCGACAAAGCCGCCGCCTCCTGTGATCAACACACGCATGGGTTCACTCCTGCAGGTTCTTCCAACTTCAACTCGGGGTCCAACGTTCGGTTCGCGGTCGGGCCATCACACCGCCCGCACCGCGGCCAAGGCTGCGGGCACCACGCCCCGGCCCTTCAGCCGGGCCGCAGGCGCCGCCAACGAGGGCAGCTTGCGGCGCGAGCCCAGCACCAGTTCGATGTCCTGGGCGGCACCGTCGATGAGCACCAGGATGGCCTGCTCAGCTCGCACCGGATCACGATCACGGACGGCGTCCAGGACGGCGCGGTGCAAGGGGAGCGATTTCGCGGGGCCATCAGGCCGGGAGGTGGAGATCTCGAAACTGGTGCGCAGCAGCGCGCCCAGCGCCTTGCTCATCTGGATGACCATGCGGTTGTGGCAGGCGCGCAGCAGGCCCTGGTGAAACCGCAGGTCGTGGCTGACGTAGTCACCACCTTGCTCGATGGCGTGCCGCATGCCGTCATAGGCGGCCCCGATCTCGGCCAGGTCCGCGGGCGTGGCACGGGTGGCCGCCAAGCGCACGGCCGCGGGCTCCACCACGCGGCGCAGCTCCTGCAGATCGCGCAGGAAGTCCCGCGTGAGCCCGATCTTGCTCTGCCAGGCCACCACGTCAGGATCAAACCAGTTCCACTGGTCGCTGGGCAGGACGCGGGTACCCACTTTGGGGCCGGTCACCAGCATGCCCTTGGCCGCCAGAGACTTCACGGCCTCGCGTACCACGGTACGGCTCACGCCCAGCTCGCCGCAGAGTGTCGGCTCGGGCGGGATGGCGGCGCCGGGCTCGTATCGACCCGAGACGATGGACTCCCCCAACGCCTCCAGCGTGTGACCGAGGACGTTCTTCACCGCCATCAGGGGGCCGGCTGGCGCGCGCAAGCCTGTGGAACGCGGTGCGTCATGCAGCTTCCACCCATCAGCCGCGCACGAACAAGGTGGTCAAGGGCTCAGCCCCCACCTGCCGGCTCCAGTGCCCGTGTACCGCGGGGTCGAAAGTGGCGCCCTCAGGCACGGTGTCGGCCGAGTAGAAGTGGTCACCCGGACGGAACACGCGCGAGCTGCCGTCCTGCAGGCCGATCTCCATGTGCCCGCCCAGGATCACCACCCACTGCGGCGTGACGGTGCAATGGAACTCGCTGCGAAAACCCACAGGGCTGTGGCGCAACTGGTAGCCCCCGCTGGGCATCAGCGCCGACAACAGCGCCTGCGGCTTGCCCTCGGTCAGGGGAACGGCTTCTTCCCGAAAGCGCGCACGGCCATCGGTGTCGGTGAAGAGGATGACTTTGGTGAAGTTGGTGTTCATGGCTTGGTGGTCTTCACGCTCACACAGAGGCGGTGACGCCGCCATCGACATAGAGGATGTGGCCATTGACGAAGCGCGAGGCATCGCTGGCCAGGAACACCGCGGCCGGCGCCAGGTCTTCCACGTCCCCCCAGCGCCGGCTGGGCGTGCGGTTGAGAAGCCAGCCGCTGAAGGCCTCATCGGCCACCAGGCGGGCGTTGAGCTCGGTCTTGAAGTAGCCCGGGCCGATGCCGTTGACGTTGATGCCATGCGGCCCCAGGTCGATGGCCATGCCTTTGGTGAGCATCTTCACCGCGCCTTTGCTGGCGGTGTAGGGGGCGATGGTGGGCCGCCCGAGCTCGCTCATCACCGAGCAGATGTTGATGATGCGCCCGCGCTTGCGCGGCACCATGCGCCGCGCCACTGCCTGGCCCACATGAAAGACGCTGTCGAGGTTGGTGCGCATCAGGCGATCCCACTCGACCGCGGGAAACTCATGGAAGGGCGCGCGGTGCTGGGTGCCCGCGTTGTTGACCAGAACCTCGATCGGGCCGAGGGCCGACTCGATCTCGGCCACCGCAGCCTCCACCGCAGCGGGGTCACAGACGTCGAAAGACCGCTCGTGCACCTGCAGGCCTTCACCGCGCAGTTGCTGCGCGGTGGCAGCCAGCCGGGACGCGTCGCGTCCGTTGAGCACCACGGCGGCGCCGGCCTGCGCCAGGCCCCGCGCCACGCCCAGGCCGATGCCCGCGGAGGAGCCGGTGACCAGGGCCAGGCGGCCGTCGAGTCGAAAGGTATCGGCAGTGATCATGCGGTCAAGGCTCCAAGCGATTGCGCGGCTCGCCGGGCCAGGGCCTCGGGCGGCTCGGTGATGTCCATTTCCAGGGGCTGCTCGTCGGCCGAGGGCGGCTCCAGCGTCTGCAACTGGCTCTCCAGCAGGGTGGGGGGCATGTAGTGCCCGCGACGCTGTGCCAGGCGCTCTTCCAGCACCGCCCGCTCCCCGCGGAGATGGACAAATCGCAGCGCAGGCACCACACGGCGCAACCGGTCGCGGTAACGGCGGCGAAGGGCCGAGCAGGAGGCCACGGCCCCTTCGGGTCGGCGAGCCAACTCGGCCGCCACGGCGTCCAGCCAGCCGGCGCGATCTTCATCGGTCAGTGCGATGCCTGCGGCCATCAGCTCCACGTTGCGCGGCGGGTGCAGCTCGTCACCCTCGATGAACGGCACCTCCAGGTGCCGGGCCAGCAGCCGGCCCACCGTGGTCTTGCCACAGCCACTGACGCCCATCACCACGACATGCGGCATGCGCCAGCCAACGTTCAGCCGAGCCGCAGCCCCGAGGCAGCGTCAAACACATGGGACTTGGCCACGTCGAACTCCAGGTGCACGGGGTCGCCGGGCTGGGCCTGGGTGCGGCCATGGATGACCACCACCATCTGTTGGCCTCCCACCTCGACGAGCAACTCCGTCTCGGCGCCCGTAGGTTCCACAATGATCACCCGGCCCGGGATGCCGCTGGCGGCCAGGCGCAGATCGGTGGGGCGCACGCCGTAGCTCACGGCCTGCCCTTCGCCAGCCATGCCCGGCGGCAGCGGCCACTGCGCGCCCAGGCCTTCCACCTGGCCCGACCGGACCACACCAGAGAAGACGTTCATCGCTGGCGAGCCGATGAACTGCGCCACGAACAGGTTGCCGGGGCGGTCGAACAACTCCAGCGGGGTACCGATCTGCTCGATGATGCCGTCGTGCATGACGACAATGCGGTCGGCCATGGTCATGGCCTCGATCTGATCGTGCGTGACGTAGACCGTGGTGGTCTTCAGGCGCTGATGCAGCGCCTTGATCTCGGCGCGCATGGCCACGCGCAGCTTGGCGTCCAGGTTCGACAGCGGCTCGTCGAAAAGGAAGACCTTGGGGTCGCGCACGATGGCGCGGCCCATGGCCACGCGCTGGCGCTGGCCGCCGGAAAGCTCGCGCGGGTAGCGCTCCAGCAGCTGGTCGAGGTTGAGGATGCGCGCGGCATCGGCCACGCGCTGGCCGATGGTCTTGGCATCGGCCTTGCGCAGTTTGAGCGAGAAGCCCATGTTCTCGCGCACGGTCATGTGCGGATACAGGGCGTAGCTCTGGAACACCATCGCGATGTCGCGGTCCTTGGAATCCAGATCGTTGACCACCTTGCCGTCGATGGAGATCTCTCCACCGGTGATCTCCTCCAGCCCGGCCAGCATGCGCAGCAGCGTGCTCTTGCCGCAGCCCGAGGGGCCCACAAGCACGACGAACTCGCCATCGGTGATGTCGAAGCCGATGCCGTGGATGACCTTGACCTTGCCGTAGGCCTTGTAGATATCGCGGAACGAGACGGAAGCCATGTGAGGAAAACTCCGGTCAGCTCTTCACGGCACCGGCCGTCAGGCCCGTCACCATGTAGCGCTTGAAGGCGTAGTAGATGGCTGCCGGCGGCAGCGCGTAGATGAGGCCCGTGGCCATCAGAAGCTCCCACGGGGAATCGTCGGCGGACAGGAAGTTGCCGAGTGCCACGGCCAGGGTGACATCCGTTTCACGGGACAGCAGCAGGAAGGCGTAGAGGTACTCGTTCCAGGCCAGCAGCAGCGAATAAGTGCCGACTGCCACCAGCGAGGGCACCATCAGCGGCAGGTACACCAGACGGAAGAGTTGCAGCGGTGAAGCACCGTCGATGCGCGCGGCTTCGTCCAGCTCCAAAGGCAACTTGTCACTGGCTTGCTTGAGCACCCAGATGCAGTAGGGCGAGGCAATGGTCACCATGGCCAGGATCAGGGACCACTGGCTGTTGAGCAGGCCGTAGACGCTCATGGTCTTGTACATGGGCACGGCAAGGAAGGCGGCCGGGATGAAGTAGGTGAACAAGGCCATGTTCATCACGGTACGGCCGCCGCGCACCTTCAGTCGGCTGATGGCAAACGCCGCGCACGTGGAGATGAAGAGCGTGATGGCCCCCACCGCCGCTGCAATGAATACCGAGTTCCAGAGTTGCACCCAGAAGTGGTCGAGATAGAAGTGCTTGCGCTCGAACACGATCTGGAAGTTCTGCAGCGTCGGGTTCTTGGGCCAGAGCCTGCCGGAGGTGGCTGAATCACGCTCGGAAATCGAGAACAGGAACATGTGGTAGACCGGGATCAGGGTCCACAACAGCACGGGGATGCCGACGAGCAGCAGCTTGGTCTCGTCGAACACCTTCTTGATGATGGAGCTGCGGCGCATTACTTGCTCAACCTCTTCATCATGAAGTACACCAGGGGCAGCACCAGCGGCAGCGAGACGACGATGGCAGCCATCGCCAACTCCACTTGATCCAGACGCAAGTAGCGGATGCCCAGGGTGGCCAGCACATGGGTCAGGTCAGCAGGCCCGCCGCCAGTCAGCAGGTACACGCTGTTGAAGTCACCCAAGGTCCAGATGGTGGAGAGGATCAGCGATGTCAGGTACAGCGAGCGCATCGATGGCCAGGTGATGTAGCGGAACTTCTGCAACACACTGGCACCGTCCACAGAGGCCGCCTCGTACTGCTCCTGGGGAATGGCCATGCGGCCCGCCAGCAGGATCAGCGTCCAGAAGGGCAGCGACTTCCAGATGTGCATCAGGATGGAAAAGCTCAGCGCGAGCGTGGGATCGTTGAGCCAGTTCGGTCCGTCCAGCCCCGTCAACCTGAAGATGGTGGAATTGATGACCCCCCACTCCGGGTTGAGCATGAAGCGCACCGACAGGATCGTGGGGATGGATGGCACCGCCCAAGGCAGGATGAAGAGCACGGACAGTGCCTTGATCCACCAGCGGGTCTTGATGAAGAAGCCCGAAAGCATCAGCGCCACCGCCATCTTGAGATTGATGGCAATGACGAGGAACACGATGGTGTTGACCGCCGTGCGGAAGAAGATGGGGTCGGCTGCGAGCTTGACGTAACTCTGCGGGTCCCGGGCCAGCCACAAGCCGTAGCACACGGGATACACCACGAACACGACGAAGATGATCAGGTAGGGCACCACGAGCACGCGGCCCCAGAACTCCCAGGTCGACAGCGGTTTCGTCGGCGGCGCCCCTGCGAGGACGGTGGCGTTGGCGGTGCTCATGATGCAGAAGTTGAGCCAGCCCCGGGCGTCGTCGGCCTGACGCCCCTGGCTGCCTCGTGAAGAAAAGCGACCCGGCTTTAGGGACCGGGTCGCGTTGCGGTCAAGCGACGGAGACGATCAGTTTGCGGCTACCTGCTTGATACGGGCGATCATCTCGTCCACCGCGCGGTCCACCGGCACCTTCTCGTTGAGCACCCGGTTGGCTGCCTTGGCCCAGACGTTCTCGTTGTTCAGGACCGTGAACTTGAAGTTCTTGGTGATCTCGAACGGAGTCGTACCGGACATGAACTGGTTGTACACGGCCAGACGGTGCGGGTCGCTCTTCCAGAAGGCGCTCTGCTGTGCCTTCTTGGTCACCGGGAACCACCGGCCCAGCGAACCTTCGACGTAAGGCGTCAAGTTGGCCTCTTCCAGCAGGAACGACACGAACTTCTGAGCGCCCGCCTTGTTCTTGGCGTCCTTGAAGATCACGCCCGTCTTCACGGCCGCACGGTAGGTCATCTTGCTGCCATCGGGCTTGTTGGGGAAGCCGGCGGTGGCAATCAGTTCCGTGTAGTTCTTCTTGGCCGTGGCACGCTGCGCCTCGGTGAGCGAGGCGTTGTTCATGTCGTCCAGCCACTTGGCGGCGATGGAAATCGTCGCGTTGTGGGTCATGACGGTGGTCTTGTTGTGGAAGGCCACGTTGTTGTCAGGATCCTTCCAGTTGGTGGCCGACGGCGGCGCACAACCCTTGGAGTAGACCGCCGTGTACTCGGTCATCGCGTCGATCAGACCCTTGCGCACGGCCGGATCGTCCACCAGCAGCTTGCCAGCGTCGCTGACCAGGCTGATGTTGTAGGCGTCCATGAAGGTCAGGAACGAGAAGAAGGAATCGGTGGAGTCCACTCCCAGGGGCTGACCGATACCGAAGGCGCGGTTGCCCGTCTTCTGACGGTAGGCCGGCTGCACCTTGTCGCACCAGAAGCTCCAGAAGCCCTTCCAGTCCTTCGGGATATCGCTTTCCTTGAAGCCCGCATCAGACAGCATGTCCTTCCAGTACTGGATGTGCATGGTCTGCTGCTTGACCGGGAAGGCGTAGTACGCCCGCTTCTGTTCAGCGTTGTTCAGCAGGAAGGTGGTGGACAGCGCGCGCGGCTCGAAGGTGTTGCGCAGCGGATCGATCACCTTGGTGATGTCCTCGAGCTTGCCGTCGTAGGCCCACTTGGCGGTGACCTGGAAGTCGTAGGTGTCGGCATAGGCGACATCGGGCGGGTTGCCGGAGTCTAGCGCCGCCACCGTCTTCGGGATCATGTCCTGAATTGGGAACATCGTGAGTTCGATCTTGATATTCTTGTTCTTCGCCTCGAACTTCTTGATCGCCTCGAACAAGGCATCGTCTTCAGCCTTGTAGAAACCCTTGACCCAGAAGACGGTCAGCTTTTCCTGCTTGGGTGCCTGCGCCGCCAGAGGCCCGACGGCCAGCATGGCCGCGCCAGCAATGACGCTCGTGATCAAAGTCCTGAATTTCATGCGATAGGTCTCCTGTACGGAAGTGAGGGCCCCGCTAGCCCCTTGATGGAATCGTATGACGATTGAAGACGACGCCGATGCGGAAAAACCCGCATGGGCGCCGCACATGGTGGCCATGCTCAAGTCGCAGCGCACTCCGGCACCGGCGTCAGCACGGGCCGTCCGGCGAAGTGCTCGCGCAGGTTGCCGAAGGCCAGGTCGGCCATGGCCTGACGGGTCTGGCCGGTGGCGCTGCCGATGTGGGGCACCAGCACCACCTGCGGCAGGTCGATGAGGCGCTGCGGCACACGGGGCTCATCCTCGAAGACGTCCAGCGCCGCACCGCCAATCACGCCTCCTTCCAGGGCCTCGATCAGCGCCGCCTCGTCCACCACGGAGCCCCGCGCCACGTTCACCAGGATGCCCTTGGGCCCCAGGGCCTGCAGCACCTGCGCATTCACCAGGTGGCGCGTGCCCGCCCCGCCCGGCGTGATCAACACCAGGAAGTCGCTGACGCGCGCCAGGCTCAACAGGTCGGCGTGGTACGCATAGGGCACCCCGGCCTTGGGCGAGCGCGTGTGATAGGCGATCTGCATGCCGAAGGCCTGCGCACGCTGGGCAATCGCCTGCCCGATGCGGCCCATGCCCACCAGGCCCAGTCGGGTGCCCGACATCTTGCGAGCCAGGGGCATGTTGCCCCCGAGCCAGTGCCCTGCCCGAACGAAGCGGTCGGCTGCCGGCAGCTGCCGCGCCGCGCAGAGCATCAGGCCGATGGCCAGGTCCGCCACGTCGTCATTCAGCACATTCGGCGTGTGAGTGACCATGATGCCGCGCGCCTTGGCGGCCGCGACGTCCACACCGTCGTAGCCCACGCCCATCACGGAGATCAGCTCCAAGGCAGGCAACTGGGCGATCAGGTCGGCACTGATCTTGGAGTCCCCGCTGCCGGCCACGGCCCGCACCTGTGGTGCCACTTGGGCAAAGGCCACTGGGTCGGTTTCATGCAGACGGTCGTGAAACTGGAAAGCAGCCGAAAGCTGCGAGGTGTAGAGCGGCGAGAGCTTGGCTGCCGCAAGCACATGGAGGTCGGACACCGGGTTTCTCCTCGGCCTTGAGGCCTGTTCTGAGAGTCAATCGTCATACCATAATAGGTTCATCCTGATGCCCCACTCCTACGGGAAAGCGAGAACACCACGATGAGCGACGACGCCAGCAAGCCGAAGAAGAACCCCGCCGAGCTGCGCAGTCAGCAGTGGTTCGGCCGCCAGGACCGTGACGGTTTCGCCTACCGCTCCTGGGTCAAGGGCAAGGGCATTCCGCACGACCAGTTCGACGGGCGGCCCGTCATCGGCATCTGCAACACCTTCAGCGAGCTGACCCCCTGCAACTCGCACTTCCGTACCCTGGCCGAGCAGGTCAAGATCGGCGTGTACGAGGCCGGCGGCTTCCCGCTGGAGTTCCCGGTGATGTCGCTGGGCGAGACCCTGCTGCGCCCCACCGCCATGCTGTACCGCAACCTGGCCAGCATGGACGTGGAGGAAAGCATCCGCGGCAATCCGATCGACGGCGTGGTGCTGTTGATGGGCTGCGACAAGACCACGCCCGCCTTGCTGATGGGCGCCTCCAGTTGCGATCTGCCCACCATTGGCGTGTCGGGCGGGCCCATGCTCAACGGCAAGTGGCGCGGGCAGGAATTGGGCTCGGGCACGGGCGTGTGGAGCATGAGCGAGCAGGTGCGCGCCGGCACCCTCAAGGTGCAGGATTTCTTCGAGGCCGAGAGCTGCATGCATCGCAGCCACGGCCACTGCATGACCATGGGCACGGCCAGCACCATGGCCTCCATGGTGGAGGCGCTCGGCATGGGCCTGCCGGGCAACGCCGCCTTCCCGGCCGTGGACGGCCGGCGCAACGTGATCGCGCGCAACGCCGGCCGCCGCATCGTGGAAATGGTCCACCAGGACCACAAGATCTCGCAGATCCTCACGCGAGAGGCCTTCGAGAACGCCATCCGCACCCTGGCGGCCATCGGCGGCAGTACCAACGCGGTGATCCACCTCATCGCCATCGCCCGGCGCATAGGCGTGCAGCTGACGGTGGACGACTTCGAGCGCCTGGGCAGCGAGCTGCCCTGCCTGGTGAACCTGCAGCCCAGCGGCCAGTACCTGATGGAGGACTTCTGCTACGCGGGTGGGCTGCCGGTGGTGATGAAGGAGATTGCCCACCTGCTGCACACCGACCATGTCACGGTCAGTGGCAAGACCGTGGCCGAGAACATCGCCTCGGCCGAGAACTACAACACCGATGTCATCAAGCCCTTCGCCCAGCCCTTCAAGGAGAAGGCCGGAATCGCCATCCTGCGCGGCAATCTCGCGCCGCGCGGTGCGGTCATCAAGCCCAGCGCGGCCACGCCTGCCCTGATGGTGCACACCGGGCGTGCCGTGGTGTTCGAGGACAGCGACGACTTCCACCGCCGCATCGACGACGAGAACCTGGATGTCGACGAGACCTGCATCATGGTGCTGAAGAACTGCGGCCCCAAGGGCTACCCCGGGATGGCCGAGGTGGGCAACATGCCCTTGCCGCCCAAGGTGCTGCGCAAGGGCATCACTGACATGGTGCGCATCAGTGACGCCCGCATGAGCGGCACGGCCTACGGCACCGTGGTGCTGCACACATCGCCCGAGGCCGCCGCCGGCGGCCCGCTGGCCCTGGTGAAGAGCGGCGACCTCATCACGCTGGACGTGCCGGCCCGCAAGCTGCACCTGCATGTGGAAGAAGCCGAACTGACCCAGCGCCTGGCCGCCTGGACGCCACCCACCCCGCCCTTGGACAGCGGCTACTGGAAGCTCTACATCGACCACGTGCTGCAGGCCGACGAAGGCGCCGACCTCGACTTCCTGGTCGGCAAGCGCGGCGCGTTCGTGCCCAAGGACAACCATTGAGAACTCCCATCATGTCCCGAATCGCTCTCGTCACCGGTGCCAGCAGCGGCATCGGAAAGGCCTGCGCCCTGGCGCTGCTGAAGGAAGGCTGGTCGGTGGTGCTCACGGGCCGCCGTGAAGACGCCCTGCAGCAGGCCGTGGCTGAAGCCGGCGCGGATGGCGTGCGTGCCCTGCCCATCGCCTGCGACGTGGGCGACGAAGCCTCGGTGCAGGCGCTGTTTGCGCAGATCCGCCAGCAGCACGGCCGCCTGGACCTGCTGTTCAACAACGCCGGCGTGTCCCCGCGGGCCACCACGCCCGACAACCTCTCGGGCGAGGAATGGCGTCAGGCCGTCAACGTCAACCTCAACGGCATGTTCTATTGCCTGTCGGCGGCTTTCAAGTTGATGCGCGAGCAACAACCCATGGGCGGACGCATCATCAACAACGGCTCCATCTCGGCCACCGCACCGCGGCCCGGGTCCATCGCCTACACCGCCACCAAGCACGCGGTCAGCGGCCTGACCAAGACCGCCTCGTTGGACGGCCGGCCCTTCGACATCGCCGTGGGCCAGATCGACATCGGCAACGTGGCCAGCGACATGACGGCCAAGATGGCCGTGGGCGTGCCGCAGGCTGACGGCAGCATCCGCCCGGAGCCGCGCATGGACATCTCTGCCGTGGTGGAGACCTTCATGGCCATGACGCGCCTACCGCTGTCGGCCAACGTGCTGTTCACCACCGTGATGGCCACCAAGATGCCCTTCGTGGGCCGCGGCTGAAGAGCCCACCGCCACCGGCGTCCCACCCCCTGCATCGGGCAGGATCAGTCGTCACGCAAGAAGGAACTCTCGAATGGCACGCATCGGATTCATCGGCGCCAGCGGCCTCATGGGCCACGGCATGGCGCGCAACCTGCTGGCCAAGGGCCACAGCCTGACGCTCGCCGTGCACCGCAACCGTGACCGCGTAGCCGACCTCCTGGCCGCCGGCGCCACGGAGGCCGCCAGCGCAAAGGACGTGGCAGCCGCGAGCGACCTTGTTTTCATCTGCGTGACGGGCTCGCCCCAGGTGGAAGCCAGCGTGGCGGGCCCCGCCGGCCTGCTGGCCGGCGCGCACGCCGGGCTGATGATCGTGGACTGCTCGACCAGCGAGCCCGATTCCACCGCCCGGCTTCGCGAGCAATGCGCCGCGCAGGGCGTACCCTTCATCGACGCGCCGCTGTCGCGCACACCGGTGGAGGCCGAGGCGGGCCGACTGAACGTGATGGTGGGTGCCGACAAGAGCGTGTTCGAGTGCCTGCAGCCCATCATCGCCTGCTTCGCCGAGAACATCTTCCACGTCGGCGGGCCGGGTGCGGGCCACACCATCAAGCTGCTGAACAACTTCATCGCCCAGGCAGTGTGCACGGCCACGGCTGAGGCCTTTGCCGTGGGGGAGCGTGCCGGGCTGGATCTGAAGGCGCTGGTGGACCTGATCTCGGTGGGCCCCGTCAACAGCGGCCTTTTCCAGGCCATGGCCAAGACGCTGCAAGGCCAGATGGACGGTCTGAAGTTCGAGCTCGACAACGCGCGCAAGGACGTGCGCTACTACACCCACCTGGCCGAGGGCCTGGCCATCCCCACCGTGATGGGTGAGGCGGTGCACCAGTCGCTGGCGCTGGCCAGCGCGCTGGGCCATGGAAAGAAGTTCGTGCCTTCGCTGGTGGAGGCGCAGGAGCAGCTGACGGGCGCCAGGATCGTGCCGCGCTGAACGCCGCACCGGGGGGCCACCGGCCCTCAGCGCGGCGCTGTCACCAGCTTGGCCAGGCAGGCGGCCAGTTCCGAGGTGTCCACGGGCTTGGTCAGGAAGGCCTGGACACCGGCAGCCGCGCACCGCTCGCGCGTCTCCACAAACACGTCGGCCGTCAGCGCCACCACAGGCACGGCGGAGCGCCGGACATGGCTGTGCGACCTGATCGCCCGGGTGGCGTCCAGGCCATCCATCACCGGCATGTGCAGGTCCATCAACACGATGTCCCAGTCCTGTTCCGTGGCCAACTGCACCGCCTGCTCGCCGTCCTCGGCAAAGCCCACATCGTGCCCCATGCCGCTGAGGATGGCCTCCATCACCATGCGGTTGACCTCGTTATCTTCGGCCACCAGCACCCGCAGGGTTCGTTCCTGGCCTGGCGGTGCGGCGGGCGCGAGGGCCGGCACATCCGGCGCTTCGGGCAGCACCGGCAGCGGCACCCGGAATGTGAAGATGCTGCCCTGCCCCAAGTGGCTGGAAACGCTGACGTCACCGCCCATCAGGCGGGCCAGATTGCGTGATATCTCCAACCCGAGCCCCGTGCCGCCGAAGCGTCTGGACAACGACTCATCCCCCTGGGAGAAGCGCTGGAACAGGCGGGCCTGCATGTCGCCGTCCATCCCCGGGCCGGAATCGGTGACCCTGAAGTCCACATCGACCGTGTCCGCGTCCGGCACGACCGCGGGAGCCCCGTAGGCATCGGTGGCGGCTCGCGTCGTGGCCCTGTGGACGGCCACTTCCAGCCTCACTTCCCCGCGCTCGGTGAACTTGATGGCGTTGGACAGCAGGTTGAACAGCACCTGTCGCATCCGGGTGGCGTCCAGCATCACCCGTGTGGGCACAGAAGGCTCCACCAGAATCTCGAAGCCCAGCCCCTTGAATTGCGCCTGGGGACTCATCAAGGCCTCGACTTCAGCCATCAACTCCCGCAGCACCACCGGGTGGGGTGCCAGCGTCATCCGTCCGGACTCCATGCGCGACATGTCCAGGATGTCGTTGAGCAGTGTGAGGACGTGGTCAGCCGACGCCGAAGCCGTGCGTAGATAGCCCGACTGCCGCTCGTCCAGCGGCGTGGCGGACAGCAGGCCCAACATGCCATTGAGGCCCTGGAAAGGTGTTCGGATCTCGTGGCTCATGTTGGCCAGAAAGGAGCTCTTGCCGGCACTGGCTACTTCTGCGGCCTCGCGGGCTGTGCGCAGTTCGTCGGCAAGTTGTTCCAGCAACAGCCTTCGACGCTGCAACCGCTGCCACTGTTGCCACCCGTAGGTGCCCAGCGTCACAGCCATCACCACCAGGAGGATGGAAAGGCCAATGCCCAGGCGGTTGTGGGCCCGCGACACTTCGCTGACCCGCGTGGCGTGCGCGGCCACGATCCTGGAAGCCTCCATGGTGAGGCTGCGCAATGAGGCGTCCATGGCCAGCAAGGGCTCGCGCAGGGCCTGCAACTGTGGAAAGTCGGGCGCTGGCCGCCCAGGGCCTAGCACCTGGTCGGCACGGACGATGAACGCATTGGCCTGTGTCAGGGCTTCCATCACGTCCACCGCGTCTCCAGCGGGCCGGCCCTTCAAGGCATTGCGCAGCACCTCGATGCGGCTGACAAAAATGTCGTAGCGCAGTTGCAGAGCTTGCGCGGACGCGCCATCGTGCTCGGCATTGATGCGCGGCCATCTCTCCCGCAGTCTGATGTACTCGATGTCAGCCTGGTAGAGAAAGTGGGCCAGGTTGTCGCCCCGCCCCATCATGGCCTGGGTCATGAGGTTGCTCTGGCGCCACTGCGCCCAGGCCACCAACCCCATCAACACCACGATCACCCAGGAGAAGACCACCAGCCAGGGTGAGGGCTCCACCGGCCCCTGGCGCATTGCCCCTTGGAGGGTCAGACGATCTCGATCGACCTGAGTTGCCATGCGCACCGTGAGAAGTACTGGGGCACCCGCAACTCAGCCTTGTCATCAAAGGGATAGACGATGAACAGGGGCCCCTTCTCGCGGACCGGCATGGGCTTGTCATCCAGCAGGCGCGCCATCACGACGTCAAACTTCAACGCGTCATCGAACGGGATGTCGACCTTGTAGTCGTTCAGCGCGATGGCCCTGAGTCCGGCGCCCTTGGCTCTGGCGGTCTGCAGCACATCGCGCAGCAGCGGGCCGGTGAACTTGCGCGGGCCGTCGTACCAGGGGGTGCGTGTGGTGATGCTCCGCTGGGGCAGGCCTTCGAGCATGGCCATGTCGAACTCGGCTGCGCTGGCACCGTTGGTCGTGCCGACCTTGCCTCGAAGCGTCAGGACCACCGGGCCACTGGGTCTTCCCAAAGCCCAGGCCGGCAAAGCCGTCCAGGCGGTGGAACAGGCCAGAGACAGACCCGCGATGGCAGAACGTCGCCGAATCTGCATGGACTCTCCAATGAATTCAGAACCATACCAATTCTAGGGCGAGGCCGCAACGTGGGCCGGCAATGTGAAAGTAACCTGCAACCCCTGGGGGCACCTGCCCACATGGGGGAACTCCTGCGTTGACGCCACGACAGCGCAGCGCATAGAGTGCTCAGGCTTGCCCAGGCAGGTGAACACCACACGCTGCCCACCCCCAAACCCCCGACGGAGCCCCCATGTCCCTGGCCTGTGTCATCCATGCCGCACACGATCTGCGCCTGGAGGAGGAAACCGCGCGGGCCCTGAGCCCCCACGATGTGATGCTTCGGCTGGGAGCAGGCGGCATCTGCGGTTCGGATCTCCACTATTTCAAGGAAGGCCGTGTCGGCGCTTTCGTCGTGCGGGAACCCCTGGTGCCGGGACACGAGGCCTCGGGGGTGGTAGAAGCCGTGGGCACCGAGGTCACCCGCGTGCAGCGCGGGCAGAAGGTGGCCATCAACCCTTCGCATCCCTGTGGACATTGCGACTACTGCCGCGCCGGGCGCGGCAACCTGTGCCGGCATATGTTCTTCCTGGGCAGCGCCAGCGTCTTCCCCCACGCGCAGGGCATGTTCCGCGAGCGCTTCGTCATGGGTGAGCAGCAGCTCACCCCGATCCTTGAGCCCGAGATTTCGCTGGGCGAAATCGCCTGCGCTGAGCCCCTGTCCATCGGCCTGCACGCCCTGCACCGTGCAGGCCCGGTGCTGGGCGAGACGGTACTGGTCACCGGCGCCGGCACCATCGGCTGCATGACGGTGCTGGCCGCCCGGCTGGCCGGTGCGGCGCAGGTGATCTGCTGCGACATCAGCGATCGCGCGTTGTCCATCGCCCGCACTGTCGGTGCCGATCGCACGGTGCGCAGCGACCAGGTGAACGCAGCGGAACTGGCCGACATCGCGGACGTCTCCATCGAGGCTGCCGGCAGCCCTGCCGCCCTGGCCACCTGCCTGACGGCCACCCGCCGGGGCGGGCGCATCGTCCAGGTGGGCACCTTGCCGCCAGAAGTGGCCTTCCCCGCCAACAGCCTGATGGCCCGTGAACTGGACTACCGCGGGGCCTTCCGCGCGCACCTGGAGTTCGACTGGGCGGTGCAGGCCATACGCACCCGGCGCGTCGACGTGCGCCCGCTCATCAGCGCACAGCTTCCACTGGCTCGCTCGCAAGAAGCCTTCGAGCTGGCGCTGGACAAGTCGCGCAGCACCAAGGTGCAGCTCGTCGCCGAGGCCTGACCGCCTCGCGTACGGACGGCGCCACGGGGTGGCGCTTCCTGTCGAGGCCCTGTGCCCATTCCTCCTGAAACCACAAGGATCACCCCACCCATGAGCTCCCGACTCGCAGGCAAGACCGCCTTCATCACAGCCGCCGGCCAAGGCATCGGCCGCGCCACCGCCGAGGCCTTCGCCCGCGAAGGCGCCCACGTCATCGTCACCGACCTGAACACCGGCCTGATGGACGACCTGCGCGGCCGGCCGGAGTTCACCGTGGAGGCCCTGAATGCGCTGGACCCGGCGGCCATTGCCGAGGCCGGGCTTCGCCACCCCGAGGTGGACATCCTCTTCAACGCCGCAGGCTTCGTGCACCACAACACCGTGCTGACCTGCACCGAGGACGAGTGGGACTTCGCGATGAACCTGAACGTGCGCTCGATGTTCCGCACAACCAAGGCCTTCCTGCCCAAGATGCTGGAGCGCGGCAACGGCTCAATCATCAACATCTCCTCGGGCGCCAGCAGCATCAAGTCCGCCGCCAACCGCTTCGTGTACGGCACCAGCAAGGCCGCCGTCATCGGCCTGACCAAGGCCGTGGCCATGGACTGCATCAAGACGGGCGTGCGCTGCAACGCCATCTGCCCGGGCACGGTGGAGTCGCCCTCGCTGCGAGACCGCATCAGCGCCCTGGCCGCGTCCACGGGCAAGACGGTCCAGGAGGCCGAGGCAATGTTCGTGTCCCGCCAGCCCATGGGGCGCCTGGGCACGGCCGACGAAATCGCCGCAGCCGCCCTGTACCTGGCCGGCGACGAGTCGCGCTTCACCACCGGCACCCATGTCGTGGTGGACGGCGGCTGGACACTCTGAGCCGCGGCCTTCTCTCAACCGACATTACTCTTTCACCCCACGTTCAAGGAACCCCCCATGAAACTCCTCCGCCACGGCCCCAAGGGCCAGGAAAAGCCCGGCCTGCTGGACGCCCAAGGCCAGGTGCGTGACCTCTCGGCCCTGATGCCCGACATCACCCCGGCCACGCTGTCGCCGGCCGGCCTGGCCGCACTGGCCAGCGTGGACGTCAACACCCTGCCCGTGGTGGCGCAGGGCGAGTACGCCGTGCCCTGGAGCGGCATGGGCAAGTTCATCTGCATCGGTCTGAACTACAGCGACCACGCCGCCGAGACGGGCGCCCCGATCCCGAAGGAGCCGATCATCTTCATGAAGCCCAACAGCGCCGCCGTGGGCTGCAACCACGACGTCGTCCTGCCGCAGGGCTCGGTCAAGAGCGACTGGGAGGTCGAGCTCGGCGTGGTCATCGGCAGCACCGCGCGCTACGTCAGCGAAGGCGATGCCCTCAAGCACGTGGCCGGATATTGCGTGGTCAACGACGTGTCCGAGCGCGAGTACCAGATCGAGCGCGGCGGCACCTGGGACAAGGGCAAGGGCTGCGACACCTTCGGCCCCGTGGGCCCCTGGATGGTGACCTCTGACGAAGTGGGCGATCCGCAGGACCTGTCCATGTGGCTCGAGGTCAACGGCCACCGCTGGCAGAACGGCAGCACGAAGACGATGATCTTCGGCGTGGCCCAGCTCGTCTCCTACGTCAGCCGCTTCATGACGCTCTACCCCGGCGACCTGATCACCACCGGCACGCCCCCCGGCGTGGGCCTGGGCGCCAAGCCCAACCCCGTGTTCCTCAAGCCCGGGGACGTGATGCGCCTGGGCATCGAGAAGCTGGGCGAGCAGCGCCAGACCGTGCACGCCTGGGACCCGGCGCTCATCGATGGGTGAGATCGACGGTTGAGCATCGACCTCCCTCAGGCTGGGCCCGACCTGTCACGCTGGCAGGCCGGGCCCTTGTTCCAATGAAACGACCCCGTCAACGATGAGCGCCATCACCACCCCCACCATCCGCATCCACCCCCGCGACAACGTCGTCATTGCCAGGCGCCAGCTGTTGGGCGGTAGGGTACTGGCTGAGGAAGGCGTGACCGTGGTCGGGCTGGTGCCGCCCGGCCACAAGGTCGCCACCCAGGCCATCGCCGCGGGCGAGGCCGTGCGGCGCTACGACCAGATCATCGGCCACGCCACCCAGGCCATTGCGCCGGGCCAGCACGTGCACGTGCACAACCTGGCCTATGCGGACTTTGCCCGCCACCACGAGCCGGGCGCAGGCGCCGTCCGCACGGCCTACGTGGAGACCCCCGCCACGTTTGACGGCATCGTGCGCGCGGATGGCCGGGTGGCCACGCGCAACTACATCGGCGTGCTGACCAGCGTGAACTGCTCGGCCACGGCCGCACGCGCCATTGCCGACCACTTCCGCCGCGACATCCGCCCGGAGGCGCTTGCCGACTACCCGAACGTGGATGGCGTGGTGGCGCTGACCCACGGCATGGGTTGCGCCACCGACAGTGCCGGCGAAGAACTGCTGGTGCTGCGCCGCACGCTGGGCGGCTATGCGCGGCACGCCAACTTTGCCGCGGTGCTGGTGGTGGGCCTGGGCTGCGAGACCAACCAGATCCAGGGCCTGATCGCACAAGAAGGGCTGGAGGAAGGCGCGAACCTGCAGACCTTCAGCATCCAGGACACGGGCGGCACCGCCAAGACCGTGGCCCGCGGGGTGGAGCTCATCAAGAAGATGCTGCCGCATGCCAACCGAGCGAAGCGCCAGCCGGTGGCCGCCAGCCACCTGACCGTGGGACTGCAGTGCGGCGGCAGCGACGGCTACTCCGGCATCAGCGCCAACCCGGCGCTCGGCGCCGCGGTGGACCGCCTGGTGCGCCACGGCGGCACGGCCCTGCTGTCGGAGACGCCCGAGATCTATGGCGGCGAGCACCTGCTCACCCGCCGTGCCGTCAGCGCAGAGGTGGCCGACAAACTGCTGGCACGCATCGCCTGGTGGGAGGCCTACACCGCGCGCAACGGCATGAAGATGGACAACAACCCTTCCGCCGGCAACAAGGCCGGGGGCTTGACCACCATCCTGGAAAAGAGCCTGGGCGCGATTGCCAAGAGCGGCACCACCAACCTGGTGGACGTGGTGGAGTTTGCTGAAAGTGTGAAGGCGCGCGGCTTCGTCTACATGGACACGCCGGGCTATGACCCTGTCTCAGCCACCGGTCAGGTGGCTGGCGGCGCGAACCTCATCTGCTTCACCACGGGCCGCGGTTCGGCCTATGGCTGCGCGCCCAGTCCTTCATTGAAGCTGTCCACCAACACGGCCCTGTGGACCAAGCAGCAGGAAGACATCGACATCGACTGCGGCACCATCGTCGACGGGCTGGAGACGGTGGACGAGGTGGGCGAGCGCATCTTCCGCCTGATGCTGGACACGGCCTCGGGCCGCGCCACCAAGAGCGAACAGCACGGCTACGGGCAGAACGAATTCGTGCCCTGGCAGCTCGGGGCGGTGATGTAGGGCGTGGGGCGCGCGCAGGTCAGCACGCCGCGCCCAGTCCCGCAGGTCTGCGGCCGGCCGGCCATCAGACTTCAGCCCTGCGGCACCACCGCCGTGACTTCGATTTCCACCTGGGCCCGGTCTTCGATCAGGCCCGCCACCTGCACCGCGGTCATGGCGATGGCGTAGTGGCCGATCAACTCGCGAAAAACGGCCCCGATCTCCCGCGCGCGCTTGAGGTACTCGCGCTTGTCCACCAGGTACCAGGTCATGCGCGTGATGTGATGCGGGCGCGCGCCCGCTTCGGCCAGCACGGCCTTGACATTGGCCAGGGTCTGGCGCACCTGCTCCACCAGGTCGTCGCTGTCGAAAGCACACTGTGCGTTCCAGCCGATCTGACCGGCAACGAACACCTGCAAGCCCGTGGCGGCCACGCCGTTGGCATAGCCCTTGGGTGCGGCCCAGCCAGCAGGCTGAAGGACGGTGATGGTCATGTGGGGGTCCTCAGCTTGAAGCGTTGCAGCTTGCCGGTCTCGGTGCGCGGCAGGCTGTCGCGGAATTCCACCGCGCGGGGGTACTTGTAGGGGGCGATGGTCTGTTTGACGAAATCCTGCAGGGCCTTGGCCATGGCGTCGTCAGCCCCCTGGCCAGGCTTGAGCACGACGAAGGCCTTGACGATCTGGCCGCGGTCGGCATCGGCCACACCGATCACACCGCACTCGGCCACCGCCGGGTGCAGCAGCAACGCGCTCTCCACCTCTGGCCCGGCGATGTTGTAGCCGCCGGAGATGATCATGTCGTCGGTGCGCGCCTGGTAGACGAACTGCCCGTCCTCGTCCACCAGATAGGCGTCGCCTGTGAGATTCCAGCCGTGCTGCACATAGCTCGCCTGACGAGGGTCGTCCAGGTACTTGCAGCCCGTGGGACCCTTGACCGCCAGCCGCCCCACGGTGCCGCGGGGCACCTCGTGAAAGTTCTCGTCCACCACCATCGCGCGGTAGCCCGGCACGGGCAGGCCGGTGGCGCCCGGCTTGGCGTGGGCCTCGTCCGATGAGATGAAGATGTGGAACATCTCGGTGGAGCCGATGCCGTCGATGATCTCGATGCCGGTGGCCTGCTTCCACAGCGCGCGCGTGGCGGCCGGCAAGGCCTCGCCGGCGCTGACGCACTTGCGCAGCGACGACAGGTCGTGCTGCGCCACCACGCCCGCCATCGCACGGTAGGAGGTCGGAGCCGTGAACAGCACGGAAGCGCGGTGCTGGGCGATGGCCGCCGGCAGCACGTCCGGGCTGGCCTTTTCCAGCAGCACCGTGGCTGCACCAACGGCCATCGGAAAGACCAGCAAGCCGCCCAGGCCGAACGTGAAGGCCAGGGGCGGGCTGCCGATGAACACATCGTCAGCCTGGGGGCGCAGCACATGCGGGGGCCAGCAGGCGCAGGCCGCCATCACGTCGCGGTGGAAGTGCATGGCCGCCTTGGGCTGGCCGGTGGTGCCCGAGGTGAAGGCCATCAAGCAGGTATCGTCGGCCGCGGTATCCGCGCACTCGAAGGTGGCCGGCTTGGCCGCCATCGCCTGCTCCAGCGGCGAGTGCTCCCCACCGTTGAAGTGCAGCACGGTCTTCAGGTGCGGCGCACGCTCCTGCGCCGCCGCCAGGTCAGCGCCCAGGCGCGCATCGCACAGCGCCAGGCCGATCTGCGCCTTTTCGATGATGGTGGACAACTCCTGCGCGCGCAGCAAGGGCATCGTGCCCACGGCAATGCCGCCCGCCTTGAATACCGCCAGGAAGCAGGCCGCCAGCATGGGGCTGTTGGCGCCCCGCAGCAGCACGCGCTGCCCCGTGACCAGTCCCAGGTCTTCCACCAGCACGCGGGCCAGGCGGTTGACCTGGGCCTGCAACTGTCCGTAGGTCCAGGTCGTGCCATCTGCGGCGATGAGGCAGCGCCGGGCGCCCTGCCCAGCAGCCACCCAGCGGTCCAGCAATTCCGCGGCGCAATTCAGGCGCGCCGGCAAGCGCAGTTCCGGCAGGTCGAACACGAATTCCGGCAGGGCCTCGGGTGGGGGCAGGCGGTCGGGCGCAAAGGTATCGACGCAGGCCATGGGGCTCCTTGATGGATGGGTTTCAAGCCTCGAATTACTTTACAACTAAACTATTTTTCATCAGGCCCGAGCCCACCCGGGTTGACCCTGATGAACACTACCCTGCCATGCCCTCTCGCCTCTGGGACATCTCGCCGCCGGTACACGCGGGTTCACCCGTCTTTCCTGGCGACACGCCTTACGCCCAGCAATGGACCTGGACGCTGGAGGGCGCGTGCCCGGTGAACGTCAGCAGCCTCACCCTGAGCCCTCACGTGGGCGCCCACGCCGACGCGCCCCTGCACTACGCACCCGACGGCGCCGCCGTGGGCGCGCTGGATCTGGAGCCGTACCTGGGGCCGTGCCGGGTGATCCATGCGCTGGACGCGAGGCCCTTGGTCACCTGGGCCCATCTGGCCCACGCCGTAGACGCTTCCCTGCCGCCACGAGTGCTGGTGCGCACCTATCGGCAACACCCGGGCGATGTCTGGGACGGCAAGCTGTCCGGCGTGGACCCACAGGCCCTGGAGCGGCTGGCCGATCTCGGCGTTCGTCTCATCGGCATCGACACCGCCAGCATCGACCCCGCCGACAGCAAAGCCCTCTCTGCCCACCAGGTGCTGCGCCGTCGCGACCTGCGGGTGCTGGAGAACCTCGTGCTCGAGCAGGTGCCCGAGGGCGACTACGAACTGATCGCCCTGCCCCTGAAGCTCACCACCGCCGATGCCTCGCCCGTGCGCGCCGTGCTGCGCGCCCTGAGCTGAGGCGCGACCCCACGCCTGTTCCCCCACGCCACTTGTGCCTCTACCGCCGAGCCCCATGACCCTTTTCAGCCCGATCACCCGCGCCGACTGCGAAGCCCTGGATCGCCAGGACCCCCTGGGAACGTTGCGCACGCAGTTTTCCATCCCGCCCGGCCTCATCTACCTGGACGGCAACTCCCTCGGGGTGCTGCCGGCCGCAGCCGCGGCCCGGGTGGCACAGGTGGTGCAGCAGGAGTGGGGCCAGGGGCTGATCCGCAGTTGGAACAGTGCGGGCTGGATGAACCTGTCGCAGCGCGTGGGCGACAAGATCGCCCGATTGGTAGGCGCCGCGCCCGGCGAACTGGTGGTGGCCGACTCCACCTCGGTGAACCTGTTCAAGGTGCTGAGCGCGGCCCTGCACCTGGCGGGCGTCACCCGCGGTGAGCCAGCCCCTGGCGCCGGCGGCCAGGCCGCCCACAGCCCCCGGCGCGACGTCATCGTCAGCGAACGCAGCAACTTCCCCACCGACCTCTACATCGCGCAGTCGCTAGCGCAGCAACACGGCGTCCGCCTGGAGTTGCTGGAGGCCGAGGAGATCCCGGCCCGGCTGTCCGGCGCCCGCGGCCAGGACGTGGCGGTCCTAACGCTCACCCACGTCAACTACCGCACCGGGCGCATGCACGACATGGCCGGGCTCACGGCACGGGCCCACGCGGCAGGTGCGCTGACCGTCTGGGACCTCGCACACTCGGCCGGCGCCGTGCCTGTGGATCTGAACGGAGCAGGGGCCGACTTTGCCGTGGGCTGCGGCTACAAGTACCTGAACGGCGGGCCCGGGGCGCCCGCCTTCGTCTGGGCGCACCGCCGGCATGTGGACCGTGCCTGGCAGCCGCTGGCCGGCTGGATCGGCCATGCCGCACCCTTCGAGTTCACGCCGGACTACCGCCCGGCACCTGGCATCAGCCGCTACCTGTGCGGCACGCCGCCCGTGCTCTCGCTGGCGGCGCTGGAATGCGGCGTGGACACGGTGCTCGCCGCCGAGCCGCTGGGTGGCATGGCGGCGCTGCGCCAGAAATCGCTGGCCCTGACCCGGCTGTTCGCCGGCCTGGTGCAGGCGCGTTGCGCCGGCCACGGCTTGCGGCTGGTCTCGCCCACCGACGATGCGCAGCGCGGCTCGCAGGTCTGCCTGGCGCGTGATGAAGGTGCCTACGCCATCGTGCAGGCGCTGATCGAGCGTGGCGTGATCGGCGACTTCCGCGCGCCCGACGTGCTGCGTTTCGGCTTCACGCCGCTGTACATCGGCTATGCCGAGGTGTGGGATGCCGTGGAACATTTGCGCCAGGTGCTGGACGGTGGCGTCTGGCGCGAAGCCCGATTCCAGCAACGACAACAGGTGACTTGAGTGCCCAAGACAGGCCCCTCCACACCCCCGCTGACCCGCGCGCCGGCTTGCCCGCTGGCGTGCACCGGCACCTTGCAAAGGCACTGAGATGAGCTGCCCCTTCGGATACGGTGACGATGAGCCTGAGGGTGTGAAGCCTCCCCGCACGCAAGAGGACGATGACCAGCTCGAGGGAGCACAGACCGACTTCTCCACCGAGATGAGCTACGGCGACTACCTGCACCTGGACCAGGTGCTCAACGCCCAGCACCCGCGCTCGCCCGACCACAACGAGATGCTGTTCATCGTGCAGCACCAGACCAGCGAGCTGTGGATGAAGCTGATGCTGCACGAACTGCACGCCGCCATCCAGGCCGTCTCGCAGGACCGGCTGCCCACCGCCTTCAAGATGCTGGCCCGGGTGAGCCGCATCATGGAGCAGCTGGTGCACGCCTGGGACGTGCTGGCCACCATGACCCCGCCCGAGTACAGCGCGATCCGCAGCTACCTGGCCAGTTCCAGCGGCTTCCAGAGCTGGCAGTACCGCTGCATCGAATTCGCCCTGGGCAACAAGAAGGCGGCGATGCTCAAGCCCCACGCCCACCGGCCGGACCTGCTGGCCCATGTGCAAGCCGCCTACGAGGCGCCCTCGCTGTACGACGAGAGCCTGCGCCTGCTGGCGCGCCGCGGGCTGCCGGTGCCCGCCTCCCACACCGCCCGCGACTGGCGTGAGCCCTACCCCGCCAGCGACGAAGTCGAGGCCGCGTGGCTGCAGGTCTACCGCCAGCCCGAGCAACACTGGGACCTCTACCAATTGGGCGAAGAGTTGACCGACCTGGAAGACGCCTTCCGGCTGTGGCGCTTTCGCCACCTCACCACCGTGGAGCGCATCATCGGCTTCAAGCGCGGCACCGGCGGCACCAGCGGCGTGGGCTACCTGCGCAAGATGCTGGACGTGGTGCTCTTCCCCGAGATATGGAAGCTGCGCACGGACCTGTAAAAGCGAGGTCCGCATCGGCACCTCAGGGCCGCCTCAAAATCATGAAAAAGGAACTTGAGCTTTTCGAATTTCATGGCTTTAATGCACCTCCATGGACCGGATAGATCGCCCGGCGCTCATCGATTCGGTGTGCTCTGCGCTGGCCCGTTCACGCGCGGTGGTGCTGGCCGGCCCGCGTCAATCCGGCAAGAGCACCCTGGCGCAGAGCTTCCTGCCCCGAAGCTCGCCGCGCTACTTCGACCTTGAAAACCCGCTGCATGAGAGCCGGCTCACCCAACCGATGGACACCCTGTCCAGATTGCAGGGCCTGGTTGTCATCGACGAAGTGCAGCGCCGGCCCGGGCTGTTCCCCGTGCTACGGTTGCTGATCGACCGCTCTGATGCACCCGGGCAATACCTGCTGCTGGGCAGCGCCTCCCCCCAGCTGCTGCGGCAGGCGGGTGAGTCGCTGCTCGGTGGCGTGGAGGTGGTGGAGGTTGCCGGCTTCGATCTCGGCGAGGTCGCTGCAGCAGACAGCCCTGCGGACAGGGCGCCCGATACCGCCTCGCCGCTGAACGAAGCGATGCCCGACGCCGCTGCCGCACGCCTGTGGCTGCGAGGCGGCTTCCCGCGCTCCTACCTGGCGGCCTCGGATGCCGACAGCCTGGCATGGCGCGCAGGCGCCATCTCCAGCCATGTCGAGGTAGACCTCCCTCAGTTCGGCTTGGGCATTGCCGCCCCTGCGATGTTGCGCTTCTGGCGCATGCTGGCGCACTGCCACGCTCAGGTGTGGAACGCGGCCGAGCCCGCACGCTCACTCGGGGTGTCCGAGCCCACGGTCAGGCGTTATCTGGAGACGTTGACCCATACGCTGATGGTGCGACAACTGCAGCCCTGGCACGAGAACCTGGGCAAGCGGCAGATCAAGGCCCCAAAGGTGTATTTCCGCGACAGTGGGCTGCTGCACGCGCTGATGGGCGCGGCCACACTTCCGGAGCTGCTGGCCCACCCCCGCTGTGGCGCCAGTTGGGAGGGGTTCGCGCTGGAGCAGGTGCTGCGGATCGCCCGGCCCGAGGCCGCCTACTTCTGGGCCACACACCAAGGCGCCGAACTCGATCTGCTGCTGCTTCGCGCAGAGCAGCGCATTGGCGTGGAGTTCAAGCGAGCCGATGTGCCCACGGTCACCCGCTCGATGAGTACCGCATTTCAAGACCTGAAGCTGGATCGCCTCTACGTCGTCTACCCGGGCGCCGACCGGTTCGCACTGGATGATCGCATCGAAGCCGTGCCCCTTAGGGAAGGTCTGCAAAACCCCCGGGCAAACGTGCTTGCCGGGGCGTGAAGTTGAAGCGACGATCTGACCCATGCAACAGACTGACCTTGGCCTGAACCTGAGCACCAAGCGCACGCGCAAGCGCGAG
>CANHVY010000029.1 GCA_947464185.1 Burkholderiales bacterium
CGCAGGTTCGAATCCTGCACAACCCACCACCTCACCGCCTTGGCGGCAGGTAGAGCACCAGGGCTCTTAGCTCAGTTGGTAGAGCAGCGGACTCTTAATCCGTTGGTCGTAGGTTCGAATCCTACAGGGCCCACCAAAGTACGAAGCAGGCACCTTGTTCGCAGGGTGCCTGTTCCCCAGAGGGTCGATCACGCGAGTGGTCGGCCCTTTGTTGTTTGGGAACCAGCGTCTGCGTCCGGGCCGAGAGTTTCCTCCGCCAGCCATTCCGCGAAACCCGGGCTCAGCACCTTGGCCTGCACCGTCCAGATCGCGGGCACC
Source organism: Burkholderiales bacterium (assembly GCA_947464185.1). GTDB lineage: Bacteria > Pseudomonadota > Gammaproteobacteria > Burkholderiales > Burkholderiaceae_C > Rubrivivax. The sequence continues at coordinate 319 of CANHVY010000029.1, forward strand.
TTGTAGGGATGTACGGCGGCGCGTGGCTGGGGGCGCCCAGGTTGCGACCCAAGGCCAATTCGATGGCTCGCTGCCTCATGCTCGGCAGCCTAATCGCGGCTAGCGCCACGCCCTCTTCAGCTTGCATCTGCTGGACTCTTCTGGTCAACTGAACACGTTACCGGTTCGGCAAGGTTTTGCGTTTCTGACTTGAGACCGCCCCAGCTTTGCTGGAGCAGCAACCTGAGCTCAGGTCCGCGTACGGCCGGCTGCAAATTGCTTCAGCTTCCGCGCTTCGGCATGTGCCTCGGCCAGCAACTGGTCCCAGTCACCCGGAGGATGGCCGCTTTCCAGCATCTTGCGAAACACGCGGTAGGCGTCGTCGCTGCTTTCGTAGGCGCGCTTGGTGTTCTCGTCATTGACCCACGCAAGCACGATCACCTTGCTCGGCGCGTGGTAGCGGAAGAACAGCCGGTACTGCTGGAAGAACTTGGCACGGAACCAGTGCTTGTGATCTTCACCGAGGGTGTTGCCTTGCCGGTACTCCGGTCGCGCTGGGTCTTGTGGAATCACATCGAATGCCAGCCGAGTGATCGCCGCCAGTCGCTTGGTCGCGTTCTTGCCCGTGTACCTGACGGGGTCCTTTTGCCTGAGGGCTTCGACCTGCCGAGCCAGCGCTTCGAGTTGAGCCAGGAACAGCGGGTGAGCGAAGACCGTCCAGCCGTGAATGACCAGTGGAGCGGGGTTGCCCGCTGTCATTCATCATCCGGCGACAGGGCTGCGTCGAGATCGACCTCAACGCCGCTGGTGAGTGCTTGGACGCGCTGTACCAAAGCCGCATCGATGGCTTTCAGGCGCTCCGGGTGGCTGGCCATGTCACGTGCCAAGAAGCCGAGAAATTGGCCGAGTACCGGGTCGTGTTCCTCCGAGGGTTCGGCTCGCGACAACACGACCTCGCCGCCAGGGCGAATCGTGTAATGGATCTTGTCGCGCTTGCCCAGTTGGAGGGCTCGGCGCACGGTTTCCGGCACCGTGGTCTGGTATCGGTCGGTCAGCGTGGACTGGACTTCGAGGGTGGCAGCCATGTCGCCTTCAGTTTTTGGAGAGGTACTGGCCCAAATGGTAATGCAGAAGCCTTGTACTGGCAATGCATCTGCATTGCCAGTGTTGGTGCTTGACCGTGCCGCGCGATGGATTCAGACCGTCAGGGCTCGTTCAAGGTGGCGCAATGCAAACCGCCGCCGTACCAGTTCAAGCCGATCGCGTCGATGAACACGATCCGCTTGCCTGGGAAGGCATCTGCGAACAGCTTTTCGACGCGCGCTTGTCGCTCGGGTGGTGTGCCGTGGGGCAGGTAATCGGGCAACAACACCAAACCGGGCGCAATGACGAAGTTCAGGTAGCTGGCTACCGCCATCTGCAGCAGCACATCTCCAGCCCTGCGCCCTTCGCCAGGCGGGAAATCAGCCGTACGCCATTGTTCGCTCCAGTTGGTATCCGCATCGTCGCGCAACACCACTTCGCGCTGGATCGGGCGCGGCATCGGGATCTTGATGAGCTTCAGGCGCTCGCCTTTGGCGTTGCGGGAGGTTTGCAGCAGCGCGAGGTTCTTTTCCATGCGCTGGCGTGTCAAATGGGCGACCGGATGCTGTTGGGCATCCTCGTCTTGCGGCCACGCGAGCAGCACCGTGCGGGCGTCGGCAAAACGGACAAACTCGTCGGTGTGACCGCCGGTGCCCCAACCCACGTGTTGGGCGGTGATGCTGGCGCGCATCTGTGGATCTTCAGCCAAGCCCTCAGCCACCCAGACCACGTGGCGCACGCCGGGCAAGCGCCTGAGTGAATTCTCGAGCTGGGCGCGGCTGCGGCCGGGGTTGCGTTGGCGCAAAAAGGCTTCGTTGGCGATCAGGGTACCTTCGCCGTTGCTTTCCAAGGCACCGCCCTCCAGCGCGATGTCGCTGTCAAAAGTGCGGCCAGCACGAGCCGCGCCGCCGGCATGGCTGGATGGGCGGCGGAGTTCGCGCCCCATCGCCGCATCCAAGCCCTCGCGCAATGCGTCGAACTTCGGCGTGCAACTGGCCACTGCTCTTGCGTCACCCGCATGGCGCCGGGCGCACCAACCAGCGGTGCCGTAGTGGCTCCAACGAAAGTTCACGGCTCCCACCTCGCCCCTGGGGCCTTGAGCCAACACGGTGGCATCGCGAAGAAAGAAGAACACCCCGGGCGTTTGCGCCCAACGCAAGGTGCCAGGCACGATGCCGGCGGCCCGCAAGCTTTCCAAAGCCACGGCCTGGTCCTGAGCGTTCGCCACCCAGATCCCCACGGGGACCTGTGCCGATTGCAAGGTGCGAATGAGCATCAAGGTCAAGGCTTCATGCCCGCCATCGATGCCTAACCAAATGCGTTTGCCAGACTCAAAGCCGCCCGGGATGCGCCAGCCTGTGGCGCTGCGGCTGACGGGCTGCTGCGCGTGTGCCAGCGGCATGGCCATCGCCAGGGCCTGAGCCGCTGTCAGACGGAGCAGTTCCCGGCGGCTTGGTGCGTGGATGGGGGCGAAAGCGCTGGGGGCTGTCATCGAAACTTGGAGTCACGGCGCGAATGCCACCGTGAGGAGGACGACGCCGAAGCAATCCATCGTCAATCCACCGCTGCCACCACCTCGATCTCCAGCATCAGGTCCTCGTGCACCAGCGCCGGCGTGGCCACCAGCGTGCTCGCGGGCAGGTGCTGGCCCAGGTGTCTCGCCCGGACGGCGCGAAAGGCCTGCAGACGCGAGGCCGTCAGGTCGCGCATGTAGATGTTCATCTTGACCACATGCTCGAGCGTGGCGCCCGAGGTCGCCAGCGCCACCTTCAGGTTGTGGAAGACCTGCTCGGCCTGCTCGGTCATGGTCTGACCGACCACATGGCCTTGTTCGTCGAAGGCCACCTGTCCCGATACGAACACCAGCCTGCCGCCGGTGACGGTGGCGACATGGGAATAGTTGCCTTGTGACAGGCCTGCGGGATTCGTGAACTGCGTTGCCATGGTGTCTCCTCTGAGCGCGTGGACCATTGTCCGACCGACCACATGGCCCTGTTCGTCGAAGGTCCCCGCCAGCGACTCCAAGACCACCAGCACGCAGCCTCCGCTTCTGCGCTGGCGCCTCAGCACAATGCAGGCCATGCCCAAACGTCTGGCGCCTGTCGAACCTGAATCCTGGTCCACCTGCACGACCGACACCGATGTGGCGGTGCTCACCATTCCGGGCGCCCTTGACCGCACGCGCACTTTCGACGTGGACGTGCAGTTGCGGGTGGGTGTGCCGGCGGACGCCAGAATGCCCGAGCTGGGCCTGAGCCTGGAGGTTGATGGCGCACTGAGGTGGAGCCGTTCGATGGCCTCCCGGATGACGGGGGATGTGGACACCCTGGAGTACCACTGTCGCCTGGTGTTGGAGCTGGGCCGCGACACCCGATTGCGCGCGCGGGCCACCACACGCCAGTGCGTGCTGCAGCGGTTGAGTCTGTCGGCGGTCGAGGAACGGGCCTGAAGTGGTTGGGAAGTCCGCGCCTGGCGCTCGGCTGTGTCAGGCCGCCGGCACTGGGGGCCGCCTAGAATCGCGCGCTTTTTTCGATTCCCAGGACCCAGGTCCCCGGGCCTGATCCTCACGCCCTCCGGGGCAGATGTCTTCCGCTGGGCCCCCGGTGCTTGCACGACCGAACCCCCGCAGCCTTGACTTGTCACCGAGATCGCCATGACCGAACCCCTTTCCACGCCTTCCGCACCGGACATCTCAGCCCAGGACGTTGCGGCGGCCCATGCCCTTCCGGACCGCCTGTCCGTGGACCCGCGCAGCCCGCACTTCGCTGCCGATCTGCTGGAGCGGGGAATCACCATCCTGTTCAACGGCAAGGAGCGCTTCGATGTGGAGGAGTACTGCCTCAGCGAGGGTTGGATCAAGGTACCGGCCGGCAAGGCGGTGGACCGGCGCGGCCGGCCGCTCCTGCTGAAGCTCAAGGGGCAGGTGCAGGCCAGCCTGCGCTGACCCGACCTGGTCAGCCCGACCCGCGCCGCGCCCAGGCCCGCACCAGCATCGCGCTGGTGATGCCCAGCAGGATGGCCCATTCCAGCGACAGCGTCACCGTGGCCACCAGGGTCACCGTCATGGGCACACGCTCCTGCGTGCCCTGGTGCCACAGGTGGGCGATCTCCCGGCGGTCAATCAGGCCCCAGGCCACCACCATCAGCAGACCGGAGATCACGGCCAGCGGCAGGTACTTGGCCAGCGGGCTGACAAAGGCCAGCAGCAGTATGAGGAACAGGGCGGCAGCCACCGCTGACAAGGGGCTGCGGGCACCCGAGGCCACGTTGACCCCGGAGCGATTGAACGAGCCGCTGGCCGGGTAGGCTGAAAAGAACGAGCCCGCCAGGTTGGCCAGGCCTTGGCCGACGAATTCCTGGTTGCCGTCCAGGGTGTCGCCGCGGGCGCGTGCCACGCTGCGCGCGATGGCTGCGGCCTCGGTCAGCGCCAGCAGCGTCATCACTAGGGTGGCGCCGAACAAGGCGCGCACTGTGTCGAGAGACAGGTCGGGCCAGGACAACGGGGGCAGCGCCCCCGGCAGGGCGCTGACTGTGGGCAGCCGCGGCGCTTGCGGCCAGAGGGCCGCGGCCCCCAGGCTGACCAGGGTGCCCCCCACCACCGCCACCAGCATGGCCGGCACCACGCGGTTCCAGGGCCGGGCCAGCACCGCGAACAGCACCGTGCTGGCGCCGGCCAGCAGCGCCAGGGGCTGGGTCTGACCGAAGGCTGCCACGGCAGCGGCCACGTTGTCGAACACCGGCTGGCCGCGCGGCAGGGCCAGGCCCAGCAACGGGCCGAGCTGGCTGTTGGCAATCAACACCGCCGCGCCCGCCGTGAAGCCCACCACCACCGAGTGCGGCACCTTCTCGACAATGGAGCCCGCCCGCGCCAAGCCCAACAGCAGTTGCAGCGCACCCACCAGGAAGGTCAGCGTCAGCACCAGTTCGACGTAGCGATCGCTGCCCACCGCAGCCAGCGGCGCGATCAGCGCCATGGTGGTCAACGAGATGGCGTTGGCCGGGCCCGTGACCATCAGCCGGCTGGAGCCGAACAGGGCCGCCACGATGCAGGGCACCATGGCCGCGTACAGGCCGTACTGCGGCGGCATGCCAGCCAGGGTCGCAAAAGCGACGCCCTGGGGCAGCACCACCACGGCGCCCGTCAGGCCGGCCAGCAGGTCGGCCCGCAGGGCGCCCGGCTGGCGCCACTCGTCCTGCCAGCGCAGCAGGGGCAGGCGCCAGCTCATGCGCTCATCATCGGAGCATGGGCCGATGGCGGACTCAGCGGTCTCACATCCGGCCCTTCCAGGGCACCAGGCGCGTTTCCACCCGGCGCATCAGCAGATCCAACAGGCAGGCCACCACGCGGATGACCACCATGCCCATGACGACGATGTAGGTGTGCAGGAAGTTCGAAGCGTTCAGCACCATCTGCCCCAGCCAGAGCCGCCGAGCGTGGCCACGAAGACGCCTTCCTGCAAGTCCCCCTCCAGGATGGACTGCACCACGGCCAGACGAAGGCGGCCCTGCAGCGGCAGGCCGGGGTGGTCTGGCAACGCGAACAACTGGACCCACTGGTACTGCTGTTGCTCCTCATGCGGACGAGTCTAGTGCAGGCTCGACCCTGGAGAGGAATGAGCTGAGCGCCTGTGCTACCAGCCGATCGCCTTGGGCAGCCACAGCGCAATCTGCGGGTACAGGAACACCAGCGTCAACGCCACCCCCTGCATGGCGATGAAGGGCACCACCCCCCGGTAGATGTCCTTGATGGTCACCTCTGGCGGGGCCACGCCCTTGAGATAGAACAGGGCCCAGCCGAAGGGGGGCGTCAGGAACGACGACTGCAGGTTCACCGTGATCAGCATCGCCAGCCAGATCGGGTCCACGCCCTGCGACAGCAGCACAGGCATGAACAAGGGCACGGCGATGTAGCTGATCTCGATCCACTCGATGAAGAAGCCGAGCACGAAGATGATCATCATCATGAACCAGATGTCGCTGTTCACCCCGCCCGGCAGCCACTCGAACATGCGGGTGATGAGGTCTTCGCCGTGGAGGCCGCGGAAGGCCAGGGCGAAGACCTGCGCCATGATCAGGATGAACATCATCATGGCCGTGATCTTGGTGGTTTCCATCGCCACCGCCTTCAGGATTTTCAGGCTGAAGCGGCGGCTGAACACCGTGATCAGCACCGAGCCCACGGCGCCCATCGACGCGGCCTCGGTGGGCGCGGCCACTCCGCCGACGATGGAGCCGAGCACGGCCACCACCAGCAGGATGGGCGGCACCACGACCTTCCAGAAGCGGATGATCAGTTCGCGCCGGCTGACCTGGCTGCGCTCTTCGGCCGGCAGGGCCGGCATGAGGTGGGGGGACATCCAGCCCCGGATCAGCAGGTACACGATGTAGACGCCTGCCAGCAGCAGACCGGGGCCCACCGCCGCGGCGAACAGGGTGCCCACCGACAACTGCATGATGTCCGACAGCAGGATCAGGATCAGGCTGGGCGGGATGATCTGCCCCAGCGTGCCGGAGGCGCAGATGGCACCGCAGGCAATCCCCTTGTCGTACCCGCGCCGGATCAGCGTGGGCAGCGTCAGCAGGCCCAGTGTGATGACGGTGGCGCCGACGATGCCGGTGGTGGCCCCCATCAGCACGCCGAAGAGGATGATGCCCACGCCCATGCCGCCACGCACGCCGCCGGCCAGGTGGCCCATGACATCGAGCAGGTCGTCAGCCAGGCGTGACTTCTCCAGCATCACCCCCATGAAGACGAATAGCGGGATCGACATCCACTGGTAGCCCGCCACCACGCCGAACACGCGCGCTGGCAGCAGGTTGAACAGGCTGTCGCCGAACCCCAACCAGCCGAAGACAAAGCCTACGGTGGCCAGCGTGATGGCCACCGGCACGCCGATCATGAGCAGCGCGAAGAAGGCCACCAACATCAGGATGGCCAGGGTCTGGGTCTCGAACATGTGGGAGTGCTCAGGTAGGGGAGGGCCGTGCGGTCCACACGCGGATCAGCTCGGCCAACGCCTGCAGGGCCAGCAGCGCAAAGCCCAGGGGAATCATGGCCTTGAGCACCCACCGATGGGGAATGCCACCGGGGTCGGCCGACTTCTCGTCGATGGAGAACGACTGACCCACGTAAGCCCAGGACAGCTTGATGAAGATGAGGGCCACCGCCAGCGTCAGCAGGGCCGAGGCGACATCCACCACCAGCTTGGTCCGCGGCGAGTGGTGGGCGTAGAACAGGTCCACCCGAACGTTGTCGCCGCGCTGCAGCGCGTAGCTCATGCCGAACAGGATCAGCGTGGCCAGCAGGTGCCACTCCAGTTCCTGCGACCACACCGAGCCCAGGCTCAGGCTGTAGCGCAGCAGCACGTTGGTGGCCACCAGCGCAATCATGGCCAGCGTCACCCACAGGATGACGCTGCCAATGCCGTCGATCAGCCTCTCGATGGCGCCAGCCACGCCCGCCGCGGTCCCAGGCTGCGGGGCTTTCGGGTCAGCCACGCACCTTGAGGTGGTAAGCCTCCTCGCTGACTTCCTGCCACCTGTCGTACTTGGCCTTGAAGGCGAAGTACGAGTCGTGCACCTTTCTGGTGAGCGGATCCTTGGCGATGCCTTCGGCCAGCACCTTCTCGGTTTCCCGGCGCAGCGCGGCTATGACCGTGTCGGGCAGCGGCTTGGCTATCACCTTCTGGTTCTTGATCAGGTCTTCCATCGCGTCGGAGTTGGCCTTCTGGCACCAGCCCTCGCTGATCACGTTGCAGGCGGCCGAGGCGTTTTCCACGATGGCTTGCAGGTCCTTGGGCAGCTTGCTCCACGCGGCCTTGTTGATCAGCAACTCAGACACCGTGGCCGACTCGTGCCAGCCCGTGGTGTAGTAGAACTTGGCGGCCTTGTGCAGACCCAGGCGGCGGTCCTGGAAGGGGCCGACGAACTCGGCTGCGTCGATGACGCCACGCTCGAGTGCCGGGAAGATCTCGCCGCCTGGCAGCACCTTCACGTCCACGCCCAGGTTGGCGTAGACCTTGCCCGCCAGACCGGGGATGCGCATCTTCAGGCCCTTGAGGTCGGCCACGCTGTTGACCTCCTTCTTGAACCATCCGGTCATCTGCACGCCGGTGTTGCCGCAGGGCATGGCGACCATGCCGAAGGGGGCGTAGACCTCGTTCCAGAGGTCGATGCCGCCACCGTCATAGAACCAGCCGTTGATGCCCTGGAAATTCAGGCCGAAAGGCACGGCAGTGAAGTACTGGGCGGCGAAGGTCTTGCCGGTCCAGAAGTAGCTGTTGGCGTGGTTCATTTCCACGGTGCCTGCCCGCACCGCGTCAAAGCCCTCGAAGGCCGGGATCAGTTCACCGGCGCCGAACACCTGGATCTTCAGGCGTCCGCCGGACATCGTGTCGATGCGTTTGGCCAGATCGGTGGCGCTTCCAGGGCCGTCCATGTAGAACGGAGCGCCCTTGGCGTAGGCGCTGGTCATCTTCCAGTTGAAGGTCTGCTGCGCGGCTACCACGGCTGGCAGGCCGAGGGCGGCACCCCCCGCACCGGCGACGAGGCCGCGGGCGACGAAGGAACGGCGGTTTGAGGACATGGGCGTGCTCCAGTGGGTTGACTGGGTGCCTTCACTGCAAGCGTCGTGCCAGGTTTGAGGTGCCTGGATTCGTGGCCGCGCACCATCGCCGGGCCGGCGGGCATCAAAAAGGGGCGGCCCCTTGCGGGAGCCGCCCCTGGCGGATGAGGGCTGGCCGCCCGTTCAGCCTGCAAACGAGTTGATCTTCATCGGGCGCTCACTTGCCCATCGCCTTCTTCACGCCGATGTCGAGGAGCAGGGTTGTCTCCCCTGGTGCCACATGGGTGCTTTCCATGGAGCCAGAGGGCCAGCGTGCCTGTTCTGGCGTCAGGACCTGCGCCAGAATCCGCCCAAAGGAGTAAACACCATGGGACACGCCGAACCGCAAGCGCATGCTGCCGAAGTGGCCGCCACGATGCAGCCGTACTGGATGCCTTTCTCCCCCAACAAGGAGTTCAAGGCCGAGCCCCGCATGTTCGCCCGTGCCAAGGGCATGTACTTCTACACGCCCGAGGGGCAGGAGGTCATCGATGCCTCGGCCGGCCTGTTCTGCGTGGCCGCCGGCCACTGCCGCGAAGAGATCGCGCAGGCCGTGTACGAGCAGCTGCAGACGCTGGACTTCACCGCGCCCTTCCTGCGCGCGCACCCCAAGGCTTTTGAGCTGGCCGAGCGTGTGTCGCACTACACCCCTGAGGGCCTGAACCGCATCTTCTTCACCAACTCGGGCTCCGAGGCCGTGGACACGGCCATGAAGATCGCGCTGGGCTACCACCGCATCAAGGGCCAGTCACAGCGCCAGATGTTCGTCTCGCGCGAGCGGGCCTACCACGGCGTGAACATGGGCGGCGTGGCGCTGGCCGGCATGGTCAACAACCGCCGCACCTTCGGCCTGGGGCTCGCGGGCGTGCACCACATGCGCCACACGGCCATCCCGCAGAACAAGTTCGCCAAGGGCCAGCCCGAGCACGGTGCCGACCTGGCCGAAGACCTGCTGCGCTTTTGCAACCTGTACGGCGGCGAAAACATCGCGGCCGTGTTCGTGGAGCCCACCGCCGGTTCGTTCGGCTGCCTGCCCCCGCCCAAGGGCTACCTCAACCGGCTGCGCGAGATCTGCGACCAGCAGGGCATCCTGCTGGTGTTCGACGAGGTCATCACCGGCTGGGGCCGCATGGGCGCCAGCTTCGGCGCCCAGGCCTTTGGCGTGACGCCGGACCTGCTGACCATGGCCAAGGCCATCACCAACGGCGCGCAGCCCATGGGCGCTGTGGCCGCGCGTCAGGACATTTACGACACCATCACCGAAGCGGGCCCGGCCAAGGGCGTGGAGTTCTTCCACGGCTACACCTACTCCGCCCACCCCGCTTCCTGCGCCGCTGGCCTGGCGATGATGGACATCTTTGCCAAGGAGCGCCTGATTGAACGCGCCGCGGCCATGAGCCCGAAGTTCATCGAGGCCGTGCACTCTCTGCAGGACTGCGCCGTGGTGACCGACATCCGCTCGGTGGGCATGATGGCCGCCGTGGACGTGGCGGTGGACGGCGTGCCCGGCGCCCGCGGCCACGAGGCGCAGAAGCGTCTCTACGACGCCGGCCTGAACCTGAAGAGCACCGGTGACGCCCTGATCATCGCCCCGCCGCTGGTCTGTGAAGACAAGCACCTGGACGAGATCATCACCAAGATGCGGGCGGTGTTGAAGGGGCTGTAGGCGTGGCAGCTGGTCGCGGGGTTGAAAGCCCGCGCGGCCCGTCGCTTCGGTGAGGGGTTTACCCCGGCCGTACCACCGACTTTGGCTCGCGCCCCTGCGCGAAGTCGACGATGCAGCCCAGGCCCTCGCGGGCGATGGCATCAAAACATTCGTCGGTCCAGCACAGCGCGTGCGGGGTCAGCAGCACCTGCTCCATGCCCAGCAGCGGGTTGTCGGGCGCCACCGGCTCTTGCTCGAAGACGTCCAGCCCCGCACCGGCAATGGTGCCGGCCTGCAGCGCCGCGATCAGCGCGGCCTCGTCGGCCACGGGGCCGCGCGCCATGTTGATGAAGAAGGCCTCGCGCTTCATCAGGCTGAAGCGGCGCTCGTTCATCAGGTGCCGCGTCTCGGCGTTGAGCAGGCAGGTGGCGACGACGAAGTCGGCCTGCGGCAGCATCTCGTCGAGTGGCAGCGGCTCGGCGCCCAGCGCGCGGATGGCGGCCGGGTCGGCATAGGGGTCGGCGGCCAGCATGCGCCAGCCGAAAGACCGTGCCAGGGCCAGCAGCTCACGCCCGATGCCGCCAGCGCCGATGACGCCCAGCGTGCGCGTGGTCAGGCCCAGGCCCATGTGGCCGGTGCGCTCGGCCCAGCGGCCGGCGCGAATGAGCTTGTCCTTGGCGAAGAGCCGCCCGGCCAGCGCGAAGATCAGCGTCAGGCTGGCCACGGCCACGGGGCGACGCACGGCCACGGGCGTGTTGGTGACGGTGATGCCGCGTGCGGCGAGCGCCGCCACATCCACGGAGTCATAACCCACGCCGTGGCGCGCCACGATGCGCACGCGGCAGTCGGCGCGGCCCACGCTGGCGGCGGTGACCAGCGGGGAGTTGACGTACAGGCCGTCGTAGCGCGCGGCCACGGCGGGCGTGATCTCCGACAGCGACTCAGGCAGGTACTCCCACTCGATGTCGCTTGGGTGGTTCAGCACTTCCAGCGCGCCCATGCCGAAGGAGGGGGCGCCGCTGGGGGTGAGCAGGTCGCGGGTCAGGCCCAGGCGAAAGGTCATGGGAGTCTTCCGTTTCGGTTCGGTCTTCTTGGCACTCGCGGGCGGTCTCACGAGCCGGGTCAGGCCAGATCAGGCCGGGGCGGTCGACCCTGCTGCAGCATGGTCCACCAGGCGCCGCGTGGCGTCGGCCAGCAGGCTGACGTCGGTGCCCACGGCCAGCATGGTGTAGCCCATGGCCTTGACGCGGTCCACCCAGGCCGGGTCGGTGGCCATGAAGCCGGCGGCCTTGCCATGCTTCTTCGCCACGTCGGCCACGTGCTGCATGGCCTGCAGGAAGGTGGGGTTGTCGAACTGCGCGGGGATGCCCATGAAGTTGGACAAGTCGAAATGGCCCACCCACAGCACGTCGATGCCGTCCACCGCAGCGATGTCCTCCACCACCGCCAGGCCGCGCTCGGTCTCGATCTGGGCCACCACCAGCGTGCGGTCGTGGTAGTTGCGGATCTTCTGGCCGATGTCGCCGCCCTGGTAATCGCACTGCGCAAAGCCGAAGGCCGCGCCGCGCCGGCCGATCGGTGGGTAGCGGCAGGCCTGGACGATGCTGCGGGCCTGCTCGGCCGACTCCACCATGGGAATCATGACGCCATGCGCGCCCAGGTCCAGCGCGCGGGCCAGCCAGGTGTATTCGCCGCGCGGCACGCGCACCATGGGCTCGATGGGCAGGCCGCGGCAGGTGGAGAACAGCCACTTCAGCGTCTCGAAGCCCAGGCCGGTGTGCTCCATGTCGTAGAAGACGAAGCGGCATCCGGTGTTGGCGAGGATGGCGGACATGCCTGGAGAGAAGAACTCAAAGGTCATCGCGCCGACGACGGTCTGGCCTTCGAGCACGGTCTGCTTGATCGGATGCTTTTTCACGGGGTGGCTCTCTCGCGGTGATGCGGTGCGCAGGTTGCCATGCGCGGCGGTGCCTTACCGGCGGGGTTTACACGGGTTGGAGACCCCAGGGCGCAGGCCCTAGAGTCCAGGGCAATGAGTTCTTGCTTGTTGAACCCCGGCCCGTCACGCCCCTTCGATGATGCGGATCTCGCGTTCCACGTTGCCCGTGCCCAGCGCGTCCAGCGCTTCCTTGTACATGGGGCTGTCGTACGCGGCCTGCGCGGCGGCCAGGTTGTCGAACTCCACCAGCACGGTGCGTTGCATCACTCCCGCCTCCTTCACCGCCGCGGGCATGCCGCGCGCCAGAAAGCGGCCGCCGGCCGCGGTGATGGCCGGGCCTGCCAGCTTGGCGTACGCGGCCAGCGCGTCGGGGTTGTGAATCTGGCGGTAGGCGCTGATCCAGTAGGCCTTGGGCATGTTGAACTCCTGCAGTGGGTGAAGAGGGCCCATCATCCCAAAACCACTCGCTTGGCGTCCACAGAGGAAAACCCATGATCGAAGACCTGCCCCCCATCCGCACGGCTCCCGTGCAGCGCCCTGATGCCGCCCTGGTGGAACAACTGCGCGGCACGCCCACGGGCTTCATCGTGGATGCGATGGGCGGCAGCGGCGCGCTGGACTACCGGCTCAAGCCCGCCATCGCCGAGCATTACGCCTTCTGCGGCGTGGCGCTGACCTGCCACGCCGGCCCGGCGGACAACCTGGCGCTGATCCATGCGCTGGCCTCGGTGCAGTCGGGCGATGTCATCGTGGCGGCTACCGATGGCCACACGGCCTGCGCCATCACGGGCGATCTGGTGCTGGGCATGGCGCGCAACAGCGGCGCCGTGGGCTTCGTCACCGATGGCTGCGTGCGCGACCTGGTAGGCATCCGCCAGGTGGGCCTGCCAGCCTGGGCGATGGGCGTCACGCCGAACTCCCCCAACCGCAGTGGGCCGGGCACGGTGGGATTTCCCGTCCAGGCGGCCGGCCTGCGCGTGTGCAGCGGCGATGTGGTGGTGGCTGATCTGGACGGCGTGGTCGTGGTGCCCCAGGAGCGCCTGGCCGAGGTGCTGGAGCGTCTGCCGGCCATCCGCACGGCCGAAGCGGCCGCTGACGCGGCGGTGCGCGCAGGGGCCACGAGGCCGTCCTTCCTGAAATGACGGCGCCTGCGTTCGACCTTGTTGGCGGGGGGCTCGCCATGGCGGCGCTGTGGCGCCTGTGTGGACCCTGGCGGCACGCCCGGCGGTGCAGGCGATGAGTGGCATGCCTGAGGCCCTGCGCACCGCCCACAGCGTGGCGGCGCTGCGCGCGCTTGCACAGCAGGCCTTGCCGCGCCCGCTGTTCGACTTCATCGACGGTGCGGCCGAGGACGAATGGACGCTGCGCGCCAACGATTCGGCCTTCGACGACTGGGCGGTGCTGCCGCGTCCGCTGGAGGGGGCGGCGCAACGCGACCTTTCGCTCACGCTTTTCGGCCAGCGCCTGGCTTCACCCGTGCTGGTGGGGCCGACGGGCCTGGCGGGCCTGTTCTGGCCCCAAGGCGAGATCGCCACCGCGCGGGCTGCTGCCGAACGCGGCACGGTGTACTGCCTGAGCCACGGCTCGGTGTGCACGCTCGAGGCCCTGGCCCAAGCCGTGGAGCGCAGTCATGGCGCCGATCAAGCAGCCCGGCGCTGGATGCAGGTCTTCATCTACCGCGACCGCGCCTTCACCCGCGAACTGGTGGACCGCGCTCGCCAGGCCGGCTACGGCGCCGTGGTGGTGACCATCGACAACCAGCTGCTCGGCAAGCGCGAGCGCGACCTGGTCAACGGCTTTTCCATCCCGCCGCGTTTCGGCCCGCGGCAGTGGCTGGCCTTTGCCAGCAAGTTCCCCTGGTGGTGGCGCATGCGCGGCGAGCTCGACCGCATCACCTTCGGCAACTACGTGCGCGAGAACTCCCGTGAAACGGTTGCCGGCCTGGCCGGTCGCATGGCCTCCATGCTGGACCCGGGCATGAACTGGGATGACATCGCCGCCGTGCGTCGTCAGTGGGATGGGCCGCTGCTGATCAAGGGCCTGCTGCACCCTGAGGACGCACGCCGCGCGGTGCAGGCCGGCGTGGACGGGGTGATCGTCTCCAACCACGGCGGGCGGCAGCTCGATGGCGCACTGCCCAGCCTGCGCGCGCTGCCCGGGGTGGTGCAGGCCGTGGACGGGCGCATTCCGGTGCTGCTGGATGGTGGCGTGCGCCGCGGTGGCGATGTCTTCAAGGCCTTGGGCCTGGGCGCCACGGCGGTGCTCCTCGGCCGTCCCCACCTCTGGGGCTTGGCGGTGGCCGGCCAGGAAGGCGTGGCCCATGTGCTGAAGACGCTGGACGCAGAACTGGACCGCGTCATGGGGCTGGCAGGCGTGGAAGCGGTGACCCGGATCGCGCCATCGGGGCTGGTGGTCAGGGCGCAGGGCTGAGGCGGGTGCGGCGGTTGAGGCGGTTGAGGCTGTGGCGAGCCAGGGCAGGGTATCGCGCGCGGCATCACCGGCTCAGGGTGAGGTCCCCTGCCTGCCGGGCAGCGGTGACTGGTCGAAGCGCCACGTCCAGATGAGGTCCACGGAGTTTTCCAGGCCGCTCTGCGCCCGCAGGGTGAAGCGCTGCGCCACGCGGTAGACGAGCTGGAAGGTGCCGGCGGTGGCGTTGACGCCGCGCTCGTAGCCGGCGTACCAGTTGCGGCTGAGCTGCTTGCCCAGGCGGATGACGGTCTCTCGGCCCTCGCCTGCGGCTGTGCCGGACGTCGTCCCGGCGGTCTGCCCGACCGACAGGTCGTCGATGCCCAGGGCGCGCAGCAGGGAGTCCGTGGGCGCCTCCCCTTCACCCGCCAGCAGGGCCACGGCGGCGCGCTGCAGCACCGCGGTGTCGGTGCGCCCCAGCCCTTCCGAACCGCGGCCCAGGAGCAGCCACGACAGTTTGTCGGTTTCGCCCATCTCCGGTTCGCTGACCAGTCGGACGCGTGGAGACTGCGGCGTGCCGCTGATGGCCACGCCGACCCGGATGTCGGTGTTGGGCCGCAGGGCGAGGATGTCCAGCCTTGGCGTGTCTACCCGTCCGGTGAAGGTCACGATGCCGCGCTCGATGTTCAGCTTCTGCCCGTAGGCGGCATAAGTACCCCCTTGCGCGCGCACCGATCCGTTCACTGCCAGGTTTCCTGCGGGCGTGGTGAGCTTGAGGTCGCCTTGCAAGGCGGTGTCCAGCCCGCGCCCGCGCAGGCGCAGCTTGCGGCCCAGATCGACATCCAGCGTGACGCTGGACTGCCTGACCAGGCGCGGCAGGATGGCGGGCTCGGCCGCTGCAGCCACTTCAGGTGTGCTGCGGCCTCCGCGCACGACGACGTCGTCGTCCAAGGTCGGTGCGTCGCGGGACGCCAGGTCGAAAAGACCGCTGTCGATCTGAACGCGACCGTCGAGCTTCAGCGCCTCGGGCTGCAGGGCCAGCACCGCCTGCCCGCTGGCCACGAGCTGACGGTCGAAACGCCCCAGCACGCGGAAGCCCTCTGCGCGCACCTGCACGCGGGCCGAGGGCTTGGCGCCGAACTCACCCACCCCTTCGCCAGTGATGCGCCCGTCACCGCCGCGCAGGAACAGCCGTTCGATGCGGGCCGTGTCGCCCTGCAGCACCACTTTCACCTCGCCATCGTGGTAATCCACCCCTTGCAGCAGGTTGCGCACGCTCACCCGCTGCGCCACCAGCTCGCCCGTGAGCTGCGGCGCGCCGAAGCGCCCGCCCAGGCTGGCGGTGGACACCACTTCGCCCTGCAGGCGCCAGCCTGGCGGGACCCAGCCTGACCACACGCCCAGATTCGGCACGCGGGCCTGCACCATGCCCGACAGCGCCGCCGTCGCGTCCGGCCAGCGGGCCTGCGGGGAGGTGCGCAACTGCAAGCTGCCGGACACCTCGCCCACGCTGCGCCCCACCAGCCGCGGGGAGAGCGTCCACAGGCCATCCTTTGCGGTGAGACTGAGGTCCACGGTGTTCAAGCCCAGGGGTTGCGCCTGGCCGGCTTCCACCACCTGCAGTTCGCCGTCATGGCGCTTCAGGCTCACTTCGGCCTCGAAGCGCTCGGCCGCCCTTACGGCCATGCGCGCACTCAGCCGCAGGTCGCCGGTCCACTGCAGTCCGGTCTGCGCCCGCTGCAGCCACGGAGCCAGGGCGAAGGGCAGCACGTCGGCCTGCCATTGGAAGTCCGGCCGGTCGGCCCGCGCCGGGTCGCGCAGCTCATAGCGTGCCTCATCCCACTTCAGGCGCAGGCCGGCGGCCAGTGCCGCCTGTCCGCCGTCCAGGCGCAGGCTGCGCAGGCGCCAGGCGTCGTCAAAGCGCAGTTCGCCGCGCAGGTCGGCCGCGTCTAACCAGGCCTTCTCCGGGGCCGCTGCGTTCGATCCGGACGGGGTGGCGGCAGCGGAGGTTGGTGAGGAGGAGGCCTGCGCCGCAGGTGTGTCCACGAGGCCGGACCAGACGCCGGCTTCCAGCCGCTTGACCGTGCCGCTCCAGCGCCCGCCGCCTCCCGTCTGGCCATTCCATGCGCCCTCCAGGCTCAGGCGTGCCTGGGTGCCGGGACCCTCAGGCAGGGCCAGCACGCGGGTCAAGGCTTCCGGTGGCAGCAGGGGCAGGGCCACATCGATGCTGGCACTGTGCTGGCGCAGGGTGCCCCGCACCTCGCCGCGCAGGTAGGCCAGGCGGTTCGGGCCCAAGGATGCGTTGCGGACATCGCCGCGCAGCTCCAAGGGGTCGGTCTCGCGGCCAGTCCATTGCCACCGGGCCTCTGCCCGTCCCAAGGAGTAGGCGCGGCTCTTGAGGCCTTCGATGGTGAGTTGCCCCTGCGTACCCACGGCGGGCCATCGTCCGGACGCACTGATGCGGGCGTCCGCGCGTCCGGCCTCGGGCCACCAGGCGGCCCCTTCGGGCATCAGGGCGGACAGGGGACTCAACTCGCCCAGGGCCGGAGCCGTCACCTGCAACTGCCACCGGTCCTGTTCACCGTCGCCCGCGGGGTCGCCGCGGCCGACGAGGCTGAATTCGTTGCGCCCCATGCGCAGCTCGGCCACCAACTGGCTGCGCCCGGCGGCGGTGGCCTCGGTCGCCTGTTCCAGCCGCAGACGCCCCGACGCCGCCACGCCTGCGATCCGGGACGCCCCGATGTCCACCTGTGCGCTGCCCCGCAGCGTCTGCAGCCACTGCGCGGCCGAGGGGCCCGCCCGCCATGGCGGCACCAGCACGTCCAAGGCCCACTGACCGTTCAGCCGGTACGGGCCTTTGCGCCAGGGTGCGGCAGCGTCGCCCTGCACCCAGGGCACGGGGTCGAAGTCGTTGATGCGGCCTTCGCTTCGCACCTGCCAGGCGCCCTCGACGCCGGGGGACACGGTCGCGCTCAGCTCCGCGCTGGCGGCGCCGGCCTGCGCAAGCAGGGTGCGCACCTGCAGGCCCTGGGGCTTGAACACGGTGTCCAGCGTGAGGGTGGTGCGTTGCCCAAGGGTCTCCAGCGCGCCGCTGAGGTCGCCCCGCAGTTCCACCGACCAGACGTCGGCGTCGCCCGTGCGCCGGGCGACACCCTGTGGTCCGGGTACTCCCAGGACACCGAGTTGTACCGGGCCGGACAGGACCATCCCGGGCGCCCGGGTGTCCAGCCACTGGGGCCTGATGTCCGTGGCCACACCCTGCAGGCGCAGGCCGGTCTCGGTCCAGTTGCCGGTGCTGCGCCACAGGCCGGCGTTGCGCTGGCCGCTGCCCAGATCCAGATCCAGGTGGAGGATCTCGGCAGTGCTGGGCGCGTCCAGACGCGAGCGAATCTCCAGTCGTGCGCGCCGGATGGGCAACCGGGCCTCGTCCCAGGCGCCGGCGGCCGCGTTGTCCAGCAGGATGTCGGCCTGCACCGGTTGCGTCAGTCCCTGGCTCTCGACGCTGGCGCGGCCGGTGAGCCGGGTGGCCGGCAGGCGGCGGCTCAGCTGCGCCAGATCCAGGGCCTGCAGTGTCAGGTTCAGGGTGCCCAGGGGCCAGGGCTCGAAGGGCTTGAGCTGCACCGTGGCGTCCAGAGACGGTTTGAGGCCGGACGGCAGGGCGGGGGCGCGCAGACGTGCCTGCAGGTCCAGCGCCTGCAGCGGGCCGCTGGCGGCGAGATCGCCTTCCCAGGCGACGGCTGCGATACCCTTCACGGCCCATCGGCCCTGAGCGGTGAAGGGGCCGCGGGTGTTGATGGAAGCATCGCCGCTGACCTGCAGGTCCTCCCATTGGAAGGCCAGTTGGTCCACACGGTGTACCGCACCCTGCTGGGCTCCCAGGGCCCACCGCCCGGTGACGTGGTGCCAGGCTGGCAACTGGTCGATGACCAGATGTTCCACGCGCAGCAGCTCGATGCGGGCCTCCAGCGGCAGCGTCAGCGAGCCCGGCAGCACGGCGGGCTTGCCGGTGGCGGGGCCGGTATGGAGGGTCACCCGCCGGGCCTCCAGACGATCGGCCTGCACGCCCACCCAGGTGCCGGAGCGAAGCCACCAGCGCCACTGCGCCCCTGTCCACTGCAGGCCCTCGATCTCCAGCCATTGGCGGCCCTGGTCCCACCGCAAGGTCAGCTTCTGCGCTGCAAAGTCGGTCCCCAGCAGAGCGCCTCGCGGTGCCGTGACCTGAAGGTTGGGCACGCCGGCCAGCAGCCAGGCTGTGCCGCGTTCGCTGTGCAGCACCGCCCAGACCGCCAGCAGGCCGGCCAGAGGCAGCCCCAGCACGGCGACCAGGGCCAATTGCCAGGCCTGCAGCAGCAGGCCTGCCCGCGCAGCGGGCGTCCAGCGCAAGGGGGGTGGCGCTGCGGCCGAGCCCGGTGGTTCGGAGGGCGGCGCAGGCTGGGCCGGTGCATCCGGCGCGGTCCTGGAAGGCGCGTGGAGGGCGGGCTCTGGCGCAGTGGGCTCGGACATTGAACGGGATTCTCCCTCGGCGTCAGCCGGCCGGGGAGGGAAGGTCAACTCCGGCCTGCGCGTGCTCAGGGGTCTGCCCTGCGGTGGTGAGCCTGAAGTGCGTGGCCAGGACTGGCGTGGCGCTGGGACGTGGGCTCAGGTACGCCAGATCCTGGGCGGGTGGGCGTCCAGGCCCCAGCCGGTGCGGCGCCAGGTGGCGCGCACGGCGGACAACCACTGCATCGCCGGTTCCACCCGTGGCGCCAGCACCCGTGCCACCACCACGTGCGGCATCGGGCTGGTGACGCCTGTCCAGCCTTCGAGCCCTGCCCCTTCCGGGCACTCGCGTGCAGCGTCCAGCAGCGCCTGTCGGCGATCCGTGCCCAGGGGCTGCCCCGCAGCCCACCAGGCGGTGCCCAGCACCCGCCGGCCGCCCCACCCCAGCGGCGAGTTCAGCAGCCGATGGTCCTGCGCGTCCACCCGGCCGCGCTCCAGCCACAGGGCATGGTTCAGGTTCCGGCTCTGAGAAGGGTCAGGTGCCGGCTTGGGCGCGAAGGCAGAGCGGGCGGTGGGTTGCGCGCCAGGAAGTTCCTGCGGGTCGTTCAGGTGCGAGCGATGCAAGAGGTGCAAGGCTAGGTGCTGCGTGAAGCAGCCGGTCTCGAAAGCGGCGCCAGAGGCGGGCAGGCCCAGCGCCAGCACGTCCCAGCCCATCATCTCCGCCCCTGCGGCCAATTCCACTTCGGTTCGGTTCTCGGCCTCGCAGCCGGAGAAGGCGAGGTTCTCCAAGGGCAGCCATTCCGCGCGCGCGCCGCCCGCCAGCTTCAGCCTGGAGTGTTGCAGTGCCGGCCGCCCGCCGCTGCGGTAGAACCGGGTGGCGCCAGGGGTGGTGATCACCGCGTGGGTGCCCTGCGCCAGATCGGCTTCCAGCAGCAGGCTGTCGCCGCCAGCCACGCCGCCGGGCGGATGCACCAGCACGTGGTGGCAGATGGTGTCCCCCTCGGGGTACAGGCGCTGAAGCACCCGCAGCGGACCCTCGTGGCGGTCCAGTGCCACCGTGCGCTGGCCATCGCGCCAGTAGCGCAGGGCCAGGTGCCCGCGCCAGCCGACGGCTTCTGCCGGCGCGTTCAAGCCGCTTGCGACCCGCGGTGCGCCCATCCAGTGGTGCGCATCTCGATCCACGAGAACAGCTCGTACATGGCCATGGCCATGGCGCCGATCACCACCAGGCCTGCGAAGGCCAGAGGCAGGCGCTGCTGCGAGCCGGCGGTTTGCATCAGGTAGCCGATACCGGAATCTCCGGCGGTCATCTCGGCCAGCACGGTGCCGACGAACGCCAGGGTGATGGCGACCTTCAGCGAGCCGTAAAAGTAAGGCATCGACCGCGGCAGGCCCACCTTGACCAGCACGTCCCAACGCTTGGCGCCCAGCACCCGCAGCACGTCTTCCAGCTCGGGCTCCAGCGTCGCCAGGCCGGTGGCAATGTTCACCGTGATGGGAAAGAAGGAAATGAGGAAGGCCGTGAGGATGCCGGGGCCCAGGCCGATGCCGAACCACACCACCAGGATGGGCACGACCGCTGCCTTGGGCACGGCGTTGAAGGCCACCATCAGCGGATATACCGCCGTGTAGGCGATGCGCGAAGAACCGATCAGAAAGCCCAGCAGCACGCCTACCACGATGGAGATGCCAAAGCCCAGCATCGTCACCCAGAAGGTCTTCCAGGCCGCTTCCAGCAGCGGGCCCTTGAACTCCACGAATTCCAGGGCGATTTGCACGGGGCCTGGGAAGATGAAGTCCGGCACCTGGAACAGCCAGACAGCGGCCTCCCACACCAGCAGGATGGCCGCCAGCAGCACCATGGGTGACCATCGTTCAAGCGTCTTGGAGATCTTCATGGTGTGCAGTGGATTTCAGATCGGTGCAGGGCAGCGCCGGCAGGGACGGCGCGGGCGGGTGAGGATCACTGCGGCACGGAGGCGCTGGTGCCGCCTACTGGCTGGCGGCTGGCGCCGATGTGTCCGCGCAGCTCATGCACGATGTCGGTGAACTGCGGCGTGTAGGTCACTTCCAGGTCTCGCGGGCGGGGCAGGTCGATGTCACGCTTGACCACGAAGCGGCCAGGGCTGCGGCTCATCACGTACACCGTGTCGGCCAGGAACACGCTTTCGCGCAGGTCGTGCGTGACCAGGATGACGTTGAACTTCTGCGCAGCGTGCAGGTCGCGCAGGGCGCACCACAGTTCTTCGCGCGTGAAGGCGTCCAGGGCACCGAAGGGCTCGTCCAGCAACAGCATCTTGGGCTCGTGGACCAGCGCGCGGCAGATGCTGGCGCGCTGCTGCATGCCGCCCGAGAGCTGCCAGGGGAACTTGTCCTCGTAGCCGCCCAGGCCCACGCTCTTGAGCAGGTCGCGTGCCTTGGCCTCGTACTCCTTGCGACGGGCCTTGAAGCTGGAGCGGTAGGGCTCGACGATCTCCAGCGGCAGCAGCACGTTGTCCACGGTCGTGCGCCAGGGCAGCAGGCTGGGTGCCTGAAAGGCCATGCCGCTGATCTTCAGCGGACCGGTGACTGGCGCGCCCCCGATGTGGATGGTGCCCCGGCTGGGCATCTTCAGGCCCGTGGTGAGCTTCATGAAGGTCGACTTGCCGCAACCCGAAGGCCCGACGATGGCGATGAACTCGCCCTCGGTCACCTGCAACGAGATGTCCTCGACGGCGAAGTGACCTTGGGCCAGGAGCTCGTCGTTGTAGGCGAGCCAGACGTTGCGGAAGTCGACGAAGTTGCTCATGTCAGCGCCCGAGGCCTCACTTCTTGGCCGGCGGGAGGATGTTGAGCTCGGCCTTGGAGGGCAGGAAGGCGTCGGTCCAGACGGCGTCAGGGTTGACGCGGGTCTTGGTGGCAAACGCGTCAGACACCTGCGAGGCCATCAGCGCCAGGCGCCCCGGCACGACCATGCCGAAGCCTTCACGGCGGGCGTCGGGGCTGGCCACCACGGCGTCGATGGCCATGCGCAGGCGCCGCTTTTCCAGGTCGACATTGATGATGCCGTCGCGGGCCTTGACCAGGTCGATGGAGGCGTCGGGGTTGGCCATGACCTCCTTGGCGCCCTTGGCGAAGGCAGTGAGGAACCCCTTGACGGCGGCCGGGTTCTCCTTCATCAGCTTGGGGCTGGCGATGATCACGTTGCCGTACAGCCTCACGCCGTGGTCGGCGTAGGGCATGACGACGATGTCTTCGGTCTTCACGCCGCGGGCTTCGAGGTTGAGCAAGGAGGTGAAGGAGAAGCCGGTGATGGCGTCGATGTCACCGCGCACCAGCATGGTCTCGCGCAACGGGGGGTCCATGCTGGTCCATTGCACGTTGCCGATGCCGTTGGCCCTGGCGAAGATCGGGAAGCCGCGACGACCGGCATCGAACACCGGCGCGCCGAGCTTCTTGCCGTTCAGGTCGGCCGGCGTCTTGATGTTGTTCTTCTTCAGCGTCAACACGGCCGCGGGCGTGTTGTTGTAGACCATCATCACGGCCACCGGCTTGTTGGGTGCATCCGGGTTGTTGGCATGGAACTCCATGAGCGCGGCAAGATCGGCAAAACCCATGTCATAGGTGCCGGAGGCCACCCGGGTGACGGTGCCGCCCGAACCGTTGCCTGAATCGATGGTGACGTCCAGGCCGGCGGCCTTGTAGTGCCCCTTGGCGGTGCCAGCGAGGAACAGCGCTGCGGGCCCTTCGAAGCGCCAGTCAAGCTGGAACTTGACCGGGGTCTGCGCCAGCGCCGGCAGGGCCAGCAGCGTTGCTCCCATGGCGAACAGGCCGCGTCGAGTGAGGGTGGCAAGAGAGGATTTCATGGGTTGGACTCCCGGGAGGGTGGGGTGAGAAGTGAATGACTGCCCGGGGGATTGTGCAAGGTCTGTGCTCACCCAGGAGTCGGGTATTGCACCAATGAGGTGCCATTGTTGCGGCGGTCCGGTCCGAATGCGTGCGCAAGTCACCGTCATGGAGCATGTTCGATCCGGGAGGTCTGGTGCGCCCCGATGGTTCGCTTCCAGCCCGGGGTGTCACCCCTTGGCCGGGCTTGCGGGTTCGACCTCGCTGTCATCGGGGCCTAGGGAAAAGGCGGGGGCCTGCCGCGATGGTGCATTCCTATACTCGTCGCCACTACCAGTTGTAAACACTGGTTGTAATTGCTGGTCGCAAAAGTGTGGTGTCGCGCTCCTGGCTCCCAGCGGCTCAGTTTCACACTCCAACTTTGGGAGACAAGGCTGATGCCTTCCACCGACGCCGCCCAACACCGGGATTCAGATCAACCGGGCCCCCAGGAGATCAAGGCGGTGGCGGGGCCTTCGGAAACCATGGGCATGCGCAATCTGGCCGAAATGGTCGAGGCTGCAGCCCGTCTTTACGCGGCGCAGAAGGCATTCACCGCCGTAGTGCCCAATGGCATGAACGGCAGCCTGACTTTCGAGCAGGTGGACCGACTGGCGGACGCCTTTGCGGCCTACCTGCGGAAAGAGCTCAAGGTGGCCGAGGGCACTCGCGTGGCGGTGCAGCTGCCCAACGGCCTGGCCTACCCGGTGGCGGTGTTCGGCACCTTCAAGGCCGGCTGCGTGCTGGTGAACACCAACCCGCTGTACACCGCGGCCGAAATGGAACATCAGTTCCGCGACTCTGGCGCGCAAGTGCTGGTCATCACGGAGCTCTTTGCCGACAAGCTTGACGGGCTGATGGAGCGAACGTCGCTGCGCCATGTTGTCGTGGCCAGCGTTCCCGAGCTCTTTCCCGCCATCCCGCGGGGCATCGTTCGTGCGGTACAGCGCTGGTGGAGCCGCGCGCTGCCGCCGATCCGGGTCCCGCACCATCGCTTCATGGAGGCCATTGCCCGCGGGAGGCAGCAGTCGGCGCGCCTGGGCGGCGCAGATGCCGTAAGGCGCTGGTGGCAGCCTGTGGACCCCGAGGCCACCGCGGTGCTGCAGTACACCGGCGGCACGACCGGTGTGTCCAAGGGGGCGCAGCTGAGTCACCGCAACCTGCTGAGCAACGTGGCCCAGATCCGCGCCATGGGCGCCAGCCACATCGAGCCGGGCAAGGAATGCGTGCTGACGGCCCTGCCGCTGTACCACGTGTTCGCCTTCACTGCGAACCTGCTGAGCTTCTACGACGCGGGAGCGCGCAACGTTCTGATCCCGTCGCCGCGGCCCGTGCAGAACCTGCAGCGCGCCATCGAGAACACGCCGGTGACGTGGATCACGGGGGTCAACACCCTCTTCAACGCCCTGCTCAACGAGGAATGGTTCGTGGCCTACCCGCCGCGGCAGCTGAAGGCGGCCATTGCCGGCGGCGCCGCCCTGCATCAGGCCGTGGCGCAGCGCTGGGAGGAAGTCACCGGGACCCGTATCGTCGAGGGCTACGGCCTGACCGAGGCCTCGCCCGTGGTGACCTTCAACCCGCTGGAAGGTCGGCGCCGCATCGGGTCCATCGGCGTGCCTGTGCCGGGCACGGAGGTGCGGCTGGTTGACGAGCAAGGGAGGGAGGTTCCGGTGGGGCAGCCCGGCGAACTTCTGGTGCAAGGCCCCCAGGTGATGCAGGGCTACTGGAACCAGCCTGAAGAGACGTCGCTCGTGCTGCACGACGGCTGGCTGCGTACGGGAGATGTCGCCGTGGTGGACGCGGACGGTTACTGCACGATCGTGGACCGCAAGAAGGACCTGATCCTGGTGTCGGGCTTCAACGTCTATCCCAACGAGGTGGAGGACACGGTCAGCCTCCTGGACGCAGTGATGGAGGCTGCAGTGGTCGGCATCCCGGACGAGGTGAGCGGCGAGGCAGTCCGCGTCTATGTCGTGCGCCGCGACGAGTCCCTGAGCGCCGAGCAGGTCATCACCCATTGCAGAACCACGCTCACGGGCTACAAGGTGCCGAAGTCGGTGGTGTTCCGGGACGAGTTGCCCAAGACGCCCATCGGCAAGATCCTGCGCAAGGACTTGAAGGCCGAGGTGAAGGCCGAGTTCGCCGCCCGGACACCGCCCACCTGACACCGTAAACCCCAAGGACCGGCCATGCTCACTGAAACCGAAACCCGTCTGTTGGGCCTGATGATGGCGCTGATCATGCTGGGCATGGGCGCCTCGCTGACCTTCCGCGACTTCCTGATCGCGTTTCGCAAGCCCAAGGGGGTGCTCGTCGGGCTGCTATGCCAGTACGGGATCATGCCCTTCCTGGGCTACGCGATGGCGATGATGCTGGGGCTGCCGCCTGCGCTGGCCGTGGGTCTGATCCTGATGGGCTGCATGCCCGGAGGCACCACCTCCAACATCTTCACCTACTTCAGCAAGGGCGCGCTGGCACTGTCGATCATGATGACCAGCGTGTCCACGCTGGTGGCGGTGGTGGTCGTGCCTGTGCTCATCCGCTTCTACTCGGGGCTGGCGGGCATCCAGGGCGAGTTCGTCATCCCGGCGGCCAACGTGGCGCAGGTGCTCGTGGTGCTGCTGGTGCCCACGGTCATCGGCATGGTCCTGCGCAAGGTCAATCCCAACATCGGCGCAACGGTGGAACTGATCGGTAGCCTGCTGGGCGTGCTGGTGATCCTGTTCCTGATCGTTTCCTGGGTGCCGCGCAACCACCAGTTGCTCATGACCACGCCGGCGCCAATCTTCTTCGCGGCCATCGGGCTCGGGCTCGTCGGCATGGCGCTCGGCTTCTTCCTTGCCCGCCTGCTGCGTCAGGATGCCAACCGCTCGCGCACGATCGCGCTGGAAACGGGCATTCAGAACGGGCCGTTGGCGGTGCTCATCGTGACGCTGACCTTTACCGGCGAGCAGCAGCAGCAGGTGCTGCTGATCCCGGTGCTCTACTCGCTGTTCATCGTCCTGACCTCCACCGCCGTGACGCTGTGGTTCCGGCGCCTTGCCGACCGCGAGGCCGTCGCTCGCGACCGCACCAAGGTCGGCGCGCTGGCGCCCGCGGCGGCCCGCTGAAGACGCGCGCGGCGCCGGCTAGCTCTCAGGCGCGCAGCAGGTCGAGCAACGTGCGCGCGATCACCTTGGTGGCGCGCCGAAGGTCTTCCAGCACCAGGTGCTCGTCGGCTCGCTTGGCGTTGGACTCGAGCACCGTGCGCGGGCCGGCCCCATAGATCACGGCCGGCACGCCGTGTTCGCCGTAGAGGCGTACATCGGTGTACAGCGGTGTGCCGCTCTCGGGGATGGGCTCGCCAAAGATGGCCTGCCCGTGGCGCTGGATGGCCTCGACCAGCACGCGGTTGCCGGGCAGAGGCTTGAGGGCGTTGGCCAGCACCAGGCGGCGAATCTCCAGGCGGATTCCCGGGGTCTGGGCGACGATGGACTCGATCAACTGCCGCACCTCGGCTTCCACAGCCGCGGAGTCTTCCTCGGGGATCATGCGGCGGTCGAGCTTGAGCGCCACCTTGCCGGGGACGACGTTGGTGTTGCTGCCACCCTCGATGCGGCCCACGTTCAGGTAGGGGTGGGTGATGCCCGTGACCTGCGAGCGCCGCGTGCGCAGCACGTCGTTGTGGGCATACAGGGCGGTGAGCAGCTTGTTGGCGGCTTGCAGCGCGTCCACGCCCGTGTGCGGGTAGGCGGCGTGGGAGGCGGTGCCGTGCAGGGTGACCTCCATCTGCAGGCAGCCGTTGTGGGCGGTGACCACCTGGTAGCTGAAACCGGCGGCGATCAGCAGGTCAGGCTTGGTGAGGCCTTGGGCCAGCAGCCAGCCCGGACCGAGTTCGCCGCCGAATTCCTCGTCGTAGGTGAAGTGCAACTCGACGCCGCCTTTCAGCGGCAGGTTCAGCGACTCCAGCGCCCGCACCGCGAAGGTGAAGCTGGCGAAGTCGCTCTTGCTCACGGCGGCGGCACGGCCATAGAGCTTGCCGTCCGCAATCTCGGCGCCGTAGGGGTCGTGCGTCCAGCCATCACCTGGGGGCACCACGTCGCCATGGGCGTTCAGCGCCACCACGGGTCCGGAGCCGGGTGCGCCGTAGGGGCGGCGCACGATCAGGTTGGTGATGCTCTGCAGCCCGTAGGCGCGCACCTCGGCCTCGGGCACCGGATGGGCCTCAGCGGTGTAGCCCATGCCCGCCAGCAGCTCGGCCGTGCGTCGGGCGTGCGGCGCGTTGTTCCCGGGCGGCGTGTCGGTGGGCACGCGCACGAGGGCTTGCAGGAAACCCACTTCGTCGTCGAAGTGGGCGTCGATCCAGGCGTCCAGGGTGTCGTAGGGGGTGTTCATTCGGCAAGTCCCTCCAGCAGGTGCAGGAAGGCCTGCACCACCAGCTCGGTGTCGTGGTTGGTGATGGATTCCAGCGGGTTGTGGCTGATACCGCTGTTCAGACCGCGCATGAAGAGCATGGCCTGGGGCATCACCTCGTGCAGCTTCATGGCGTCGTGCCCTGCGCCGCTGGGCATGCGGAACACCGGCAGGCCCAGGGCCTGGACGGCGGCTTCCCAGCGCGCCTGCCATGCGGGATGGCTGGGGGCGGCGGGCACGGCCAGCGTGCGCTCGATCTGGAACGACAGGCCGCGCCGGGCGCAGATCCGTTCGATTTCGGCTTCCACGTCCGTGGCCAGGGCGTCGCGCGCCGCGTTGGTGGTGGCGCGCAGGTCCAGGCTGAAGCGGCAACGCCCAGGCACCACGTTGATGGAGCCGGCGGGCACTTCCAGCTGGCCCACCGTGCCCACCACGTCGGGTACCGAGGCCGCACGGCGCTCCACGTACAGGATGACCTCGGCCGCCGCCGCGGCGGCGTCGCGCCGGCGGTTCATGGGCGTGGTGCCGGCGTGGCTGGCCATGCCCTGGATCTCCACCAGGCAGCGCACGCTGCCGTTGATGGAGGTGACCACGCCCAGCGGCAGGTCCATCTCGTTGAGCACCGGGCCCTGCTCGATGTGCACCTCCACGAAACCGAGGTAGCGCGAGGCTTCACGTTGCAGGGCGCCAATGGCCTCCATCGTGCCCGGCAGGCCGGCCTGATGCATGGCCTGGCGCATGGTCACGCCGTCGGCGTCGGTCTGCTCCAGCCAGGCGGGGTTGAAGTGCCCTATCAGCGCCCCTGAGCCCAGGAAAGTGGCGCGGTAGCGCTGGCCTTCTTCTTCCGCAAAGCCCACCACCTCGATACCGAAGGGCAGGCGCTTGCCGGCCCGGTGAAGTTCGCGCACGCAGGCCATGGGCACGAGGATGCCCAGGCGCCCGTCGTACTTGCCGCCATTGCGCACGGTGTCGAAGTGGCTGCCCGTCATGAGCAGCGGGGCCTGCGGGCCGGCGCCGTGGTAGACCCCCACCACGTTGCCCACCGCGTCCACCGACACCTCGTCAAAGCCGCTCTCGCGCATCCAGGACTGCAATTGCGCGCTGCAGGCGCGGTGCGCGTCGGTGAGGTAGGTGACGGTGAGCTGGCCGCGCTCCTTGAAGCCGGGGTCGCTGTGAAGCGCCAGTTGCTCGGCCCAGTCCCACACCAGGTTGCCCAGCGTGGGGGATTCACCGAAACGGTCAGCCAGGCGAATCTCGGCGATGCGGTGGATATGTCGGAGCGCCTCGGCCTGCTCAAAGTCGGCCGGGTTCTGCAGCCGCCGGGCGAAGGTGTCGATGATCTGGTGGCGGGTCAGCCCCTGGCCGCGCGGGCCGCGCACGGCCAGGATGAAGGGGAAGCCGAACTTGGCGTTGTAGCCGGCGTTGAGTTGCTGCAGGCGTGCGAACTCCTCGGGTGTGCAGTCGGTCAGGCCGGCCTTGCCCTGCTCGTTCGTGGACTCCGCCGTGAGCGTCTTGCTGACCATGGCCTTGCCAGCCAACTCGGGGTGGGCGCGGATCAGGGCCAGCTGCTGGTCCTGCGGGGCGTGCCGCACGGCGTCGGCCAGGGCTTGCTTCAGCGCGGACAGCGTGGCAAACGGGCGGCGCTGCCAGGCTTGTTGCGCCACCCAGGGCGAGTGCTCGTAGGTGCCGTCGAGCAGCGCGGTGAACGTGGCCTGGTCCGCCGCGTTGAGTTGCGCGAGCGACAGGGCAGGGGTGGCGGATGAAGTGGCGTGGTTCATGGCTTGTGCATCCCTCAGCCCCAGACGAAGGCGGTCTTCGCGTCGAACGGATGGGTGGCGCGCCAGTGGTGGGCAATGTCCACCCGGCGCGTGACCCACACGCGGTCGTGCTTTTCGATGTGGTCCAGGAAGCGCTGCAGCGCACGCATGCGCCCGGGCCGGCCGAGCAAGCGGCAGTGCATGCCGATGCTCATCATGCTGGGGAGCTCGGCGCCCTCGGCGTAGTGCACGTCGAAGGCATCGCGCAGGTACTCGAAGAACTCGTCGCCGTGGCTGTAGCCCTGCGGCAGCGCAAAGCGCATGTCGTTGCAGTCCAGCGTGTAGGGCACCACCAGGTGCGGTGCCAGGGTGCCGTCGGTCTTGCGGACCTGCAGCCAGAACGGCAGGTCGTCGCCGTAGTAGTCGCTGTCGTAGGTGAAGCCGCCGAAGTCGGCCACCAGTCGCCGGGTGTTGGGGCTGTCGCGGCCGGTGTACCAGCCGGCGCCGTGCACCACGCGCGGGGCGCCGCCCTCGCCGTCACCGGTCATGCGGCGGATGATGTCCATGCCGATGCGCATGTGCTCGCGCTCGGTGGCCTCGTCCATGCCCTGGTAGTGGATCCAGCGCCAGCCATGGCAGGCGATCTCATGGCCCAGTTCGACGAAGGCGGCGGTCACCTCGGGACAGCGCTCCAGCGCCATGGAGATGCCGAACACCGTCAGCGGCAGGCCGCGCCTTTCAAACTCCCGCAGGATGCGCCACACGCCCACGCGGCTGCCGTATTCGTACACGCCTTCCATGCTCAGGTGGCGCGCCGGGAAGGCCGGCGGGTTGAACATCTCGGACAGGAATTGCTCGCTGCCGGCGTCACCGTGCAGCACGGAGTTCTCTCCGCCTTCCTCGTAGTTCAGCACGAACTGCACGGCCACGCGGGCGTTGCCGGGCCACCGGGCCTGCGGCGGGTGGCGGCCGTGGCCCAACAGGTCGCGGGGGTAGGCGGGGGCGTGGTCGCCAGATGTCCTGGAGACCCGGTCCGTGGGAGGTGTGTTCAGGGGTGTTGACATGGTTCGATTCTGACTGCGCCGTCGGGCAGGGTGCTTTCGGCGCCTCGCGAGGCGCTGGATACACTCGTTGAACCCCAGACCACCCTGCCGCAGCGTTGATGGAAGCTTACCTGCTCGATTGGGCCAACCTCCTGCTACGTTGGCTGCACGTGATCACGGCCATCGCCTGGATTGGCTCGTCCTTCTACTTCGTGTTTCTGGACAACAACCTCATCCGCCCCACCAGCCCTGATCTGCTGGAAAAGGGTGTGGATGGTGCGATGTGGGCCGTGCACGGCGGCGGTTTCTACAACCCGCAGAAGTACATGGTGGCGCCCCGCAAGATCCACACCAAGCTGCACTGGTTCTACTGGGAGGCCTACTCCACCTGGCTCAGTGGCTTCGCGTTGTTCACGGTGATGTACCTGTGGAATGCCAGCACCTTCCTGGTGGACAAGTCGCTGATGGGCTGGTCGCCCATGGTGGCGGGGGCTGCGGCGGTGGGTTTTCTCGTGGGCTTCTGGGTGATCTATGACCTCGTGTGTCGCACCCTGGGCTTCCGGCGCCACGGCGAGATGGTGGTGGGTGTCGTGATGCTGGCGGCGATTGCCTTGGCGTCATGGGCAGCGTGCCAGCTCTTTCCCGGCCGCGCCGCCTTCCTGCTGGTGGGCGCCATGATCGCCACGGCCATGAGCGCCAACGTGTTCTTCTGGATCATCCCCGGCCAGCGCAAGGTGGTGGCCGCCATGACCAGCGGTCAGAAGTCCGACCCGAAGGAACTGGCCATCCACGGCAAGCGCGGCAAGCAGCGCAGCGTGCACAACACCTACTTCACGCTGCCGGTGCTGATCGCCATGCTCTCCAACCACTACGGTTGGCTGTACCAGGGGCCTTGGAACTGGGTGGTGCTGTTCGTGCTGATGCTGGCTGGGGCCTTGATCCGTCACAGTTTCGTGGCGCGCCACCGCGCCCTGATCGAGGGCCGCCGCGTCCCCTGGGAGATCGCCGGCGCTGGCGTGCTGTTGATCGTGGGCCTCATCATCGGGATGAAGCCCGCGCCTCAGCCCGCCGCCTTGGCTGCGTCGGCGGCTGCGCAAACCCCGGTCACGGCCGCCGACATGCACGCCGTGGTCGAGCAGCGCTGCCTGGTGTGCCACAACGCCCAGGTGCAGCAGAAGAACGTGGCCCTGCACACGCCGGAGCTGCTCAAGCAGCACGCCTTGTCGGTCTACCAGCAGGTGTCGGTACTCAAGCTGATGCCCATGAACAATGCCACCCAGTTGACCGAGGCCGAGCGCGACCTGGTGCGCCGCTGGTGGGAAGCCGGGGCGCCGGTGCGCTGACGGCCTGAAGGGGCCTTCAAGAGTTCCTGACATCTACCAGCTGCCATTCATCAGCTGCCAGTCACCAGCTGCCAGTCACCAGCCGAGATCTACCCACTGACCCGTACCCACTGCCCCCTGCCATCTGCCCGTCGAACTCAAGGAAACCGCGCATCATGGGATTGAGCACACATGTTCTGGATACCTATCACGGCCGGCCAGCGGCCGGGATGACCGTGAGCCTCTACGCCACCAGCCCAGCGGGCCTGCAGCTGTTGCGCCAGGTGGTGCTGAATGGTGACGGTCGCGGGCCCGACGGCCCGCTGCTGTCCAACGACGAGTTGCGTGCAGGCACTTACCGCCTGGTGTTTGACGTGGCAGCCTACTTCAGGCGCCAGGGTGTGGCGTTGCCCGACCCGCCGTTCCTGGACCAGGTACCGCTGGACTTCGGCATCGCCCACGCCAGCCAGCACTACCACGTGCCCCTGGTCTGCACGCCCTGGACTTACAGCACGTACCGCGGGTCCTGACCGGGCACTGAGCGGGCCCTGACCAAGTGCTGACGTGCCCGAGGGCCCGCGCCGGCCGCGTTCAGCTTTGGCCGGCCCCTAGAATCGACCGACGATTGCAGAGGTCCCAGCGCCATGAGTGAAGTCACCAATTCCGTCCGTTTCGTGTTGGACGGCGAGATCGTCGAAGCCCAGGGCAAGCGCCGCACCACTACGGTGCTGGACTACCTGCGCGAGCAGCTCCACCGCACCGGCACCAAGGAAGGCTGTGCCGAGGGCGACTGCGGCGCCTGCGTGGTGCTGGTGGGCGAACTCAACCTGGCTGGCACGGCGGTGGACTACATCCCGGTCAACAGCTGCATCCAGTTGCTGCCCACCCTGGACGGCAAGTGCGTCAAGACGGTTGAAAGCCTGCGCAAGGGCGACGGCTCGCTGCACCCGGTGCAGCAGGCCATGGTCGAGTGCCACGGCTCGCAGTGCGGCTTCTGCACGCCCGGCATCGTGATGAGCCTGACCGGCATGGTGCAGCACAACCCTTGCCCCAGCCGGCAGCAGATCAACGACGCACTCAGCGGCAACCTGTGCCGCTGCACCGGCTACAAGCCCATCGTCGATGCCACCCTGAAGGCCTGCCAGGCTGGGCCGGCGGCGCTGAAGATCGACGACCGTGCCGATGTCCCCCTGCTCAAGGAGATCCAGCGCGCGCAGGAGCCCACGTTCTCGCTGGACGGCGAGATCATCGTGCAGCCCGTGGTGCGCACCCGCAAAGGCAGCGAGTTCGTCTCTCCTGCCACCTTGGCCGAGGTCACCACCTATCTCACCCGCCACCCGCAAGCCACGCTGCTGGCCGGCAGCACCGAGATCGGCCTGCAGGTCAACAAGCAGTTCTCGCGCCCGTCCCACATCGTCTACCTGGGCAATGTGGCCGAACTCAAGCGTGTGGACGAGACGTCGTCGGCCTGGCGCATCGGGGCCCAGGTGTCGCTGTCGGCCGTCGAGACGTTGGTGGCCCAGGCCTACCCCGACTTTGCCGAAGTGCTGCGCCGCTTTGGCTCGCCGCCCATCCGCTCCACCGCCACGCTGGCCGGCAACATCGCCAACGGCTCGCCCATCGGCGACTCAATGCCCTGCCTGATGGCACTCGGCGCTACCCTGGTGCTGCGCCAGGGCGAGCGTCAGCGCGAGGTGGCCCTGGACAAGTTCTACACCGGCCAGAAGCGCAGCGTGCTGCAGCCGGGTGAACTGATCGAGGCCGTGCTGCTGCCCAAGCCGCGAAAGGGCCAGGTCTTCCGCGCCCACAAGATCAGCAAGCGCTTCGAGCAGGACATCTCGGCCACCTGCGCCGCGCTGAGTTTTGAGCTGGTGGCCGGGCGCTTGAAGGGCGTGCGGCTGGCCTACAACGGCCTGGCCCCCTCGCCCTGCCGTGCACCCAAGCTGGAAGCCCTGCTGGAAGGTCAGGCTCCGGCCTCCGTGAGCGCTGCGGCACTGGACGCGGCGATTGCCGACAGTTTTGTGGCGCGCGACGGCCTGCGCGCCACCTGGGCCTACCGCTCGCTGGTGGCCCGCAACCTGGTGCTGCGGTTCCTGCAGGAAGCGCAGCGAGAGCCCCAACCCGCTCTGGACACCGCCGCCTGATCGGCAAGGAGACCCCCATGAACGCGCCCACCACGCTGAAGGAACTCCTGCCTGCCCAGGGCGACGCCCGGCCGGGCGCCCAGGGGCGGGGACTCACGCACGAGTCGGCCGTGCTGCACGTCACGGGCGAGGCCGTCTACACCGACGACCTACCCGAACTGCGCGGCACGCTGTACGCAGCGCTGGTGCTGTCGCCCGTGGCCCACGGGGAGCTGATCGGTGAAGGCATCGACCGCCAGGCCCTGCTGGCCGAGCACGGCGTGGTGGCGGTGTTCACGGCGCGGGACATCCCGGGCGAGAACAACTGCGGCCCCATCGTCCATGACGATCCCTTCCTCGCCGCCGGCAAGGTGGAGTTCCTGGGCCAGGCGGTGGCCGTGGTGGTGGCGCGCGACATGCTCTACGCCCGCGAGGCAGCCAAGAAGGCGAAGGTGCAGGTCAAGGAGTTGCCGGCCATCCTGACCATCGACGAGGCCATGGCGCAGGGCAGCTTCGTCATGCCCCCCAAGGGCATCACCCGGGGCGATCCGGTCGCAGCCATTGCGAGCGCGCCGCACCGCCTGCAGGGACGCACGCACTGCGGCCAGCAGGAACAGTTCTACCTCGAGGGGCAGATCACCTACGCGGTGCCGCGTGAGGACGGACAGCTGACCTTGTACGTCTCCACCCAGCACCCGGACGGCAACCAGCGCGAAGCCGCTGCCGCGCTGAACCTGAGCACCAAGGACGTGGAAGTGATCTGCCGCCGCATGGGCGGCGGCTTTGGCGGCAAGGAAGGCAACGCCAGCATCTTCTCTCAGTCGGCCGCGCTGGCCGCCTTCAAGCTCAAGCGCCCGGTGAAGCTGCGCGTCAACCGTGACGACGACATGATGATCACGGGCAAGCGGCATGACTTCCGCCTGGACTACGAGGTCGGCTTCGATGATGCGGGCCGCATCCTGGGGGTGGACTTCGTGTTGGCCTCGCGTTGCGGCTACAGCACCGACTTCTCCGGCCCGGTGAACGACCGCGCAGTGCTGCACATCGATAACCTCTACCACCTGCCGAACCTGAAGATCGTCAGCCACCGTTGCAAGACGAACATGCAAAGTGCCACGGCCTTCCGCGGCTTTGGCGGGCCGCAGGGCATGTTCGGCATCGAGACCGTGATCGAACAGATCGCCAACCGTCTGGGCAAAGACCCGCTGGACGTGCGTCTGGCCAACCTCTACCGCGACCCGGCAGCTTCAGGCGACCCCGGTTCGATGACCACGCAGTACGGCCAGGTGATCGAGGACTGGATCGGCGACAAGCTGATCGCGCAGCTGGAGGCAGAGTCCGGCTACCGCGCGCGCCGCGAGGCCGTCGAGGCTTTCAATGCCCGGCACACGCACCGCAAGCGGGGCCTCGCCCTCGTGCCGCTGAAGTTCGGCATCTCGTTCACCGCCACCATGCTCAACCAGGGCGCGGCGCTGGTGAACATCTACCAGGACGGCTCGGTCAGCGTGAACCACGGCGGCACCGAGATGGGCCAAGGCCTGAACACCAAGATGGCGCAAGTGGCGGCCGACGGCCTGGGCATTCCGGTGAGCCTGGTGCGGGTGACAGCCACCGACACGCAGAAGGTGCCCAACGCCTCGGCCACGGCGGCCTCCAGCGGCGCCGACATCAACGGCGCGGCCATCAACAACGCGTGCGACCAGTTGCGCGAGCGGCTGTCAGCCGTGGCGGCCCGCATGCTGGGTTGCCCGGCTGCGGACGTCGTGTTCCAGAGTGGGCAGGCGCTGGGCGATGGCAAGGCTGTCACCTGGCAGGCCCTGATCAAGCAGGCCTGGCTGGACCGCGTGGGCCTGGGGGTGACGGGCTTCTACATGACGCCCGACATCGCCTACGACTTCCAGACCTTGAAGGGCCGGGCCTTCTATTACTTCTGCTACGGCGCGGCCGTCTCTGAGATGGAGATCGACACGCTGACGGGCGAGTGGTGGCTCAAGGCCGTGGACATCGTGCACGACGTGGGCCGCAGCATCAACCCGGCGATTGACCGCGGCCAGGTCGAAGGCGCCTACATCCAGGGCATGGGCTGGCTGACGATGGAAGAGTGCATCTGGGACAAGAAAGGCAAGCTGCTCACGCACGGCCCCAGCACCTACAAGATCCCTGTAGCGGGCGACGTGCCCGAGCACTTCAAGGTCAGCCTCTTCGACGGGCAGAATGTCAAGCCCACGCCCTACCGCAGCAAGGCGGTGGGCGAACCGCCGCTGATGCTGGCGCTGTCGGCCTACTTTGCGTTGCGTGACGCCGCGGCCGCCACGGCGGGCGCTGAGCAGTTGCTGAGCATGGATGCACCAGCCACGCCTGAGCGCATTCTGCTGGCCGTGGAGCAGTTGCGCGCCGCACGGGCGTGACACCGCTTGCGCTGGAGGCCCTGGAGCAGGCCCTTGCTCTGGACGGTTCTCAGGACCGTTCTCAGAACCTGAACGCCTCCGCCCCCGGGGGCGGCGGTGAACTGAGCACAAGGCCCGGGGACTTGCGCGCCGTTTTGGTGACGGTGCAGCAGGTGCAGGGCTCGGCTCCCCGCGAGGAGGGGGCCTGGATGGCCGTGTTCACCGACCGGCTGATCAACACGCTGGGCGGGGGGCACCTGGAGTTTTCCGCCATCGCAGTGGCGCGCCAGTGGCTGGCGGGCGCGTTGGCCGGTCGCGCTGACGCCTCGGTGAACGGCATGTTCTCACCTGCGGGCGGTGCGCCGACCGACGGGTTGCCTTTCACCCGCCGCTTCGCCCTGGGCCCGAGCTTGGGGCAGTGTTGTGGCGGCGTGGTGGAGCTGCGCTTCGAGCCGCTTCAAGGGCCGCTGAGCGAGGCTCTGCGCGAACGCCTGCGGCCCCGGGGAGCACCCGTGGCGCTGTTCGGTGGCGGTCATGTCGGCAAGGCGCTGGTACGCGTCCTCGCCACGCTGCCGCTCGACGTGCGCTGGGTGGACAGCCGCGACGAGATCTTCCCGCCCGAGGTGCCGGGGCATGTGCATTGTGAACATTCCGACCCCGTGCAGGCCGCGGTGGCCGACCTGGCGCCGGGCAGCCGGGTGTTGATCATGAGCTTCAGCCATGCTGAAGACCTGGACATCGTGCAGGCCTGCCTGAAGCGCCAGCGGCAGCGTGCCGATCTGCCTTTCATCGGTCTGATCGGCAGCAGGACCAAGTGGGCCACCTTCAACCGCCGACTGCGGGAACGCGGGTTTTCCGCCCAGGAGTGTGCGCAGGTCACCTGCCCCATCGGGCTGCCCGGCATCCCGGGCAAGCAGCCCGAGGTGATTGCCGTGGCGGTGGCGGCGCAACTGTTGCAGGAAGGGGCCCGGGGCATGCAGCCTGCGCCCTGAACTCCCTGAAGGAACGCGTTGATGGAAAGCTATCTGCTGGACTGGACCAACCTGCTGCTGCGTTGGGTTCATGTGATCACCGTCATCGCCTGGATCGGCTCGTCGCTCTACTTGGTCTTTCTCGACAACAACCTGATCAGGCCGACCAGTCCGGACCTTCTGGAAAAGGGGGGTGGACGGCGCCATGTGGGCGGTGCACGGCGGAGGCTTCTATAGCCCGCAGAAGCACGTGGTGGCGCCCAAAAAGATCCACACCATGCACTGGTTCTACTGGGAGAGCTACTTCACCTGGTTGACCGGGTTCGCCCTGTTCAAGGTGATGTACCTGTGGAACGAGGGCACCTTCCTGGTGGACCGGTCGCTCATGGACTGGTCGCCCGCGGCGGCGGGCTGGGCCGCACTGGCCTTCCTGGCCGGGTTCTGGCTGGTCTACGACGCCGTGTGCCGCCTGCTGGGCGTTCGGGAGCACGGCGAGGCTTGGGTGGGCGCGGTGATGCTGGGCGTGGTGGCGGCAGCGGCCTGGGTGGCGTGCCAGCTGTTTCCTGGCCGCGCCGCCTTCCTGCTGGTGGGTGCCATGTTGGCCACGGCCATGAGCGCCAACGTCTTCTTCTGCATCATCCCGGGCCAGCGCAAGGTGGTCGCCGCGATGACCAGTGGCCAGAGGTTCGACGCCAAGGCACTGGACATCCACGGCAAGCGCGCCAAGCAGCGCAGCGCGCACAACACCTAGTTCACGCTGCCGGTGTTGATCGTCATGCTGTCCAACCATTACGGCTGGCTGCACCAGGGGCCGTGGAACTGGCTGGTGCTGATGACGCTCATGCTGGCCGGCGCCTTGATTCGCCACAGCTTCGTGGCCCGCCACCGCGCCCTGACCGAAGGCCGTCGGGTCCCCTGGGAGTCCGCTGGCGCAGGCGTGGTGCTCATCCTGGGCCTGGTGGTCGCCCAGCGTCCCGCGCCCGTGCCGGCGCACGCGGGCGCCGCAGCCGCTCCCGGCGCCGAAGACAAGGTGAATACATCGGTCAGCTACGCCCAGATGCGTGCGGTGGTCGACCAGCACTGCATCATCTGTCACGGCCTGCAGATGCAGCAGAAGACCGTAGCGCTGCATACGCCCGAGCTCCTGGGCCAGCATGCCCTGGCGGTGTATCAGCAGGTGGCGGTGCTCAGGCTGATGCCCTTCGAAAATGCCACCAGGATGACGCAGCAGGAGCGCGATCTGGTGCGCCGATGGTACGAGGCTGGCGCGCCAGTGCGTTGACGGCCCACGGGTCCGGCGCGCCAAGGGCCGGCGCCGGCAAGGTCCGCGCCCGGGGCCAAGCCGTCGAGGGGGCTATTTCGGGCCAGACTCGATGGCGTCGAAGCCGGTGCGCAGGTGTTCGCGCTCGTCACCGCGCATGGCCGGGCCGGGCTGCTCCAAAGCTTGCTCTTCGGCCTTGGCCTTCGCCTCGGCCGCAGTGATCTTCTCCGCCTTGAAGTCAGCCACCTCGGTACTGGTGGCCTTCAGGCGGCGGCTCAGCATGCGCGCCATGTTCCTGAAGATCACGGCTTGGATGTCGGGTGAGTCCTCCAGCGCGTAGCCGCTGAAGCGCAGGCACACCGTGGGCTCGGCTGCCCGCACCCGGGCCGAGCGGTACTTCTCGTCCAGCAGCGACATCTCCCCGAAGGTATCGCCCGGACGCAAGCGGGCGAGTTCCACCCAGCGTCCGCCTGACTTCTTCTCCACCACGGCGACGCCCATGGCGGTGACGTAGAAGGACGCTCCCAACTCGCCCTCGTCAAAGAACAGGCCGTTGACAGGCTGTGTGATGCGCTCGGCGCGGCTGACCAGTCTCAGCAGCGCCGTGCGGGGCATGCCGGCAAACAGGCCGACGTGGCTAGCCAGACGCAGCAGGAGAGAGTCTTGGGAATCGGGCATAGGGTCGGCGCCTGTCGCATGGTAGCCGCAGCGTCCCCAGTCCTTCAGGTGACAGGGGCGGGGTTGAACAGCACGAGCTGATTGTGCAGTCCATGCTGCTCAGCCCAGGTGCGGCGTCCGCTGGCCACCTCCAGCAGCAGGTGGAAGAGTTGCCAGCCCATGTCCTCGACGCTGCATTGGCCATCGGCCACGGCGCCGGCGTTCAGGTCCATCAGGTCGTGCCAGCGCTGCGCGAGCTCGGTGCGGGTGGCCACCTTGACCACCGGGCATTCGGCCAGGCCATAGGGCGTGCCGCGGCCGGTGGTGAAGACGTGCACATTCATGCCGGAGGCCAGCTGCAAGGTGCCGCAGATGAAGTCGCTGGCTGGGGTGGCGGCATAGATCAGGCCCCGGGTCGTGGCACGCTCGCCGGGCGAGAGCACGGCCGAGATCGGCATGGAGCCGCTCTTGATGACAGAGCCCATGGCCTTTTCCACGATGTTCGACAAGCCCCCGGCCTTGTTGCCCGGCGTGGTGTTGGCGCTGCGGTCGACCTGGCCGCGCTGCAGGTAGGCGTCGTACCAGGCCATCTCGGCCACCATCTTCTGCGCCACCTCGGCGCTGGCGCAGCGCGCGGTGAGCGTTTCCACCGCGTCACGCACCTCGGTGGTCTCGGAGAACATCACGGTGGCGCCAGCGCGCACCAGCAGGTCGGCGCACACGCCCACGGCCGGGTTGGCGGTCACGCCGCTGAAGGCATCGCTGCCGCCGCACTGCACGCCCACCACCAGCTCGCTGGCCGGCACGGTCTCGCGCTCGCGGGCGTTCAGGCGCTGCAGGTGCTGGTCGGCCGTGGCCAGGATGGCGCTGATCATGGAGGCAAAGCCCACGTGCTGCGCGTCTTGCAGGCAAACGTGAGAGTAGGGAGCCGGCGTGCCCGCGCCTGGTCGCGCTGGGTCGCCAGCTGTACCGTTGTCAGCGTTCAGCACCCGCAGCGGCAGGCTGCCCGGCGGCAGCAGTCTTTCGGGCTGCAGCTTCTCGCAGCCCAGGCTCACCACCATCACCTCGCCGCCGAAGTTGGGGTTGCGCGCCAGGTGCCGCACCGTGCGGATGGGAATGACGGCCTCGGGCGCATCGATCGCCACACCGCACCCGTAAGCGTGCTCCAGGGCTACCACGCCGTCCACGTTGGGATATCTGGGCAGCAGCTCACGGCGGATGCGCTCCACCGCCACCTCCAGCACCCCGGCCACGCATTGCACGGTGGTGGTGATGGCCAGCAGGTTGCGCGTGCCCACCGAGCCGTCCGGGTTTCGGTAGCCCTGAAAGGTGTAGCCCTCCAGGGGCTCGACCTGCGGAGGGTTCGCGGTGGCTTCGGGCCCCATCGGCAGGCCCTCCAGGCCGCGCGCCGGCGGCATGCGCAGCACCCGCTCGTGTACCCAGCTGCCAGCGGGCAGATCGCGCAGCGCGTGGCCGATGGTCACGCCGTAGCGCGTGACCGCGCAGCCTTCGGGAATGTCTACCAGCGCCACCTTGTGCGCCTGTGGTACCCGTTCGCGCAGTGCCAGCCCGGTTGCCGGTTCCGGCAGCAAGGTGCCGGCCGGCAGGCCGCCTTCGTTGCCGACGATGGCCACGTTGTCGGCCGGGTGCATGCGCACCAGCACGGGCGATGCCGAGGTCAAGCCGCCCCCTGCACATTCACATGCAGCGCATACAGGCTGTGGCTGGCGGCCATGAACAGCCGGTTGCGGTGCCTCCCGCCAAAGCACACGTTGGCGCAGCGTTCGGGCAGGTGAATGTGGGCGATGGCCTGGCCCTGGGGGGTGAACACGCGCACGCCGTCCAGGCCCTCGGGGTCTGCACCAATGGAGCCATCGCTGCCCCAGCCGCACCACAGGTGGCCCTTCACGTCGACGGCAAAGCCATCGAGCGCCCCCGGGCCCTGCGCATCCACGACCAGGCGCTTGTTCGACACGGCGCCGTCCGCCCCCACGTCGTAGCCCCAGATCAGCCGGTGCGGCCTGGCACGGCTTTCCACCACGTACAGCACCGACCCGTCGGGCGAGAAGGCCAGGCCGTTGGGGCCGGCCAGGTCCGTCAGCAGCGCCTGGAGCCGGCCGGTGGCGGGATCCAGCCGGAACACGCCCTGGAAGGGCAGTTCGGGCTCGGCCGGTTCGCCTTCCCAGAAGCCGTGGATGCCGAACGGCGGGTCGGTGAACCACAACGCGCCGTCGCGGGCGCAGACGATGTCATTGGGCGAGTTCAGCCGCCGGCCTTCGAAGCGATCGGCCAGCACCGTGATGGAGCCATCGAGCTCGGTGCGGGTGATGCGGCGTGTGAGGTGCTCGCAGCTCACGAGCCGGCCCTGCAGGTCTCGTGTGTGGCCGTTCGCGTGGTTCGAGGGCTGGCGGAAGACGCTGACTGCGCCAGAACACTCGTCCCAGCGCACGATGCGGTTGTTGGGGATGTCCGACACCAGCAGGTAGCGCCCGTCACCAAACCACACCGGCCCCTCGGCCCAGTGCATCCCGGTGGCCAGCAGCTCGACGGAGGAACTGAACAGGCGCAGCGGCAGGAAGGCGGGGTCGAGCACCTCGATGGCGGGGTCGGGGTAGCGCAGGCTCATAGGGCCCTGGCGTGTTTGCAAGGCCTGACCTGAAGCCCCGGCCAGTGTTGAAGACTTCACATTCGACTTCCGGCTTGACGCATCCATCCTGCAAGGCCCCTGTGCTCAGCCTCAGAACGGCCCCATCTTGACAAAGCCGCCGCCCTGGAAGACGGCAGCCGGATCGCTGAGGTCAATGCGCTGCTGGCGTGCTTCGACCTCCGCGCGAAAGGGTTCCGACGAGTCCTGCGACCGAAAGCCCACGTGGCGTGCGCTGGTGTTGTCCCACCAGGTCAGGCGGTTGTCGCTCATGCCGTACACCACGGTGTGGCCCACCGCCGGTGCGGTGAGTGCCGAGATGACCAGCCGCTCCAGATCGTCGTAGCTCAGCCAGGTGGCTAGCATGCGGCGGTCCTTCGGTTCCGGGAAGGACGAGCCGATGCGCAGGCTCACGGTCTCGATGCCCCAGCGGTCGAAATAGAACTGCGCCAGGTTCTCGCCAAAGGCCTTGCTCAGGCCGTAGTAGCCGTCCGGGCGCACCGGCTCGCGCGGCGAGACGGTCTCGTCTTGCCTGCGAAAGCCCGTGACATGGTTGGAACTGGCGAAGACGATGCGCCGCGCGCCGTGCAGCCGGGCGCCTTCGTAGAGGTGAAACAGGCCCTGGATGTTGGGGCCGACGATGTCTTCGAAGGGGCGCTCCGTGGAAACGCCGCCCAGGTGCACCACGGCCTGCACGCCCTCCAGCAGGGCGATCACGGCTGCCTTGTCCTCCAGCGCGCAGGGCCGCACCTCCTCGCCCGGCGCCGCGTCGCCCAGGTCGGCGATATCGCTGACGCGCAGCACCTCGCAGCACGCCTTCAAGCGCGGGCGCAGCACCCGGCCCAGACCACCCGCAGCGCCCGTCAGCAGCAGGCGGGAAAAGCGCAGGGTGGTGGCGGCGGCGGTATCGGTCATGGGGCGTGGCCTTGAAATGCGGGTGCGAGGGTACTGCGGATGTGGCTTGCGCCATGAGAGGGAAAGTCCCGGGGCGCCGTTCGGGCCTGGACCCGCCTGGGGGCCGCAGTCTGGGCCTTAGGATTCGAGCATGTCGCCAGCCGTTGCCCCGCATCCTCCCGCCCGCGCCACTCCGGTGGTGGTGTCCCTGCGTACCGTCCCCGTGGCGGGCCGCGACGGGATGCTGTTGAACCTGTCGGGCGCCCACGCCCCGTTCTTCACCCGCAACCTGCTGATCCTCACCGACAGCGAGGGCCGCACCGGCATTGGCGAGGTGCCCGGCGGGCAGAAGATCGAGCAGACCTTGAACGACGCTGCGGCGCTGGTGGTCGGCCAGCCCATCGGGCGCTGGCAGGCCGTGCTGCGCGGCGTACGCGAGCACTTTGCAGACCGGGACTCCGGCGGTCGCGGGCAGCAGACCTTTGACCTGCGCACCACCATCCACGCCTGTGCTGCGCTGGAGTCGGCCCTGCTGGACCTGCTGGGCCAGCACCTGGGGGTGCCGGTGGCGGCCCTCCTGGGCGAGGGGCAGCAGCGCGAGGCGGTGGAGATGCTGGGCTACCTGTTTTTCGTCGGCGACCGCACCAAGACTGATCTGCCTTACCTGGCCCCGGTGGACGAACCCGACGAGGCGGACGGCTGGCGCCGGGTGCGCCATGAAGAGGCGCTGACACCTCAGGCCATCGTGCGCCAGGCCGAGGCCGCGCACGCGCGTTATGGCTTCAACGATTTCAAGCTCAAGGGCGGGGTGCTGCGGGGTGAAGACGAGGTGGAGGCTATCCGGGCCTTGCACGAGCGCTTTCCGCAGGCCCGCATCACGCTGGACCCGAACGGCGGCTGGCTGCTCAAGGACGCGGTGTGGCTGCTGCGCGACCTGCACGGCGTGCTGGCCTACGCCGAAGACCCCTGCGGTGCCGAAGAGGGCTTCTCTGGCCGCGAGGTGATGGCCGAATTCAAGCGCGCCACTGGGCTGCCCACGGCCACCAACATGGTGGCCACCGACTGGCGCCAGATGGTGCACTCGCTGGTGCTGCAGTCGGTGGACATTCCGCTGGCCGACCCGCATTTCTGGACGCTCTCAGGCTCGGTGCGCGTGGCGCAGACCTGCCGCGATTTCGGCCTGACCTGGGGCTCGCACTCCAACAACCACTTCGATGTCTCTCTGGCGATGTTCACGCACGTGGCCGCGGCGGCGCCGGGGCGCGTCACCGCCATCGACACGCACTGGATCTGGCAGGACGGCCAGCGCCTCACGAAGGCGCCGCTGAAGATCGAGGGCGGTCTGGTGCGTGTGCCCGAGAAACCAGGTCTGGGTGTCGAACTGGACATGGCCGAAGTCGACAAGGCCCATGCCCTGTACCTGCAGCACGGCCTGGGCGCACGCGACGACGCCCTGGCGATGCAGCACCTGATCCCCGGCTGGCGCTTCGACCCCAAGCGGCCTTGTCTGGTCCGCTGAACCTGCCAGCGGGGCTGCGCGCGCCACTTTCCCTGTCGACCCCTGCACCCCGCACCCGCACCCCGCACCCCGCACCCATACGACCCTCACACAAGGACACCCCATGAAGGAAAACCGCCTGCGCACCCTGTGGAAGCAAGACCGTGCCGTGGTCAACGGCTGGCTGGCCATTCCCGACAGCTTCTCGGCCGAGGTGATGGCGCGCCAGGGCTGGGACAGCCTGACCGTGGACCTGCAGCACGGCGTGGTGGACTACCAGAGGATGGTGACCATGCTGCAGGCCATCTCCACCACCGACACGCTGCCCATGGTGCGCGTGCCCTGGCTGGAGCCCGGCATCATCATGAAGAGCCTGGACGCCGGCGCACAGGCGCTGATCTGCCCGATGGTGAACACCCGGGAGGAGGCGCAGAAGTTCGTCGCCTGGACGTCGTACGCCCCGCGCGGCACCCGCAGCTTCGGCCCGGTGCGTGCCGGCCTG
This sequence comes from Burkholderiales bacterium, assembly GCA_947464185.1. Taxonomy (GTDB): domain Bacteria; phylum Pseudomonadota; class Gammaproteobacteria; order Burkholderiales; family Burkholderiaceae_C; genus Rubrivivax. Next base: position 44,768 of record CANHVY010000029.1, read on the forward strand.
GTGCTGGGTGCTGACTACCCCGAGGCCGCCAACGACCACATCGTGCGCTTTGCCATGATCGAGACTGCGCAGGCCCTGGACAACCTGGAGTCCATCCTGTCGGTGGAGGGGCTGGACGCGATCTACATCGGGCCGTCGGACCTGTCGCTGTCGCTGGGCTGCAAGCCGACGATGGACAACGTGGAGCCCAAGGCGGCGCAGGCCTTCGAGCACATCCTGGCCCGGGCCCAGGCGCATGGCGTCGTGGCCGGCATCCACAACGCCGGGCCGAAGGCGGCCCGTGCCCGCATCGAGCGGGGCTTTCGCTTCGTGACCGTGGGCTCGGACGCCCGCATGCTGATCAGCGGCTCGCAGGAGCTGCTGGGCGCGATGCGCGCCTGAGAAGTCACCTGATCAGCGCTTGCCGGCGTCAGCCTGCTGCCGCGGCGGCCCCAACGGGGGTCTGTGCGCCTGCTTGCCGGACCGCAGCCACGGCCCGCAGCACTGCCTCGGGCGTGGCGGGTGCGTCCAGCGGCGGCTGCACCCGGTGGCCCCCCACCGCCGAGATGGCGTCGCGGATGGCCAGAAAGGCGGAAAAAGGCAGCAGGATCGGCGGCTCGCCCACGGCCTTGCTGCGGTGGATGCTGTCCTGAGCGTTGGCGTTGTCGAAGAGGGCGGTGTGGAAGACCGCCGGCACGTCGTTGGCGGTGGGAATCTTGTAGGTGCTGGGTGCGTGTGTCAGCAGCCTGCCGGTCTCGGGATGCCAGACGAGCTCTTCGCTCGTCAGCCACCCCAGCCCCTGCACATAGGCCCCCTCCACCTGACCGATGTCCAGCGCCGGGTTGAGTGAGCGCCCGGCGTCGTGCAGCAGATCGGCGCGCAGCAGGCGCGTCTCACCTGTCAAGGTGTCGATGACGACCTCGCTCACGGCGGCACCGTAGGCAAAGTAGAAGAAGGGCGAGCCCGTCAGTGTCTCGCGGTTCCAGCTCAGACCTGGGGTGGCATAAAAGCCGTCACTCCACAACTGCACCCGCGTCTCGTAGGCGGCGGTCACCACCTCGTCGAACGGCACCTGGTGGCTGCCCCACTGCAACTGCCCGTCGGCGAAACGCACTTCCCGCGCCAACGCGGCCCGCGCCTCTTCGTCGCCGCCCACTGCCGCGGCAGGCAGCGTCGAAAGCCAGAACCCGGCCAGACGCATGCCGATCTGGCGTGCCGCGTCCTGCGCCGCCTTGCCGTTGAGGTCGCTGCCCGTCGAGGCCGCCGTGGCTGAGGTGTTGGCCACCTTGGAGGTGTCCGTGGCCGAGCAGCGCACGCGCTCCAGCGGCAGGCCCAGTTCCTGCGCCACCACCTGGGCCACCTTGGTGTTCAGGCCCTGGCCCATCTCGGTGCCGCCGTGGTTCACGAGCACCGATCCGTCGGTGTAGACGTGCACCAGGGCCCCGGCCTGGTTCAGATGCGGCAGGTTGAAGGAGATGCCGAACTTCACCGGCATGAGGGCCAGGCCCTTCTTGAGCACCGGGTTGCTCGCGTTGAAGCGGTCCACTTCGGTGCGGCGCTGCGCATAAGCGCTCGTGCGCACCAGTTCTTCCGTCAGCGGCGAGATCACGTTGTCGGTGAGGGTCTGGCCGTAGGGCGTGACGTTGTGGCGGGCGTCGCCATAGAAATTGGCACGCCGCACGGCCAGCGCGTCGTGACCGAGGTGGCGTGCCACCTCGTCGACGATCACCTCGATGGCGAAGGCGCCCTGCGGCCCGCCGAAACCGCGGAAGGCGGTGTTGGACTGGGTGTTCGTCCGCGCCAGATGCCCGTGCAGGGAAACCTCCGGGATCCAGTACGCGTTGTCGGCATGGCAGAGGGCCCGCGTGAGCACGGGCGGCGACAGGTCGGTGGAGAAGCCCGCGTTGGCGATCATCGAGAGTTCCACGCCCAGCAGGCGGCCGGCGTCGTCGAAGCCCGCTTCCCAGTCGAACTCGAAGCCGTGGCGGCGGCCGGTGATCATGAAATCGTCGTCGCGGTCGTAGCGCAGCTTCACGGGCCGGCCGGTGGCGCGCGCTGCCAGCGCCGCCACGGCCGCTGGCAGGGCCGACTGTGACTCCTTGCCGCCAAAGCCTCCGCCCATGCGCCGGCAACTCACCTGCACCCGGTGCGCTGCCACGCCCAGCACGCGCGAGACCACGTGCTGCATCTCGCTGGGGTGCTGGGTGGAGCACTGCACCGCCATCGCGCCATCTTCCAAAGGCGTGGCCAGGGCGATCTGGCCTTCCAGGTAGAACTGCTCCTGGCCACCCAGGTGGAAGCTGCCTTTCAGGCGGTGCGGCGCCGAGGCGATGGCCCTTTGGGTACCGCCTGGGGCCGACTCACGCGCCAAGTGCATGGAGGGCACCACATGCAGGCCCTGGGCGTGGGCCTGGCGCGGGGACAGCACGGCTGGCAGGGGCTCCGACTGAATGACGTGCCGAGCCCGGGCCGCCGCGCGGCGGGCCAGGTCCCGCGTGGTGGCCAGCACCACGAAGACCGGCTGCCCCAGGTAGTGCAGCGTGCCTTCGGCCAGCACCGGGTCGTCGTGGACGATCGCACCGCAGTCGTTGGTGCCGGGTATGTCGCGGGCTGTCAACACCGCCACCACCCCCGGCTCGACCATTAGGGCCGCGGTGTCCACGCCCAGGAGTCGTCCATGCGCCACGGGCGACAAGCCCAGCGCCGCGTGCAAGGTGCCGGCGGGCTCGGGCAGGTCGTCGGTGTAGGCCGCCTTGCCCGCCACGTGCAGGTGGGCGGATTCGTGCGGCAGCGAACGTCCGACCACCTGCGAAGGCGGTGCGGTGACATCTGGCCCTGGCTGCGTCAGCGCGGACACGCTGTCGAGGGTTGGCGTGCCCAGATCAGGGCTCTGCGTGGGAGCGGTCATGCCGACACCTCCTGGCTCCACACGGTGGTGGCCCGCAGGGGCAGGGGGTCGTCGGGCCTGGTCTGCAGCCACAACCGGTGCAGCAGGCCGCGCGCCGCGTCGCGCCGGTATCCCGCGCTCGCGCGCAGGTCGGTCAGCGGCGTGAAGTCGGCGTCCAGCGCAGCGCAGGCGGCCTGCACGGCCTGCTCGGCCCAGGGCTGGCCGCGCAGTGCAGCCTCGGCCGCCTGCGCCCGGCGAACCGTGGCGGCCATGCCGCCGAACGCCAGACGCACGTCCTCGACCCGGCCATTCACCAGGCTCAGCCGGACGCCAGCGCACAGCGCCGAGATGTCGCAATCGAAGCGCTTGCTGATCTTCCAGGCGCGCAGGTGGTGCGTGGCTGTACCGTCACCCCGCGGGGCGGTGTCCAGGTCGGGCACGCGCACGGCCTCCAGGAACTCGCCGGGCTCGAGCCGGTTCTTCATGTAGTCGAGATAGAACCCGTCCAGGCGCAGTACCCTGCGGCGTTCGCCGCGGCGCAGCAACAAGCGCGCGTCCATCGCCATCAGCACCGGTGCACCATCACCGATGGGCGATCCGTTGGCGAGGTTGCCCCCCAGGGTGCCGGTGTGGCGCACCGAGGGGCCGGCAAAGCGCAAGCCCACCTCGGCCAGTTCGGGCCAGTGCCGGGCCAGCGCGGACCAGGCGTCTTGCAGCGATGCCCCGGCCCCCAACTCCAGCCAGCGGTTGCTGCCTGCGGTGGCCATAGCAAGGTTGGTGTCAGCAGCGCCCACCGAAGCCTCGGCCTGCATCGGGCCGGCGGCGTCGATGTCGCCGCTTTGCCAGCCGATGCCGCGCAGGGCCTGGACCGCGCCGATCCACAGCACGTCGCCCAGGTCGCGGAACTGCTTGGTCACCCACAGGCCGATGTCCGTGGAGCCTGCCAGCAACCGGGCTTCAGGATGTTCCAGCCGAAGGCGCGCGAACCCGTCGATGTCGCGCGGGGCATGGAAGCGGTCCACACGGCCCCCTGCGGCGGGGTTGGGCGCCGTGTAGTGCAGCGGCGGGTCTGCCGCAAGGGATTGCAGCAGCGGCTGCAGCACTGCGCGGTTCACGCGAGGGATCGGGTCGTCGAACATCGCGAGGCCGGCCTCGACGATGGGCCGGTAGCCTGTACAGCGGCACAGGTTGCCGGACAGCGCGTCGCACAAGGCCGCCCGGTCGGGCCGGGTGCCGCGCGTGGTGTGGTCCTCGTGCACGGCGACCAGGCTCATCACGAAGCCTGGCGTGCAGAAGCCGCACTGAGACCCATGGCAATCCACCATGGCCTGCTGGGCAGGGTGGGGCGCATGGGGGCTGCCCAGGTCCTCCACCGTCAGCAGCGCGCGGCCATCCAGCGTGGGCAGGAACTGGATGCAGGCATTGACCGTCTTCAGCGCCACGCCTCCCGGAGCGGCGGCGTCGGCCTCGCCGACGATGACGGTGCAGGCGCCGCAGTCGCCTTCCGCGCAGCCTTCCTTGGTGCCGGTGCAGCGTGCATCCTCTCTCAGCCAGTCGAGCACCGTTCGCGTCGGCGCCACCCCAGACACCTCTTGCATCCGGCCTCTGTGGATGAATCGGATCGGGCGGGTGTCGCAGTCCATGATGGGGGTCCGGGGGCAGGATTCAGGGGCGGTGTGGGCGCAGTGAGGCAGGGGCAGGGGAAGAATGGCAGTGCTGCAAGGGCTTCCGCTCGGGGCTGCGTGCGCAGGTCAGCCCCTCGCAAAAGATACACCAGGCCCAGCGCGGTGTCCGCTCCTTGGGGCTTTGCGGGACATCCCGGCCTTTGAAGCCTGCATACCCCGGGGGGCGTCCGCCAGCGGTTAACCTTGCGTCCTTGAATTTGCCGCCGGCGCGCTTTTTGCTGCCCTTCGGTGGCCTCTGAAGCCTGACTCCATGTACCGACTCGAGCTCGAGCACATCAGCAAACAGTACCCGGCGGTCAAGGCCAATGACCGGGTGAGCCTGCGCGTCAAGCCTGGCGAGATCCATGCGGTGCTGGGGGAGAACGGCGCGGGCAAAAGCACGCTGATGAAGGTGATCTACGGCGCGGTGCGCCCCGACGAGGGGACGATGCGCTGGAACGGTCAGCCGGTGCAGGTGGCCCATCCGGCGGCTGCCCGGGCACTGGGCATCAGCATGGTCTACCAGCACTTCAGCCTGTTCGACACCCTCACGGTGGCGGAGAACGTCTGGCTGGGACTGGACCGGGGAAGTGCGCTTGTCGACGTGACCCGCCGCATTGGTGAAGTCTCTGCGGCCTACGGTCTGGAGGTCGAGCCGGCGCGACCGGTGCACACCCTCAGCGTGGGCGAGCGTCAGCGCGTGGAGATCATCCGCGCGCTGCTGACCGACCCCCAGCTGCTGATCCTGGACGAGCCCACCTCCGTGCTGACGCCCCAGGCGGTGGACAAGCTCTTCACCACCTTGCGCCAGCTGGCCGCGCGGGGCTGCTCCATTCTGTACATCAGCCACAAGCTCGACGAGATCCGCGCCTTGTGCCACCACTGCACCGTCATGCGGGGTGGCCGCGTCACGGGCGAGGTCGACCCCACGCAGGAGACCAATGCCAGCCTGTCCCGGCTGATGATTGGCGAGGAGCCCCCCCAGCTGCATCACGAGCCGCGCGACGCCGGATCCGTGGTGCTGGCGGTGCGTGCCCTGGACTTGCCGCGCCAGGATCCTTTCGGCGTGGACCTGCATGGCCTGTCGCTGGAGGTGCGCGCGGGCGAAATCCTGGGCATTGCCGGCATTTCGGGCAACGGTCAGCAGGAATTGCTGGCGGCGTTGTCAGGCGAGGACCCCCGCGCACCGTCTTCTGCCATCACGCTGGCCGGCCAGCCCGTTGGCCAAGACTCCCCGCGGCGCCGCCGCAAGGCCGGGTTGCACTTCGTGCCCGAGGAGCGCTTGGGCAGGGGCGCCGTGCCCACGCTCACCCTGGCTGCCAACACCTTGCTCACGCGCACCGAGACGGTGAGCCCTCAGGGCTGGGTGCGCACCTCGGCGGTGCGAGGTCTCGCCGAACGCATCATCCAGCGCTTCCAGGTGAAGGCCGGTGGGCCGCAGGCGCCGGCTAAGTCTCTCTCGGGCGGCAACCTGCAGAAGTTCATCGTCGGGCGCGAGATCGACGCGAGCCCGAGTTGCCTGGTCATCTCTCAGCCCACCTGGGGAGTGGACGTGGGCGCGGCCGCGCTGATCCGCCGCGAGCTGCTCGCCCTGCGCGACGCGGGCTGCGCCATCCTCGTGGTGAGCGAGGAGCTCGACGAGTTGTTCGAGATCAGCGACCGGCTGGTCGTCATCGCCCGCGGCCGCCTGTCGCCCGCGCTGCCCGTGGCCGAGGCGACGGTCGAACGCATCGGGTCGTGGATGTCGGGGCTGTGGACCACCGAGGTGGCAGGAGATGCGCATGCTGCGGCTTGAAGCCCGGCCGGTGCCCTCCCAGGCCATGGCCCTGGCCTCGCCCGTCATCGCTCTGTTGCTGACGTCGGCGGTGGCCGCGCTCATCCTGATCGGGATCGGCAAGGACCCGGTCAGCGGGTTGCAGGTCATCTTTCTCGAGCCCTTGTCCAACCGGCGCCAGATCAGCGAGGTGCTGCTCAAGGCCACGCCGCTCATCGTGATTGCGGTCGGCCTGGCGGTGTGCTACCGGGCCAATGTGTGGAACATCGGTGCGGAAGGGCAGTTCCTGATGGGCTGCGTGGGTGGTGGTGGCTTGGCGCTTTGGCTCACCACGCAAGGCATCGTGCTGCCCAAGGTGGTCGGGATCCCGCTCGTGCTGGTGGCGGGCATGTTGGGAGGACTGCTCTGGGCTGCTGTCGTGGCGCTGCTGCGCGACCGCTTCAACGCCAACGAGATCCTGGTCAGCCTGATGCTGGTCTACGTGGCCCAGCAGATCATCAACGCGCTGGTCTTCGGCCCCTGGAAGGACCCGAAGGGCTTCAACATGCCGCAGACGGCGCTGTTCCATGCGAGCCTGCACCTGCCTCCTTTGCTGGAGCGCACGCGCCTGCACGTCGGTTTCGTCATCTCCCTCGTGCTCGCGGTGCTGGCGATGCTGTTTCTCTTCCGCACCTTCCGCGGCTTCCAGTTGCAGGTCGGCGGGCTGGCCCCCGCTGCCGCGCGCTACGCGGGTTTCTCGGCGCGCGGTGCGGTGTGGACTTCGCTGTTGCTGTCCGGCGCGCTGGCAGGCATGGCCGGGGCGATGGAGGTGGCCGGGCCCATCCGGCAGGTCACGCCCTACCTGTCCACGGGGCTGGGATTCACCGCCATCATCGTCTGCTTCGTCGGGCGGTTGCACCCGCTGGGCATCGTGGCCGGTGGCGTGTTGCTGTCCGTCATGCTGATCGGGGGGGAACTGGCGCAGTCCCGCCTGGGCCTGCCGAACGCCATGGCCAGCGTGCTGCAGGGGCTCTTGCTGCTGATCCTGCTGGCCTGTGACACCTTCATTGACCAGCGCTTGCGCTGGAGCCGCTCCACGGGGCCTGCCGCATGAACGAGACCGCACTGCTCATCAACACGGCCTTGGCCAGCGGCACCACGCTTGCTTTCGCGGCCCTCGGGCTGCTGGTGAACGAGCGTGCCGGTGTGCTGAACCTCGGTGCCGAGGGGATGATGCTGGTGGCGGCGGTCGCTGGCTTCGCCGTGGCCCTGACCACCGGCAGCGACACGCTCGGTTTCGGCGCGGCGGCGCTGGCGGGCGCGGCGCTGGCGGCCGTCTTCGGCCTGCTGGTCATCTTCCTCAACACCAACCAGTACGCGACCGGGCTGGCGCTCAGCCTGTTTGGCTACGGGGTTTCGGCCTTTCTGGGGGTGTCCATGGTGGGGCGCACGCTCTCGGCGCGTGAGGCCCATGCGGTGCCGGTGCTGTCCGACCTCCCGTTCGTCGGTCCCGCGCTGTTCAGCCACCACCCCATGGTCTACGTGGCGATGGGCCTGACGGCGGCGGTGGCCTGGTTTCTCTACCGCACGCGCGCGGGCCTGCTGCTGAGGGCCATTGGCGAGAATCCAGAGCCGGCGCACGCACTGGGCTACCCGGTGCGACTGATCCGCCTGGCTGCCGTCTGCGTGGGCGGGGCGCTGTGCGGGCTGGCGGGCGCCTACGTGTCGCTTGTGACGGCGCCGCTGTGGGTGGAGGGCCTGACGGCCGGGCGCGGCTGGATCGCGCTGGCCCTGACGGTGTTCGCCACCTGGCGCCCGGCACGCGCCTTGCTCGGGGCTTACCTGTTTGGCGGGGTGACGGTGTTGCAACTGAACCTCCAGGCCCAGGGTGTGCAAATCTCAAGCCACCTGCTGACGATGATGCCGTACGTGGCCACCGTCATCGTGTTGGCCCTGATCAGCCGCAATGTCGCCTTCATCCGGCTGAACATGCCCGCTTCGCTGGGTAAGCCTTTCAGGCCCGGCTCATAATCCGCCGTTTTTTTCTCAACTCACCCCTCCAGGAGATCGAACCGATGAACCCGTGGAATGTCCGCAACCTCAGCCGCCGCGCCTTTGCCGTGGCCGGATTGGCCTCCGCTGCCCTGCTCGTGGGCTGCGGCAAGAAGGAGGAAGCTCCGGCTGCGGCCAAGGCCGCTTCCGCGCCGGCACCTGCTCCTGCCTTGAAGGCGGCCTGGGTCTACATCGGCCCCGTGGGCGATGCCGGCTGGACATTCGCGCACGACCAGGGTCGCAAGGCCGTCGAGGCCGAGTTCGGGGACAAGCTCAAGACCACGTTCGTGGAAAAGGTTTCCTACGCCGACGGCGAGCGGGTGATCCGCGACCTGGCCAGCCAGGGCAACAAGCTGATCTTCGCCACCAGCTTCGGCTACATGGACGCCATGCTGAAGGTGGCTGGGGAATTCCCGGACGTCAAGTTTGAACACGCCACGGGCTACAAGACCGCTGCCAACATGCGCGTCTATGACTCTCGCTTCTACCACGACGCCTATGTCAGCGGCATCATCGCCGGTGGCATGACCAAGACCAACACCCTGGGCTTCGTGGCGAGCTTCCCCATCCCTGAGGTGCTGCGAAACATCAATGCGTTCACGCTCGGCGCGCAGAGTGTCAACCCCAAGATTCGCACCCGCGTCGTCTGGGTCAGCACCTGGTTCGATCCCGAGAAGGAAGGCGCCGCCGCGCAGGAGCTCATCAACAAGGGCGCCGACGTGTTGCTGCAGAACACCGACTCCACCGCCGTGCTGCAAACGGCCGAGAAGAACGGCAAGTACGCCTTCGGCTGGGACAGCGACATGAGCAGCTTTGCACCCAAGGCGCACCTGGCGAGCAACATCGTCGACTGGGGCCCCTACTACAAGAAGGCCGTCAAGGAAGTGATGGACGGTACGTGGAAGGGTGAGCAGCGCACCATCTGGGGTAAGCCCGAGGGCACCAACGACGTGATCAAGATGAACGAGGTCATCCCCGAGGCCACGCGCAAGAAGGCCCAGGAGACGCTGGACGGCATCAAGTCCGGCGCCATCGATCCGTTCACCGGCCCGGTCGTCGACAACGCGGGCAAGGAGCGCCTGCCCAAGGGCGAGAAGGCTTCGCAGGAATGGAAGGACAAGGTTGACTTCTACGTCAAGGGCGTGGAAGGCAAGGTGCCCGCCGGCAAGTAAAGCCCGCGCCACCCGGCACCCTGACGCCGCCGCGCGCGCTGTGCCCGGCGGCGTTTTCATTGGAGGATCGGCTTCGTGAGTTCATCGCAAGAGCTGGCCTGGTGGTGGCCCGTGGCCTTGGAAGGCGAGGGCGGGTCCGGGCCGCAGGCACTGCATCTGTTGGGGCGGTCCCTGGTGCTCTGGCGCCGCCCTGACGGTGCGCCCGTGCTGATGGCGGATCGCTGCCCGCACCG
>CANHVY010000030.1 GCA_947464185.1 Burkholderiales bacterium
AAGCTGCTGGCCAAGGGCGAAGACGTGGACGCGGTGCTGGAAGCCTTGTCGCGCAGCCTGACGCAGAAGATGCTGCACGGCACCATGGCCGAGTTGCACTCGGCCGACGGCCCGCAGCGCGAGCAACTGGCGGCCACGGTGTCGCGACTTTTCCTGCGCGGCGGCGGCCGGCATCCTTCAGGCGACGGGCGTTAGCGGGGCAACGCCCCCTGCCGCACCCGCGCATGTGCCGTGGCCCCGCAGGGGCCGCAGTCCGGCCGGGTCCCTCAGGCTCCTTGAGCCTGCCCCGTCAAGGCCTTGCCACCACGCCCCATGAAACCGACCCTGCGACACCAGCTCGACCGCCTGGGCCTGCGCCTGGCCGAACTGGACGCCAGCCTGGCAGACAACGCCGTGGCGTCCGACATCAAGCGCTTTCGCGCCCTGTCCAAGGAGCAGGCGGATGTGGCCGAGGTGGTGGGGCTGTACCGGCGCTATCTGCAGCGCGAGGAAGACCTCGACGTGGCCCAGGGCCTGCTCGAGGAGCCGGACATGGCCGAGATGGCGCGCGAGGAAATCAGCCAGGCCGAAGCCGACATGGCGCAGTTGCAAGCCGACCTGCAGGCTGCCCTGCTGCCGCGCGACCCTGACGACGAACGCCCGGCCTTCCTGGAGATCCGCGCCGGCACGGGCGGCGATGAATCGGCGCTGTTCGCCGGCGATCTCGCCCGCATGTACCTGCGCTTTTGCGAACGCCAGGGCTGGCGCACCGAGATCATGAGCGAAAGCCCGGCGGAGCTGGGCGGCTACAAGGAACTCGTCCTGCGCGTCGAGGGCGCCCAGACCTACGGGACGCTGCGCTTCGAGTCCGGCGGCCACCGCGTGCAGCGCGTGCCGGCCACGGAAAGCCAGGGCCGCATCCACACCAGCGCCTGCACCGTGGCGGTGATGCCCGAGCCCGACGAGGCCGCCGAGGTCACGCTGAACCCGGCCGAGTTGCGCATCGACACCTTCCGCGCCAGCGGTGCCGGCGGCCAGCACGTCAACAAGACCGACAGCGCCATCCGCATCACCCACCTGCCCACGGGGCTGGTGGCCGAGTGCCAGGACGACCGCTCCCAGCACCGTAACAAGGCCAAAGCGATGGCCGTCCTGGCCGCACGCCTGCGGGAAAAGGAACGCAGCGAACGCGCCGCCCAGGAAGCTGCCACCCGCAAAGGCCTGATCGGCAGCGGCGACCGCAGCGACCGCATCCGCACCTACAACTTCCCGCAGGGTCGCATCACCGACCACCGTATCAACCTCACCCTGTACAAGCTGGGGCAGGTGATGGAAGGTGACCTGAGCGACATGGTGAGCGCGCTGAAGGCCGCTCGCGCCGCCGAGCAGCTGGCCGCGCTGGAAGGTTCGGCTTGAACCACGAGCGGGCACCGGGGCCGCCGTGGTCTGGCCAGGCGCCCACGGTGTCGGACCTGATGGCCCAGGCCCGGCGTACCGGGGTCGATCGGCTGGATGCCCAGCTCCTGCTGGGCCGGCTGCTGCAGCAACCCCGGGCCTGGCTGATCGCACACGACGACCATGCCCTCGAACCCGCGCTGGCCCAGGACTTCATGGCCCAACTGGCCGAGCGCGCCCGGGGCGTCCCCTTGGCCTACCTGCTGGGGGAGCGGGAATTCCACGGCCTCATGTTGCGCGTGACCCCTGACGTGCTGGTGCCCCGGCCCGACACCGAGGTGCTGGTGGACTGGGCATTGGAACTGCTGGCGGGCCATGACCACGACCTGCCCCTTGCCGACCGCAGCACGCCAACCACCGTGGCCGACCTGGGCACGGGCAGCGGCGCCATCGCCCTGGCCCTGAAGCACGCCCGGCCCTCGGCCCTGGTGTGTGCCGTGGAGCGCAGCCCGGCCGCGCTGGCGGTGGCGCATGCCAACGGCCAGCGCCTGGGCCTGCCCGTGGAGTGGCTGCAGGGTGACTGGTTCGCGCCGCTGGCGGACCGCCGCTTCGATCTGATCGTCTCGAACCCGCCCTACATCGACGGCGCCGACGCTCACCTGGCCGCCTTGCACGCAGAGCCGATCGCGGCGCTGACCCCGGGGCCGGACGGCCTGGCAGCCCTGCGCGTGCTGGCCCGGGACGCCCCACCCCATCTTCAGTCGGGCGGCTGGTTGGTGCTGGAACATGGGCATGACCAAGGGGCTGCCGTGCGCTCCCTGCTGCAGGCCGCAGGGTTGGAACGGGTGCAGACGCGGCGCGACTTGGGGGGCCAGGAGCGCTGCACGGCGGGGCGCCACGGCCCCGCCTGACCCCGCCTGACCCCGCAGGGCCAGGGCTCAAGGTCTACGGCCGGGCGGGGATACGGCCTTTGCCTTATCCTCAGCCCACAATTCAGACCCACAGGAGCGAGGAACCCATGAGTGACGTCCAACAACAGATCGACAGCCTGGTGAAGGGCCATCGCGTCGTGCTGTTCATGAAGGGAACGGCCCAGTTCCCGATGTGCGGCTTCTCCGGCCGCGCCATCCAGGTCCTGAAGGCCTGCGGCGCTTCCGACCTGAAGACCGTCAACGTGCTGGAAGACGAAGGCATCCGCCAGGGCATCAAGGAGTACGCCAACTGGCCCACCATCCCGCAGCTTTACGTCGGGGGTGAGTTCGTAGGCGGCTCGGACATCATGATGGAGATGTACCAGAGCGGCGAGCTGCAGCAAATGCTGTCTCCGGCTTCCTGAGACACGCCAGCGGATGAAGCCACGCCTGGTCGTCGGCATCACCGGGGCCACTGGCGCGGTGTACGGCGTTCGCCTGATGGAGCGGGCCCGGGCCTTAGGGGTGGAAACCCACCTGGTGGCCACCCCTTCTGGTGTGCTCAATGCCCACCACGAACTGGGGCTTGACCGCAAGGCCCTCGAGGCCAAGGCCGACTTTGCCTACGCCCCGGGTGACGTGGGAGCCTGTCTGGCCAGTGGGAGTTTCGGCACCTCCGCCATGGTGGTGGCGCCCTGCTCGATGAAGACCCTGGCCTCGGTGGCCCACGGCTTTTCAGACAACCTGCTCACGCGGGCAGCGGACGTCACGCTCAAGGAGCGCCGCAAGCTGCTGCTGATGGTGCGCGAGACGCCGTTCAACCTGGCCCACCTGCGCAACATGACCGCCGCTACCGAAATGGGCGCCATCATCTTCCCGCCCCTGCCCGCGTTCTATCACCGCCCCGCCAGCATCGACGAAATGGTCAACGAGAGCGTGGAACGCATCCTCGCGCTGCTGGGCTTCTCGGGAGCATCGGCCAAGGAGTGGACAGGCCTCTGAGCTTGGGCCGGGGGGCTCCGTCGCTCAAGGCGTGCGGCTGGACAACCAGCCGCGTCGGGCGGCGAACACCGCGTCAGGGTACGGCGCCCTCCCCCGGCTGCCGTTGTAGCGGCCCAATGCCAGAAAGAGGTCGCCCCGCTCGATGTCCAGGTAATGGCGCAGGATGGTGCAGCCAAAGCGCAGGTTGGTCTGCATATGGAACAGCCGGCTCACATCGCCGTCGCCGATCAGGCGTGACCAGAACGGCATCACCTGCATGTAGCCGCGGGCTCCTGCCGAACTGATGGCGTACTTGCGAAAGCCGCTCTCCACCTGGATCAGCCCCAGCACGAGTTCGGTCTCCAGCCCGGCACGGCGGCTTTCGTACCACACCGCTTCCAGAAACTCCGTGCGCACGTGCGCCTCGGACTTGTAACGCTGCAGCCTCTGACCCGATCGCCCCAGCCACTGAACGTGGTCCGCCCGCTCCTCGGCGCGATCAAAAGTCGGTCTTGGCGGGGCTGCATCGGCCACCGCAGCCGACAAGGCGGAGCGTACCGACTGCGAAAGCGGCTCCTCCACCTGGGCCCCGGCCTGGACCTGGGGAGCCCCCAGCAACCCGGCACCGCCGACGCCGCCCACCTTCAGCGCGAGCGCCACCCAAGGGACCCCACGGCTCAGATGCGGCACAAGCCCCAGGCCCGCACCGGCCCGCAGCAAGGCGCGGCGCTGCTCGCCAGAGGTCACTCGGCGGGGCTGCCGAGCCGCTCGTGCAAGCGGCGAGCCACCTCGGTCACCGACACCCGGTCAGCCTGCGCATCGCGCCGGCCCTGCAACTCGACCTGGCCTTCCTTCAGGCCACGATCGGAGATCACCACCCGCTGCGGCACGCCGATCAGCTCCCAGTCGGCGAACATGGCGCCGGGGCGCTCGCCCCGGTCATCCAGCAGCACGTCCACGCCCAGCGCCTTGAGTTCTGCGTAGACCCGGTCGGCTGCCGAGCGCACCTCTTCGCTGCGGTCGTAGCCGATCGGGCAGACGACGGCCTGGAACGGCGCGATGGAGGCGGGCCAGATGATCCCGCGCTCGTCGTGGTTCTGCTCGATGGCCGCGCCCAGGATGCGGGTGACCCCGATGCCGTAGCAACCCATCTCCATCAGCCTGGGCTTGCCTGTCTCGTCCAGGAAGGTCGCGTTCATGGCCTGGCTGTACTTGGTGCCCAGGTAGAAGACATGACCCACCTCGATGCCGCGCTGGATGGCCAGCACCCCCTGGCCGTCGGGCGACGGGTCGCCCTCCACCACATTGCGGATGTCGGCCACCAGGTCGGGCTCGGGCAGGTCCCGGCCCCAGTTCACTCCGGTGAAGTGGAAGTCGGCATCGTTGGCCCCGCAGACGAAGTCGCTCATCGCGGCCACCGTCCGGTCGGCCACCACCTTGACGGGCTTGAGCATGTGAACCGGGCCGAGGTAGCCGGGCTTGCAGCCGAAGTGCTCCTCGATCTCCGCCACCGTGGCAAAGCGAAAGCCCCCCGTCAAGCCCGGCACCTTGCCGGCCTTGACCTCGTTCAGGCCATGGTCTCCGCGCACCAGCAGCAGCCAGACGGTGGTGCCCACACGCAAGCCATCGGGGCCCAGTTCATCCGTGGCCAGCACCAGGGACTTCACGGTCGAGGTCAGCGGCAGTTGCAGGTACGCCGCCACGTCCGCACAGGTGCTCTTGCCCGGCGTGGGCGTCTTGGCCAGGCTTGCCACCGGGGCGGGCAGCCTCTGCGCCAGGGGCAGGGCCTCGGCCAGCTCGATGTTGGCGGCGTAGTCGCTGGTGGGGCAGTAGACGATGGCGTCCTCGCCCGTCTCGGCGATCACCTGGAACTCGTGCGACAGGTCGCCGCCAATGGCGCCGGTGTCGGCCGCTACGGCACGGTACTGCAGCCCGAAACGGTCGAAGATGCGCTTGTAGGCTGCGAACATGGCCTCATAGCTGCGGGCCGCGCCTTCCTTGTCACGGTCGAAGGAGTACGCGTCCTTCATCGTGAACTCGCGCCCCCGCATCACACCGAAGCGCGGCCGCCGCTCGTCGCGGAACTTGGTCTGGATGTGATAGAAATTCTTCGGCAGCTGCTTGTAGCTGCGCAGCTCCTGGCGCGCGATGTCAGTGACCACTTCTTCGCTGGTGGGCTGGATGATGTAGTCACGGTCGTGCCGGTCCTTCACGCGCATCAGCTCCGGTCCCATCTTGGCAAAGCGGCCCGTCTCCTGCCACAGCTCGGCCGGCTGCACCACAGGCATCAGCAACTCCACCGCGCCGGCACGTTCCATCTCCTCGCGGATGATGGCCTCCACCTTGCGGATGACACGAAGCCCCATGGGCATGTAGTTGTAGATGCCAGCCGACAGCCGCTTGATCATGCCGGCGCGCATCATCAGCTTGTGGCTCACCACCTCGGCGTCGGCAGGGGCCTCCTTGAGGGTGGCGATGAAGAAGGAATTGGCTTTCATGGGCAGAGCGCTTGAGTGGCGTCGGATTCGGGGTGAGAAAGCCGCCCCAAGGAGGTGCGGACCGGGACTGATGCACAGGGCCGCAGCACATGCGGGAAAGCGAGGGTTCGCGTTCCGCAGGGGGCCGGTGCAATAATGATTTCAGTCAAAAAATTGGGGTCCGATTATGCTCGACCGAGAGGGCTTCAGGCCCAACGTCGGCATCATCCTGCTCAACGCTCGCAACCAGGTGTTCTGGGGCAAGCGGTTGAAGACGCACTCGTGGCAGTTTCCGCAGGGCGGCATCAAGTACGGCGAGACGCCTGAGCAGGCGATGTTCCGTGAACTCCACGAGGAAGTGGGACTGACGCAGGAGCACGTGCAGATCGTGGCGCGCACCCGTGACTGGCTGCGTTACGAGGTGCCGGACCACTTCATCCGCAAGGACGCGCGCGGACACTACCGTGGGCAGAAGCAGATCTGGTTCCTGCTGCGCCTGGTGGGCCGCGACAGCGACATGAACCTGCGCGCCACCGATCACCCCGAATTCGACGCCTGGCGCTGGAACGACTACTGGGTGCCGCTGGAGATGGTCATCGAGTTCAAGCGCGGCGTCTACCAGATGGCACTGACCGAACTCTCGCGCTACCTGCCCCGTGCGTATCCAGGCGGCCGATTCTTGCGCACTGGTGCGCGCCCGCCGAACCGGCACGACGCTCAGGAACCCGGCCCCGTGGACGGCGAAGAGCCGCCTGCCGACCCCACTTGAGCCTGCGCGACGGCTTCACGGCCGCTGCGCACCCATGAGCCTTCACCGCAATCTCGTGCTCGCTCACGCGAGCATTGGCATGAAAACCGTTGTGGCTTCGGCCGCCGCTGACGCGGCTTCACGGCCGCTGCGCGCCCATGAGCCTTCACCGCAATCTCGTGCTCGCTCACGCGAGCACGAGATTGTCCCGGTGGATGAGTTCGGGTTCGTTGGCGTAGCCGAGCAGTCCTTCGATCTGGGAAGAAGGCTTGCGGGAGATCAGCCGAGCTTCGGCAGCGGAGTAGTTGGCCAGGCCCCTGGCGATCTCGGCCCCTGCGGGCGAACGCACAGCGATCACATCGCCACGGGCGAACTCCCCAGTTACCTCCACCACGCCGATGGGCAACAGGCTCTTGCCCTCGTCACGCAACTTGATCACTGCGCCCTCGTCCACCGTGACCGAGCCCCGCATCTGCAGGTGATCGGCCATCCACTGCTTGCGCGCAGCCAGCTTGGGGGTGCGTGCATCCAGGTGGGTACCGATGGACTCGCCGGCGGCCAGACGGATCAGGACCTCGGGCTCTCGGCCCCAGGCGATGACGGTTGAGGCCCCGCTGCCGGCCGCCCGCTTGGCCGCCAGGATCTTGGTGATCATGCCGCCACGGCCGATCGATGTGCCCACTCCACCAGCCATGCGCTCCAGTTCAGGGTCGCCCGCCAGCGCGCGGTCGATGAATCGGGCGGCGGAATCTCGCCGAGGGTCGGCCGAATACAAGCCGCGCTGGTCGGTCAGGATGATGAGCGCATCGGCGTCCACCAGGTTGGCCACGAGCGCACCGAGGGTGTCGTTGTCGCCGAACTTGATCTCGTCGTTGACGACGGTGTCGTTCTCGTTGATGACCGGGATGACCTTGAGTTGCAGCAGGGTCAGCAGGGTGGAGCGGGCATTGAGATAACGCTCTCGGTCGGCCAGATCCGCATGGGTGAGCAGCACTTGTGCGCTGGCCATGCCGTGGCCTCGCAACTGCGTCTCATACATCTGGACAAGCCCCATCTGGCCGACGGCGGCAGCGGCCTGGAGTTCATGCAGTTCCTTGGGGCGGGTGGCCCACCCCAGTCGCTTCATGCCTTCGGCGATGGCGCCGCTGGACACCATGACCACCTCGCGCCCGCCCTGAGCCAGGGCCGCCAGTTGGCGGGACCAGTTGCCGATGGCCTCGGCATCCACACCCCGGCCCTCGTTGGTCACGAGGCTGGAGCCGACCTTGACGACGATGCGCCTTGCGTTGGCCAGAGACGCCGACATCTCAACCCCGAGAGCGAGTCACCTGCCCCGATGGGGCGTCGGAGGAAGCGGGCGACTTGTCCGCCGCCATCGGACCAGGGGCGTCAGCGGCGACGAAGCGCACGTCAGGCGCCTCGGTGGCCACGCGCCGCATGGCAGCCACGTGCTGGTAGGCCGCCCGCACCAAGCCGTCCAGACCGTCACGCGCCAGGGCCGACACCGCGAACACCGGCCCCTTCCAGCGCAAGCGGCGCACGAAGTCCTTGACGCGGGCTTCACGCTCCTCCACCGGCACCATGTCCAACTTGTTCAGCACGATCCAGCGAGGCTTGGCGTGCAAGCCTGGGTCGTAGGCTTTGAGTTCCTTGACGATGGCGCGGGCCTGCGCCACCGGGTCGGCACCGTCAAAGGGCGCGAGATCCACCATATGCAGCAGCAGTTCGGTGCGCTGCAGATGTCGCAGGAATTGGTGCCCCAGGCCTGCGCCTTCCGAGGCGCCCTCGATCAATCCAGGAACATCAGCCACCACAAAGCTCTGGTCTGGGCCCACCCGCACGACGCCGAGGTTCGGATGCAGCGTGGTGAAAGGGTAGTCCGCAATCTTGGGACGCGCGTTCGAGATCGACGCAATCAGCGTGGACTTACCGGCGTTGGGCATGCCCAGCAGGCCCACATCGGCCAGCACACGCAACTCCAGCTTGAGCTTGCGGGCCTCGCCCGGCCAGCCGGGGGTCTTCTGCCGCGGTGCCCGGTTGGTGCTGCTCTTGAAGTGCAGATTACCAAAGCCACCATCGCCGCCTTTGGCCAGCAGCATCCGCTCGCCAGGCTCCAGCAGTTCACACAGCCGCTCGCCGGTCTCGGCATCGCTGAAGATGGTGCCCACGGGCACGCGCAGCACGATGTCTTCTCCGGCCGCGCCGAACTGATCGGAGCCCCGGCCGGCTTCACCGTTGCGGGCTTCGAAGCGGCGGGTGTAGCGGAAGTCGATGAGCGTGTTCAGGTTGACATCGGCCACGGCCCAGACACTGCCGCCGCGCCCGCCGTCACCGCCGTTGGGCCCGCCAAAGGGGATGAACTTCTCACGACGAAAGCTCACGCATCCAGCCCCGCCGTGGCCGGCTGCAATGTCGATGGCGGCTTCGTCAACGAACTTCATGCCTGGGCGCTGCTCCAACGAGAAACCCCGGCCTGGGCCGGGGCTTCGATGTGGGCCTGAAGAGGACTCAGACCGGCGTGACCGAGACGACGTGCCGGTTCAGTTCGCCCTTGACAGCAAAACTGACTTTGCCATCAACCAGCGCGAACAGCGTGTGGTCACGTCCCATACCGACATTGGTGCCGGCATGGAAGCGGGTGCCGCGCTGGCGCACGATGATGGATCCGGCAGGAATGGATTGCCCGCCGAAGGCCTTGACGCCCAGCATCTTGGGCTGCGAATCTCGGCCATTCCGGGTGGAACCGCCGCCTTTTTTCTGTGCCATGACTGAAGACTCCTGAGACGATCAAGCGTTGACCGAACCGATCTGGATCTCGGTGTAGGTCTGGCGGTGGCCGCCGTGCTTCTGATAGTGCTTGCGGCGACGCATCTTGAAGATGCGCACCTTGTCGTGCTTGCCGTGCGCCACGACCGTGGCGGTAACGCTGGCACCCGCGACCCAGGGGCTCCCAACCTTCAGGTCTGCACCGTTGCCCACGGCCAGCACCTGTTCAATCGTGATGTCCTGGCCCACGTCCGCAGCAATCTGTTCTACCTTGATCTTTTCGCCGGCTGCAACCTTGTATTGCTTGCCACCGGTTTTTATGACCGCGTACATGTGTGACCTTTCAAAAAAGCGTCCGTAAAGACCGCCTCCAAAAACGAAGCCCGACAGTCTAGCATGACGACGTAGCCGCAATGGCACGACGCCGCACAGTTCCGCAGCCCCCGAAGCTCAGGTTGCGCTGCGCCACAGGGCTGAGGAGTCACCCCTTCCTATAATCTCCCCGCTACTGCACAGGTCGACTGAATTGACGCCTTCCCCCACGCCGGACGCGGCCCCGAGTGACTTCCTCGATCTGGCGATGAAGCGGGTCGATGTCGTGATTCGCGAGCGGTTGTCCTCGAGGGTCGCGCTCGTGGACCAGATCGGCCGGTACATCGTCGAGGCGGGAGGCAAGCGGGTGCGCCCGCGCCTGTTGCTCCTGTTCGCCCAGGCGCTCGGTTATGACGGCCCTGACAGTCACGAACTCGCCGCCACGGTGGAGTTCATCCACACGGCCACGCTGCTGCACGACGATGTCGTGGACGAGTCGTCGCTGCGGCGGGGACGCGCCACGGCCAACGCCTTGTTCGGGAACGCGGCCAGCGTGCTGGTGGGCGACTTCCTGTACTCACGCGCCTTCCAGATGATGGTGTCGGTGAACCGGATGCGGGTCCTGGATGTGGTGGCCGACGCCACCAACGTGATCGCAGAAGGGGAAGTGCTGCAGTTGATGAACATGCACGACCCGGATCTCGCTGTCGAGGACTACCTCCAGGTCATCCGGTTCAAGACCGCCAAGCTTTTCGAAGCCAGCGCGCGCCTGGGCGCCATCCTGGGCCAGGCCGACGCCGTCACCGAGGAAGCCTGCGCCGACTTCGGGCGGCGCCTGGGCACCGCCTTCCAGCTGGTGGACGACCTGCTGGACTACGAGGGCCGCAGCGAGGAACTCGGCAAGAACGTGGGCGACGACCTCCGGGAAGGCAAGGCCACGCTGCCCATCCTGCTGGCCATGACGCGCAGCACGACCGAGGAACGCGAGATGATGCGGCGGGCGGTGCAATCTGGCGAAGTGGATCGGCTGGGGCAGATCATCGACGTGGTGCGCCGCACCGGTGCCATCGAGGCCACCCGCCAGGCGGCCGAGGAGGAGATCAAGCAGGCCCGCCTGAACCTGGACTGCCTGCCCCGAAACCATGCACGGGACGCACTGCTAGAATTGTGTTCTCGCGCGGTGTACCGCTCCTCCTGAAGGAACCAGCAGCGCGGTGCCGTTGTGGGGCTCGCCCTCGCAGGGCACATCGGGGTGTAGCTTAGCCTGGTAGAGCGCTACGTTCGGGACGTAGAGGCCGGAGGTTCGAATCCTCTCACCCCGACCAGGATGTCCGCTTGCGTCTTCTGTCGGCTTGCGCCTTCTGTCCACATCGCACCGGAAGCCGTAGGATCCATCTCCTGATGATCAACAACCTCCGTGTCTTCGGCTCTGCGCGTGAGGCGCGGCAGTGAACAGATTCGTCTGCGTCACCTGCCAGACAGTTCCGGGAGGCCAGGGTCGATCATGGCCACTTTGAATCCACGGCTTGCGAAGGCAAGAGCTTCCCAGGAGGCCTACTTCATCTGGGAAGGCCGGGACAAGACCGGCAGGGTGGTGCGTGGGGAAATGAGAGCCGTGAGCAGCACGGAGGCCGTGGCCACCCTCCGACGACAAGGCATCCTGGCCCACAAAGTCAAGAAGCGCAGGGTCAGCAGCGGACAGGCGATCAAGCAGAAGGACATCGCCGTCTTTACACGGCAGTTGTGCGCCATGATTTCCGCCGGCGTGCCCTTGCTGCAGGCCGTCGATGTCGTAGCGCGCGGACATCCCAACCGCCGCATGATGCGCATGCTCAACGAGGTGCGCATGGACATCGAGACCGGCACCAGCCTTTCTGAGGCCTTGCGCAAGCATCGAAATCACTTCGACTCGTTGTACTGCAATCTGGTGGAGGCCGGTGAAGCAGGCGGCGTGCTTGAAACGATGCTGCAGCGCTTGGCCGTGTACCAGGAGCGCACGATGGCGCTGAAGAACAAGGTCCGCTCCGCCTTGATGTACCCGACCGTGCTGGTGGTGGTATCCATCGCCGTGCTGGCGGTGATCATGACCCTCGTCATCCCCTCCTTCAAGAACGCCTTCCAGTCCTTCGGTGCAGAGTTGCCTGCGCCCACGCTCATCGTGATGGCGGTATCGGACTTCGTCGTCGCCCACTGGCTGGCCTTGCTCGTGGGTCTCGGCGGCGGCGTTTATCTGTTCTTCGCCCTGTGGCGACGCTCCGTAACGATGCAAAAGCTGATGGACAGGCTGCTACTGAAGTTGCCGGTCTTCGGCAGCGTGATCCTGAAAGCCACCATCGCACGATGGACCCGCACCTTGTCCACCCTGTCGGCCGCCGGCGTGCCGTTGGTGGAGGCCCTGGGCTCGGTGGGCGGCGCCAGCGGCAATGTCGTCTTCGCTGAAGCCACGGAGGCAATCCGCCGCGAAGTGAGAACGGGTACCAGCCTGACGGCAGCCATGCAAGGCACTGGCGTGTTCACTCCCATGGTCCTGCAAGTAACCGCCATCGGAGAGGAGTCGGGGTCGCTGGACCACATGCTGGGCAAGGCCGCCGAGTTCTACGAAGAGGAAGTCGAAGAGACGGTCAAGGGACTGAGCAGCCTGTTGGAGCCGTTCATCATGGTGGTGTTGGGGGTGACCATCGGCTCGATCATGATTGCGATGTACCTGCCCATCTTCAAGCTCGGCTCGGTGATCTGAGCAGCCATGGCACAGGAGTGGCTGCTGTCAGTGCCCGCCCTGGGCTTGCTGGGCCTGATCGTCGGCAGTTTCCTCAACGTGGTGATCCACAGGCTGCCGATGATGATGGCACGCCAGTGGTGGGGCGAGGTGGCAGGGCAGTTGCAGGACAATGCCTCCTATGAGGCGGTCTTCGGGCAACCGCTACTCCCCGGAGCCGACAAGACGGGCCGCGCGGTGGAAGCCGCGCTCGAGGCCCTGCCCAGGTTGAACCTGGCGGTGCCGCGGTCTCGCTGCCCCGCCTGTGGTCATGTCCTGCGCTGGAACGAGAACGTGCCTTTGCTGGGATGGCTGCGCCTGCGCGGGCGATGCGCGGCTTGCGGTACGGGCATTCCGTTGCGTTACCCCACGGTCGAAGCGCTGACAGGCCTGCTGTTTGCCACCATCGCATGGCGCTTCGGCCCGCAACCCGCCGCGCTGATGTGGTGCACCGTGGCGGCCGTGCTGGTGACGCTCTCGGCGATCGACTGGGACACGACCTTGCTGCCGGACGATCTGACGCAGCCACTGCTCTGGGCTGGCCTGGTGGCGGCTGCGGTGGGCTGGTCCGGCTTGCGCCCAGAAGCCGCTCTCACGGGTGCGGTGGCCGGCTACCTGGCGCTGTGGTCGGTGTACTGGCTGTTCAAGCTCGCCACAGGCAAGGAAGGCATGGGGCATGGCGACTTCAAGCTCCTGGCCGCGCTCGGAGCCTGGCTGGGCTGGCAGGCCCTCCTGCCCATCGTCCTGATGGCGTCTGTGCTGGGTGCTCTCGTCGGGCTGATCATGAAACTGAACGGGCACCTCCGGGAGGGACGCTATGTGCCTTTCGGCCCCTTCCTTGCCGGGGGCGGTCTGGTGGTGTTGCTGACCGGCACCGAGCGGGTGCTGGCCCTGATGGGCTGGTAAGCGCAGCCTTCCAGAGGAAACGCAGGCATGCGCCCTCTTCACATCGGCCTCACGGGGGGCATTGGCAGCGGCAAGAGCACCGTGGCGCAAACGCTGGTCGAGCTGGGAGCGGCGCTGATGGACACGGACGCCATCGCCCGCCGCCTCACGGCGCCCCATGGTGCAGCGCTGCCCGCCATTGCCCAGGCCTTCGGGTCCGAGATGGTCGGCGACCAGGGGGGCCTGGACCGTGACCGGATGCGCGCCCTGGCCTTCAGCGACCCTTCGGCTCGGCGGCGGCTGGAAGCGATCCTGCATCCGCTGATTGGCGACACCGCTCGGACCGAGGCTACGCGGGCCGCGCAGGCCGGCGCTGCCGCGGTGGTCTTTGACGTGCCCCTGCTGGCCGAGTCTGCCCAGTGGCGCGAGCGGGTGGACCGCGTGCTGGTGGTCGATTGCGAAGAAGTCACCCAGATCAGCCGGGTGATAGCGCGCAACGGCTGGGCCGAAGAGACAGTGCTGCGCGTGATCGCCCAGCAGGCCTCGCGACCGCTTCGCAGATCGATCGCCGATGCCGTGATCTTCAACGACAGCTTGTCACGGCAGGCGCTGCAGGACGAGGTTCTCAGCGTATGGAGGCACTGGCTGGCCGCCTGAGGCGCCATGCCCGTGTGGAACAATCAACGCAGACGCGCTGCCCTCCCATGCCCGCCACCCGGATCCTTTACGAATACCCCTTCAACGAGGGCATCCGGACCATGCTGCGTCTGGAGCATCTGTTCGAACGCCTGGGGCGCCTGATGGTGCGCGTGGACCCGCTGGACCACCACTTCGCGCTGGTCACCATCTTCGAGGTGATGGATGTGGCCTCCCGGGCCGACCTGAAGTCGGACCTGCTCAAGGAATTGGAACGGCACAAGGCCCAGTTGCAGTCCTACCGAGGACACCCTGGCATTTCAGAAGCCGCCCTGGACGAAGTCATCGGCCGCATCGACCACGCCTTGCAGGCCTTGATCGCGCTGCAGGGCAAGGCAGGGCAGTCGCTGACCACCCACGAATGGCTGATGAGCGTGCGCAGCCGCATCGGCATCCCCGCCGGGACGTGCGAATTCGACCTGCCCGGCTATTACGCCTGGCAACAACATCCCGCCGAGCGTCGCCAGGCAGACCTGGAGCGTTGGTCAGCCTGCCTGATGCCCCTGGCGCAGGCGCTGCAACTGCTGCTCGGCCTGCTGCGCGACGGCGGGGTGACGCAGCGCATGCACGCCTCGGGTGGGCAATTCCAGCAGCGGCTGCCCGAAGGCAAGACTTACCACCTGCTGCGGCTGCACATTAGCGCGGACTCTGAGTTGGTGCCGGAGATCAGCGGACACCGCCTGCTCGTGTCCGTGCGGATGTTGCGGGCTGACGCCGAAGGCCGGCTGCGCCCCACCACCGAAGATGCCGACTTCGAGATGACGCTGTGCGCCTGAGCAAGCCCTCGGCACCCAACCGGCCCCCGACGGAGCACACCCCCGCATGAGCGACAGGACCGTCACCTGCCCTGCATGCAAGGGCCCCGCGCAGTACGGCCCCGCCAATGCCTGGCGGCCGTTCTGCAGCCGGCGCTGCCGTGAACACGACCTGGGCGCCTGGGCCAGCGAGTCCTACCGAATGGAGGATGGCGCAAAGGGGGATGATGAAGGCACGGATTTCACGGTGCCTGCTCCAGAGCCGTTGAGAAGCCAGGGTTCCGGGACCCACTGACGCACTGAGGCAGTGACCCGCTGGCGCGCCGCCGCGGGCCGGCGCCGGGCTCAGCCCCCGCGGTACATCGCCTCGATCTGTTCGGCGTACTTGGTCTGCACCAGCTTGCGCTTGAGCTTCATCGTCGGGGTGAGTTCCTCGTCCTCGGCGGTCAGTTGGCGGTCCAGCAGGAAGAACTTCTTGACCTGCTCCACCCTGGCGAACTGCTTGTTGACGCGGTCCACCTCGGCCTGGACCAACTCCACGATCTCGGGCGCACGGGTCAGGCTGGCATAGTTGGAGAAAGGAATGTCACGCTCCTGCGCGAAGCGCTCCACGTTCTCCTGGTCGATCATGATGAT
The DNA here is from genome assembly GCA_947464185.1 of Burkholderiales bacterium. Classification (GTDB taxonomy): domain Bacteria; phylum Pseudomonadota; class Gammaproteobacteria; order Burkholderiales; family Burkholderiaceae_C; genus Rubrivivax. The sequence continues at coordinate 15,297 of CANHVY010000030.1, forward strand.
GGCCGTGAGGAAGGCGCGCTTGTCGCCGATCACCACCGCATCCGTGACGTAGGGGCTGAACTTCAGCTGGTTCTCCCACTCACTGGGCGTGATGTTCTTGCCGCCGGCCGTGATGATGATGTCCTTCATCCGGTCGGTGATGTAGAAGTAGCCGTCGTCATCCACGCGCCCGACATCGCCGGTGTGCAACCAGCCCTGCGCATCGATGGCCTCAGCCGTCTTGTCAGGTTGGTTCAGGTAGCCCAGGATCACGTTGGCGCCGCGCAGGAGGATCTCGTTCGTGCCCTCCGCAATGCGCATTTCCAGGCCCGGGCCCGGCACGCCGATGCTGCCAGCCTTGGACGCCTTGCGCGGGTTGACGGTACCGCCGGCGGTGGTCTCGGTCATCCCCCAGCCCTCGCGCAGCGGCACGCCCAGGCTGCGGTACCAGCGGATGAGGTCCGGGGAAATGGGCGCAGCACCGGTCAGGGCCATCTGCACACGGCTCATGCCCGTCATTCGGCGCACGTTGTCCAGCACCAGGAAATTGGCCAGGGCGCGCTGCAATCCCAGCCAGGTCCCAGGCGGGGCGCCCTTGGCCTCGGACTCGGCCACGCGCCCGCCCACGCCCACCGCCCAGGCGTAGGCCAGCTTCTGGATGCGACCCGCCTCGCTCAAGGTGATCATCACCTGCGAGTAGATCTTCTCCCACACCCGCGGCACCGCGAAGAACACCTGCGGCTGGACCTCGCGCAGGTTCTCGAAGACCGTTTCAGGGTTCTCGACGAAGTTCGTGACCGAGCGCCGCATGATGGGGATGTATCCGCCGATCATGCGCTCGGCGATGTGGCACAGCGGCAGGAAGGCGATGCGCTCGCCCCCTTCGGGCATGCCCTCAAACAGGCTGGACGACAGGCCCGACAGCACGGCGCACAGATTGGCGTGCGTGATCATGGCCCCCTTCGGCCGCCCCGTCGTCCCCGAGGTGTAGACGAGGATGGCCACATCGCGAGACTGTCGCGCAGCCCGGCGCTCGGCCAGCAGACCGGGGTTCACCTTCAGGTACGCCCTGCCCAACTCACGCAGGGCTTCCAACCCGATCACATGAGGATCGTCCAGGCCGCCAAGGCCCTCCATGTCGAAGACCACCACCTTCCGGATCAACGGCAAGGCCTCTCGCACCTCCAGGACCTTATCCAGCTGTTCGTCGTCTTCGACAAACAAGAAGGTGGACGCGGAGTCTTCGCACAGGTACTGCACCTGCTCGGCCGCGTCAGTCGGATAAATGCCATTGCAGATGCCGCCGGCCGACAGCACGGCCAGATCGGTCCAGACCCACTCCCGCGAGGTGTTGGCAAGTACCGAGGCGGTCTGCCCAGGCTCGAAGCCCAGGCTGGCCAGACCAGCAGCGATCTCGCTGACCAGGGTGCCCACCTCGGGCCAACTGTAGGAACGCCAGATGCCCAGATCCTTCTGACGCATCATGGGCGCGTCGCCGAGTTCGGCCACACGCTGCCAGAACATCTCATGCACGGTCTCGAAAGGCAGCGGCTGCGGCTCCCAGCCGAACTGCGAACCGGCGACGATGCGATGCGGATCCAGGGCCACGGTGCTCATCTCCAGGTCTTCTTCTTCTTCCAGCGGCGCTCGCCCCGCACGCCCGCTTCCTTCATGCCGAGGTAGAACTCCTTGATGTCCTCCTTCTCGCGCAGGCGGTCGCAGGTGTCTTCCATGACGATGCGCCCGTTCTCCAGCACGTAGCCGTAGTCGGCGGCGTTCAGCGCCATGTTGGCGTTCTGCTCGACCAGCAAGATGGTGGTGCCGCGCTCGCGGTTGATGCGCACCACGATCTCGAAGATTTCTTTCGTCAGCTTCGGGCTCAGGCCCAGGCTGGGTTCGTCCAGCAAGATGAGTTCGGGCTGGGCCATCAGAGCCCGTGAGATGGCCAGCATCTGTTGCTGCCCCCCTGAGAGCAGGCCCGCGTCCTGCGCAGCCCGCTCCTTGAGGATGGGGAAGTAGCCGTAGACCATCTCCATGTCGCGGGCCACGCCGTCGCGGTCGCTGCGGGTGTAGGCGCCCATGAGAAGGTTGTCGCGCACCGACAGCAGCGGGAAGACCTCGCGCCCTTCGGGCACGTGGCTCAGTCCCATGCGCACGATCAGCGCAGGGTCAGCGCCGCCGATCGACTGGCCCTTGAACTCGATGGTGCCGCGCCGCGGATCGATGATGCCGGAGATGGTCTTGAGGATGGAGCTCTTGCCTGCGCCGTTGGAGCCCAGCACGGTGGCGATCTGCCCGCGCTTGACCTGCAGGCTGACGCCGCGGATGGCCTTGATGGGCCCGTAGGCGCTTTCCACGTTGGCCAGGGCCAGCAGCACGCTGTCGCTCAGGTCAGCGCTCATACCGGCCTCCGCAGGGAAGAAACGTCTTCCACCGAGCCAAGGTAGGCCTCGATGACGCCCGGGTGCGTCTGCACCTCGCGCGGCGTGCCCGCAGCCAGCACCTGGCCCTGGTTGAGAGCCACCACACGGTCGGACACGCGCGACACCAGCGTCATGTCGTGCTCGACCATCAACACCGTGATGCCCAGCTGGTCACGGATGTCCTCGATCCAGAAAGCCATGTCCCCGGTTTCCTCGACGTTCAGCCCGGAGGAGGGCTCGTCCAGCAGGAGCAGGCGGGGTTCGGTCGACAGCGCGCGGGCGAGTTCCACCACCTTGCGAACGCCATAGGGCAGGCCGGCGATCATGGTGTCTCGGTAGGCCTGCAGGTCCAGGAAGTCGATGACCTCTTCCACCTTGCGGCGGGAGGCCAGTTCGGCCTCTCGGACCGAGCGGTTGAACAGGAGGTCACTCCACACACCCGTCTTGCGGTGGCGGTGGCGACCGATCAGCAGGTTGTGCAGCACGGTGGCGTGCTCGAACAGTTCGATGTTCTGGAAAGTGCGCGCGATGCCCAGCGAGGCGATCTCGTGCGGCGCCACGCCCGTGATGTCGCGCCCCATGAACTCGATGGCGCCCGCCGTGGGCTCGTAGATGCGGCTGATGAGGTTGAAGACCGTGGTCTTGCCGGCGCCGTTCGGGCCGATGAGGGTAAAGACTTCGCCTGCCTGTACATCGAAGCTCACGTCGTTGACCGCCAGCACGCCACCGAAGCGCACGCTCAAGGCGCGGGCGGAAAGCAAGGGGGCGCTCATTTCAGACGGTCCGATTTCTGGAACGACTTCTGCCGCTTGAACATGCCCTTGCGGTAGAAGGGGAACAGGCTGAAGTAGGTGCGGATCTTGAGCCAGCGGCCGTACATGCCCATGGGCTCGAACAGGACGAACAGCACCAGCACCGCACCGTACACGGCCGACTTCAGGCCCGGGGCTTCGGCCACGATGGTCGGCAGAAGGCCCTTGGACGCCGAGATCAGTTGCGGCATGGTGATGAGGAACACAGCGCCGAAGAACACGCCGTGGATCGAGCCCAGTCCGCCGATGACCACCATCAGCAGCAGGTCGATGGACTGGATGATGTTGAACTGGTCCGGCGACAGAAAACGCAGGTTGTGCGCGTACAGGGCGCCGCCGATACCGGCCAACGCAGCTGAAATGGCAAAAGACAGGGTCTTGTAGTAGGCCAGATGGATGCCCATGCTCTGGGCGGAGATCTCGGAGTCCCGAATGGCCACGAAGGCCCGCCCGGTGGGCGAGCGCAGCAGGTTCAGCACGCCCAGCGTGGCCACCACGGTGATCACCAAGCACAAGTAGTAGAACTCGCTGCCAGAGCCCACCACCCAGCCGAAGACGTCAGGCGGCTTGACGTTCAGGCCCGAATTGCCACCTGTGACGCTTTCCCAGCGGGCAAAGACCTCTTCCAGAATAAAGCCGAAGGCCAGCGTGGCCATGCCCAGATAGATGCCCTTGACCCGCAGCGCCGGCAAGCCCACCACCACGCCCGCCAGCGCTGACAGGCCCGCTGACATCGCCAGAGCCAAGGGGAACGGAACCCCATGGTTGGTCAACACCGCCTGCGTGTAGGCACCCACACCCAAGAACGCCGCATGGCCGAGCGAGAACAACCCCGTGAAGCCCGCCAACAGCATCAGGCCCAGGCCCACGACGCTGTAGATGAGCACATAGGTCAGTTGCGCGAGCCAATACTCCTCCATCAGCACAGGAGCCGCAGCCAGGGTCAGCATCAGGGCGCTGTACCAGAAGATGTGCCCTGGGTGCTTGGCCAGGCGAAGGTCCTGGGCGTAGTCAGTCTTGAAGATGAAGCGCATGGCGGGTTCTCTGCCTCAGACCTTCTTGCGAAGCTTCTCGCCAAACAGGCCGTTGGGCCGCAGCATCAGCATGATCAACACCACCACGTAGGCCGCCACATCCTTGAAACCTGCCGGCAGATAGAAGCCCGACAGCGACTCCACCACGCCGATGATGAGCCCGCCGACGATTGCGCCCGGAAGGCTGCCGAAGCCCCCCACCACCGCGGCCGGAAACGCCTTGAGCCCGATGAAGCCCATGTTGGCGTGGACGAACGTGATGGGGGCCAGGAGGATGCCCGCCACCGCCGCCACCGCCGCGGCCAGGGCCCACACGAGGCCGTTGATCTGCCTCACCGGGATGCCCATGTAATAGGCCGCCAACTGGTTCTGGGAAGAGGCCTGCATGGCGATCCCCAGTTTGCTGTAGCGAAACAGCGCGAACAGCGCGCCGCACAGCAGGGCTGTCACGGCAATGACCACCACCTGCTCGACGTTGATGACCAAAGCCCCCAGCTTCCAGATCTGGTCCTTGTAAGGAACGGGCAGAACGTGAGTCTCGGTCCCAATGCCCGGCACCATCGTGATCAACCCACGCAGGACATAGCCGATGCCGATGGTCAACATGACGATGGAGAACGCGGGCTGGCCCAGGATGGGACGGATGACCACGCGTTCAGCCAACAAGCCGAAGGCGGCCATGGCCGCTATGGACGCGATGACGGCCAGCCAGAAAGGGAAGCCCAGGAAAGTCATGCAGGCCAGGCCGGCGAAGGCGCCCAGCATCATCAGGTCACCCTGGGCGAAGCTGACGGTCTCGGTCGCCTTGTAGATCAGCACGAACCCGAGCGCAATCAAGCCGTAGATGCAGCCTTGGGCGATGCCGGCGATGAGCAGTTGCAGCAGTTGCAAGCGCGGTTCCTTGTAGGCGGAAGGCCCTGAAGACAGATCACTTCAGGGCGCCGGATTCCACCACGCGCGAACCACAACGTCATGGGGAGTGACCCTGATGCCCACAGATGACAAAAGGTTGAGCCCGCAGGTCTTGAAGGGACCGAACCCACCCCTATAATCCGTTTTGCTAGCACTCATCTAATGCGAGTGCTAACGGCATCGGAAAGGTCGCGACTGCGTGGCCCGATCCGGCGCCTAGCTGATGCCAGCCAGCACTCTGGCGACTCCACCACAGTCAACACGTCCTCTTTAAGGAGATTTCATGAAACTGCGCCCGTTGCACGATCGCGTGATCGTCAAGCGTCTCGAGAACGAAACCAAGACCGCCTCCGGCATCGTCATCCCTGACAACGCCGCCGAGAAGCCCGACCAAGGCGAAGTCCTGGCCGTCGGTCCGGGCAAGCGCAACGACAAGGGTGATCTGATCGCCGTGGGCGTGGCCGTCGGTGACCGCGTGCTGTTCGGCAAGTACAGCGGCCAGACCGTCAAGGTCGATGGCGACGAACTGCTCGTGATGCGCGAAGAAGACCTCTTCGCCGTCGTCCAGAAGTAACTTCTAGCGTATTGAATTTCGGAGATAAAAGAAAATGGCAGCAAAAGACGTAGTCTTCGGTGCAGATGCTCGTCATCGCATGGTCGAAGGCGTGAACATCCTGGCCAACGCCGTGAAGGTCACCCTCGGCCCCAAGGGTCGCAACGTGGTGCTTGAGCGCTCCTTCGGCGCCCCCACCGTCACCAAGGACGGTGTGTCGGTGGCCAAGGAAATCGAGCTCAAGGACAAGCTTCAAAACATGGGCGCGCAGATGGTCAAGGAAGTCGCTTCCAAGACCTCTGACAACGCCGGCGACGGCACCACCACCGCCACCGTGCTGGCTCAATCCATCGTCCGCGAAGGCATGAAGTACGTGGCCGCCGGCATGAATCCGATGGACCTGAAGCGCGGCATCGACAAGGCGGTCACCGCCCTCACCGCTGAACTCAAGAGCGCTTCCAAGCCCACCACCACCAGCAAGGAAATCAGCCAGGTCGGCTCCATCTCCGCCAACAGCGATGAGTCGATCGGCGAGATCATCGCCAAGGCGATGGACAAGGTCGGCAAGGAAGGCGTCATCACGGTGGAAGACGGCAAGAGCCTGGACAACGAGCTCGACATCGTCGAAGGCATGCAGTTCGACCGCGGCTACCTGTCGCCCTACTTCATCAACAACCCTGAGAAGCAGAGCGCCATCCTGGAGAACCCGTTTGTCCTGCTCTTCGACAAGAAGATCAGCAACATCCGTGACCTGCTGCCCACGCTGGAGCAAGTGGCCAAGGCGGGCCGTCCGCTGCTGATCGTGGCCGAGGAAGTCGAAGGCGAGGCGCTGGCCACACTGGTGGTCAACACCATCCGCGGCATCCTGAAGGTGTGCGCTGTCAAGGCCCCCGGCTTTGGTGACCGTCGCAAGGCCATGCTGGAAGACATCGCCATCCTGACGGGCGGCAAGGTCATTGCCGAGGAAGTCGGTCTGACGCTGGAGAAGGTCACTCTGGGCGATCTGGGCCAGGCCAAGCGCGTCGAAATCGGCAAGGAAAACACCACGATCATCGATGGCGCCGGTGCTGCTGGCGACATCGAAGCCCGCGTCAAGCAGATCCGCGTGCAGATCGAGGAGGCCACCTCCGACTACGACCGCGAGAAGCTGCAAGAGCGTGTGGCCAAGCTGGCAGGCGGCGTGGCCGTCATCAAGGTCGGCGCCGCCACCGAAGTCGAAATGAAGGAAAAGAAGGCCCGCGTGGAAGACGCCCTGCACGCCACCCGTGCTGCCGTCGAGGAAGGCATCGTGGCTGGCGGCGGCGTGGCCCTGCTGCGCGCCCGCGCCAACATCGGCTCCCTCAAGGGTGACAACCACGACCAGGACGCCGGCATCAAGATCGTGCTGCGCGCCGTGGAGCAACCGCTGCGTGAGATCGTCGCCAACGCTGGCGCCGAGCCGAGCGTGGTGGTCAACAAGGTGCTGGAAGGCAAGGGCAACTACGGCTACAACGCCGCCAACGACACCTATGGCGACATGATCGAGATGGGTATCCTGGACCCGACCAAGGTGACCCGTACCGCGTTGCAGAACGCCGCCTCCGTGGCTGGCCTGATGCTGACTACCGAGTGCATGGTGGCCGAGGCTCCCAAGGAAGACGCGCCCGCGATGCCGGGCGGCGGCGGCATGGGTGGCATGGGCGGCATGGGCATGGATATGTAATCCAGGCTCACACTGCCTGGTCATGAAGGCCCGCCCCGCAAGGGCGGGCCTTTTTCTTGGTGGCATCGACCGCCAAGACCGAACGATAATCCGCACCCAACCCGAACCGACCAATTCAGCCCAGACCCCATGACCAGCAGCGCCGCACTCCAGAGCTTCGTCGAAGACGAACTCAAACGCATGCCTGCGCTGGCCCAGAAGGTGATGGACGACACCCTCATGGCGCTGTCCAACATGCCCATGATGACAGAGCCAGCTGAACGCTTCAAGGCGGTGGATCTGACCATGACCTTGCGGCCGCAACGTCAGCGCGTGGCCTCCGCCTTCGTGGAATCCCTGCACGAACAGGTGACGCGCCTGATGAGCGCGAGCCACAGTGGCCAGCTTGATCAGGCGTCTGGAACCGAAGCAGACTCAGGCCCGCGACGCCTCCAATTGATGGATGAGAGTACGGTCACGGCCGAAGTGCTCACTGCCAAGTGCGTCGACCAGATCAAAGGGGCTGCGGAGTTCGAGTTCCGGGAATTGACGGCCTTCGTCTCCGCGCTGGTTGGGGACATGCAGGTCACTTCGGACCATAACCCCCTCCGGCCGGAAGTGATGGCCCACGCGCTGTGGGTCAGCGCGCAGTGCCTGCCCGAGGACGGCGATCTGCGGTCCCTGTTCATGAAGATGGCCAGCGGTCCGCTGGCTCAGGAACTGCGCCAAGAGGTGGCGGCCGCCTGTGGCCGACTCGAAGACGCAGGCGTGCAGCCGGCGATGTACAGCACCGTCATCGTGCCGTCGGGGGCGAAGGTGCCGGACAGGCCGGTGGCCTCGAGTGCCGACACGACCACAGTGAACCCGGCGGCTTACTCCTCGGCGTTCGAATCCGGCATCAAGCCTGCGGATGTGTCTGCGGACCCGGACTATCTGGGCCTGCTGAGCCGGCTGTTCGACGTCATCCTTGCCGACCGACGCCTGGCAGCGGACATCAAGGTGGCGATTTCACGTCTGCAGGCCGCTGCCCTGAAACTGGCCCAGGTCGACAACACGCTGCTTGACACGCACGACCACGTGCTGTGGCTGCTGCTGGACCGCATCGCGTGGCAGGCGGAAGTGCTGCCTGAAGCCCCTCATCCTGCGCGCAGCGCGGTGATCCAGGTCGTTTCCAACCTCATCGATCAGTTGACCGCCGGCTCAGGGCAGGACGCCGCAGCCTACCAGTGGACGCTGAACAGCCTGATGACGTCGGAGCGCCAGCGCTTCGACCAGCGGCGTCAACGCCTGGCCTCGGTGATCAACGAACTGGAAGCGCTGGCGTTGCAGTCCACCCAGCCCACGGAGTTGGCCGGTGTCACGATTGAGGCGGTGGACTCCGGACTCATGGACACCGTGCCCTCGCAGCTTCTTGACATGCCGTCCACACCCGACAGCCGTACTGCGGACAAGCGCTGGATTGTCTCCATGCGGCCCGGCCATGTGGCACGCATTTACCTTTCCGGGCATTGGGTCAATGCCCAGCTCGTGTGGGTGGACCCCCGTCAGGAAGTCTCCCTGTGGGCTGACTGCCGCTCGGATGCGGTATGGCCCATCAAGCGCCAGGCACTGGCACTGTTGCAGTCGGAATCGCTCGCCGTCGCCCATGAGCCACGCTGCCTTGTGCGCGCCGCCGCACGCATGGTGGCAGTACAGATCTCGAGCAACCGCCCGACTTGACGGCTCAGGCCCGGCAGCGCCCTCACCGGGCTGTGCCTGGCGGTTTGCACATGCAAAGAAGCGCCACAGGCTCTCAGCCTGCGTTGAGGTTGCGCCGGATTTCCTCGACCACCCGCTCGGGTTGCTCGTGCACGATCCAATGGCTGGCCTGCGGGACCCGCATCAGGCGCAGGTCTGGCACCCAGCGATCCAGCCCGTCAAGCAGGCAAGGCAGCAGCGCATGATCTGCGTCGCCCCACAGCACGGTCGTGGGCACACGCGAGGTGACCAGGGCGTCGGGCAGCTGCACTGCTTGCAGCGCCTGGGCTACGCGTGGATCAACTGGCGAGGGAGGCCGCAACGGCGAGGCCCGGTAGAAGTTCAGCCCCCCCGTCAGGCCCATGCCCCAGACCTCACGGTAGCGCGCTCGCAGGGTATCGTTGAGCCAGGTCTTGCCGCCCATGCGCTCGAAGAAGGGCCACAGGCGGGCAAAGTCGTTCTCGGCCAGCAAGGCTTCCGCATCTGGCCTGCACAGGAAGTTCATGTAGGCACTGGCGGCCTGCTGAGCGGGGTTGGCCCGAAGTTCGCGCAGAAAGGTGGCGGGATGCGGCGAATTGATGATGAGCAGGCGCTTCATCAACTCCGGACGCATGGCGGCCAGGTTCCAGGCCAGGGCGCCGCCCCAATCATGAGCGACCAGCAGGTCCACCGGGCCGCCTGAGTGCGTGATCAGTGCTTCGATGTCCTGCATCAGGTGGCGCGCCCGGTAGGCCTCCGCCTCGGCGGGTGACGAGGACTTCTCGAAGCCGCGCAGGTTGGGGGCCAGGCAGCGTGCGTGCGGTGCCAGGGCCTGCATCACGCCGTCCCAGGCGAACGCCGCCTCGGGGAAACCGTGCAACAGCAGGACGCGTGGCGCGTGTGCCGCCCCGGCGGCACGGCAGGACAGGGTGATGCCGTGAGGCAAGGCAGCCTGGAAGGTCTGGATCATGGCACCCACGCCTTCAAGGTCTGCGCCACTTCGCCCACGCCCTGACGCGACAGCGCGGAAAAGAGAGCGACGCCCACATCAGCCGGCTCGTGGGCCAGTTCGCCCAGCACCTCCTGTGCCGCGTGGAGGGCGCGCTGAGCCTCGGCGCGGCTGAGCTTGTCGGCCTTGGTCAGCAACGCCAGCAGCCGCACCTCGCCCGTGGCCACCCGCGGGGTGATGAAGCCCAGCAGTTGCCTGTCAAGGTCGGTGAAACCCAGACGCGAGTCCACCATCAACACCACCCCGCTGAGGCTGCGCCGCAGTTCCAGGTAGCGCGCCATCACCTCCTGCCAGCGCAACTTGGCCGCGCGCTCCACGGCGGCATAGCCGTAGCCCGGCAGGTCAGCGAACAAGGCGTTGGGGGCGCCCTTGGGGCCCACCTCGAACAGATTGATGTGCTGGGTGCGGCCGGGCGTGCGCGAGGCGAAGGCCAGGCGCTTCTGCTGCGCAAGCATGTTGATCGCCGTGGACTTGCCCGCGTTGGAGCGCCCGACGAAGGCGATTTCCGGAAGCTCGGTGGCCGGCAGTTGGTCCAGTTGACTGGCCGTGGTGAGAAACCGTGCCGTGTGTGTCCAGGCCAGCGCGGCCTTGTGCAAGGCTGCTGTCGAGACTTCCGGTAAGACTGCGTTCATGGGCCATTGTAAAATCTTGGGGTTTTGGATGGACGTGCCGCCGCCAAGCGCCGTGCAAGCCCCGTCGAGGGTGACTGCCGGCCCGTGCGGTCCGTGCGATCCGCACCCTGCAAGCACACGCAAGCATCCGCAAGAAAGCGCAACCCGCGCGAGGCCCTTTCACATGAAGCCCGTCCAAGCTCTGATCCTCTCGGCCCTGCTGTCCGCCGCCGCCTTCGGCTCGGCCCAGGCCGCCGAGACCAAGCCCGCCTTCAAGGCCGACCCCGCCAAGGGCCAAGCCCTGGCACAGGTCTGCGCCGCCTGCCACACGGCAGATGGCAGCCGCGGCTCGCCTGCCAACCCCATCCTGCAAGGCCAGCACCCCGAGTACCTTGTCAAGCAATTGCAGGAGTTCAAGTCGGGCAAGCGCAACAACGCGATCATGAAGGGCTTTGCGGCCAACCTCAGCGATGAGGACATGAAGCACATTGCCGCGTTCTACGCCGGCAAGACCGCCAAGCCAGGTGCGGCAAAGAACAAGGACACCATCCGCTTGGGGGAAAAGATCTACCGTGGCGGCATCACGGCCAAGGGCGTGCCTTCCTGTGCAGGCTGTCACGGCCCCACGGGTGCCGGCATCCCGGCTCAGTATCCGCGCCTGGGCGGTCAGCACGCCGACTACACCGAGAGCCAGATGAACGGCTTCCGCGCTGGTACCCGTGCGAACAACGCGCAGATGATGACCATTGCGGCCAAGTTGAGCGACCTGGAGATCAAGGCCGTGTCGGACTACATCGCCGGCCTGCGCTGACGAGCCGCTTCGGGGGCCCGGTCGGCGGGCCCACCCCGCACGCTGAGCCGGTCCATGACCGGCTCTTTCCATTTCTGAGCGTCGCCTGCGTACTGTCGGCCTGCGCCGAGCTGCGGAAGCGGTGGTCCGGCGGCCCTTCTGCACAGACTCCGCCAAAGACCGCCCGCTCCCGCCTGCCGTCCAGATGACGTAAGGTGCGGGCTTCGGCAGCCGCGACAGCGGCGCGACGTCCACCACGAGGCACCCCCATGCACTTCCATCCCGACCGTGGTTTCCACCACCCCACCCCATCGGAGATCACGCCGCGCATCGCGTACGAGACGCGGCGTGAATGGCTGAAGACCCTGGCACTTGGCGCCGTGGGCACGGGATTGGGCCAATGGGCGGCGCGCGACGCGCTCGCCTCCACCACGGCGCCCGGCAAGCTGCCGCCGCTGCCCGGCGCACGCAGCGCCGTGGCTGGTGCGGTGACGATGGAGAAGCTCACGGCCTACAAGGACGCTTCCACCTACAACAACTTCTACGAGTTCGGCACCGACAAGAGCGATCCGGCACGAAACGCCCACACCCTCAAGACCCGGCCCTGGACCGTGGCCGTCGAGGGTGAGGTTCGCAAACCCGGCACCTTCGACATCGAGTCGCTGCTGAAGCTGGCGCCCATGGAAGAGCGCATCTACCGCCTGCGCTGCGTGGAGGGCTGGTCCATGGTGATTCCTTGGGTGGGTTGGTCGTTGTCGGAACTGATCAAGCGCGTGGAACCTACGGGCAACGCCAAGTTCATCCAGTTCGTCACCCTGGCCGATGCCTCGCAGATGCCTGGTCTGCGCTCCTCGGTGCTGGAGTGGCCTTACGTGGAAGGGCTGCGCATGGACGAGGCCCAGCACCCGCTGACGCTGATGGCCTTCGGCATGTACGGTGAGGTGTTGCCCAACCAGAACGGTGCCCCGCTGCGCCTGGTGGTGCCGTGGAAGTACGGCTTCAAGTCGAGCAAGTCCATCGTGCGCATCCGCTTCACCGAGAAGCAGCCCCGCACCAGCTGGGAGACAGCTGCTCCACACGAGTACGGCTTCTACTCCAACGTGAACCCCAAGGTGGACCACGCCCGCTGGAGCCAGGCCACAGAGCGGCGCATCGGTGAGGACGGCCTGCTGACCAAGAAGCGCCCGACGCTGATGTTCAATGGCTACGAAGCCCAGGTGGGGCAGTTGTATGCCGGGATGGACCTGCGCAAGTTCCTTTGAGCGCCTGAGACGGAGCACTGCGTCCCAGCTGTGAACCGCCTGCTGCTGCACCCCGCCGTCCGCCCCGGCGTCTTCCTGTTTTCGCTGGCGCCGTTCCTCTGGCTGACCTATGCGGCGCTGACAGACCCGTCCGGACTGCTGGGCGCCAACCCCGCGGAGACCTTGATCCGCGATACGGGTGAACTCGCGCTTCGCTTTCTCTGTGCCACGCTGGCTGTCACCCCACTGCGGTACTGGACGGGCTGGCAGGCACTGGCCCGTTTCAGACGCATGCTGGGTTTGTTCGCCTTCTTCTACGCCACGCTGCACTTCCTGTGCTTTGCCTGGCTGGACATGGGGTTGGACCTGGAGGCCATCCTGGCCGACATCGTCAAGCGGCCCTTCATCCTGGTGGGTACGGCCGCGCTGCTGGGAATGCTGCCCTTGGCAGCCACCTCCTTCAACCGCGCCATCAAGGCGCTGGGGGCCCGACGCTGGCAGTCTCTGCACCGCGCCGTCTACGCCGTGGCCGGGCTGGCTTTGCTGCATTTCTTCTGGATGCGCTCCGGCAAGAACGACTTCGGCGATGTGGCGATCTACGGGACCATCCTGGCCGTGCTGCTGGGCTGGCGGGTGTGGAGACGCCTCACTTCATGAAGGAAGGCAGCCACAGCGCCAACTGCGGGACCTCCAGCACGATGAACAGGGCCACCGACAGCAAGAGGACGTGCAGCCAGACGCCCTGGAAGATGCGCTTGAGGCCCACGCCCTTGATGAGGGCGTTGAGCACGAACAGGTTCATGCCCACGGGCGGCGAGATGAGGCCGATCTGCACCACCAGCACGATCAGAACGCCGAACCACACGGGGTCGAAGCCCAGGCCTGTGACGATGGGGAAGAACACGGGGATGGTCAGCAGCACCATCGACAACTCTTCCATGATGGTGCCCAGCAGGATGTAGATCACCATCATCGCGCCCACCACCATCAGGGGCGACAGTCCAGCGTGCAGGATCCAGTCCTTCAGGTCTGCGGGCATGGAGGTGAAGTTGACGAAGCTGGAAAACAACATGGCCGCGATCAGGATGGTGAACAGCATGGCCGTGGTGCGGGCGCTCTCCACCAGCACCTCCAGCAGCACCTTCCAGGTCAGCGTGCGCCGTGCCAGCGCGAAGAAGAAGGCGCCCGAGGCACCAATGCCCGCACCTTCTGTGGCGGTGAAGACGCCTCCGTAGATGCCCCCCAGCACCACCATCACGAGCACCGCGACACCCCAGATGCCACGCAGCGCCGCCCAGCGCTCACGCCACGACGTGCGCTCGCCAGCAGGGCCGGCGGTGGGGTCACGCCAGGTCTGCCAGGCCACACCCAGCATCAACAGGCCCGCGCACATCAGGCCGGGCAGGATGCCGGCAGCAAAGAGCTTGCCGATGTTGGTCTCGGTGACGATGCCGTAGATGACCATGATGGTCGACGGCGGAATCATGATGCCGAGCGTGCCGCCCGCCGCGATGACGCCTGTGGACATGTGGTCCGCATAGCCGAGTTTCTTCATCGGCGGGTAGGCCACCTTGGCCATGGTGGCAGCCGTGGCGATGGAAGAACCACAGATGGCACCGAAGCCGGCACAGGCGATCACCGTGGCGTGCGCCAGCCCACCTCGCACATGGCCCACGAAGGTGTAGGCGGCGCGGAACAGCTCGTGCGCCAAGCCTGCGCGGGCCACGAAGTTGCCCATCAGGATGAACAGCGGCACCACGCTGAGGGTGTAGGCGAAGCCGGTGTCGTAGACCACCTGCGCAGCGTTGGCCATTGAGGGCGGCCAGCCGCGCAGCACTCCCAGCCCTACAAAACCCACCAGCCCCATCGCAAAGGCCAGAGGCACCCGCATCAGCGCGAGGGCAAAGACACAGGCAAATCCGATGAGCGCCTCGATCACGTCGCGCCCCCGCTGAACTCGTCAGGCTCCGGGTCCTGATCCACGCCGATGTGGTGGTGCCCCACCGGGGCCAGCACCAGCAGTGCGTGCACGAAGGCAGTCACCGCGATGAGGCCGCTCATCACCTTGACGAAGGGCGCCAACGACAGCTTGAGCTGCGCGGTGGTGTCGCCGTACTCGGCCATCTGCCCGCCCTTGGTCCACATCAACCAGGCCAGGCCCCCAAGCGCCGCCACGCACAGCAGGTCCACCAGCGCATGCTGCAGACGCCTGAGCGCTCTGGGGATCCAGGGGTCCAGCGAGTCGAACACCACATGCTCGCCCTTGAGCGAAACCAGCGGCAGGCCCGCGAAGATCACCACGACCATCAAGAGCTCGGTGAGTTCCAGCGAGCCTGGTACCGACTCGCTCAGCAGCTTGCGTCCGCTCACATCGACGAGGGTGAGCGCCATGATGGCGAACAGCGCCACCGCAGCCAGGAGGCCGCAGCAGGCGCTGAGAAGTTTCTTCAGCGCAGACAAGTGAATCTCAGGACAGCGTCACTGCAGCTTGGCGATCTCGGCACGGAAATCCGCGAGCACCTTCTTCGGGTTCTTCATGCCCTTGGCTTCAGCGGCCTTGGCCCAGGTGTCCACCAAACCGGAAGTCTTCTCGGTCACGGCCTTCACGAACGCCGGGTCGGCCTTGGTGAACTGCACGCCGTTGGCCTGCATGAAGGCCATGCCGCGGCGGTCCACCTTGTCCCAGCCCTTGCCGATCATGCGGGCGGCGAACTCGCCGCTCATCTCGTCGATGGCCTTCTTCACGTCAGGCGGCAGGCTGTCGTACTTGGCCTGGTTCATCATGAAGACGAAGCTGGTGTTGTACAGGCCGCCCGGGAACAGCGTGGCGTACTTGATGACCTTGTCGATCTTGAAGCCCTCGACCGACTCGGCCGGGAACAGCGTGCCGTCCATCACCCCGGTGGACAGCAGCTCATAGCTCTCAGGTGCGGGCTTGAGCGTGACGTTCATGCCCAGCGCCTTGGAGATGTCGTTGACCATGCCGCCGCCAATGCGGAACTTCATGCCCAGCAGATCGTCCATCTTGGTGATGGGGCGCTTGGTGTTGAACACGATCCCAGGGCCATGGGTGAACACTGCCAACACCTTCACGCCCTTGTGCTCCTCGGCCATGGCAGGCTGCTTCTCGTAGATGCGCTGGAAGGCCACGGAACTGGCTTCGGCAGACTGCCCCAGGAAGGGGATCTCAGCGAACTGCGTGGTGGCGAAACGACCCGGGGTGTAGCCGTGCACCGTGAAGGAAATGTCGGCCAGACCGTTGCGCACGGCATCAAAAGTGGCGGGCGGCGCCGACACGGCGCGGGGCAGCACGTTGCACTTGATCTTCCCAGCCACCTTCTGGGCCAGCATCTCGCACCACTCCTTCTGGGTCTCGGTGAGGGTGTGGGACGGCGGCACCCAGGACGACAGCGTCAGCGTCGTCTGTGCAGAAGCACCCAGGGCCATGCAGGCCAAGGCAGCGCCCGCGGCCAGGCGGACAAGAGGCAAGGGGGAAACGTTCTTGATGGACATGGGGACTCCTACAGGTCTTGCGGGCAAAGTTCGTGGATGTTGACACTCAAAACTGACTGCGAGATTGTCCCGCTCCTCAGTGAAAACCCGGATGATGATTTCCCTTGAGAGCACCCTCAAGGTCCGGGCGGTGCACGGCCCGACCCCCGCGGGAGCGAAAGAGAACGTGGGGTGGCCCGGCGTTTGGTTGTGAGGCGGAAAGGGCCGGGGCTGCGGTCGCGAACACGAGCAAGCCACACACCCTCACCGCGCCAGCACCGGCGCCAGGGCCTGGCCGGTGTGCGTGCCGGCTGACACCAGGGCCTCGGGCGGGCCCACACACACCACGCGCCCGCCATCAGTTCCGCCCTCAGGCCCCAGGTCCACCACCCAGTCGGCCTCGGCGATGACGTCCAGGTCGTGCTCGATGACCACCACGCTGTGGCCGCCGTCTACCAGGCGGTGCAGCACGCGGACCAGCTTCTCCACGTCGGCCATGTGCAGGCCGACCGTCGGCTCGTCCAGCACGTAGAGGGTGTGCGGTGCCTTCTGGCCACGCCGGGTCACGTCATCGCGTACCTTGGTCAGCTCGGTCACCAGCTTGATGCGCTGCGCCTCGCCGCCTGACAAGGTGGGGCTGGGCTGGCCCAGGGTGAGGTAGCCCAGGCCCACGTCCTTGAGCAACTGCAGCGGGTGGGCGATGGAGGGCATGGAGGCGAAGAAATCCACGGCCTCATCCACCTCCATCTGCAGCACATCGCCGATGCTCTTGCCGCGCCAGGTGACGGCCAGGGTCTCGGCGTTGAAGCGCTGACCGTGGCAGGTGTCGCAAGGCACCTTCACATCCGGCAGGAAGCTCATCTCGATGGTGCGCAGGCCCTGCCCTTCGCAGGCATGGCAACGGCCCGCGCCGGCCCCTTGGCCGGCGCCTCCCTTGCCACCGGTGTTGAACGAGAAGCGAGCCGCCGCGTACCCCCGGGCCTTGGCCTCCAGCGTCTCGGTGAAGAGCTTGCGGATGGTGTCCCAGAACCCGATGTAGGTGGCCGGGCAGGAGCGCGGGGTCTTGCCGATGGGGGTCTGGTCCACTTCCAGCACGCGGTCGATGGTTTCGAAGCCTGTCAGGCCCTGGCAGCCCGCCCAGACCGGGTGTTCGCCGCGGGCCAGGGCCTCGCGCCCGGCCTTGGTGGCCTGCATTGCCACGGCAGCCTGCACATTGGTCAGCAGCACGTCGCGCGCCAGCGTGCTCTTGCCGGAGCCGGACACCCCCGTCACCGCCACCAGGCGCCTCAGCGGAACGCTCACGTCCACCTGGCGCAGGTTGTGAAGATGAGCTCCCTGCACGGCGAGCGAGGGCGACTCGCCCTCTTTCGTGAGCGCGCCGGCCATGGTGACCACCGTGGTCGCAAGGGCCGTGACGCTTCCTGCGCCAGCGCCTGCCTGCGCGGTCTCAACCGCCCTACGCGCCTGCAGCGGATGCTTCAGCGGCTGCGCGAGCAGCTGCCCGGTGAGTGACTCGGCAGAGGCCGCCAGATCGGCCACCGTGCCCTGCGCCACCAGGCGCCCGCCGCGCTTGCCCGCACCCGGGCCGATGTCGATCAGGTGGTCAGCCCGGCGGATGGTGTCCTCGTCATGCTCCACCACCACCAGCGTGTTGCCCTTGTCGCCCAGTTGCTGCAGCGCGGTCAGCAGGATGCCGTTGTCGCGCGGGTGCAGGCCGATGGTGGGCTCGTCCAGCACGTAGCACACGCCCTGCAGGTTGCTGCCGAGCTGCGCCGCCAGGCGGATGCGCTGCGCCTCACCGCCCGAGAGGGTGGGCGCGGCGCGGTCCAGCGTGAGGTAGCCCAGGCCCACCTGTTGCAGGAACTGCAGGCGGCTGCGGATTTCGGCGATCACATCGCGGGCGATGCCCATCTCGCGCCCGCTCAATCGACCTTCGGTCAGCCAGTCCAGCACCCAGCCATGGGCCTCGCGCACGCTCATGTGCGCCACCTCGCTGATGGGCTTGCCGAGAAACGTGACGGCACGTGAGGCGGGGTTCAGCCTGGCGCCGGCGCAGGCCGGGCAGGGCTCGTCCACCAGGCCTTCGACCTCGGGCTCCTCGGACGGAAAGCTCTGCTCCCGGCCCTTCGCATCGTCATCGCGCACCGAGTCGTCGTAGGCCTTGCGCTGCTCGCGGCTGAGCTTCAGGCCGGTGCCCACGCACTCGGTGCACCAGCCGTGCTTGCTGTTGTAGCTGAACATGCGCGGGTCCAGCTCCGGGTGGCTGGTGCCGCAGGTGGGGCAGGCGCGCTTGGTAGAAAACACCTGCACCTGGCCGATGCCCGCCGTGGCCGCGCCTTCGGCCAGCGCTTCGGCCAGGCCGTCCAGCGGGTGCAGCAGATGCAGCACGCCGCGGCCCAGCTGCAGCGTGCGGGACAGGGCCTCGCGCAGCGCAGTCTCGTTTGCCGGGTCGACCAGCAGGTCAGCCACCGGCAGCTCGATCGTGTGCTCCTTGAAGCGATCGATGCGCGGGAAGGGGTCTAGCGGCAGGAACTCGCCGTCCACCCGCAGGTGGGTGTGGCCGCGCGCCTTGGCCCACTTCGCCAGATCGGTGTAGACGCCCTTGCGGTTCACCACCAGCGGGGCCAGCAGGCCGACGTGGCGGCCGGCGTGGTCGCGCAGCAACTGCGCGGCAATGCTCTCGGCGCTCTGCGGGCGCACGGGCGAGCCGTCCTTGGTGCAGTGCTGCGTGCCCAGCTTCACCCACAGCAGGCGCAGGAAGTGCCAGACTTCCGTGGTGGTGGCCACGGTGCTCTTGCGTCCGCCGCGCGAAAGCCGCTGCTCGATGGCCACGGTGGGCGGGATGCCCCACACCGCGTCCACCTCGGGCCGGCCTGCCGGCTGCACGATGCTGCGGGCGTAGGCGTTCAGGCTTTCCAGATAGCGGCGCTGGCCTTCGTTGAACAGGATGTCGAAAGCCAGCGTGCTCTTGCCCGAGCCGGAGACTCCCGTGACGACACTGAACTTGCCGCGTGGGATGTCCACGTTGAGGGACTTGAGGTTGTGCTCACGGGCGTTGACGATGCGGATGGCGTCGCCCAGATAAGCGCCACCTGTCTTCGCCCGGTCGCCGCGCCACGCCGCCGGTGCTTCGGCAGCCTGCACGGCGCCCGCGCCCATGGCCACGTCGTACTCGCGCAGCGCCTGACCCGTGTGCGAGTGGGCGTGCGCACGCACGTCATCAGGCGTGCCCTCGGCCACCAGCAGGCCGCCAGCGTCTCCGCCCTCGGGCCCGAGATCGACGATCCAGTCGGCGGCGCGGATGACGTCCAGGTTGTGCTCGATGACGATCAGCGAGTGCCCAGCCTCCAGCAGCTTGCGAAAAGCCCGCATCAGCTTGGCGATGTCGTCGAAATGCAGCCCGGTGGTGGGCTCGTCGAACAGGAACAGCGTGCCCTTCTTGGCCACGCGCTGGGCCGGCGACGTGGCGGCCTCGGCCAGGAAGCCCGCGAGCTTCAGGCGCTGGGCCTCGCCGCCCGACAGCGTGGGCACGGGCTGGCCCAGGCGCACGTAGTCCAGGCCCACGTCCACCAGCGGCTGCAGCCGCGCCACCACCTCGCGGTCGTCGCGGAACAGCGTGGCCGCCTCGCTGACGGTGAGCTCCAGCACATCGGCCACCGAGAGCTGACGCGGCCCGCGCACGATCTTCACGTCCAGGATCTCGGCACGGAAGCGCCGGCCGTCGCAGTCCGGGCAGCGCAGGTACACGTCCGACAGGAACTGCATCTCCACGTGCTCGAAGCCCGAACCACCGCAGGTGGGGCAGCGC
The DNA here is from genome assembly GCA_947464185.1 of Burkholderiales bacterium. Lineage (GTDB taxonomy): Bacteria > Pseudomonadota > Gammaproteobacteria > Burkholderiales > Burkholderiaceae_C > Rubrivivax. The sequence continues at coordinate 35,358 of CANHVY010000030.1, forward strand.
CCATCACCGGCGTTGAAGCTGAACATGCCGGCGGTGTAGCTGCGCTCGGCCGCCAGCGGCGCACCCGCGAACAGCTTGCGCACCTCGTCAAAGGCACCCACATAGCTGGCCGGGTTGCTGCGCGCGGTCTTGCCGATGGGCGACTGGTCGACGAACACCGCGTCGGCCAGCCAGTCGGCGCCCAGCAGCTGGCCATGCGCCCCAGGCGTCTCCGTGGCCTTGCCGAAGTGGCGTGCCAGCGCGGGGTACAGCACGTCCTGCACCAGCGTGCTCTTGCCCGAACCCGAGACCCCGGTCACGCAGACCAGCCGCTGCAGCGGGAAGGCCACCGTCACGTGCTGCAGGTTGTGCTCGGTGGCATCCTCCAGGATCAGGCGCGGCGTCGAGGCCTCCACCAGGCGCTGGAAACCCAGGCCCACCTGCTTGCGCGCGCCAAGGTACTGGCCTGTCAGCGTATCGGCACTGCGCGCGGCCTGCGGCGTGCCGTCGAAGACGATCTGCCCGCCACGCTCGCCGGGGCCGGGACCCATGTCGATCAACCGGTCGGCCGCCAGCATGACCGCCGGGTCGTGCTCCACCACCACCAGGGTGTTGCCGGCGTCGCGCAGCCGGTGCATGGCCTGCACGATGCGGTTCATGTCGCGCGGGTGCAGGCCGATGCTGGGCTCGTCCAGCACGAACATGGTGTTCACCAGCGAGGTGCCCAGCGCCGTGGTCAGGTTGATGCGCTGCACCTCGCCACCCGAGAGGGTGCGGCTCTGGCGGTCCAGCGTCAGGTACCCGAGACCCACGTCGCACAGGTACTTCAGCCGGGTGCGGATCTCATCCAGCAGCAGCTTCAAGGCCTCGTCCAGCATCGTGGACGGCAGGCTCAAGCCATCGAAGAAACGCTGCAAGCGCTCGATGGGCAGCTGCATCAGGTCGTGCAAGGCCAGGCCCGGCAAGGCGTCGAGTTGCGCGCGCGACCAGGCCGCGCCCACGGGCAGGAAGCGGCGGTAGCGGCCTGCGGGGGAGGCCAGCACCGCAGCCGCGTCGGCCTTCGAGCCCAGACGCCACAGCAGCGCCTCGAGCTTCAGGCGCGCGCCACCGCAGGTGCCGCAGGGCGTGTAGCTGCGGTACTTGGACAAGAGCACGCGGATGTGCATCTTGTAGGCCTTGCTCTCCAGGTAGCCGAAGAAGCGGCGCACGCCGTACCACTGCTTGTTCCAGTTGCCCTTCCAGCCCGGGTCGCCCTCGATCACCCAGTCGCGCTGCGCCAGCGTGAGCTGGCTCCAGGCGGTGTCGCGCGGAATACCGGCATCGCCCGCGTACTTCACCAGGTCGTCCTGGCATTCCTTCCAGGCGGGGGTCTGCAAGGGCTTGATGGCGCCGTTGCGCAGGGTCTTGCGGTGGTCCGGGATCACGAGCCCGAAGTCCACGCCGATGACACGGCCGAACCCTCGACAGGTCTCGCAGGCACCGAAAGCGGAGTTGAAGCTGAACAGCGCCGGCTGCGGATCCGCATAACGCAGATCGCTTTCGGGGCAGTGCAGGCCGGTGGAGTAGCGCCAGACCGTGGGCTGCGCATCGGCTGTCGAATCGGCTGCCACATGCACGTCCAGCCGTCCACCGCCGCGCTTGAGCGCCAGCTCGATGGCCTCCATGGCGCGCACCTTCTCCACGCCGGCCATGCGAAAGCGGTCGGCCACCACGTCCAGCAGCTTGCGCGTACCCTGCACACGCTCCGCCTGCACGCGGGTGAAACCGCTGGCGGCCAGCCACTGCGCCTGTTGCTCGGGCGTGGTGTCGGCGGGCAGTTCCACCGGGAAGGTCAGCACCAGGCGTGGATCGCCCGCCGCGGCCGCGCGCTCCAGCAGCTCGGCGTGGATGGTCTCGGGCGTGTCGTGCCGCACCGGCAGCGCGGTCTGGCGGTCGAACAACTGGCCGGCGCGGGCGAACAGCAGCTTCAGATGGTCGTTCAGCTCGGTCATCGTGCCGACCGTGCTGCGGCTGGTGCGCACCGGGTTGGTCTGGTCGATGGCAATGGCCGGCGGGACGCCGTCGACCCGGTCCACCGCCGGGCGGTCCATGCGGTCCAGGAACTGCCGGGCGTAGGCGCTGAAAGTCTCGACGTAGCGGCGCTGGCCTTCGGCATACAGCGTGTCGAACACCAGGCTGGACTTGCCCGACCCGCTGGGGCCGGTGACCACCGTCATCTCGCCCGTGCGGATGTCGAGGTCCAGGTTCTTCAGGTTGTGCTGGCGCGCGCCGCGGATGCGGATCAGCCCGGTGGACATCGGTGACTCCAGAAGGTGTGCCGCTTGAGAGGAACCGATCATTCTAGGGAGCGGCGGCAAGCCAAGCAGCGCGTACGGTAGTCTGGTTCGAGGGGCATGTCGGCCGATCGCTTCAGCCGAACAGGCCTTGTTGATAAGCTGCGGTTGCACAGCTTGGAGCACTCTGCATGACACACAAGATCGCCCTCATCGGCCTGGGCATCATGGGCCGGCGCATGCTGGACAACGTGCGCCTGCACCCGGCGTTCGAGGTCAGCGGCGTGTGGGACCCTTCTCCGGGGGCCGTCGCCAAGACTCGCGAACTGATGCCGGATGCGCCTGTGGCGCCGAGCGCCGAAGCGGCGATGCAGGGCGCCGACGTGGTGTACCTGGCCTGCCCGCCGGGCCCGCGCAAGGCCTACGCGCTGGCCGCGGCCGCAGCCGGCCAGGGCGTGTTCATGGAGAAGCCGCTGGGCACCGACAACGCCGCCAGCCGCGACCTGGTGGCGCAACTGCGCAGCGCCCGTCTGCCGGGCGTGGTGAATTTCACCCAGTCATCGTCGCGCGGCTTCGAGGAACTGCGCCGCGCGATCGAGGCCGGTGAAACAGGCGAGTTGCTGGGCATCGACATCGTGGTGCAGTACCCCACCTGGCCGCGCGCCTGGCAGGCCGAGGCCGACTGGCTGCGCTTTAGGGCAGAGGGCGGCTACACGCGCGAGGTGATCTCGCACTTCCTCTTCCTGGCGGGCCGCTTTCTCGGGCCGCTGCAACTGCGCCAGGCGGCGCCGCGCTACCCGGCCGACCCCACCCTGTGCGAACTCGACCTGCTGGCACGGCTGGAGACGGCCGACGGCCGGCCGGTCACCATCATGGCGACCACGGGCGGGTGCCAGCCCGACCGGCAGGAGGTCACCGTGCGCGGCAGCCGCCTGAACCACCAGTTCCGCGAGTTCTACCAACTGTGGCGCTCAGACGGCGGGCCCTGGGTCGAGGCCGTGGACTGGAGCACCGGCGAAGACCCGCGGCGCAGCGCGCTGCAGCGGCAGCTCACGCACGCCGACCTCTGGCTGCGCGGCCAGCCCCACTTGCTGGCCACGGCCGAAGAGGCGCTGGCGGTGCAGGAGCTGGTGGAAGCGATGCTGGCCGGCCGCACCTGAAACAGCCGCCGCGCGCAGGGCGGACTCCAAGCCGCAAGCCCCGAGCACCCTCCAAGCACCCCGAGCAGATTCGCCCCATGAAGATCATCGATGTCAAGGTCCACATCCTGCAGAGCCCGCTGGCCGAGCCCTTCGCCTTCTCGCAAGGATGGGTGCACCGCCGCTCGGCCACGCTGGTGGAGGTGATCACAGACGTGGGACTGACGGGTTGGGGCGAGGCCTTCGCCCAGGGGCTGGAGCCGCCCCAGATTGCGGCCAGCGCCATCGAACACGCTCTGCGCCCGCTGGTGCTGGGGGCCGACCCGCTGGACATCGAGGTGCTGTGGCACCGCATGTACCACCAGACCCGCGACTACGGGCGCAAGGGTTCGGTGGTAGCGGCCATCAGCGCCATCGACATGGCCCTGTGGGACTTGGCCGGGCACCATTACCAGCAGCCCGTGCACCGCCTGCTGGGGGGCGCCTTCAGGACCCGGGTGCAGCCGTATGCCACGGGCTTCTACCGCGTTCGCGGACAGGGGGAGCGGGACCGGCTGGTGGACGAAGCCCATGGCCACCTGGCCGCGGGCTTTCAGCTGATGAAGGTAAAACTGGGCTACGGCGTGGCAGACGACATCGAGGTCATCCAGGCCATCGCGGCAGCGATGCAGGGGCGAGGCGTCACGCTGATGGTGGACACCAACCACGGCTACGGCCGCACCGAAGCCTTGCGCCTGGGCCGCGTGCTGGATGAGCTGGACCTGCGTTGGTACGAAGAGCCGGTGGCGCCCGAGGACCTGGACGGCTATTGCGAGCTGCGCGCCAAGCTGCGCACGCCCATCGCCGGGGGCGAGAACGAGCACACGCTGTACGGGTTCCGTGACCTGCTCGGCCGTCACGCGGTGGACATCGTGCAACCCGACCTGGGCTCCTGCGGGGGCATCACCGCGGCGCGCCACATCGCCGCCCTGGCACAGGCACACGGCATCGAGGTCAACCCGCATGTCTGGGGGTCCGCCGTGGCCCAGGCCGCCTCGCTGCAGGTGATTGCAGCGCTGCCCGTGACCCACCACGCCGTCTTCGCCCGCGACCCCGTACTCGAGTACGACCGCTCCTCACACCCCTTCAGGCGTGACCTGGTCACCCAGCCCATCGAGATGACCGACGGCTTCGTCCACATCCCCGACCGCCCTGGCCTGGGCATCGAAGTCCGGCGGGATACGCTGGAGCGGTTTCGGGTGAATTGAGGGCGGCCATCTCGTGCCCCGCTGGCAGCGCTCTTGAAAGAGGATGCCCCTGTGGGCAAAGTAGCGCCAAACACTGCTCTTTGCCCGTGAGCTCTGAATGAAGACCATTTCCGCCGCCACGGCTAGTCGTAAGTTCTCTTCTCTTTTGCGAGAGGTGGCCCTCGGCGAACGCGTGACCATCTTGTGTCGGGGCAAGCCTGTAGCGACCATGTTGCCGGTGGCCGCAGAGGACTTGCAGAGAAAGGAAGCCCGGCGCGCACTACTGGACCGCTTGTCACACCAACCCGCCAGTGGCGCGCGGAGTTGGACCCGCAACGAGCTTTACGAAGAGTGAGCGCCTCCAGATGAGAGCCTCTCTGGACACCAACATCCTGGCGTGAGCCGACAGCTTCGAGGTGGCGGTCTCGGCCTGGCAGGACTTCCAGGCCGCGCTGGACTTGACCGTTGACCACCAGACGCCCTACTGGGACGCCTTGATCTTGGCGGTTGCAGCCAGCCACGGTTGCAGGTTGTTGATCTCTGAAGACTTCCAGGAAGGATTCACCTGGCGCGGCGTGACCGTGGTGAACCCGTTCATCGATTCGCCGTCAGCCTTGCTCGGGCGTTTGCTGACCCGCACGGGCGCAGGCTAGGCGCGAACGGACAGCCCGCAACCCGGCACCTCTGAGCGGCCCTACACCCGCAAGGCCCGCTGCGTCTGCACGCCCAGACCGAACACGCGCTTGTAGCGTTCGATCTCGTTCGCCGGGCCCATGGCCTTGAGCGGGTTGTCGCTGAGCTTGACGGTGGGGCGGCCGTTGGCCGAGACGGCCTTGCACACCAGGCTGAAGGGAGCCAGGGCGTCGTCGGCCACCAGGCCGACGAAGTCGTTGGTCAGCATGGTGCCCCAGCCGAAGGAGGCCTTCACACGGCCGCGGAAGCGCTGGCTGAGCGTCTCGATGGCCTCCACGTCCAGCCCGTCGGAGAAGATCACCAGCTTGTCGCGCGGCTCCTCGCCGTGGCGCTGCCACCAGGCAATCGCCGCCTCGGCCCCCTCGGCCGGGTCCCCGCTGTCGATGCGGATGCCGGTCCAGCGCGCCAGCCAGTCGGGCGCATGCTCCAGAAAGCCCTGGGTGCCATAGGTGTCGGGCAGGATGATCCGCAGGTTGCCTTCGTGCTCTTCCTGCCAGTCAGCCAGCACACGGTACGGCGCCTGGCGCAGCTCTTCATCGCTGTCGGCCAGGGCGCAGGTGATCATGGGCAACTCGTGCGCGTTGGTGCCGATGGCCTCGATGTCGCGCCGCATGGCGATCAGGCAGTTGGAGGTGCCGACGAATTTCGGGCCGAGCCCTTCCATCATGGCCTGCACGCACCAGTCCTGCCACAGGAAGCCGTGTCGCCGGCGCGTGCCGAAGTCGGCCAGACGCAGGTCGGGAACCGTCTTCAGGCGCTCCACCTTCTGCCACAGCTTGGTCATGGCACGGGCGTACAGGATCTCGAGCTCGAACTTGCCCATGCGGTTGAGCACGGCGCGCGAGCGCAGCTCCATCAGCACGGCCAGGGCCGGCACCTCCCACAGCATGACCTCAGGCCAGGCGCCCTCGAAGGTGAGCTCGTACTGGCCGTCGCGCTTCTCCAGGTGGTAAGGCGGCAGCCGCAGGCCCTCGAACCACTCCATGAAGTCGGGTCGGAACATCTGGCGCTTGCCGTAGAAGGTGTTACCGCGCAGCCAAGTGGATTCGCCACGCGACAGCGACAGGGTGCGGAGGTGGTCCAGCTGCTCGCGCAGCTCGCCCTCGTCGATCAACTCGGCCAGGCGCACCTCCGGGGCTCGGTTGATGAGGGAAAAGGTCACGCGCGCATCGGCGAACTTGCGCCGTACCGACTGGCACATCAGCAGCTTGTAGAAATCGGTGTCGATGAGCGACCGCACGATGGGGTCGATCTTCCAGCGGTGGGCCCAGACGCGGGCGGCGATGTCGGCCATGGCAGGGCTTTCAGGTCGAAGCAGCGGGGTGGTAGGGCACCGGGTCAGGTGCCCGCGGGCGGATGCTCCGGCTCACCCAGGTTGTGCATCAGGCGGTTGGCCCAGCCAAAGATCGCGGCGGCGTGCAGCACATCCAGGATCTGCTCGGCGCTCATGCCCAACTGGCGCAGCGGCGCCACATCGGCGGCGGCCAGCGTGTGGGGGCGCAGCGTGACAGCCTGCGCAAAGTGCGCGATGGTGCGCTCACGCTCGTCAACACCCGCGGTGGCAGGGTTGCGGAAGACCTGTTCCACGGTGTCGTGCCTCCGTGCCAACTGGGCAAATCGCTGCGCATGCACCGAGGTGCAGTACACGCAGCCGTTGGTGACCGACACCACCATGGCCGCCAGTTCACGTTCCGCCCGCGGCGCCCCGCCTGTGGCGTACATGATGGCGTTGTAGGCGGCTGAGCGATGGCGCAGCATCAAGGGTTGGTGGATCAGCGTCAGGTAGTAGGCTGAAGCTCGGGCTTGCGGATGGCTCTCGTCCAGCACGGCCTGCTGAAGGCCGGTCGCCTGGACCACATCCAGTGGCGAGAGCCACGAGCGCCAGCCCAGGGTCTCGTTGGTGAAGCCATTCAACCGGATCACGGGAACGGGCCCGGATGAGGCGGACTTGGCAGAGGCGCCCCCGGGCGAAGGGGCCGGAGTTCCAGCGTCCATTGAGCCGGGTGACGGGGGCGCAGGGCTGACCAGGGCCGCTTCCATGGCCACCAAGCCGGCCACCACTCGGGTCTGGTAGGACAGGAAAGCCACCAGCTGGGCCAGCGCCACGATGGCGGGGTCTGCCAGGCCCGCCGCCTGCAGCGCCTGCAGGGCTTCACGGTCGCCGCGGCGCGGGTCGGTGGTGAGCAGGCCCGCCCAGGTCAGCATGGCCGGCAGAGCGGGCGTGGAAGCGTCGCCTGCGGGTTGCTGCGCGAGCAGAGCGCGGTAGTGCGCTGCCATCTGGTGCGCTTCGGCGGCCTCGCAGCAGTACACGGCCACACGCAGCCGGTCGGCAGTGGACAGGCCGGGCACAGGCTCGTACAGCAGCGCCTCGTGGCTGGCCTGCGTGGCCTCCACCACCGTGGAGCGGAAGCGCCGTGCAGTCTGCAGCGCACTGCTCGGCGCCAGGCCTGCAGCAGTGTCGATCACATCGGCGGCGGCTGCGGCCGGGCCGGAGTCTGTGCGGGTGGTCATGGAAGGCTCGCTTCGGAAGGAGGGGCGGAGACAGGCCCGAGATCATCAACACTGAAGCTGGGCAAGGGCGAGGCCACCCACTCGTCGCCCAGCAGCTCGGGCTCCGCATAGGCCTGCATGCGGGCGAAGTGGTGTTCATGGTCTTCTGCATAGAGCAGCCCGGCCAGGCCCGTAGCCAGTTGCAAGGCCCCCTCGCTGATGGCGGGAATGTCACCGGTGATCACGCCCATCGAAAGGGCCGCGGGGTAGCAGAAGCAGTGGATGCGCTCCAGCCCCGGGCAGGTCTGGCCTTCGCGCACCTGGAACTCGAAGTCCGGGCCCAGGTCGGGCGAGGCCGACAGTTCGGTATCTTCTTCACCCGCCGCGGGCGTCCAGCGCTCGTGCCAAGGCCGTACGAACGGCGCGACGTGCCGCAGCATCGGCCGCGCCGCCCAGTCGATGGCAAAGCCAGTGGCGAAGATCAGGAAGTCCAGCGCGATGGGCCCGACCGAGGTGCGCACCAGCAGCGCCCCGTTCTGCTCGTACGCGCCCTGCACCGCACAGCCGAGGTGGAAGAAAGAGTTGGGGTGGGCCGACACGCGCAGCGTGCTGTTGTGGGGCGGTGGCACCTGCTGGGTATGGATGTAGTGGCGTATGCGCCACTTGTGAGGGTCCGGCAGGCGCGCATAACCGTGCACGAAACCCGGGCTGCCGGCACCCTTACCCTTGTTGACGCGCGGCAGGTCGGGCCGTCGCACCAGCAGATGCACGCGCTGCGCACCCTGCTCGAGCGCCGTAGCGGCGCTGTCCATGGCCGAAGCGCCTGCGCCCACCACGCCCACGCGCAAGCCGCGCAGGCGCTCGTGGTCCAGTTCGTCGGCGGAATGCGCCCAGCGCCCGCGCGGCAGCGCCTGCGCCCAGGGCGGCACCGAGCCCGTGCCCAGCCCGGCGCGGCCGGTGGCCAGCACCAGGCGCCGCGCAAAGACCTTCAGCGATTGCCCGCCATGGTCGAGGTGCATTTCCACCAGGCCATCAGCCCGCGGCATCACGTCGGTCACGCGGTGGTCGTTGTGCACCTTCAGCTGCAGAACGCTCCGGTACCAGCGCAGGTAGTCCATCCACTGCAAGCGGGGGATCTTGTCCAGCGCCTCCCATTGCGCCGCGCCGAACTGCGCCTCGAACCAGGCGCGGAAAGTCAGCGATGGCAGGCCCAGCGCCGGCCCGGCCAGTTGCTTGGGGGAACGCAGCGTCTTCATGCGGGCTGTGGTGGCCCAGGGGCCTTCGAGCCCGGCCGGGGCCTCGTCATACAGGGTCACCGCCATGCCACGGTGCTGCAAGGCAGCCGCCAGCGCCAGGCCGGCCATGCCGGCGCCGATGATCGCCACATCCGCCACCGCCTGGCCCTGGTGCTGCAGCGCCGGCGTCCAGCGCGCGGCTGGCAGTTGCAGGCACGCCATCTCGTAGGCCAGGCGCTGCTCCAGCGCCGCCAGCCCCTGGGCCTGCGGCCCGATTCCCAAGACAGGCCCGGTAGGCCCAGCAGGGGCAACAGGCTCAGTGGATCCGGTTGGCCCCGTAGGTCCAGAAGGCCCGGTCAGAAGCGTCATGTCCGCAAGGTCATTGCACCGAAATCTTGGCGTCCCGCACCACCCGGCCCCACTTGTCGATCTCGGCGGCCAGGTGGTCGGCCAGTTGCTTGGGAGTGCCGCCCAGGGGTGAGGCGCCGATGTCGCTCAGGCGCTTCTTCACCGCGGGGTCGGCCAGCGTGTCGTTCAGCGCAGCGTTCATGCGCTCCAGGGCCACGACAGGCGTGCCCTTGGGCGCCAGCAGCGCAAACCAGGTGGACGACATCAGCTTGGGCGCGCCCAGTTCGACCATGGTGGGCACGTCGGGCAGGGCGGGTGAGCGCTGCGCCGCCATCACGCCGATGGCCCGCACACGTCCGGCCTTGACCTGCGAGGCGATGCCCGGGATCAACTGGAACATCAGATGGATCTCGCCCGAGATCAGGTTGGTGGTGGCGTTGCCGGGGTTGGAGAAGGGCACGTGCACCATCTGCGCACCGTACTCGCGGGAGTACAGCTCACCGGCCAGGTGCATGGAGCTGCCGATGCCGGTGGAGCCATAGCTCAGCTTGCCCGGGTTGGCGCGCACGTGGCGAACGAATTCGTCCACGGTCTTGACCGGCAGGTCGTTGTTCACCACCAGGATGTTGGGCACGTCCGCCACCAGGCCGATAGGGACGAAGTCGCGCTGCGAGTCGTAGCCCATCTGCTTGTACATGGCCTGGTTGACGGCCAGGGTGCCGGCCCAGGAGAACAGGAAGTTGTAGCCGTCGCCCGGGGCCTGCGCCGCCGCCGTGGCACCGATGTTGCCGTTGGCGCCTGGCTTGTTGTCGATGACGAAATTGGCCTTCAGCCGCTTGCCCATCTCCTCGGCCGCAATGCGGGCGATGGTGTCGCCCGTGCCGCTGCCGCCCGGAGACGGCACGATAAGGCGGATGTTGCGGCCGGCGGTCGGCCACTCCTGCGCCTGGGCGGGGGTGGTCAACTGAGCAGCCGCAACCAACAGGCAGGCCAGAAAGCTGGGGCCTTTGGTCGACGTCGGGCGGGTGAAGTGGCAGAGTGCGCGCATGGTCATACAAAGCAAGTCGCGGAACAGCCGTGATGATGGCATGTCCGGGCCCCTTCTCCCGCAGGTCTGGCACACCGGCCGCTTCCGCCTCGTGCTGAGCCGCGTGCACCTGATGGGCATCGTCAACGTGACGCCAGATTCGTTCTCGGACGGCGGGCGGTATCTGGAAGCGCGCGCGGCGATCGCTCAGGCCGAACGGCTGGTGGCGCAGGGGGCCGATCTGCTGGACCTGGGTGCGGAGTCCACCCGCCCGAACGCCACGCCCGTGACGGCCGAAGAAGAATGGCGGCGGCTCCAACCGGTGCTGATGGAGGTGCTGCAGTTGGGCGTGCCGGTGTCGGTGGACACGCACAAGCCTGAGGTGATGCGCGCCGCCCTGGGGGCCGGCGCCGACCTGATCAACGACGTACGGGCGCTCACGACCCCGGGCGCGCTGCAGGCCCTGGCCGCCCACCCCAGCGCCGGGGTGTGCCTGATGCACTCGCGCGGCGACCCCACCACCATGCAGACCCTGGCACAGTACGACGACGTGGTCGAGGAGGTGGCCGCCTTCCTGAGCGAACGCTTTCAGGCGGCCCAAGTAGCCGGCATCGTCGCTGAGCGCATCGTGCTGGATCCGGGCTACGGCTTTGCCAAGACCATGGAGCACAGCGTGGATCTGCTGGCACGTCAAGAAGCGCTGCTGACACGCCTGGCGCAGGCCGGCGTGGATCGCCCGCTGCTGGCGGGCCTCTCGCGCAAGGGCACGGTCGGCCGGCTGACCGGCCGGCCCGTGGAGCAACGCCTGGCCGGCAGCCTGGCCGCCGCCCTGCTGGCCGCGCAGCGCGGTGCGCGGGTGCTGCGCGTGCACGATGTCGCCGAGACGGTGGACGTGCTGAAGGTCTGGCAGGCCGTCGAGCAGGCCAGCCGGGAGACGGTGGCCATCGGCCTGGGCGCCAATCTGGGCGATGCGCGCGCCACCCTGGCCTGGGCCGTGCAACAGTTGGCAGCCCACCCCGCCGTGCAGCTGCAGCGTGTCTCCAGCCTCTACCGTACCCGCCCCGTGGACGCCAAAGGACCAGACTACCTGAACGCGGTCGCCTTGCTGACCACCTCACTCGACCCCCAGGCCCTGCTGGGTCTCCTGCAGGACCTGGAACAGCAGGCCGGCCGCGAGCGCCCTTACCGCAACGCCCCCCGCACGCTGGACCTGGACCTGCTGCTCTTTGGCCAGCGGGTGCTGAGCACCGACCACCTGACCCTGCCCCACCCTCGCCTGCACCAGCGCCGCTTCGTCCTGGAGCCCCTGGCGGAAGTGGCCCCGCACCTGCGGGTTCCCGGGCAGGCGTCTGCGTCGTCCCTGTGTGCCGGGCTGAGGCAGCAGGCACAGGATCAGGCCGTCGAACGGGCGCAGGACTCCGAAGCCTGGCGCAACGGTCTTGCCCGCACCGCTTGACCTGCCGCCTGAGACTGCACCGGCAGAAGCTCAGAAGAGTCCAGCCGCCTCATCCCCGAGCCCCGCAGGCGGCCTCAGATAATGCTACTGCGCGCGCGGCTGTCGTGCGACGCGAATCAACACCAGAGCCTCACCGCGGTCGGTCGCCCATGCCCCCCTACCGTCAGCTTCTTCCGGGCGACCCCGCGCCCACGTTCCACCAGCGCAGCACCGCCAGTGACGCCTATCACTTCCACGTCGCTGCCGGCCGCTACCTCGTGCTGTGTTTCCATGGCTCCGCCGGCGACGAACAGGGCCTGGCCATGCTCGACATCACGCGGCAGGCCAGAGACCTGTTCGACGACGACCACCTCGCGTTCTTCGCGGTCAGCGTCGATCCGCAGGACCGGGACACACAGCGGGTGAGCGAATCCCAGCCCGGCGTGCGCGCGTTCTGGGATTTCGACGGCCTCGTCAGCCGACTCTACGGCGCTGCGCCCAACGATGGGACGACCGACGCGTCGGTGCTGCACCGGCGGTGGGTGATCATCGATCCCGACCTGCGCGTGCGGTCGGTGATCCCGGCGCAACCCGACGCCGCGGAGGTGCCGCTCGTGCTGGCCGAGCTGCGGACCTTGCCGCCCGTGCCCCTGTACTGTGGCGTGCCCGTGAACGCACCCGTCATCGTGCTGCCGCGGGTGTTCGAGCCCGCGTTCTGCGCAGAGCTGATCGAGCGCTACGAAGCAAACGGCGACGAAGACTCCGGCTACATGCGGGAGATTGACGGCAAGACCACGCTGGTGCTCGACCACCAGCACAAGCGCCGCTGCGACTTCACCATCGACGACGACGATACCCGCACCCGCATCCAGCAGCGCATCCTGCGCCGCGTGGTGCCGGAGATTCGCAAGGTGCACCAGTTCCGCACCACGCGCATGGAACGCTATCTGGTGGCCTGCTATGACAGCACGACCAGCGATCATTTCCGCCCCCACCGGGACAACACCACCAAGGGCACCGCCCATCGACGCTTCGCCGTCTCGGTGCTGTTGAACGATGACTACGAGGGTGGCGGGCTCGGCTTTCCGGAGTACGGACCGCAGCGCTACCGGGCACCGGCCGGGTCGGCGATCATCTTCTCCTGTTCGCTGCTGCACGACGTATCTGCCGTGACCCGCGGCCGACGCTACGTGTTCCTGCCCTTTCTCTACGACGATGCGGCGGCGGCCATCCGTGAGGCCAACAACGCCTATCTGGATGAAGCGGTCGGGCAGTACCAGCGCGGCTGACTGAGGGCTGGGCCGTCCGACTGCTCAACCCCGCCTGCACCAGCGCCGCTTCGTGCTGGAACCTCTCGCCGAGATCACGCCCGACCTGCAGGTCCCCACCAAAGAGGCGGCTGTCTCTCTTCAGCAAGAACTGGCTGCCGATCAGCCCGTTCAAGGAGTGGACTGCATCGACGGCCTCCACTGGTGGCGAGCCGTTCTCGTCCCCGTTCGCACGGGGCGCTGAAGGCCTTCGCTGTGCACATGAACCAGGCTTGTGCCGGGTGCCTGAAATTCCTATGCTCTGACGCGCGATATCGGGATGGCTGGCCGCCCCGACCCTCTACCCCCTCTGACCCCTGGAGTCTGGTTCCATGATCGATGCTGCCACCTGGATTGCTCAGACGCTGGACCTGCATGCGCCTGACATCGGAGCGATACCAGCGGCGCTGCGCCCGCCGGATCTCGACGCCGGCTACGCCCTGCAAGACCGCGTGACGGCCCTCATGTCCTCTCGCGGCCGCGGCGCGACGATCGGATGGAAGGTGGGCAGCACCACCGCGTCGATGCAGCGCCTGCTGGGCGTGCCGCAACCTGCGGCCGGCCGCATGTTCGAGTCCAGCCTGATGCCCGCCGGCGCCACCATCGACTTCGGCCGCTACCGGCGCCCGGCCATCGAGTGCGAGGTGGCGGTGCGACTGGGCCAGCCCCTGGATGCGCGGGACGGCGCGTTGACGATCGAGGCCATCGCACAGGCCATCGACACGGTCCACCCGGCCATCGAATTGGTGGACGACCGCTACGGCGACTTTGTCCAGGCCGGCGCACCGCTGATGGTCAGCGACCACTTCTTTCACGCCGGGCTGGTGCTGGGCGACCCAGTGCCGTCCTGGCGTGAGCTCGATCTTGCGGCCGTCCGCGGCAGCACCTGGTTCGACGGCCAGGAGACGCTGGCAGGCACCGGCGCCGACGTGCTGGGCCACCCGCTGAAGTCGGTGGTCTGGCTCGCCGGGCACCTCGCTCGGCGCGGGCAGCGGTTGGAAGCGGGCGAGATCATCTCCACCGGCAGCCTGCCGCTGCCCTGCTGGGCACAGGCGGGCCAGCACATCGAGATCCGTATCGAGGGCCTGGGTCGTGTGGGTGTGGAGTTCTCGCGCTGAGCACGCCACCAGCAGGCAGACCACGGCGGGCCGCCGAAGTCTTGTCACGCGGGCTGGTCGCCTCCCTTGGCGCGCCTCCTCGCCCGCAACCTTCCGCCCAACCACCCCTGTGGGGAAGCAGTACACCGACAGCACGAACAGCACGCTGCCGATCAGTGCACAGCCAGCCCGGTGGACACCGTGCGGAAGGTCACCGTGCGAAAACCCAGCGCCTCGGCGCGGAAGTCGTTCTCACGGATGGCCTGCAGCACGCGGCCGAAGGACGATTTCGCGATGCGCAGGAGCAGCCGCACCCCTGTGTCTTCATCGACAAGTTGCCCAAGAAAGCCGACGGCAAGGTGCTGAAGACCGAGCTGCAGGCCAAGGACCTGCGCCGCGCCGCGGTGGCCCTGGTGTGCACCGGGTGGGGCCAGGGCGCCAGGCTGCCCGGCTTCCCCGAGCACACCCGGTGGCAGATCGACCCCGACCTCAGCGCACCACGCCCACCGTGGCCTGCGTGAGCGGGCCCGGCGTGTAGCTCAGCCAGGCGCGGCTCACCGCCAGGACCTGAAACACCGCGCCGTTCTGGGCGCTTCCGAGGGTGGGGCCCGTCCAGGCCACGCTGCACTGGCCGTTGTTGGCCGTCTGGCAGGCCACGGTCTGCACACCCACGACGCCCGCCCCGCTGTGGATGCGCAGCACGCCCTGCACCACGGCGCCGGCCACCGGGGCGCGCTGGGCGTCGGTCAGGGTCACGTTGAATCGCGGCGTCCACTGCGGCGAGTTTGGCGCCGGCCGCACCATGCTGCCGCTGAGCGCCGACACGCTGGCCACGGGGGCGGCCGGTTGCGCCACCTGCGCGCTGCGCACGCCGGTGCCGGCATCGGCCATCTGCGGGCCCGACAGGCTGGTGAGGGCCACGGTGATCCGCGGCGTCGCGCCCCAGGCCGCCGGCGGGCCGGCCAGACTGCAGCGGCCGTCTGCTGCTGTGGTGCAGCCGGCTTCGGCCGTGCTGTGGGAGAAGCGGCCCGCCACGCGCGCGCCGGCCACGGCCGCGCCCTGGGCGTTGACCACCTGCACCGTGGCGCTGGCCGCCCACAGGCCGGGTGCCGGCACGGTGGTGGCCATGGTGATGGCGGCCGGGCGGACGGCGACGCTGGGTGGCGGCGGCGGCAGGGTCGTGTCGCCGGCGTACAGCAGCCCCCGAGGCGTGGCGCCGGTGAGGCCGAGCACCGCGTTCGGCGAGGCGTCCTGCAGCAAACGGGCGCGCACCTGTGCCGCCGTGGCCGCAGGCTGGGCCTGCAGCAGCAGCGCGGCCACGCCCGCAGCGTGCGGCGCCGCCATAGAGGTGCCGCTCATGCCCACCACGGCCGTGGCCGACGCGATGCCGGCCGATGCGATGTTGGTGCCCGGCGCCCACAGCGCCACGCAGGTGCCGAAGTTGGAGAACGAGGCCTTGGCGTCGGCCGTGTCACTGGCCGCCACCGTCACCAGCCCGGCGGCCCGCCCCGGCGACTGCGTGCAGGCGTCCACGTTGCTGTTGCCGGCGGCCGACACGACCGTGAAGCCGGCACTCACCAGGCGCTGCGCCGCGGCGTCCAGCGCCGCGAACGCCGGGCCGCCCAGGCTCATGTTCACCACGCCGGGGCGCGCGCCGTTGGCGGCAATCCAGTCCAGCCCCGCCAGCAGCTGCGTGCCGGTGCCGCTGCCGCGGCAATCGAGCACGCGCACGGGCACCACGCTGGCCCCCGGGGCCACACCCAGCGTGCTGCCGGCAGCGGTGCCGGCGACGTGGGTGCCATGGCCGTGGCAGTCGCGCGTGCCCTGGCCATCGGCGATGGCGCTGAAGCCGTTGCGCAGCCGCGTGCCGAACTGGGCGTGCGGGCTGATGCCCGTGTCGACCACGTGAACCGTGACGCCCTGGCCGGTGCGGCTGTGGCGGAAGGCGCCGTCCAAGACGCGGTCGCGTTGGTCGAGCCGGTCCACGCCCCAGGCGCGGCTGTCCAGCGAGCGCACTGGTGCGGCCTGCTCGATGGCGAGCGCGCGGTCGAGCTCGACGCCGTCCACGCCCGGGTCACGCGCCAGCTGGTCGGCCACGGCCTGCGCCTGGTCGAACGGCACGGTGAGGATGAAGCCCTCCAGGGCATGCGCGAAGCGCTGGCCCAGCGTCGCGCGCGGGGAAGCGGCGAGCACAGAGCGCACCATCACCTCGTCGACGGCGGTGGCCACGGCGGCGGCCTTGGCCGCAAGCAGCCGGGCCTGCTGGGCCGCGGCATCGCCGCCCTCGCCGCTGGTGCCGCTCAATATCGAGGCGCGGTTGGGCGGCGGCACGGCGGCCGGGTTCAGGCGCACGACCAGGCGCACCTCGTCGCTGCCGGCGGCATCGGCCATGGCCGCCTGGGCCGCGCGCACGGCGGCCTCCTGGCCGGGCTGCCACAACATGAAGCGCCGGTCCTCGGTGCCGTTGCCGGCGACGATGTCGGCACCGGCTTCAGTGGCGGCAGGCTCGGAACTGGCCTGCTCGCCACCGCCACCGCCGCCGCAGGCCGCCAGCAGCAGCAGCGCGGCGCACAGCGGCACGGCGGCCGCGCGCCGGGTGGCGCCGCCGAGGGAAGGTCGCAGGGGGTTCGGGTTCAGGGCCATCGCTCGCAATTACGTCTGTAGGTGCGGTTGCACGGGGCGAGGGCCTGACCGGAAACAGCGTGCGAAGCAGGCACCGGGTGTGCCGCCACGCCCGGCCGCCATGGCGGCCGCGCTGGCAACCCCGCTACCGTGGCACCACGAGGTGGTGCTGTAGGCCGGAGGCTTTGCGTCCCGGCCTTTCGACCGGTTTGCCCTCAAAATGGACTGTAAGGCTTTGCTGCAAACCGAGGGCGCGGCGAGCGTGAACTGCGTCACGGCGAGCACAGGGAACTCAAACGCCCGCCACAAGTCAAGTCCGACAGGCTCCAGGCAACCCCAATGCCGCCCCCATCCCGGATCTCGCCCATCCATCCGCGGCCAGACAAGGGCCAGACAAGGCGCAGCGAGGCGCGGCCCGACACATCGCGAGTTGCGTCGCACGGTCGCGTGCCCGGCCCCGGGCGGGCCGGCTGCGGATCCAGCCTTGCAGGCCGCACCCTCGCAGAGCTCGGGCCCTTCGTGAGGCGTCAGACCGTACGCAGGGACGGCCGACGTCCACACTCAGCCCAGGTGCATCAAGACTTCCCGATCACCTGCCGTTCGAGAATCGCCGCGATGATCTTCAGCTCCCCGGCGCCGCAGTTCGGGCAGTGCCGCACGTCGATGTCAAGGCGAAGCTTCAGCGCAGACTGACTTGTACCCAAGTCATGTCCGAGCAAAACACGCGCTTGAGTAGCCGCGCCGAGTTGATGCGGTGCGGCCGGGCCTGAACCGTCTCGGCCTCGCCTTCGCTGGCAGCTGCGACTTCGGTGGTCTGCTCACGCACCTCGGGTTCCTGCGGTACCACCAGAGACCGCAGCTTGGCATTGGGTGCCAACACCCCATGTTCACGCAGCGGGGGTCCGCTCACTTCGCGTAGCGAAGTTACGCGAACACCAAACTGATCAGGTGCAACCTCGGCCGCGGCACCAGCGCCGCCAGCCGCTGCATGAACTCCAGCGGGCTCATCACCAGGTGCGTGGTCCCGTCGCGACACGGCGTTTTGAGTTTTGGCTCCCCCTGCCCGGCGCGCGGGCCGAAAGCGATGCGGTAAGTGATGGCTGCCGCCTTCAGTGGCCGCAGCGTGCGCGCCTCCTCGTCCTCGCCATCGGGCTCGGCCAGGTAGCGCTGGCCCATGTCTTCGACCAGCACGCCTCGGCACGTGAGCATCTTCATCAGCCGGGCGATGACAGTCTGCAGCAGCGCGTGCAGTTCCTCGCCAGTGGGCGCACCGGCCTCGACGAAGCTGGGCGCGCCGTCGGCGTCGCAGCGGTACACGCCGTCCAGCCCCAGGCCGTGCAGGTGGATGTTCAAGTTGGCAGCC
>CANHVY010000031.1 GCA_947464185.1 Burkholderiales bacterium
ACCTGTTCAACGCGATATCCGAAGCGCCGACGGACACCGAAGACAACTCCCTTGATGAGTCGCTGCGCGACCCATCAAGGCTGAGTATTGCTTGACAGGTGGGGAAGCCCTTGTAGTTCGAGCTAAGCTACCCCCGTAGGCGGGCGCTGTAAGCCTGGTACGCGATGATGCACCATGTGCCGCGGACTAGGCTTACAGAGCCTGCCGTAGCGGGTCAGCTTGAGCGAATACGAAGGGACTTCCCCAGTCCTGTGACGGTATCGATGTACCAAGATTGACGTGTGGAAGTTCAATCTGATCGGAAAGGGGAAGTCATGCTGGAGATTACACGCTCGCCAGTGTTTCGGGTGGGAGTCGATCTGTCCAAGAAGGTGCTGCACGTGCACGCGGTGGATCGCCCGGGCCACTTGGTGCTGAGCAAGGCCATGGCGCCGCAGGCGTTCTACGCCTGGTGTGCGCAACTGCCGCCGGGCTGCGTCGTGGCGATGGAAGCCTGTGGCGGTGCCCATCACGTGGCGCGTCGGTTGCTGGGCATGGGGCTGCGCGCTCTGTTGATCGCCGGCCACTTTGTCAGCCCCTACCGCATGGCCGGCAAGCGCGGCAAGAACGACGCCAACGACGCCGCGGCGATCTGCGAGGCCGCCGGGCGTCCGCACATGCGTTTCGTGCCCATCAAGACGGCCGAGCAGCAAGGTCAGCTCACCGTGCACCGGCTGCGCGAGGGCTTCAAGGAGGAGCGAACCGCGATGATCAACCGCATCCGCGGCATCCTCGCCGAATTCGGCCTGGTGTTCCCGCAAAGCCCCGAGGCGCTGCGCAAGGCATTGCCCGAGGTGATCGAGGACGCGAGCAACGAACTGCCCGGCGTGGCGCGGCTGGCCGTGCAGCGCGCTCACCTGCACTGGATCGACCTGGATCTGCAGATCGCCTGGTGCGACGAGCGCATCACCTGCTACGTGCGCAGCAACGAGCGGGCCAAGAAAGCCGCCACGCTGTTGGGCATCGGCCCAGTCACGGCCTCGGCGCTGGTGGCCAGCGTGGGTGACTTCAGGCAATTCGCCAGCGCCAAGCAGTTCGGCGCGTGGCTGGGGCTGGTGCCCAGTCAGAACTCCACGGGCGGCAAGGCCTGTCTGGGGCGCATCACCAAGCGCGGCGACGACTACTTGCGAACGCTGCTCATCCAGGGTGCCAAGTCGGCCGTGATGAGTGCAGGCAAACGAGACGACCGCATCAGCCAGTGGCTGCTGCAACTCAAGGAGCGCGTGGGCTGGCAAAAGGCCGTGGTCGCCCTGGCCAACAAGAACGCACGCATCCTGTGGGCCGTGCTCACCCGCGAAGCAGCATTCGACCCCGATCATGTGCCGGCGACCCCAGCAGCCCGGGGCGCTGCTGTGATGGCGAAAGCCGCTGCCTGATCCAACACCCAAGCACCAGAACCCCTTCTCCAACCGGACGTGCGCCAGAAGATGCCCACCACAGGTCAGACCGGCGACAGGTGAACTCGGTAACCCCAACGTGCTTGCAGCACGAGGAGCGAATGGAGTCCTGTCGAGCGGTTCGTATCTGGGGCCTCGGTCAACCAGACCGAAACAAGCCCGCCTGTAGATGTGCAGTCTGTCCTTCAACGGTGGCCCCTTCGATCAGCACGCCCAATTGAGGAAGAAAGAAATACCGCTCAGCAGAAAGAAGATATCGAACCTTGACTCCAGGGGAAGTCCCTGTAGGGGAGTTAGCGATCCAATCGGCCCGACCCGCCCGCAAATCGTCCCGAGAGCAAGTCGCGACCATCGATAGACTCCTTACAAATCAATCACTTAGCGCGACTTACTTGAGAGGCCTCACTCATACTCAAGTTGGACCACATAGGCGATGCCGACGAAGACAAGCAGGCCACCTAGAAACAATGCGGCACCACCGAAGCCGGCACCATAGCCCAAAGCCGCACAAACCGTCATGACGACGAAGGCAAAGAGCACACCCCAAAACGCACGAACTATATGTGTGGTTCTCGACTTCCTTTGAGTTGGAGAGAGGCGATCTTGGCTTTCGCGAGCAGCAAGCGACGCGATCACAAATATGATTACGCCAAAGCCGAAGAATAATGTGAAGAGGCCCGCGCTACCAGTCTTCACTGTTCCAGACAGCACCGACGATTTGATATCGACTACGCCATCTGCACCGACGCCGAGCCACATGAGCAAGCCGCCGAGCGCACACAGCAGAAAGCCACCAATAAGTGCGGTGAGGCGAATGATGTCCTGCGGGGTCCAGTTAGTACTCTGCATTCAGACTTTCGACGTGCGTGGGAGTGAATGGTGAGGCCTAACTTGTTTATTGGGAGACAGATCTGCTGGCGAACATCGGCGCCTGTCTCCGTGACATCGGCGCCCTGACAGCCCTATGGCCCGCACCGTTCTTGGCTCTAGCGCCTGTTGACTGCACTTTCATCCGCTACTGAATTCGCGGCAACAGCAGCAGCCCGTGCAGCGCCGTCCATTGGACCGATGGCGCACAGCTTCGGCCAGCGCGCTGAAGGGGTGCCAAGTGGAAGCCCATCTGCATGTCCGCCCTTGTGCCCGGCAGGTGCCGGGCTGTCAATCCCCCCATGGATCTATTGACCGCCGCTGAGCAGCAGGTCAAGGCAGCGCAGCAGGCTTGTCAGCCGACTGCCGGGTCTGATGGACGGTCTGCGGCAGCCGTGGGAGGTGCGCTGCTGCGAGATCCGCACGAGCCTCCTCGTCGGCCCCCTAGACTCCCGGCATGCCGATGACCCCACCCCCCGCACTGCAAGACGCGCTGGATTTCGCCCGCGCCCATGAAACCCCCTGGACGCGGGACCCGGCGGCCGAGCCACTGCGCTTCGGCGTCCACCATGAAGACCCGCCGCCGTGGAACCGGCTGCTGGGGCCGGTGCACCCGCGCGGGCCGGTGGGCGGGGTGGTGTGGCAGCACGGGCAGGAACTGGCCGCCTGGGGCGAGCCTGCACGCTCCGACCAGACCTTCAGCGTGGCCAAGACCTACCTGTGCCTGCTGGCCGGGGCGGCGCACGCGCGGGGCCTGCTGCCGGACGTGGACGCGCCGGTGGTGTCGCAGTTGCCGGGCATCGGCTTCGATTCGCCGCACAACGCGCCCATCACCTGGCGCCACCTGCTGGAGCAGACCAGCGAGTGGGAAGGCACCTGCCTGGGCCTGCCCGACCAGGTGGACCGCTGGCGCAAGGTGGGGCAAGACCCGCGGCCCGCCGCTGGGCCCAAGGGCGGCGCGCGGCCGCTGCAGGCGCCGGGCCGCTACTGGGAATACAACGATGTGCGCATCAACCAGCTCTCGCTGGCGCTGCTGCACCTGTTCCGCCGCCCGCTGGAAACCGTGTTCCGCGAGGTGATCCTGCAGCCCCTGGGCGCGCAGGACGCTTTCCGCTGGCAGGCCTACGACGATGCCCACGTGACGATCGACGGCCAGCGCCTGCCCAGCGTGCCGGGCGGCACGCACTGGGGCGGGGGGGTGTCCATCAGCGCGCGCGACCAGGCCCGCGTGGGCCAGTTGCTGCTGGACGGCGGGCGCCATGAAGGCCGGGAGCTGCTGCCGCCCGGCTGGGTGCAGCGCATGGGCACGCCCTGCGCCATCGCGCCCTTCTACGGCTGGCTGGTCTGGCTGAACCGGGATGGGCAGGCGTTCCCGGGCGCGTCCACGGACGCGGTGTTCATGCAGGGTGCCGGGGGGCACCTGGTCTGGGTGGACCCGGGGCTGCAGGCCGTGGTGGTGACGCGCTGGCTGGACCCGGCCCATACCGGCACGTTCGTGAAGATGGCCGCTGACGCGCTGCGCCGGGCTTGAGACCCTGGCCAGCCCGCCCAGCCCGCGCAGCCCGCCCACCCCGTGACCCTGCCCGATCCCGCAGCGCTGCGCCGCTCACGCGCCGCCACGCGGGTGCAGTTCCTGGTGCTGGGCGTGCTGATCGGCGCCTGGGGGGCGCACATCCCTTCGATCAAGGCGCACCACGGGCTGTCCGAGGGCAGCCTGTCCGCGGTGCTGCTGGCCGCGGCCGTGGGGGCCGTGTCTTCGCTGTTCACCGCCGGCCGCGTCATGGCCGCCCTGGGCGCGCGGCGCACCGCTGCGGGGGCGGCCGTCCTGGGCGGGGGACTGCTGGGCAGCGTGCTGGCGTTCCAGGGCCTGCCCATGAGCCTGCTCTTGCTGCAAGTGGTGGCACTGGGGGCCTGCATGTGCCTGTTCGACGTGGCCCTCAACACGGAAGGCGCGGCCCTGGAGCGGCTGGGGGGCCGGCCCTTCATGAGCCATCTGCACGGCATGTTCAGCGTGGGCGGCATGCTGGGTGCCGGTGCGGTGGCCGCCTTGCTGGGGGTGGGCATCGCACCCGGGGTGCAACTGTGGGCGCTGGGCCTGGGGGTGGCGCTGGTGGCCGTATGGGCCGCCCGCGGCATGCTGCAGGAAGAGGGCCGCGCCACGGCCGGTACGCCGCAATCCTCGGCCCAAGCCCACTTTGTCTGGCCGCGCGGGCAGTTGCTCGTCATCGGCCTGCTGATCCTGGCCGGCATGACGGCCGAAGGCGCGATGTACGACTGGTGCGTGCTGTACCTGCAGCAGGAGCTGGCGCAGCCGCAGTCGCAGGCGGCGCTGGGCTACGCGGTGTTTTCCGCGTCCATGGCTGCCTCGCGCTTTGCGGGCGATGCCCTGCGGGCACGCTACGACGAACGCACCTTGCTGCGTTGCGGCGCAGGCCTGGCCGCAGGGGCCATGGCGGTGGTGCTGCTCAGCGCGCACCCCGTGGTGGCGTGGGTGGGCTTTGCGCTGGTCGGGGCTGGGCTGGCCCCGGTGGCCCCCATCCTCTTCAGCGCCGCCACGCGCGTGCCCGGGGTGAGCCCGGCGGCGGCCATCGCCTCCGTCACGTCGGTGGGCTACAGCGGATTCATGCTCGGGCCGCCGCTCATCGGCGCCCTGGCCACGGCCAGCTCGCTGACCTGGGCCCTGGGCGTGGTGGTGCTGGCGGCTGCGTTGCTGGCGCTGGGGGCGCGGCGCGTGCCGGCCCGGGCCTGAATGCAGACGCCTGCGCCCAGCCCCAGCGCCGCCCCGGCGGTCACGC
The DNA here is from genome assembly GCA_947464185.1 of Burkholderiales bacterium. Lineage (GTDB taxonomy): Bacteria > Pseudomonadota > Gammaproteobacteria > Burkholderiales > Burkholderiaceae_C > Rubrivivax. The sequence goes on from CANHVY010000031.1 coordinate 5,099, forward strand.
AACCAAGGGCAGCTTGCTCGAGCTCTTGACCTCCTCCATGACGGCATAGGTGCGGGTCTCGCGCACGCCCGGCAACTGCCACAGCACGCTGCCGGCGAACTGGCGGTAGGCCTCCATGTCGTCCACCCGGATCTTGAGCAGGTAGTCGAACCCCCCGGCCACCATGTGGCACTCGAGGATGGGCGGGTGCACCTGCGCCGCGGCGCGGAACTGCTCGAAGACATTGGGCGTGGTGCGGTCGAGCAGCACCTCCACGAACACCAGCATGCGCGCGCCCAGGAGCTGGGGGTTGAGGACGGCCTGGTAGCCCTGGATGAAGCCGTCGCGCGTCAGGCGCTGCACCCGGGCCAGCACGGCCGTGGGCGACAGCGCCACCGCCTCGGCCAGCTTCAAGTTGGACATGCGTCCGTCGTCCTGCAGGTGCGCCAGGATGCGCCGGTCGATGCGGTCCAGGTCTGGAATCTCGCTCATGGTCTGCAGCTTTCTCTATTTGTGCGGCCGTCTTTGAAATAAAACTCTACGCCAGATCAGGATCATCAAGGCAAATTCTTCTTGGGGTGATCCGCCATGAACCTGACTGACGCCGGCCCATCGGCCGCTGCCCTGGCCTTCTTCGAGCCCTCCAGCCTGGCCCAGACGCCGCTGCGGCGCGCCATCACGGTGGCCACGCGCCGCCCGGAGCCGCTGGCGCTGGCGGCGCTGCTGCCGGACGCGCGCCTGCCGGCCGCGCAGGCGCAGCACACCCAGGCGCTGGCCACGCGCCTGGCGCAGGCGCTGCGCACGCGCCAGGCCTCGGCCGGCCGCGCGGGGCTGGTGCAAAGCCTGCTGCAGGAGTACAGCCTGTCGTCGCAAGAGGGGGTGGCGCTGATGTGCATGGCCGAGGCGCTGCTGCGCATCCCGGATGCGCCCACGCGCGACCGCCTCATCCGCGACAAGATCGGCGCGGGCCAGTGGTCGGCGCACCTGGGCCGCAGCGGCTCGCTGTTCGTCAACGCCGCCACCTGGGGCCTGCTGCTCACCGGCAAGCTGGTGGCCACGCACAGCCAGGCCGGCCTGTCCGCCGCCATGGGGCGGCTGCTGAGCCGCGGGGGCGAGCCGCTGATCCGCAAGGCGGTGGACGCCGCCCTGCGGCTGATGGGCCAGCAGTTCGTCACCGGCCAGCACATCGGCGAGGCCCTGGCCAACGCCCAGGTGCAGGAACGCCTGGGCTTTCGCCATTCGTTCGACATGCTGGGCGAGGCCGCGATGACCGCCGCCGATGCACGGCGCTATCTGCGCGACTACGAAGACGCCATCCAGGCCATCGGCCAGGCCAGCGCCGGGCGGGGGGTGTACGCGGGCCCGGGGATCTCCATCAAGCTGTCGGCGCTGCACCCGCGCTACAGCCGAGCGCAGCAAGCGCGCGTGATGGCCGAGCTCTATCCCGTGCTGCTGCGCCTGAGCACCCTGGCGCGGCAGGCCGACATCGGCCTGAACATCGACGCCGAAGAGGCCGACCGGCTGGAGCTCTCGCTGGACCTGCTGGAGCGCCTGTGCTTCGAGCCCGCGCTGCAGGGCTGGCAGGGCCTGGGCTTCGTGGCGCAGGCTTACCAGAAGCGCTGCCCGCAGGTGATCGACCACCTCGTGGATCTGGCCCGGCGCAGCCAGCGCCGGCTGATGGTGCGGCTGGTCAAGGGCGCGTACTGGGACAGCGAGATCAAGCGCGCGCAGGTCGACGGTCTGGCCGACTACCCGGTCTACACGCGCAAGCCCTACACCGATGCGTCTTACCTGGCCTGCGCCCGCCGGCTGCTGGCTGCGCCGCAGGCGGTGTACCCGCAGTTCGCCACCCACAACGCGCACACCCTGGCGGCCATTCACGAGATGGCCGACCCGCAGCGCTACACCCCGCAGCAGTATGAGTTCCAGTGCCTGCACGGCATGGGCGAGCCGCTGTACGAGCAGGTGGTGGGCGCCGTGGCGCAGGGCGGGCTCGGGCGGCCCTGCCGCATCTACGCGCCCGTGGGCACGCACGAGACGCTGCTGGCCTACCTGGTGCGCCGTCTGCTGGAAAACGGCGCCAACACCTCGTTCGTCCACCGCGTTGCCGACCCGAACCTGCCGATCGCGGACCTGGTGCGTGACCCCCTGGACCTCATCGACGCGATGGCCCGCGCCGAAGGGGCCGCGGGCCTGCAGCACCCGGCCCTCCCGCTGCCTGGGGCGCTGTACGGCCCGGCGCGCGGCAACTCGCAAGGCGTGGATCTCGCCGACGAGCAGCAACTGCACGCGCTGGCGCAGGGCCTGCGTGAGGCGGCACGGCAGCCGTTGCCGCAGGCCGCGCCGCTGCTGGCCGTGCAGACGGCAGAACGGCCCCTGCACGCCGTGCTCAACCCGGCCGACCGGCGCGACCAGGTCGGCCTGACACGCGAATGCACCGACGCCGAGCTCGAGGCCGCGCTGGCCCAGGCCCAGGCCGCCGCCCCGTCCTGGGCCCGCACCCCGGCGAGCGCGCGCGCTCAAGCCCTGGAGGCCGCCGCGCAGCGCCTGCAGGACGACTTGCCGCGGCTGCTGGCCTTGCTGATGTGCGAAGCCGGCAAGACCGCCGCCAACGCCACGGGCGAGGTGCGCGAGGCCGTGGACTTCCTGCGCTACTACGCGCAGCAGGTGCGCGCGGACTTCGACCCCGCCAGCCACCGCCCGCTGGGCGCGGTGGCCTGCATCAGCCCCTGGAACTTCCCGCTGGCGATCTTCGTCGGCCAGGTGGCTGCGGCGCTGGTCGCCGGCAACGTGGTGCTGGCCAAACCCGCCGAGCAGACCCCGCTGATCGCCGCCGAGGCGGTGCGCGCGCTGTGGGCGGCCGGGGTGCCGCGCGGCGCCCTGCAACTGCTGCCGGGCCGCGGCGAGGTGGTGGGGGCGCGGCTGGTGGCCGATGCGCGCATTGCCGGCGTGCTGTTCACCGGCTCCACCGAGGTGGCGCGCAGCATCCAGCGCACGCTGGCCGGGCGCGTCAGCGCGCAGGGCCTGGCCATCCCGCTGGTGGCCGAGACCGGCGGCCAGAACGCCATGATCGTGGACTCCACCGCGCTGGCCGAGCAGGTGGTGGCCGATGTGCTGGCCTCGGCCTTCGACAGCGCCGGCCAGCGCTGCTCGGCGCTGCGCGTGCTGTGCCTGCAGGACGAGGTGGCCGAGCGCGTGCTGCAGATGCTGCTGGGCGCGATGGCCGAGCTGCGCCTGGGCCCCCCGGGGCAGCTCGCCACCGATGTGGGCCCGGTCATCGACCGGCAGGCCCAGGCCCTGATCGAAGCCCATGTCGAGGCGATGCGCGCGCGGGGCCGGCGCGTGCACCAGGTCTGCGCCGTGTCCGAGCACGCCCTGGAGCAGGGCCACTTCGTGAAGCCCACGGTGATCGAGATCGACAGCCTGGACGAACTGCAGCGCGAGGTCTTCGGCCCGGTGCTGCACGTGCTGCGCTACCGGCGCGAGGACCTGGACGGGCTGCTGCGCCAGATCAACGCCACGGGCTACGGGCTCACCCTGGGCCTGCACACCCGCATCGACGAGACCATCGCCCAGGTGATCAGGACGGCCCATGTGGGCAACGTCTACGTGAACCGCTCCATGGTGGGCGCCGTCGTGGGTGTGCAGCCCTTTGGCGGCGAAGGTTTGTCGGGCACCGGCCCCAAGGCCGGCGGCCCGTTGTACCTGTACCGGCTGTTGTCGGCGCGGCCACCCGGGGTGCTCGCGCGCGCGCAGCCGCAGCCCCAGCCGCGCCCGGACCCTCACGCGCCCGCCGGCGTCCTGCAGGTGCTGATGCAGTGGGCGGCGGGCCACTGCCCGGGGCTGCCCGAGGTGTGCCGGCAGATGGCGGCCTGGGTCGGCCCCGCGCTGAACGCCGCGCCGGCCGCCGCAGGCTTCACCGACGCCCCCGGGTGGCAGGAACTGCCCGGCCCCACGGGCGAGCGCAATCTCTACCGCGTCGTGCCCCGTGCGGGCGTGCTGTGCCTGGCCGACGCGCCGCAGGACCGCCTGGTGCAACTGGCCGCCGTGCTGGCGGTGGGCAGCCGCGCGGTGTGGCCGGCGCCGGCTGCGCCGCTGTTCCAGGACCTGCCGGCGCAGGTGCAGGCGCACGTGACTCTGGTGGACGACGGGCCCGCCGGGGCTGTGGCCACGGCCCGGTTCGACGCCGTCCTGCTGCACGGCTCGGTCGAGGACCTCGTGCGCGTGCAGCAGCAGTTGGCGCAGCGCCCGGGGCCGGTGCTCAGCGTCGAGCGCCTGGCCCCCGGCGACCCCGCCGTACCCCTGGAGCGCCTGGTGGTCGAGCGCGCGCTGAGCCTGAACACCGCAGCCGCGGGTGGCAACGCCAGCTTGATGATGATGGCGTGAGCGCCGGACAGGCTTGTTGCCATCAGACTGAAACTCTACGCTTCAGCGGCCTTGCTGGGGGTCGTGGCACCGGGGGAGGTCTGCTGATGGCCGCCGCTACCATTACCCGATGATTCAACCCCTCACCCTGCAGGATGTGCAGGCTGCTGCGGCCCGCCTGGCGGGCCATGTGTTGGCCACCCCGTGCCTGGAAAGCCGCACCCTGGGCCAGATTCTGGGTGCACGCGTCTTCCTGAAGTTCGAAAACCTGCAGTTCACCGCCTCCTTCAAGGAGCGCGGGGCGCTGAACAAGCTGGTGCGCCTGTTGGCGACGGGCCAGCCGGTCAAGGGCGTGATCGCAGCTTCGGCCGGCAACCACGCCCAGGGGCTGGCCCACCATGCGCAGCGCCTGGGGTTGCGCGCGGTGATCGTCATGCCCGAACTCACCCCTACCGTGAAGGTGGAGCGCACACGCGGGTTCGGGGCCGAAGTGCTGCTGCATGGCGAGACCTTCGACGAGGCCCACGAGCGCGCGATGGAGGTGGCGGCAGACCAAGGCCTGGTCTTCGTCCACCCCTTCGATGACGCAGATGTCATGGCCGGGCAGGGCACCGTGGCGCTTGAGATGTTGCAGGCGCAGCCCGACATCGACACCCTGGTGGTGGCGGTGGGTGGCGGCGGTTTGCTGTCGGGCATGGCCACCGTGGCGCGGGCCTTGCGGCCGGACATCCGCATCGTGGGCGTGCAAAGCGCACGCTTCGCCTCCATGGTCAACGCCGTCACCGGCAGCGCGCACCCCATCGGCACAAGCTCCATCGCCGAGGGCATCGCGGTGGGACGGGCGGGGCAGCTCACGCGCGTCATCGCCCAGGCGCTGGTCGACGAGTGGATGCTCGTGGACGAGGGCGACATCGAGCAGGCCATCGTGATGCTGCTGGAGATCGAGAAGACGGTCGTCGAAGGCGCGGGCGCCGCCGGCCTGGCGGCGCTCTTGAAGGCGCCCGCCTCGCTGGCGGGCAGAAACGTGGGGCTGGTGCTGTGCGGCGGCAACATCGACCCGTTGAGGCTGCAGGCCATCATCGGCCGCGGCATGGTGCGCGCCGGGCGGCTGGCGCGCGTACGGGTGGAGGCGCGCGACGCGCCTGGGGTGCTCGCGGAGTTGACCGCGGCGGTGGCGCGTTGTGGTGCCAACATCGAGGAAGTCCACCACCAGCGCGCCTTCTCGGCGCTGCCTCTTCAGCAGGTGGAGATCGAACTGGTGCTGCAGACACGCAACCATGCGCATGTCCGCGCCGTGATCGAGGCGCTGAGCGCGCAGGGCTTCAACGCGGTGGCCTGCTGAGCGCCTGGGCTGGACCGGCTGCGTGGTCCGTTAGCCCCCCAGACTCCAATTGCAGCGTTTCAGGCCCCCAGACCCAGCCAGGTGCGAACGGTCAGGAAGGCTTCCCACACCAGGTGCCCGAAGGCCCAGGTGAAGGCCAGGGCCCCCGAGCCCACCACCGCCGAGGCCAGCAGGGCCAGGCCGTCGCGGAACATCCAGCCCAGGCTGAGCAACACCAGGCTGATGCTGGGCAGCACGTTGCCGAAAGGCAGGGGCAGGAAGATCACCACCCCCATGAGGGCGATCCACAGGCTCCACCAGGGCCCCGTGCGCGGATGGCACAGCCCCGTCCAGCGGGCGCGCAGGCAACGACCGGCAGCGGCGTACAGCCAGGCCAGCCCGTGCAGGCAGCGGCGCGACCAGGTCTCGTCCAGGCGCATGCGGCCCAAGCGATCGGACAACCCCGTTCCCAGGCCGGTTCCGCCACGCGTCAGCGCACCCCAGCGCCAGGCCATGGCCAGGATGGCAAAGCTCAGGGCCGTGCCCACCCCGTACACCGGCAGCACGCACAGCACCGAAAGCACCAGCAGCAGCACTGCGGGAGAAGACTCGCCGTGCAGATCCAGCAGGTCTGACAGGCTCAACCGGTCGCCCGACTTCGCAGCATGGCGAAAAGGGTCAGGCTGGATCATGTCCGCCCCCTGGCGGCGCCGCGCCCCAGCCAGACGTGCACGCCCAGGGCCAACCCCAGCAGAAACACCATGCCCAGGCCCCACAGCACCCACACCAGCGGCACCAGCCAACCGACCACCTGCCCCGCCACGGGCAAGCCCGCGCTCAGCGAACCCAGCAGGCCCAGCACCCACAGCACCGCCTCCTGGGCCCAGCGCACCACCTGCGGGTCCACCCACAGCGCGATCCAGTCCGGCACCGGCCAGCGCGCCGCCGCCTGAGCCCAGTCGACCGCGCCGCCCGACGCCAGCACCTGGGCGGCCCATTGGATGAGGGCGGCCGTCAGCGCTGCACCCCCCGTCCACAGCAGGGCCAGCAGGGCGCATCCCAGCCAGAGAGCCAGCTTCATGCGTCCACCCGGCAAGGCCGCAAAGAGACCAGGGCAGAGGCCAGAACAAGGGCGCGGGCAGGGCCACGGCGCAGCGAGGAGGTGTGCATGTGCAAGGCGTTTGAGAGCGTGAACGTTGCACAGTCTTGTGCAGACAGAGAGACTCTGCAGAAGTCAGGGCTCTGCGGCCAGGATCTGGCGGGCCTTGAAGCCTGGTCAGGCCCGGGAGCCTGGGGGGTGGTCGCATACTGCGCACTCAACAACGTGGCCAGCGCCTGAGCGTGCTGCCCACCCCGAATGGACATTGATGGGCGACCTCTTGCGCAAGGCCTGGAACCAGATGAACGCAACCCCACCCCAAGGCCGGGGTGTCGCGGGGCCCTTGGCGTACCGCGCCGCCCAGCCCGAGGACGCCGCAGCCTGCGTGGCGCTGCGCGGGCAGACCCGGGAGAACGCGGTGTCACGCGAACGCCTGCGGGCCTTGGGCATCACCGTGCAGACCTGGGGCGAGGACATCCGCCGCGGGGAACTGCCGGGCCACATCTGCAGCAGCGAGGGCCGGATGGTGGGCTACTGCTTCGGGTCGCGCAGCGAGGGCGAAATCGTCGTGCTGGCCCTGTTGCCGGCCTTCGAGGGGCGGGGCATCGGCAAGGAGCTGCTGGGCCGCATGTCACGCGACCTAGCGGCCTTGGGCCACCAACGCCTGTTCCTCGGGTGCTCCGCGGACCCGACCAGCCGCTCCTACGGCTTTTACCGGCATCTGGGCTGGCGCTCCACGGGTGAGCTTGATGGGCGCGGCGACGAAATCCTGGAATGCTTTCCCAAGCCCTGACGACGATCCCTCATGGGCGGATCTGCCTGTCATGAGCGACGACCCCCACGCCCGCGTTCCGCGCAGCTTTGACAACGGGCGGCGTGGTGGCCGCAAGCCCCTCACAATCAGCGCCCATGGCCCGACTCAAGCGCACCGCCCGCACCTGCACCGCCTTCACGGGCCTGCCCTGTAGCTCGTCCTCGGGCCGTCAGGTGAGCAGCGCGCTGGCCCTGCTGCTGGTGACGCTGGCGACGACGGGGCCGAGCTGGGCCCAGGCCCCTCTGCCACCCGCATCGGCGCCAGCGCCGGCGCCTGCACCTGACCCCGCACCCGGTTCAGCCGCCGAGGCCGCGGCACCACCTCCGGCGCAGGCCCAGCCCACCAGCCCAGCCACGCCTGGCGCCGCACCACAGCAGCGCATCGAGGTCACGGGTGGCCGGGCAGACGACACCACCCAGCGCCAGCGCTCCACCGCCGCCAAGATCGTGATCGGGCGCGAGGAGATCGACAAGTTCGGTGATGCCACGCTGGGCGAGGTGCTGCGCCGCCTGCCAGGCGTGACCACACCGGGCGCGCCGGGGCGGGGCGGACCGCCGCGCCTGCGCGGGCTGGGCGGGGGCTACACGCAGATCCTCATCGACGGCCAGCGCACTCCGCCGGGCTTCTCGGTGGAGTCGCTCACACCCGAGCAGATCGAGCGCATCGAGATCCTGCGCGCGCCCACGGCCGAGACGGGTGCGCGGGCCATCGCCGGCACCATCAACATCATCACGCGCGAGGGCTTCCGCCGCCGGCTGAACGACCTGCGCGTGGGCGTGGGCCTGGAAAACGGCACCGTTTCCCCGGGCATCAACTGGACGCATAACAATGCCAAGGGCCTGCTGACCTACAACCTCTCGGGCTCGGTCTTCCGCGGCCACCGCAAGGACGAGAGCACCTCGCAGACGCGCGACGAGGACGTGGCCAGCGGCGCCACACTGCGCGAGCAGATCGAGTCCGCCTTCAGCAACAACCGGCGCACGGGCGCGAGCCTCTCCGGGCGCCTGTCCTGGCGTCTGAGCGACGGCGGCGACTCTCTCGCGCTCATGCCCACGCTCTTCCACACCGTGGCCGACAACCGGCGCACCTTCTCGCTGGTGCAGCCCATCGGCAGCCCGCCACCGGACTACGACAGCGGCGCCTCCCACACCGACAGTGCCTTCACCAACGGGCGGCTGAACCTGATGTGGCGCCAGCGCCTGGGCGGCTCGCGCCTGGAGCTCAACGGCGGCCTGGGGGCCTGGCGCGCGCGCGGCGACACGCAGCGCCAGGAGTTCACGGTGGCCGGCGGCAGCACCCCGGTGCGCACCATCGTCGACACCTCGCGTACGCGCCAGCAGTCGGTCAACCTCAACGGCAAGCTGTCCACGCTGCTGGGCAGCCCGCCCGCAACCGGCCCCTCTACCGGCCCGGGCAGCGCCACCGTGGGCGAGCACAACCTGGTCACCGGCATCGAGCTTGAAGCCCTGCGCCGCACCGAGACCCGCAGCACCCTGCAAGACGGCACGCCGCTGCTCACCGACTTTGGCGACAACCTACAAGCTTCGTCCACCCGCCTGGCGCTCTACGCCCAGGACGAGTGGGCGCTCAACCCGCGCTGGGCGGTGCATGCCGGCCTGCGCTGGGAAGGCATCGTCACCCGAGGCGATGCTGCCGACGGTTCGGCCCGGCCGGAGAACCGCAGCAGTGTGGCCACCCCGCTGCTGCACGCGGTGTGGAAGCCCGACCCCAAGGGCCGCGACCAGGTGCGCCTGAGCCTGACGCGCAGCTACAAGTCGCCCGACCTGGGCAACCTGATCGCGCGGCCGTCCATCAGCACGCGCTACCCGGCCGCAGGCGCCAACACGCCCACCGCGCCCGACCGGGCCGGCAACCCCGACCTGCGCCCCGAAATGGCGCTGGGCGTGGACGTGGCGGTGGAGCGCTACCTGGAGGCCGGCGGCGTGCTGAGCGCCAACCTGTTCAGCCGCCGCATCAGCGACCTGATGCGCAGCGTGACCACGCTGGAGACGGTGTCCTGGAGCCCGGTGCAGCGCTACGTGGCCCGTACACAGAACATCGGCGACGCCCTCACCCAGGGCATTGAACTGGAGGCCAAGTTCCGGCTCGATCAGATGGTCACGGGGGCGCCCCGGGTGGAGATGCGCAGCAACCTCAGCCTGTTCCGCTCGAAGGTGGAGGGCGTGCCCGGCCCGGACAACCGGCTGGACAGCCAGGCGAAGGCCACGGCCAACCTGGGCGCCGACTACCGCATCCGCGGCACGCCGCTCACCCTGGGCGGCAACGTCAACTGGGTGCCGGGCTACCGCACGCAGTTGAGTGACGAACAGGTGACCACCACGCCGGGCAAGCGGGTGTGGGACGCCTTCGCGCTGTGGACCTTCAGCCCCACCGTGGGCCTGCGCGTGCTGGGCAGCAACCTGTCCCCGCGCGACTACACCTCCACCAACACCCTGGAACTGGGCACCTTGCGGGAGGCGGCGGTGAACACCTCGCCGTCCTTCACCAACTGGCAGGTGCGGCTGGAGCTGAAGCTGTAGGTCGCATCGGGCGTGCCGCCGCCCGCGCCGTTCGGGCTGAGCTCGTCGAAGCCCTCTGGCAATCCCAGTGGCAGGGCGCTCAGCCGGGTTTGGCCAGACCCAGCTTCTCCACCAGCGCCTTCTCGCGCCGGAAGGTCTCCTCGGCAAAGCGCGTGTACTGCGCCGGGTCCATGTGCATCAGCTGCTGGTCGTACTTGGCCAGCACCTCCACGTGGCTGGGCATCTCCATGGCCTGCTTGAAGGCGTCATGGATGCGCTTGACCAGGGCCGGATCCATCCCCTTGGGGCCGCCCAGGCCGTAGGGCGAGGCCTGCACCAGCGGGATGCCCAGCTCCCTGAGCGTGGGCACGTCGGGAAACTTGGCCAGGCGCTTCTCACCCCAGGTGTTGAGCACCCGCAGCCGGCCCGAAGCCACATGCGGCGCAAAGCCGGTGGAGTCCGCCGCGGCCATGATCTGCCCGCCCAGGATGGACTGCATCATGTCGGCGCTGCCCTTGAACGGGATGTGGTTCAACTCGATGCCCACGCGCTGCGCGATGTCCTCCATGGTCAGGTGCGGGCTGGTGAGCACGCCCGTGGAGCCGTAGCTGAGCTTGCCGGGGTTGGCCTTGGCCCAGGCCACGAAGTCGGCCCAGGTCTTGATGGGCGACTCGGTGGGCACGACCACGCCGAAGGCGTAGCCGGTGATGCCCAGGATGTAGCTGATGTCCTTGATCGGGTCCCAGCTGATCTTGGTGGTGTAGGGCAGGCGGAACACGCCCAGCGGGATCTGCGCCAGGGTGTAGCCATCGGGCTTGGCCTGCTGCAGCGCCTGCGCGGGCAGGGTGCCGCCGGCGCCCGGGCGGTTCTCGATCACCACCGGCTGGCCCAGCAGCTTGGACGCGTTCTCCGCCAGGGCGCGCATGGTCAGGTCCGTGGGGCCACCGGGCGGGAAGGCGATCATCAGTCTGACGGGCTGGGCCGGCCACGCGGCCTGGGCACGGGCCCCGGCAGCGAGGCTGGCGGCGGCGCCCGCGAGGAGCAGGGTTCTTCTTTGCATGGCAGTCTCCTGTGGGAATGCGGATGCCGCAGTATCGTGAAACCAGGCAGGCCGCGCGTCGGGATTGGCCCGATGTCGGCGCCCCCTCGCGGAGGGCACACTGCGCGCCCAACTGCAAGATGTTCACACCAAGGAGCTTCCAATGATCTCGCGCCGCCCGTTCCTGGCCGCTCTTTCGACCCTGGCCGCCGCCGCCAGCTTCAGCCCGGCCGCCCACGCCCAGACCGCGTGGCCCACGAAACCGGTGCGCATCGTCGTGCCCTTTCCCGCGGCCGGCACCACCGACATCCTGGCCCGCGCCCTGGCGCCCGAGTTGCAGCGGGTGTTCGGCCAGCCCTTCGTCATCGAGAACAAGCCCGGCGCCGGCGGCAACCTCGGTTCGGCCGAGGTGGCCAAGGCCGCGCCTGATGGCCACACGCTGCTGATGGGCACCGTGGGCACGCACGCCATCAACCCGTCGCTCTACCCCAAGATGCCCTACGACACGGTGAAGGATTTCGCGCCCATCACGCTGGTGGCCGGCGTGCCCAACGTGCTGGTGGTGAACCCGGCCAACGCGCAGAAGTACGGCATCAACACGGTGCAGGACCTGGCGCGCGTGGCCAAGTCCAACCCGGGGAAGCTGAACGTGGCGAGTTCGGGCAACGGCACCTCCATCCACCTGGCGGCCGAGCTCTTCAAGTCCATGACCGGGACTTTCATGGTGCACTTCCCCTACCGCGGATCGGGCCCCGCGCTGCTGGACCTGATGGGCGGCAACATGGACCTGATGTTCGACAACCTGCCTTCGTCCATGCCCCACATCAAGTCGGGCAAGCTCAAGGCCCTGGCCGTCACGAGCGCGCAGCGCTCTTCCGCGCTGCCGGACGTGCCCACGGTGGAGGAAGTGGGCGGCCCGACGCTCAAGGGCTTCGAGGCCAGTTCCTGGTTCGGGCTGCTGGCGCCCGCGGGCACCCCGGCGGACGTGATCAACCGCCTGCAGCAGGAAACCGCCAAGGCCCTGGCCTCACCTGCGCTGAAAGAGCGTCTGCAGGCCCAGGGCGCCGTCCCCAGCGGCAACACGCCGGCCGAATTCGCACGGCTGATCGACGCCGAATCGAAGAAGTGGGCCCAGGTGGTGAAGGCCTCGGGCGCCAAGGTGGACTGAGCCCGCTGAGCACCCCAGCCCCATGCCCGCGCCCGGCGCTCGCGAAGAGACCGTTGTTCGCAAAGAAACCGTTCGGGCTGAGCTCGTCGAAGCCCTTGCGCGCACTTCGACGGGCTCAGTGCGAACGGCTTGGTGGGTTCGGCAGCCGGGTGCTCTTGAGAAGGCCACCCCTCGTTCTGTTTCCTGTGATCCCTCACTCCATCCACACCACACGGCGTCCGGAGGTGGTCCACTCCTCGTAGCGGGCGGCGAAGTCCTGCTCGATGCGGTTGCGCTTGACCTTGAAGGTAGGCGTGATGAGGTCGTTGTCGACGGTCCAGGCGCGGGTGGTCAGCACCAGACAGTCCAGGCGTTCGTGGGGGTCCAGCGCGGCGTTGATCTGTTCGAGATGAGCTGACAGCGATGCCTCCAGCTCCGTCCGGCCGGCAGCGCCCGCGGCGCGGCCGACCGCATCGGCGTTGAGCATCAGCAGGGCCAGCGGCTGGCCCAGGTTCGCGCCCGTGACGCAGCAAGCCTCCACGGCGGTGTGCATGACAAGACGGTCCTCGATGGGCGCGGGGGCGACGTACTTGCCCTTGCTGGTCTTGAACAGGTCTTTCACGCGGCCGGTGATGCGCAGGTTGCCCTGCGCATCCATCTCGCCCTTGTCGCCGGTGTGCAGCCAGCCGTCTGCCGTGAAGGTCTGGGCCGTCAGCTCCGGCTCGCGGTAGTAGCCCAGCATCAGGCAGGGCGCCTGCATCTGGATCTCGCCCGTGGCCGGGTCGATGCGGCTTTGTACACCGTCATACGGCATGCCCACGGTGCCCGGTTGTGGCCGGCCCGGCAGCGTGGCGTGGCTGATGCCGCAGTTCTCGGTCATGCCGTAGACCTCCACCACCTCCAGGCCCAGCGTGGCGTACCAGCGCAGCAGGTCCGGCGGCATGGGTGCGGCCCCGCCCGCGGCGAACTGGCACTGGTCCAGGCCCAGGGCCGAGAGGATCTTCTTCTTCACGATACCGCGCAGGATGGGGATCTTCAGCAGGCGCTCCAGCTTGGCCTGCGGCATCTTGGCGTTCACACCCTGGCGGAACTTCACCCACAGGCGCGGCACGGAGAAGAACTCGGTGGGCCGGGCGCGCTGCAGGTCGGCCGTGAAGGTGTCCAGGCTCTCGGCAAAGAAGATGCGCATGCCCGTGGCCAGCAGGCCGTGCTCCACCAGCGTGCGCTCGGCCACGTGGGCCAGCGGCAGGTAGCTGAGCATCCGCGAGTCCTGGTTGACCATGGGCAGCCGCTTCAGCCCCGACTCCACGCCCCAGGCGAAGGTGGCGAAGCTGTGCATCACGCCCTTGGGTGTGCCCGTGGTGCCCGAGGTGTACATGATGGTGGACAGCTCGTCACCATCGCGCACCGGCTGGCCGGCCAGCGGCGCCGAGCGGGCGCAGATGTCATCCCAGCCGGGATAGCTACGCTTGGCGTCCTCCGGCGACAGCGGGTGGCTGATGCAGGGCAGGCCCGCGGGCACGCCGGGCTTCATGCCCTCCCAGCCGTCGAGCTTGCCGACGAACAGCAGCTTGGCGCCGCTGTGCTCCAGGATCTGCGTGATGGTGCCCGGCGCCAGCGTGGGGTACAGCGGCACCGAGACCCCGCCCGCCAGCCAGATGGCGAAGTCGCTCATCAGCCAGTGGGCCGTGTTCTTGGACATGAGGGCCACGCGGTCGCCAGGCTGAATGCCCTGGGACTGCAGGTGCGCGGCCATGCGCCGCGACTGGTCCATGAGCTGCGCCCAGGTGAAGTCGCGCACCAACCCGCCGCCCATGGGCTGGGTGAGGACGACGCGGTCCGGGGCCGTGGCTTCCCAGTGGTACAGGCGCTGCAGCGCCAGCTTGTCAGCTGCGATGTCGATCTTCATGGCGTGCGGGCGCCGCAAGCGGCGCGGTCGGGTGAGAGGGAACGGGATGGAACGGGGCGCAGACTAGCCCGGATGGCGCGCCCCGTGGGTGATGGTCTTCCCCGACGTGAGCCCTTGACACTGTCGGGTGTCCGTCGGGGCCGCTGCCGCCACGCGGCCCCGGACCGGGGCATGCCGGCGACCGACTCGCGCAGAACAGGCCAGGGGGGTGCGCTACTGGCCCGCCCCAGCAGCCTCGTCGGCCCGCTCGATGGCGATCTCGGCCGCGTCCATCACGTCGTCGGGGTCGCGTCCGATCTGGGGCGCGTACTGCTGCACGGCCTCGCCCAGCTTGCCCGGGTTGTTCATGATGGTCCACACGATGGCCGAGACCGCACTGAGCTCGCGCGGCTCGGGCGCGGCGGGCAGCTGCCCTGTGCGAAGCACCTCCAGGTGGCGGCGCACGCAGTTCACGGCCTCGGGTGACAGCATCCAGGCTTCGCACAGGCGGGCGCCGAGTTCGTCGTGGCCGAGGCCGAAGCCTGCGCGCTCCAGGATGGCCAGGTCGGTGTCATCGGGCGCGGCGCGCAGCATGGAGCGGTAGTGGTCGGGCGCGTGACGGAACAGCACCGCCTTGCCGCACTCCTCGAACAAGCCGGCCGCATGGGCGGCGTAGGGCTCCAGCCGCATCTTCTGCGCCAGGAACTTCATGAGGGTGCCGCGCCTGGCGCCGCGCTTCCACACCAGGTCGAGCTCGACGATGGGCGGGAAGGCCGCGCGCATGCTCACCTCGTAGGTGATGGCCGCCACCTCGCGGATGCCCAGGAAGGTGATGGCCTGCTGCACGCTGTTGACGCGCCCGCGCACGCCCGTGATGGCCGAACTCACGGCCTTCATGACGGCTGCAGCCAGCGCCATGTCGGACTCCACCAGGGAGGCCAGCGACTTGAGATCGACCTCCTCGGCCTGCAGCAGGCGCGACAGGCGCACCAGCGCCGCCGGCATGGCCGGAATATCCAGTTGCGTGGGTGCAGAACTCTTCGGGTTGCTCATGATGCGCAGAGTATGCCCGGGCCGGCCCGCCATCCGCTCACGCCCTCATGAGCGTTCGCGTCGTAATGCGCAAAAAAGTCAGGCCCCGTGTGGGGCCTGGGCACCTCTGCCACGCGCACCCGGAAAAACCGTGGTGGCGTGGAGGGCGCTGTTGATGGTGCGTCTCCTCGATCCCCCGCCTGTTGCGCAACCGCCAGTCCTGGCGAGGGCCAACGCGAGTGACGGGAATGTAAGGACGCGTTCAGGCCGCGGCATCAGGACATACCCGCGCAAGGTCTCGACCGCTCAACCGCTCACCCGCGCTGCGGGCTGCAGCGCCCCCTGGCGGGACCCTGCGGTTGCTCAGGTGCTGGCGAGGATCCAGCCCGCGGCCCGCTCCGCGATCATCAGCGTGGGTGAATTGGTGTTGCCGCTGGTGATGGTGGGCATGACGCTGGCGTCGGCCACGTGCAGGCCGCGCACGCCCCGCACCGCCAGCCGGGGGTCCACCACCGACATCGGGTCGTCGGGGCGGCCCATGCGGCAGGTGCCCACGGGGTGGAAGATGGTGGTGCCGATGTCACCGGCCAGGCTCGCCAGGTCTTCATCGCTCTCGAACTGCGCACCCGGCTTGAGCTCCTGCGGTCGGTACCGCGCCAGCGCCGGCTGGCCGACGATGTGGCGCGTCAGGCGCAGCGACTGCGCCGCCACCAGGCGGTCTTCGGGCGTGCTCAGGTAGCGAGGCTCGATCAGCGGGGCGGCCCGGGGGTCGGCGCTGGCGATGCGCACCTGACCGCGCGCGGTGGGGTTCAGGTTGCAGACGCTGGCGGTGAAGGCGTTGAAGCGGTCCAGCGGTTCGCCGAAGGCCGGCAGCGACAGGGGCTGCACGTGGTACTGCACGTTGGCCCAGGCGCGGTCGGCCGACGAGCGGGCAAAGGCCCCCAGTTGCGAGGGCGACATGCTCATCGGCCCGGTGCGCTTGAGCAGGTACTCCAGGCCGATCAAGGCCTTGCCGAAGACCGAGGCCGCCATGGTGTTGAGCGTCTTCACACCCTCCACGCCGTAGACGGCGCGGATCTGCAGGTGGTCCTGCAGGTTCTGCCCCACGCCGGGCAGTTCATGCAGCGGCGCGATGCCGTGCGCGTGCAGCAAGGGTGCCGGGCCCACGCCCGACAGCTGCAGGATTTGAGGCGTGCCCAGGGCGCCCGCGGCCATGACCACGCCGCGCCGGGCCCGGGCACCACGGGGCGCGCCGTCGGTGGGCAGCAGCTCCACGCCGTCGCACTGCCACTGCCCGTCGGCGCCGCGGGCCAGCATCAGGCGCTGCACCTGGGCGCCGGTCCAGACCTGCAGGTTGGGGCGCTGGATCACCGGGCGCAGGAAGGCCTTGGAAGCGTTCCAGCGCAGGCCGCTGCGCTGGTTCACCTCGAAATAGCCCACGCCCTCGTTGTGACCGGTGTTGAAGTCCTCGGTGGCCGGGATGCCAGCCTCCTGCGCCGCCTGCGAGAAAGCGTCCAGGATGTCCCAACGCACGCGCGGCCGCTCGATGCGCCACTCGCCCCCGCTGCCATGCAGCTCGCTGGCACCGCGCCAGTGGTCCTCATGCGACTTGAACACCGGCAGGCAGTGCGCCCAGCCCCAGGACGGGTCGCCCGTGAGTTCGGACCAGGCGTCGTAATCACGCGACTGACCTCGCATGTAGATCATGCCGTTGATGCTGGAGCTGCCGCCCAGCACCTTGCCACGGGGGTAGCGCAGCCGCCGGCCGTTCAGCCCCGGGTCGGGTTCGGTGGAATACAGCCAGTCGGTACGCGGGTTGCCGATGCAGTACAGATAACCCACCGGGATGTGGATCCAGACATAGTCGTCCTGCCCCCCAGCCTCGATCAGCAGGACCCGGCGGTTCGGATCGGCACTGAGCCGATTGGCCAGCAGGCAACCGGCTGTGCCAGCCCCCACAACGATGTGGTCGTATACAGGGAATTCGTCGCTGTCCAAGGCGGGCTCCGGCTCGTTTCGACTCGATGGTACTTCGCGCGGCCGACAGGTGACGACCGGGCTTGCGCATGCTCAGAACCAGCCGCCAGACCCGCTGGCAAGCTTGAAAAAAGAGGGGTTGCGAGAAGCAGAACTTGGGATGCACGGCAGGCAGATACGGGTTTTCACGGGGGACAGGAAAACAACACTCCTGTGCATCGGGCTTTGTGGTCTGGTATTGCGACCCTTGATAATTCCCGACTCGTGTATGGACGCCGCGCCTGTAGCTGAATGGTTCCGCTGGGTAGAAGCTCCACATGTTGTCTGAGTTCGAGAGATAAAGGGCTTTTCCCGTGGGAAACAAACTGTACGTAGGTAACCTGGCTTATTCGGTGCGCGACGAATCACTGATGCAGGCGTTTGGTCAATTTGGCAGCGTCACGTCGGCCAAAGTCATGATGGACCGGGACACCGGTCGCTCCAAGGGCTTCGGCTTTGTGGAGATGGGCTCTGATGCGGAAGCACAAGCCGCTATCAATGGCATGAACGGCCAGCCCCTGGAGGGCCGGGCCATCGTGGTGAACGAGGCGCGGCCGCGTGAAGAGCGTCCGGGCGGCTTCGGCGGCGGCGGCGGCGGTAGCCGTGGCGGCTACGGCGGCGGCGGCGGTGGTGGTGGTTACGGCGGTGGTGGCGGTGGCAGCTACGGCGGTGGCAGCTACGGCGGTGGCGGTGGCGGTGGTGGCCGCAGCCCGTACGGCGGCGGCGGCGGCGCAGGCCGCGGCGGCTACGGTGGTGGCGGTGGCGCAGGCGGCGGCGGTGGTAGCCGTGGCGGCTACGGTGGTGGCGGTGGCGGTGGCGGCTACGGTGGCGGTGGCGGCGGTGGTGGCCGCGGCGGCGACCGCGGTGGCTACGGCGCCAGCGAGCGCAGCTACGGTGGCGACAGCGAAGGCGGCGGCCGCGGCTCCTACGGTCGGGGCAGCTATGGTGGTGACCGCGGCGATCGCGGCGGCTACTGAACAGCTGAGCATTCGCTAAGGCCGGGCTTTGCCCGGTTCACGCACTTGCCTCCCCTTGAGGGGCACACATGATGCAGGCCCGATCGGTGCTCAGTACCGCTCGGGCCTCAGTACTTCTACCTGGCCAAAGTACAGCCCGACGCTGAAGTGCGGCGCATAGGCGGCCATCACCTGATGGGCAATCGCGTCGGCCACCTGAGGCTCGCAGATCACCTTGAGTTCGATCGTCCGGTCGGCTTCCCAATCCCCATCGCGCACGCCTTCCAGGCCGGCGCCATGCACCTCGGCCACGGTCCAGAACTGACCCCCGTGCTGCCGCACCTCGCGCACCAGCGGTTTTTCCAGCGCGGCCTCGGCCACGATGACCAGCAGGGTGCGCGGATGCTTGTGCAGGGCAGTCATGACGTCAGCCTCCGGGCGAGTTCAAGGTAGAGCGGAATACCGATCACCAGGTTGAAGGGGAATGCGATGCCCAGCGCCACGGTGATGGACAGCGCCGCGTTGGCCTGCGGCACCGCGATGCGCATGGCCGTGGGTGCGGCGATGTAGCTGGCACTGGCCGCCAGCGTGGCCATCAGGGCCACGCCCCCGGTGGACAACTCCAGGGCCAGGCCCACGCCCGCGCCCAGCAGCGCCAGCAGCGGGGGCGCCAGCAGGCCCACGACCAGCACCGCGGGGCCGAAGCGGCGAACCTCGCCCAGGCGAGACCCTGCGACGAGCCCCAGTTCCAGCAGGAACAGGGCCAGCACGCCCTTGAAGGGCTCCACGAACACCGCCCGCAGCGGCTCGGTGCCGGCCACGCCGGCCACCGCGCCAATGGCCAGCCCGCCCAGCAGCAGCAGCACGCTCTTGCCGAACAGCACGTCGTGCGCGAGTTCACCCCAACGGCCTTTGCGTGCCATGGCGTCCGGGGCCTGCGCGGCGCGCATGGACCAGCGCGCCAGCAGGATGCCCGCGACGATGCCCGGCGCCTCCATCACGGCCACCCACAGGGCAGCGTGGGTTTCGTAGGCCACCCCTGCGCGCTGCAACGCAGCCGTGGCTACCGCAAACGTGACCACGCTGACCGAGCCGAAATGCGCGGCCACACTGGCCGCATCGGCCGGCTGCAGGCGCAGGGCGCGCAGCAATGGGAACAGCAGCAGGGGAATGGTGAAACCCAGCGCGGCACAGGCCAGCACCTGCGGCGCCAGCGCTTCCAGCGGCTGGCGGCTGAGTTCCACCCCACCCTTCAGGCCGATGGCCAGCAGCAGGTAGATCGACAGCGTCTCGTACAGCGCCTCGGGCAGCCGCAGGTCGCTGCGCACCAGCCGGGCGAACACGCCCAGCGCGAAGAACAGGACCACTGCATCAAACGCCATGTCGGCATCCTGCCAGCGCCCTGCAAGGCCGGCTTGGGTGGGGACATGAGGTGCGCCACCGGCACAAGCCGGGGCGACACCGCAGCAAGGCGGCGCCGAACGCCGTCAGGTCAGCGCTCGCCACGCCGGTGCTTGCGGCCACGCCCGGCAAACAGGCGGTCGAACAGGGCGTCGGGCAGCACGTGAAGCAGGTGGGCGACGAGGGCCATCTGCCAGGGGATCACCCGGCGGCTGGCGCCGGCCTGGATGGCGCACCAGGCGCGATCGGCAAAGGTGTCGGCGTCCAGCAGAAAGGGCATGGGGTAGCGGTTGCGCGCCGTCAGCGGCGTGGTCACGTAGCCAGGCAGCAAGGTCACCACGCGCACACCATACGGCCGGCACTCGCCGCGCAGGCTCTCGCAGTAGGCCACGGCAGCCGCCTTGCTGGCGCAGTAGGCGCCGTGGCCGGGCATGCCGCGCACCGCCGCCACGCTGGCAATGCCCACCAGGGTGCCGCGGCGGCGCTGGCGCATCGCCGCCAGGAACGGGTGAAAGGTGGCGGCCAGGCCCACGTTGTTGACGGCCAGGGTGTCGCGCAATACGTCCAGGTCCGCGCGTTCGGCCGTGTCCATGCCCACGCTGATGCCGGCGTTGGCGATCACTACGTCGGGCAGGCCCATGCGCTGCAGGCACACCTGAGCCGCCGCGCACAGGGCATCCGGGTCGGCCACGTCGGCGCCCAGCACGCATACCCGATCCGGGCCCAGCCCCTGCGCCTGGGCCCAGGCCTCGATCAGCTCGGTGCGGCGGGCCAGCAAGGCCAGACGCCAGCCTTCACGGGCATAGCGCGCGGCCAGCGCCTGGCCGATGCCGCTGGAAGCACCGGTGATGAACACCAACGGGGGCTGGGCGACGGGAGGGGTCATGGCGGGGTCATGGCGGGGTCAGGGTGGACTCATTGGGGAATCATGGCAGGCTGAATGGTCGCGGCACCTTGCTGAACGCTGCGCAACGCCGTTGACGCGTGTTCACGGGTGCTCAAGGTCGCGCCGCCGTGACGCCCGCTCCGCGCGGTGCGAAAACGCCTCGTGTAGGCCCGGTGAGCTCCAGCACACCGGTGTCCTCGCGGTAGTCCAGGGTGGTGGCCTCGAGTTCGTCGTCGCCCAGCCGCACCCGGACTGGCTGCTCGCTGCGCACGCGGCGCTCCTTCGGGTACAGCAGCAGGCGCTCGCCTTCCAGCACCGCTGGCCGGCCCGCAGCAGAGCGGGTCTGGACCCGCGCGCTGCCGATGAGCTGCACTTCGGTGGTGTCGTCATCGGCCAGGGCCCGCTGCGCGGTGGCCACGGTCTCCTGTCCCTCGGGCGAATAGGCCCGTAGCGTCGCGCCCTCGATCTCCAGGCGGCCCGCGGCCGGCAGGTGGCGCAACTCCCGGCCCTCGATCTGCACGCGCAGCCGCCCATCGGCGGCAAAGCGCTGCACCACGAAGCCCGTCATGGTGTAGTCGGGCTCCACCCGGGTAGCCGCAGCAGGCCGCGGCTCCAGGGGCTGCGGGGCGTTGCGCACCAGCCACCACGAGCCCACGGCCAGCACCAGCATCAGGATGAGGGGCAGCGCGGCGGTCAACGCATCGCGCAGCCGGTCCGGCCACGGCAGCGGGGCGGCGGCACCTGCAGCCCGCTCGGCCACCGGGCCCAGAGAGATGGGCACTTCCGGCAGGTCCGGCAGGGTCAGTTCGATGCCGCGTGCGGTCTTCGGGCTCAAGACAGGCTCACTTCGCGTCCAGGGTGCCCAGGTGCTCGGCCAGCAGCCCGGCGTAGCGGCCGGCGGCCACGAGCAGCAGGTCGCAGAACTCGCGCGCGGCCCCATGGCCCCCGCAGGCCGCCGTCACATGGTGGACCACGGCGCGCACTTCGACATGCGCCTGCGCAGGCGCGCACGCAAACCCGGCCCGCGTCAGCAGCGGCAGGTCCGGCCAGTCGTCGCCCATGGCCGCCACCTCGGGCCAGCCCAGGCCCAGGCCCTGCAACACCGCCTGCGCTGCCGCCGCCTTGTCGCCGGCGCCGTAGACGGCATGTTCGATGCCCAGATCCGCCACGCGGCGGCGCACGGCCGCCGAGTCTCGCCCGGTGATGACGATGGGCGTGATGCCGGCACGCGCCAGCAGCTTGATGCCGTGGCCGTCCAGCGTGGCAAAGGCCTTGACCGTCTCGCCCTGATCACCGATGTAGATGCGCCCGTCGGTCAGCACGCCGTCCACGTCGAAGATCGCGGCCTTCATGCCGAAGTCCGGGCCCTGGGCCTGCAGCAGCAAGGCCGGGGGGAAGTTCAGGCGGGGTGTCATGGCGGCAACGTGGGGCGGCGGGGTCAGGGCAAGGCTCAGATGACCTTGGCGCGCATCAGGTCGTTGCTGTTGAGCGCGCCGGTGATGCGGCCCGCCTCGTCCACGACGATCACGCTGGTGATGCGGTGCTGCTCCATCAGGCCCGCGGCCTCAACCGCCAGGGCGTCTTCGCGCACGAGATGGGGGCTGCGGTGCATCACGTCCTGCGCCGTCAGGGGCAGCAGGTCGACGCCGCGCTCGATCAGGCGACGCAGGTCGCCATCGGTGAAGATGCCCAGCACCTGGCCGTCAGCATCGGCCACCGCGGTGAAGCCCAGGCCCTTGGCGCTCATCTCCCGCAGCATCTGGCTCATGGAGGCGGTGGGGGCCACCAGGGGCAAGGCGTCGCCGCTGCGCATCAGGTCGCGCACGTGCATCAGCAGCTTGCGCCCCAGACTGCCGCCAGGGTGCGAGCGCGCGAAGTCTGCCTCGACGAAGCCGCGGGCGTCCAGCAAGGCGACGGCCAGTGCGTCCCCCAGGGCCATCTGTGCGGTGGTGCTGGCCGTGGGCGCCAGGTTCAGCGGGCAGGCCTCCTGGTCCACCGCGCAGGACAGAACGATGTCCGCATGGCGCGCCAGCGCGGACTGCGGCTTGCCGGTCATGGCCACCAGCGTCACCGACAGGCGGCGCAGCGCCGGCAGCAGCGCGGCCAGTTCATCGCTCTCGCCGCTGTTGGAGATGGCCAGCACCACATCGCCGGCCGTGACCATGCCCAGGTCCCCGTGGCTGGCCTCGGCCGGGTGGACGAAGAACGAGGGCGTGCCGGTGGAGGCCAGCGTGGCGGCGATCTTGCGGCCCACATGGCCGCTCTTGCCCATGCCCATGACGATGGTGCGCCCGCGGCAGGCCAGCATGGCCTGCACCGCTTTCACGAAGCCCTCGCCCTGGCGCGCGGCCAGGGCCTGCAGCGCTCGGGCCTCGATATCGAAGGTCTGGGCCGCGAGCGCCAGTGCTCGCTCGGCGTTGAAGCCCTGGGGGGAAATCGGCACGGCGGGAATGTCGGGCGTGGGGCTGTGGGGCACGGTGAGGCGCGCGGTCCGGGAACAGCGGCAGTGAGCAACCGCCCGCCGACCGCCCTCCGATAGGATCGGGCGATTCTATTGAGCCGGCACGCCCCGGCCCCGTTCCGCGCCCGCATGGCCTCCACCCTCGAACTCGTCTTGCTCTACCTCGTCGCCGCGGTGGCCGGTGTGACGCTGTTCCGTTCTCTGAAGTTGCCGCCCATGCTGGGCTACCTGGTGGTGGGTGTGCTGATCGGGCCCAACGCACTGGCACTGGCCAAGGACAGCGAGGGCGTGCGCTACCTGGCGGAGTTCGGGGTGGTGTTCCTGATGTTCGTTCTGGGGCTGGAGTTCAACCTGCCCAAGCTGCGCAGCATGCGCACGCTGGTCTTCGGTCTGGGGCTGTCGCAGGTAGGCCTGACGATGGTGGGGGCCGTGGCCGGCCACTTCCTGCTGCTGTGGCTCTTCTCCTTCACCACCCGGCCCTGGGAGCTGGACTGGCAGGGCGCGGTGGTGCTGGGCGGTGCGATCGCCATGTCCAGCACGGCCATCATCGTCAAGCTGATGGCCGAGCGGCTGGAGCTCGACAGCGAGCACGGCAAGCGGGTGCTGGGCATCCTGCTGTTCCAGGACCTGGCCGTGGTGCCGCTGCTGGTGATCATTCCGGCGCTGGGATCGAGCCCCGAGCAGATGGCCACGTCGCTCGGCCTGGCGCTGCTCAAGGCCGTGGCGCTGCTGACCGTGCTGCTGGTGGGCGGGCAGAAAGTCATGCGGTGGTGGCTCACACTGGTGGCGCGGCGCAAGAGCGATGAGTTGTTCATGCTCAACCTGCTGCTCATCACCCTGGGCCTGGCCTACCTCACTGAGCACGCGGGCCTGTCCTTGGCCCTGGGTGCCTTCGTGGCCGGCATGCTGGTGGCCGAGACTGAATACAAGCACCAGGTGGAGACCGACATCCGGCCCTTCCACGACGTGCTGCTGGGCCTGTTCTTCATCACCATCGGCATGAAGCTGGACTGGCGCCCGGTGCTGGACCAATGGTTCATCGTGCTGCTGCTGACCACCGGGCCCATCGTCGCGAAGTTCGTGCTCATAGCCGCGCTGGCGCGGCTGTTCCGTGCCCCGCCCGGCACCGCCCTGCGCAGCGGCCTGTACCTGGCACAGGCGGGGGAATTCGGCTTCGTGCTGTTGACGCTGGGCGCAGACCACAACCTGGTGGCGCCGCAGTGGGTGAGCCCGGTGCTGGCGGCCATGGTGCTGTCCATGCTGGCTGCGCCGTTCATCGTGATGTTCAGCGACCGCATCGTCAGCCGCCTGAGCGCCAACGACTGGCTGATGCAATCGGTGGCGCTGACCTCCATCGCCAAGAAGTCCATGTCCACCGAAGCCCACGTCATCATCTGCGGCTTCGGGCGCAGCGGGCAGAACCTCGCGCGGTTGCTGGAGCCCGAGCGCATTCCCTACATGGCACTGGACCTGGACCCCGACCGCGTGCGCCAGGCCGCCGCGGCGGGGCAGAGCGTGGTCTTTGGCGACGCGGCGCGGCTGCAAAGCCTGATGGCCGCCGGCCTGGCGCGCGCCAGCGCGGTGGTGATCAGCTACCACGACACGCCATCGGCGCTGAAGATCCTGCACCAGGTGCGCGAGCACGCGCCCAAGGTGCCGGTGATCGTGCGCACGGTGGACGACACCGACATGGACCGCCTGCGCGCAGCCGGCGCCACCGAGGTGGTGCCCGAGGCCATCGAGGGCTCGCTGATGCTGGCCGGCCATGCCCTGGCACTGGTGGGCGTGCCCATGGCGCGCGTCATCCGCATCACGCGTGACGCCCGCGATGCCCGCTACCGCCTGCTGCGCGGCTACTTCCACGGCGCCGACGACGACACGGCGGACACCCTGGAACAGGACCGACTGCTCAGCGTCACGCTGCCGGCGGCCGCGGCCAGCCAGGGCGAGCGCCTGGGCCACCTGGCGCTGCACGCCGTGGGCGTTCAGGTGGTGTCGGTGCGCCAGGCGGGCGGCGCCGTCATCGAACCCGGCGACGAACTGCTGCTGGCCCCGGGCGACACCCTGGTGCTGTCCGGCCCACCCGAAGCGCTCTCCCTGGCCGAAGCCAAGCTGCTGCAGGGGTGACCCGCGCGGCTTGGGGCGCGGCTTGCAGCTTGGGTTGGCGCGCGGCCCGGAGCGCGCCTCAGCGAAAGCCCGCCACCGGGTGGGGCAGGTACGGCGCCTCCAGCTCGGCCACGTCTTCGTCGGTCAACTTCAGCGACAAAGCAGCGGCGGCCTCGTCCAGCTGCTCCAGCTTGGTGGCGCCGATGATGGGCGCGCTCACCCCGGGCTTGCGCAGCACCCAGGCCAACGCCACACGGGCCATCGGTACATCCAGGCGCTGCGCCACGCGTTGCACCGCCTCTACCACCAGACGGTCGGCCTCCTGGGTGGCGTTGTAGAGGGTCTTGCCGTAGGCGTCGGTCTCGGTGCGGGCCGTGTGCGTGTCCCAGGGGCGCGTCAGCCGGCCGCGGGCCATGGGGCTCCACGGGATCAGGCCCACGCCCTGGTCGGCGCACAGCGGCAGCATCTCGCGCTCCTCCTCGCGGTACAGCAGGTTCAGGTGGTTCTGCATGGAAACAAAGGGCGTCCAGCCGTGCGTGCGCGCCACCTCCTGCGCCTTGGCGAACTGCCAGGCGAACATCGACGAGGCCCCCAGGTAGCGCGCCTTGCCCGCGCGCACCACGTCGTGCAGGGCCTGCATCGTCTCTTCGATGGGCGTGTGGTCGTCCCAGCGGTGGATCTGGTAGAGGTCGACGAAGTCGGTGCCCAGGCGCTTCAGGCTGGCGTCGATCTCGGCCAGGATGGCCTTGCGCGACAGGCCTGCGCCATGCGGCCCCGGGCGCATGCGGCCGTGCACCTTGGTGGCGATCACCACCTCGTCGCGCCGGGCGAAGTCCAGCAGGGCGCGGCCCACGATCTCCTCGCTGGTGCCGTCGGAGTAGACGTTGGCGGTGTCGAAGAAATGGATGCCCAGGTCCAGCGCGCGGCGGATGAACGGGCGGCTGGCCGCCTCCGGCAGCGACCACGGGTGCGTGCCGCGCTCGGGTACGCCGTAGCTCATGCAGCCCAGGCACAGGCGCGAGATCTCCAGGCCGGTGCGGCCCAGGCGGGTGGAGGGGACGGTGATGGACGTGGTCATGGTGCGGGCGTGGACTTGAGGGAGATCTTGCCGCGGTGTATAGGCGGGGCTCCATGGTAGTGGGGTCGCAGCGGTGGGGTGCAAGGCCGGCGCTGCCGCCAGAATCGAGGCCTCGGGCATGTTGCGCCCTGGAGACCCGCCGTGCACCACGAACCCTTGAACGAGACCCCGCGGCAGACCATCCGCGCTCACATCCGCACCGTGCCCGACTGGCCGGCCGCGGGAGTGCAGTTCCGCGACATCACGCCGCTGCTGTCCACGCCGCGCGTCTTTCGGGTGCTGATCGACGAGTTCGTGCACCGCTACTTCGACGTCAAGCCCGATGCCATCGCCGGGCTGGACGCCCGCGGCTTCATCATCGGCTCGGTGGTGGCCTACGAGCTGAACATCGGCTTCGTGCCCATCCGCAAGAAGGGCAAGCTGCCCTTCACCACGGTGCAGGAATCCTACGAGCTGGAGTACGGCAGCGCCACCGTCGAGATGCACACCGACGCCGTGAAGCCCGGCGACCGCGTGGTGCTGATCGATGACCTGATCGCCACCGGCGGCACGATGATGGCCGGGCGGCGGCTGCTGGAGCGCCTGGGGGCCACGGTGATCGAGGGCGCCGCCATCGTGGACCTGCCCGAGCTGGGCGGGTCGGCCCGGCTGCGCGACAGCGGCCTGTCGCTGTTCACGCTGGTGGACTTCGAGGGTCACTGAGCGAAGGTCACTGAGCGCGCGAAGCGCGCGCCAGGTTCCACGCGGCCAGCAGCGGCACCAGGGCTACCGCCACGAAGCCCCAGCCCCAGCCGGCACCGGCCCGGACGGACTCGCCGAACAACAACGGGCCCGCCATGCCGCCGCCAAAGGTGAAGAACTGCGTGGCCCCGGAGATGCGCGGCAGGTCTTCACGCGGCACGCGCTGCGCCAGCGCAGCGAAGAACACGCCGTTCCAGCCCATGGCCGTGGCGGCGCAGGCCAGGGCCACCACCGCCACCACCGCCAGCGGGGCGTCACGCCAGCCGAGCGCCACGGCACCCAAGGCCACGCAGCTCAGCGCCATGGTCAGGCCCAGGCCCACCAGCACGCGCCAAGGGGCGAGCCAGCGGTCGCCCACCACGCCGAAGGCGATGCGCGCCACCGCGCTGGCCACCTGCGACACCGCCAGGAGCCCGGCTGCGGCCGCGAGTGACCAGCCCAGGCCCAGGTTCAGCAGCGCCACCAGAAAGGTCACGAACACCTGCTGCGTGGTGGCGAAGGCCAGCGAGGCCAGGCTCATGGCGCGCAGGCCTGGGTGGCGCCACACCGTCACCAGCAGCCGCAGCGAGCCATCGGGTGGGGGCGGCATGCGCGGAGGCTCCAGCCGCTTCACGCTGGGCTGCACGGCCAGCGCCGTGAGCACGCAGGCCACGCCCAAGGCCACGGCGGTGGCGCGCCAGCCGATGGTCACCAGGCCCAGCGGCATCAGCAGCCCCGCCAAGGCCACGCCAATGGGCACCCCCGTCTGCTTGGTGGAGAAGAACAGCCCACGCGCCGTGGTGGGCACATGGTGGTTCAGCACCGCCGCCGCCGCCGGGTTCACCAGGCCGTAGCCCACGCCGATCAGCGCCGCCGCCGGCAGCAGCGTGGCCACCGGTCCCAGGCCCGCCAGCACCGTCCCGGCGGCGCAGGACAGCAAGGCCCACTGCGTGAGGCGCAGCGCGCCCACGGCCGCCACCCCATGCCCGCTGCGCAGACCCGACACCATGGCCAGCAGGTAGCCCACCCCGGCGTAGAGCCCGATGCGCTCGGGCGCCACCCCTAGCGTGGGTGCCACCGCCGGCGCAAGCACCGATGCCGAGACCAGAGCCATCGTCACCAGGACCTGCACGGCCAAGGTGGCGGACAGGGCGAGCCAGGGGTGGGGTGGGGTCATCAAGGAGATCGCTGGGGGGCGCTGGATCGTTGCCAGGGGCGGTGCGGCAGGCCCTGGCTGGTGCGCAGTGTCTGATGCGCAATGTCTGGTGCGCAGTGTCGTTCTTTCAGACGCGTGCCGTCGGGCCGCCAGGCATCGGTGAAGGGCTCACAGGGCCTCAGTTCGCCGCCAGGTCCGCCACAGGTGCCGCACCCGGGCCCAGCCGGGCAGGCAGCGCCAGCAGCTCTTCCAGGCCCATGGCGCGGGCGTAGAGCCAGCCCTGCGCGCGCTGGCAACCCAGGTCCAGCAGCTGCTGGTGCTGGTCGGCGCTTTCCACGCCCTCTGCCCCGATGTCCAGCTCGAGGACCCGGGCCAGCTGGATCATGCCGGACACCACCCGCAGGCCCTCGGACGCACCCATGGCCGAGATGAGCGTGGCGTCGATCTTGACGCGCTGGCCCTGCAGCCCCGCCAGGCGCGACACCGAGGAGGTGTGGCTGCCGAAGTCGTCCATGACGAGCCGCACGCCCAGGCCCTGCAGGGTCTTGATCTCCTGCGGCAACTGCTGGGCGGCGATGTGCATGTCCGCCTCCGCCAGCTCGACGTGGATCGGCAGCCTGGGGGCTTGTCCGGGTTCGGCAACGCCGGCCAGCGTGTCCAGCACCCGGCGGCTGCGCAGGGCCTGGGGACGCGTGTTCACGCTCACCTGCGCCCCAGGAAAACGCGCCTCGATCCGGGCCCGGTCGGCGTGCACGGTGGACAGCACATGCATGGTCAGCCGCTCCATCAGGTGCGACTCCTCCGCCACCGGAATGAACTCGCTGGGGCGCACGTCGCCAAGCTCGTCGTCGGCCCAGCGCGCCAGCGCCTCGAAGCCCAGGATGGAACCGTGCCGCAAGTCCACCTCCGGCTGGTAGTGCAGCGTGATGGCCCCACTGTCGATGGCCCGGGCCAGGCGGGTCTGGATCAGGCGGTCGCGCTGCAGCTTTCGGCCCAGCCCCTCGTCGTACCAGCCCACCGCGGCGCGGCCGGCCTGCTTGATTCGGTTCAGGGCTCCATCGGCACAGATGAGCAGCTCCTGCATGGCGGTGGCGTCCTCGGGGAAGCGCGCCACCCCGGCGCTGACGCTCACAGGAATCGAGCCGATCTCCGCCTGCACCCGGAACGTGCTCAGCCCACTGGCCAGCGCCTCGCGCACGGCGGCCGGGGTCTGCTCGGCGCTGATCTCCACGAGGGCAACGAACTCGTCGCCCGAGCGGCGGCACAGCAGATGGCGGGCGGGCAGCCGCGCGCGCAGATGCTCGGCCAGGCCGACGATGACGGTGTCGCCCACGTCGTGGCCGTGGCTGTCGTTCACCCACTTCAGGTGGTCCATGTCGAAGAAGACCACGAGAAACGGCTGCTGCAAGGCATCGGGCGCCTCCAGCCGCGCCTGCAGGGTCTCGCTCAGGCTGCGGAAGTTGGGCAGTCCGGTGAGGCTGTCGTGGTAGGCCAGGAAGCGCAGCTTGTCTTCGGCCGCCTTGATGGGGCTGATGTCGGAGATGACGGCCACGGTGCGGCGGCCCGACTCGGCGGCGTCCTCCAGCCGCGACACCGCCACCCGGGTGGGGATGCGGCGCCCGTCGCGCGCGAGGAAGGCTGTCTCCCCGCGCCAGATGTCCCCGGCCGCCAGCGCGCGGCGGATGTCGCCCGAGACACGGTCTGTCTCCGCGCCCTGGTACAGCAGGCCCGCGGGCTGGCCCAGCAGCTCCTGCCGCGTGAAGCCGGTCATGAGCTCCAGCGCCGGGTTCACGTCGGCAATATGGCCCTGGCCATCGGTGATCAGGATGGCCTCGGCCGAGGTGTTGAAGACGCGGGCCGAGGCGCGCAGCGCTTCGGTGTCCTGCTGCTGCTGGCGCAGCATGCGGTCCAGGGCCTGGAACACGGCAGAAATCTCGTCGTTGACCGGGTGGTGCTGCACGGCCACGGCCCGGCCAGCCACGATGTCCGTGCAGTAGGCCACCAGCTCCTCCAGCCGGCGGGCAGTGCCAGCGGCAAAGCCCTGCGCCCAAGCCTTGAGCTGCGCCACCAGCCACAACCCGAGCAAGCCCGTGAGCGCGGCCAAGCCCAGCGTGAGCCAGAGCACGGACCACACGCTGCGGCTGACCAGGAGCCCCAGTTCCACCCGCAGGGGGTCCTGGCCAGCACGCAAAAACTGGCTGGCACGCAACAGCCCCGCGGCTGAGGCCCGCTCGGCGCCAGGCTGGGCCACCGTGGCCAGCGAGACCGCCAGGCCCTTGCGAATCGGCAGCCCCTGCAACGCTGCATCGGGGTCGAACTCCGCCAGGATGAAGCCTGCGGGCGAGGCGGTCTGCGGCGACAGCACCGGCATCACCAGCACCAGCACGCGGGCCTGCCCCTGTGTCTGGACCAGACCGTACTGCGCCTGCCCTAACTGCACGGCCTGCCGAACCGGCGCACTGGCCAGCACCTGGGCATCGGCCTGCGCAGACGTGCCCAGAAAGAGACGCCCGCGGTAGTCCAGCACGGTGATGGGGCTGCCCCCCCCAGCGTTGAAACGGGCCAGAAGAGGCCGCAGGTAGCTGTCGCGGCCATAGCTGTCGGTCAGGCCGGTCCACAACAGCGGCGAGCCCGCCAGGGACTGCAACTGGCGGACCACGTTATCCACGTCCGCCCTCAGCTTGGTGGCCACCAGTTCGCTTTCCTGGTTCAGCCGCACCACCGCGTCATAGCCGCCCACCCCCACCGCCAGCAGCCCGAGCAGGCCCACCGCCACCACCACCCAGGTGCGGATGATGCGGGTGAGCTCGGCAACGATGCGCCCGCGAAGCGTCTGCCCGACCGGTGGTTCCTGCAAGGCCATGCGGGCCGCCTGCGGGCTACTTCAGCGGGGTCAAGGCGCCGGAGCGTTCGATCTTCACGAACAGCACCTGCTGGGGGCCCAGCGCATCGTGGCGCTCGGGCGTGAAGGCCGGCGCGTAGCGACGCACCGCCCCCTCGAAGGGCGGCAGCTTCTCCAGCGCCACACGCACATCGTCGCCCCTGGTGGAGCGCGCCTGCTCCACGGCCATCGCCAACAGGTGCGTCATGTCGTATGCATGGGCCGAGCCCACGGGGCTGGGAATCAACTCTGGCGACGGATGGCCACCCTCCTTCATCAGCCAGGCGGCCAGCTGGCGGGCCCGGGGACGGGTGTTGCCCACGAAGGTGAAGGTCTGGATGACCTGCAGGTCCACCTTCTCCAGCGCATCGCCGGCCAGCTCGTGCATCAAGCCGCCCGTCACCCCCCAGTGGGACACGACAGGCAGCCGATCACCCGGGGGCAGCGCCGCCATCTCGCGCACGATGAGCGCGGCCTCGGCCTCGTTGGCCACCAGGATCATCACCTGCGCGCCGCCGCTGCGGCACGCGGCGACCGTCTCACCGAAGGCCTTGTCGCCCCAGTTGTACCAGCGCGTGGCGACCACCGTCAGCCCCAGGCGCCCGGCGCGGGAGCTGATGATGTTGTGGCCGGAGCGGCCCCAGGAGGTGTTGGGCAACACCGCGCAGGCCCGCTGGGCCTTGTGGACCGTGACAGCCCGCTGCAGCATGGCTTCCACGCCCCAGCTGTCCTTGAGCGACAGGCGGAAGGTGTAGGAAGGCACATGCCCGTTGTCCGTGATCTGGTCGGCCGAGCCCCACACGCTGATCAGCGGCACCTTCACGCGCTGCGCCTCGGGCACGGTCTCCACGATGACGGGGCTGAACTTGCCCCCCAGAACCGCCACCACGCCCGGCTTGGCCGCCAGTTCCAGATAGTTGTCACGGGCCCGGGCCGACACGCCCTGGTTGTCGGTGGTCAGCAGCTTCAGCGGGCGCCCGCCCAGCACCCCGCCGCGGGCGTTGATCTCTTGCATCGCGGCCTGGATGCCGCGCTCGATGGCCCTGGGCGCCGTGTTGGTCTTCACGCCGTAGGCGCCATCGAAGGCGATGTACACCGGCTCGGCCGCCCGGGAAGAGGACACGGGGGCGACCCAAGCACCCATCAACCCCAGCCATGCCAGCAGGCCCGCCACCACACGGCACCGCAGCCTGGCCCCCTCGCCCTCACCGTCGGTCACATCCGCCACGCGGCCTCCCTTGCGCTTTTCGCGGGATGTTAAGGCCAGCCTGCGGATCCGGATGTCTGCCAGAGCGTTTGCCCGGACGTCAACCAGGAATCCTCGACGGCCGAATGCAGGCGCTGCAGGACAGCGGCCGGCCTCGCGTGCTCAGGCCGCGTGCGTGGGGCGCGCCCCGAAAATGGCCGTGCCCACGCGCACCATCGTCGAGCCTTCGGCCACCGCAGCCTCCAGGTCGTCGCTCATGCCCATGGACAAGGTGTCCAGCGCCAGGCCACGCTGGTTCAGGTCCTGCAGCAGCAGGCGCAAGGCACGGTGCGGTGCCTGCAGCGCATGCAGGCCTTGAGCCGGCTCGGGAATGGACATCAGCCCGCGCAAGCGCAACCTCGGCAGAACTGCCACCGCCGTGGCGACCTGCGCCACCTCCTCGGGCGGCAGGCCACTCTTGCTGGCTTCGCCGCTGATATTGACCTGCAGGCAGACGTTCAGCGGCGGCAACTGGGCCGGGCGCTGGTCCGACAGACGTTGTGCGATCTTCAACCGGTCCACCGAGTGCACCCAGTCAAAGGCTTCGGCCACAGCTCGGGTCTTGTTGCTCTGCAGCGGGCCGATCAGGTGCCATTCGGTGGCGCCGCGCAGGTCTGCCAGCGCCGCCATCTTGTCCAGCGCCTCCTGCACGTAGTTCTCACCAAAGGCCTGCTGGCCCGCCTCCTGCGCCTGACGCACGGCCTGCGCCGGCTGCAACTTGCTGACGGCCAGCAGGTTGACGTGCGCAGGGTCGCGTCCGGCAGCCTGGCAGGCCTGGTGGATGCGATGGCGCACACTGGCCAGGCGCTCTTCAAGCATGGTCATAATGGATTGGTGGTCTGAAGCAACTGTCTGTCGCAGTTTGCCTTGCCGCCCGGCGCCCCGGGCCCTTGCGAACGCAGGATAAACCGTCGTCCATGGACATCACCCAGCTGCTGGCTTTCGCGGTCAAGAACAAGGCCTCCGACCTGCACCTGTCTGCGGGCCTGCCGCCCATGATCCGGGTCAACGGTGATGTCCGCCGCATCAACGTCGCGGCGCTGGACCACAAGCAGGTGCACGACATGGTGTATGACATCATGAACGACTCCCAGCGCAAGCACTATGAGGAAACGCTGGAGTGTGATTTCAGCTTCGAGATCCAGGGTTTGTCGCGCTTTCGCGTCAACGCCTTCAACCAGCACCGCGGCGCTGGCGCAGCGTTCCGCACCATCCCCAGCAAGATCATGGCGCTGGAGCAACTCAACGCGCCCAAGATCTTTTCCGAATTGGCCCTCAAGCCGCGCGGGCTGATCCTGGTCACCGGGCCCACGGGCTCGGGCAAGAGCACCACCCTCGCAGCGATGATCAACCACTTGAACGAGACCGAATACGGCCACGTCCTGACCGTGGAAGACCCCATCGAGTTCGTTCACGAGAGCAAGAAGTGCCTGGTGAACCAGCGCGAGGTGGGCCCGCACACCCTCAGCTTCAACAACGCCCTGCGCGCGGCGCTGCGCGAAGACCCCGACGCCATCCTGGTGGGTGAGCTGCGCGACCTGGAGACGATCCGCCTGGCGATCACGGCAGCCGAGACGGGGCACCTGGTGCTGGGCACGCTGCACACCAGTTCGGCCGCCAAGACCATGGACCGGATGATCGATGTCTTTCCGGCCGCCGAGAAGGACATGGTGCGCGCCATGATCTCCGAGAGCCTGGTGGGCATCATTTCGCAGACGCTGTGCAAGCTCAAGGACGGCTCGGGCCGCGTGGCGGCGCACGAGATCCTGCTGGGCACCCCGGCGGTGCGCAACCTGATCCGCGAGAACAAGGTGGCCCAGATGTACTCGGCCATCCAGACCAGCCAGGCCGTGGGCATGCAGACCCTGGACCAGAACCTCGCCGACCTGGTGCGGCGTAACCTCATCAGCACGGCCGAAGCACGCTCCAAGGCGAAGATCCCTGAGAATTTCCCCGGCTGAGGCCCGGCTTGCACTGCCCGCCTGGTTCCGCCTCCCCCCCCCCCACCTTCGCCCCCGGCTTCGACACCACTGCCGCCGTACGCTGCGCCCACCGCCCTGTTCACAGCCCTGCTCACCGCCCCCCTTTTCGCCCCACGCCATGGAAGTCGACCAGGCCTCGAAGTTCGTCACCGACCTGCTGCAGCTGATGCTGGCGCGCAAGGGCTCGGACCTGTTCCTCACCGCCGACTTCCCCCCTGCCATCAAGCGGGACGGCAAGGTGGTCAAGCTCAGCCCGCAGGCGCTGACGCCAGCCCATACGGTGCAACTTGCCCGGGCCGTGATGAGCGACCGTCAGGCCGCTGATTTCGAGCGAACCAAGGAATGCAACTTCTCGATCTCGCCCGCGGGGTTGGGGAGGTTCCGGGTCAATGCCTTTGTGCAGCAGGGCCGGGTCGGTCTGGTGCTGCGCGTGATTCCTACGGAGATCCCCACCGTCGACGCCATGGGCCTGCCCTCCATCCTCAAGGATGTGGTGATGTCGCGTCGCGGCCTGGTCGTGCTGGCCGGCGGCACGGGCTCGGGCAAGACCACCAGCATGGCGGCGATGGTGGACTGGCGCAATGAGAACGCGCAGGACCACATCGTCACCGTGGAGGATCCGATCGAGTTCGTCCATCACCACAAGAACTGCATCGTCACCCAGCGCGAAGTGGGCCTGGACACGGAAGACTGGGCGGTGGCACTGAAGAACTCGCTGCGCCAGGCGCCCGACGTCATCCTGATGGGCGAGATCCGCGACCGCGAGACCATGGACCAGGCGATTGCCCTGTCGGAGACCGGCCACTTGTGCCTGGCCACCCTGCACGCCAACAACGCCAATCAGGCCCTGGACCGCATCGTCAACTTCTTCCCTGAAGATCGGCGCCCGCAGTTGCTGATGGACCTGTCGCTGAACGTGCGGGCCATCATCTCGCAACGCCTGTTGCCCCGCGAAGACGGCCAGGGCCGGGTGGCCGCGGTCGAAATCCTGCTGAACTCGCCCCTCATCACCGACCTGATCTTCAAGGGCGAGGTGACCGAGGTCAAGGAAGTTATGAAGCGCTCGCGCGAGAGCGGCATGCAGACCTTCGACCAGGCCTTGTTCGACCTGTACGAAGCAGGCGCCATCAGCTACGAGGACGCCATTCGCAATGCCGACTCCGTCAACGACCTGCGCCTGCAGATCAAGTTGAATGGCAAGCGCAGCAGCCAGCCCAACCTGACGCGTGGCACCGAGCACATGAAGGTGATGAGAGACACGGACTACCACGCCCTGCAGGCGGGTAGATCCGGCAGCCCCTACCGACCTTGAATGGAGAAAATGCCTTGAGTTCCAAGACCTACGACCCCATAGCCCCGCTGCGCGTGGCCTTCCTCGGCCTGGGCGTGATGGGCCACCCCATGGCCGGGCACCTCGCGCGCGCCGGGCACCAGGTGACGGTGTACAACCGCACAGCCGCCAAGGCCGCCGCGTGGGTGGCCGAGTACGGTGGCACCAGCGCCGCCACACCGGCGCAGGCGGCGCAGGGTGCCGACATCGTGTTTGCCTGCGTGGGCAATGACGACGACCTGCGCTCGGTCACGGTGGGCGAGCAGGGCGCATTTGCCGGCATGCAGCCCGGCGCGCTGTTCGTGGACCACACCACGGCCTCGGCCTCGGGGGCGCGCGAACTCTACGCAACGGCCCAGGCCCGCGGCCTGCACTTCGTGGACGCCCCCGTCTCGGGGGGGCAGGCTGGCGCAGTGAACGGCGCGCTCACGGTGATGTGCGGCGGCGACGACGCGGCCTTCAACGCCATGAAGCCCGTCGCCATGGCCTACTCGAAGGCCGTCACCCTGGTGGGGGCCTCCGGGGCCGGTCAACTGGCCAAGATGGTCAACCAGACCGCCATCGCCGGCCTGGTGCAGGGCTTGTCGGAGGCGATCGCCTTCGGCCTGCGCGCCGGGCTGGACATGAAGCTGGTGCTGGACGTCATCGGCAAGGGCGCAGCCCAAAGCTGGCAGATGGACAACCGGGGCAAGACCATGGTGGACGGCAAGTTCGACTTCGGCTTCGCCGTGGACTGGATGCGCAAGGACCTGGGGCTGGTGCTGGAAGAGGCCCGGCGCAACGGCGCCAAGCTACCGGTGACGGCGCTGGTGGACCAGTTCTATGCCGATGTGCAGACGGCCGGCGGCCAGCGTTGGGACACCTCCAGCCTGATCACGCGCCTGAAGTGAGGGCGTGACGCAGGCGCGCGAAATGAACGCGCGAGACAGGCACCCGACCTGAGTGCATGAAGCCCGGTGGCTTGCCGGGCTACTTCTTGGGTTCCTGCCCGGCGCTCTTCAGCAGATCGGCCAGTTGGGCCTCGGTCAGGATCTCGAAGACCTTGACCACCTTCTGCACCCCGGGCACGCTGCGCGCCACCGCCACGGCGCGATCGGCCTCGCGCTCGGAGACGCGGCCCATCAGGTGCACCACGCCGCGCTCGGTGGTCACCTTGATGGTGTTGGCCTGCAAATCCTTGGCATCGATGAAGCCGGCCTTCACGCGGGCCGACAGCACGGCATCGTTGGAGCGTGCGGTCAGGGTGGTTCTGCCCATCACGGCGAGCTCGTTGACCACCGAGCGCACGCCTTCGATGCGGCCGATGGCCTGCTCCACTGCGCCTCGGGTGGCGGCGTCAGGCACCTCTCCCGTCAGCAGCACGATGCGGTTGTAACTGGTGGCGTTCACGTTGGCCTGGTCGTTGGCGATCTCGCGCACACGCGCCGCGGCCTTGAGTTCGATGGCCTGGTCTTCCACCTGCGTACCAGCGGTACGGCGGTCCACGCTGGCCAGGGCGCCGCCCACCATGGCGCCCCCCACGAGCACCGGAGCGCAGGCGGGCAGCACGCTGGCGGCCGTCAGCGCCAGCAGGGCCACGCGCGCGGCGCGGGCGCCGCGGGACAGGGGAAAGTCGTTCGTGTTCATGATCAGGAGTCCAGTTCACCCATGAGTTGAAGGTCCACGGCGTCGCACAAGGCGTGCAGCACCACCAGCTGTGCCTCGGCCACGCGGGCCGGGCGGTCATGCGGCACGGTCAGCAAGACGTCGGTGTCGGTGAGCAGACCGCGCCACTCGCCGGCCTCGGGGCCGGTCAGGGCCACCACCGTCATGTCCAGCGCGCGGGCCGCCGCAGCAGCCTCACGCAGGCGCTGGCCATCGGCTCCGGCGTCCAGCACCAACAGCAGGTCTCCCGGCTGCCCCAGGGCGCGCACCTGCTGCGCCAGGCTCTGCAGGCTGTCATCGCGCAGGGCCAGGGCGGCCAGCGGCGGGCGGTCTCGCTCAAAGCGCCCGGTCAAGGTGGCGGCCAGCACGGGCGCCAGGCCGGCACCCACATCGCTGCCGGCCACCAGCACCTTGCCGCCACTGGTGACGCACACCGCGAGCGCCTGGACAGCGTCCGCCACGGGCCGGGACAACCCTTGAGCCGCCTGGCTGAGCAGGTCGGCGGCCTCGAAGAATTGCTGCTGGATACGCTGCTCAAGCATGGACATTCATCATATGACACGGGGTTGCACCAAAAGTTCCCCGCACCTCACCCGGCACCCCACGCAGCACCCCACCCAGGACATCACCCGGCATCGAAGGCCGCCTTCAACCACTGCAGGTGAGCCCCGTCCAAGGCAACCACATCGAAGCGGCAGGGCGGCAAAGCCGCCTGGCGCATCAGCCAGTGCTGCGCGGCGTACACGATGCGCCGCTGCTTGACGCTGCCCACGCTGGCAGCTGCGCCGCCGAAGTTCTCCACGCTGCGCGCTGCGCCCGGCTCGCCTGCAGGCGCCGCCCTCGAGCGCACCTCCACGAACACGATGGTGCCGTCAGGCTCGCGCATGATCAGGTCGATCTCGCCGGCCCGCGCGCCGGGTCCGCGGGCCACCCGATAATTGCGCTGCACCAAGCGCAAGCCGGCGTGCTGCAGGTGCTGCAGTGCCAGCGTCTCCGCCAGGTTCCCGGCCTCGCCAGGGCTGCCCACACCACCCCACCTCTTGACCATCGACGCCCCCACCCTGCTGCACGCGGCCGCCCTGGCCGCGGGTGCGCAGCAGTATCCGGCAGGCGCCTTATACGTGGTGGCCACCCCCATCGGCAACCTGGCCGATCTGAGCCTGCGCGCGCTGCATGTGCTGGCGCTGGCCGACACCATCGCCTGCGAGGACACCCGCCACACCGGCGCCCTGCTGCGCCACCTGGGGCTGGACAAGCCGCTGCTGGCGCTGCACGAGCACAACGAGAACACCGCCGCAGGGCGCGTCATCGGCCTGCTGGCTGAAGGCCGGCGCGTGGCCTACGTCAGCGACGCCGGCACGCCGGCCGTCTCCGACCCCGGAGCGGCGCTGGTCGCAGCCGTGCGCCAGGCCGGCCTGCGCAGCGTGCCCATTCCCGGGGCCAGCAGCGCGCTGGCCGCGGTCAGCGTGGCCGGTGATGCCGCGGCCCCGGGCTTTCGCTTCGTGGGCTTTCTGCCGGCCAAGGGCGGCGAGCGCCGCGCAGCGGTGCAGGCCGTGGCGGCCTGCCTGGACCAGCAGGTGCTGTTCGAGGCACCCCACCGCATCGAAGCCCTCCTGACCGTGTTGGCCGAGCAGCTGGGCCGGCGCGCGGTGACGCTGTGCCGCGAACTCACCAAGCAGTTCGAGACCGTGGTCACGCTACCCGCTGCCGAACTGCCCGCCTGGCTGGCGGCCGACCCGAACCGCGGCCGCGGCGAGTTCGTCCTGGTGGTGCACAGCCTGGCCCCTGTGACGCCCGCGGACGATGCCTTGCCCGACGAGACGCTGAAGGTGCTGCAGGTGCTGCTGGCCGAGCTGCCCGTGAAGCAGGCCGTGGGGCTGGCCGCCACCCTCACGGGGCAGGGGCGCAATGCGCTTTATGAAGCGGCCTTGAAGCTGCGCGACGGTCGGTCTGCGAAACCCCCACGCCTGAACGTCAGCCACCAGGGTGATGCATGATTGACTTATTGACGCATTGATTCATTCATCCGGAATCCGTTTTCTTGAAATACCGTTCGGGCTGAGCCCGTCGAAGCCCTTCGACAAGCTCAGGGTGAACGGTTCAAGTGGATCACCCACCGAAAGCCCCCGCCATGATCTCCCGCGAACCCACCCTCGAGCGCCTGGCCACGGCGCAGGCGTTGATGCTCGAACCCTTCGGCCTGAGCGAGGCCACGCTGCAGCAGGCGCTGGGCCTGATCTCGCAGCACCGCATCGATGACGCCGACCTGTACTTCCAGACCACGCGCCACGAGGGCTGGAGCCTGGAAGAAGGCATCGTCAAGAGCGGCAGCTTCAGCATCGACCAGGGCGTGGGCGTGCGCGCCGTGGCGGGCGAGAAGACGGCGTTCGCTTACTCGGACGACCTGTCCGAGGCCTCGCTGCTGGACGCCGCCCGCACCGTGCGCACCATCGCCGCCGCCGGCCAGAACCGCCGCATCAAGGTGGGCAAGACGCCGAAGGTGGCGGGCAGCCGGCTGCTGTACGCCCCGGCCGACCCCATTGCCACGCTGGACAGCACAGCCAAGGTGGCCTTGCTGGAACGGGTGGAGAAGATGGCCCGCGCCAAGGACCCGCGCATCGTGCAGGTGATGGCCGGGCTGGCGGCCGAGCACGACGTGGTGCTGGTGGCGCGTGCCGATGGCACGCGCGCGGCCGATGTGCGGCCCCTGGTACGCCTGAGCGTGACGGTGATCGCCGAGCAGACCGTGACCGGCGAAGTGCGGCGCGAGATGGGCAGCGGCGGCGGTGGCGGTCGCTTCGGCCTGGAGCACTTCACCGACGAGGTGATCCGCAGCTATGTGGACCAGGCCGTGCATGGGGCCCTGACCAACCTGGACAGCCGCCCGGCCCCCGCAGGCGAGCTGACCGTGGTGCTGGGCCCGGGCTGGCCGGGCGTGCTGCTGCACGAGGCCGTGGGCCACGGCCTGGAGGGCGACTTCAACCGCAAGGGCTCCAGCGTGTTTGCCGGGCGCATCGGCCAGCGTGTGGCCTCCAAGGGCGTCACCGTGCTGGACGACGGGACGCTCGCCGACCGGCGCGGCTCGCTCAACGTCGACGACGAGGGCTATGCCTCGCAGAAGAACGTGCTGATCGAGGACGGCATCCTCAAGGGCTACATCCAGGACCGTATGAACGCGCGCCTCATGGGCGTGCAGCCCACGGGCAACGGCCGGCGCGAAAGCTACGCCCACGTGCCCATGCCGCGCATGACCAACACCTACATGCTGGGCGGCGACAAGAGCCAGGAGGAAATCCTGGCCAGCGTCAAGCGCGGCCTGTACGCCACCAACTTCGGCGGCGGGCAGGTCGACATCACCAACGGCAAGTTCGTGTTCTCCGCCAGTGAGGCCTACTGGGTGGAGAACGGCCGCATCCTCTACCCCGTCAAGGGCGCCACGCTGGTGGGCAACGGGCCGGAGTCGCTCAAGCGCATCAGCATGATCGGCAACGACATGGCGCTGGACACCGGCGTGGGCGTGTGCGGCAAGGAAGGCCAGAGCGTGCCCGTGGGCGTGGGCCAGCCCACGCTGCGCATCGAGCGGCTGACGGTGGGCGGCACGGCCTGAGCCCTGAGCCCTCAGCGTTCAGCCCTGGCGGCTGAGGGCTGAGAACTTGCGCCTCAGCGCGGGGGCACCGGCCCGCGCAGGCGCTCGAAATCGAAGCCCATCACGGCGTCCGCCGCCCGGGTGCCCACGTCCTCGTACAGCGCCACGATGCTCTCGCGCGTGCGGGGATGCACCCGGTTGGACAGCAGCACGTGGAAGGTGCGCGAGAAGGGGTCGATCCAGAGTGAGCAGCCGGTGAAGCCGGTGTGGCCGAAGCTGCCCCGCGGGTAGCCCCTGCCGCGCGCACGCGAGAACGGCGAATCGATGTCCCAGCCCAGGCTGCGTTGCTCGGGCAGGCCCCGTGGCGTGGCCACGACGGTCATCCGAGCCACCGCCTCGGGCGTCAGCACCCGCGCACCCTCCAGTTCGCCGCCTTGCAAGATCATGCGGGCAAAGCGCGCCAGGTCGGCGGCCGTGCTGAACAGCCCCGCGTGGCCCGCCACCCCGCCCATGCGGCGCGCGGTGGGGTCGTGCACCTGGCCGCGCAGCATGGGCGTCCCGGGCGGAGGCGATGCGGCACCGATCTCGCCGTCCCACTCCGTGGGGGCGATGCGCTCACGCGGCACCCGGGCCCAGGCCTGCGGGTCGGCCAGCGGCCGAAAGCCGCTGTCGCGCATGCCCAGCGGCTGGAAGAACCAGGCGTGAGCCAGCGCGTCCAGCCCCTGGCCGGTGACGCGCTGCGCGATCTGCCCCAGCAGGATGAAGTTCACGTCGGAATAGCGAAAGAACGTGCCCGGCGGGTGCGTGGGCTTGCGCGTGGCCGCGAGCGCCTGAGCGGACTGCGGTCCACTCCAGGCGGGCTGCAGCGGCAACCCGGCAGGTAAGCCCGAGGTGTGGGTGAGCAGCTGGCCCACCGTGATGGGCGCACCGCCACGGTCGCTCTCAAAGCGGGGCAGCAGGGCGCGCAAAGCGGTGTCGGGCTGCACCGCGCCATCCTGCATCAAGCGCGCGAACACGGCCGCGGTGACCACCCCCTTGGTGAGCGAGGCGCAGTCGTAGACGGTGGCGGCGTCCAGGGGCTCGGGCGCGGGCTCCAGGGCCTTGAGGCC
This sequence comes from Burkholderiales bacterium, assembly GCA_947464185.1. GTDB lineage: Bacteria > Pseudomonadota > Gammaproteobacteria > Burkholderiales > Burkholderiaceae_C > Rubrivivax. Next base: position 46,860 of record CANHVY010000031.1, read on the forward strand.
GACAGCGCGCTCGTAGGCCTCACGTGCCGTGTCGGCGCCACGGCCGGAACCCAGGCGCTCCACCCGCACCACGGCCCCTGGCAGTTGCCCCGCACGCACTGCGGCAGCCAAGGCCTGGTCGATCAGGGCCAGGCGTGCAGGGTCCAGAAGGCGGGACGGAGCGGGATTCACGTCAGCGGTGGCGCGAGCCAGCGCAGGGGGGAAGGGTCTGAAGGCCGCCACCCCTGCGCTCCACAGGCACAGGCGCAGGCACAGGCTTCGCCGTCCCATGCGCGAGGGGGGTTGGAGATCGGGCGACACATCATCAAGTGAGGAAACCGGAGGGACTGCAGGCCGCGGCAACGGGGTCATCGGTGCGCAGGATAGCCCGCCCCGCGCCGACGGCGCCCGAGGAACGCCCCAGGAAGGCCCCGGGACGCCCCGGACAAGCACCGGACAGGCCCCAGGAAAGCCCATGCTACATTCACTGCATGCGTTTGCCCGCTTCGTTTTGCTTTGCGTACTTTTGGATCTCGCACCGCCCGGCGGTTGGAGAGGCCAGCGCATAAGCAGACACAGCGCGCCAGACCCAACAAAACCGCCGGAGTCCCCGGCGGTTTTTTTTCGCCTGTCACCCGCTGAACGCACCACCGCAACCCCGCGACTCCATCCCCAACCCCAGCCATCACCAGGAGCCCCAGATGCCGAACCGCAACACCGCCACCAGCGAGGGTTGGTATGCGCACAGCGAGAAGACCAGCCAGACCGATGACCAGCGCATCAAGGACGTGACGCCCTTGCCGCCGCCGGAACACCTCATCAAGTTCTTCCCCATCGCGGGCACCGCGGTGGAGAAGCTCGTGGGCGACACGCGCCAGGCCGTGCGCCGCATCCTGCACGGCGAGGACGACCGCCTGCTCGTGATCATCGGGCCGTGCTCGATCCACGACCCGGCCGCCGCGCTCGAGTACGCGCGCCGCCTCAAGGCCGAACGCGCGAAGTACGCCGACACCCTGGAGGTGGTGATGCGCGTGTACTTCGAGAAGCCCCGCACCACCGTGGGCTGGAAGGGCCTGATCAACGACCCCTACCTGGACGAGAGCTACCGCATC
>CANHVY010000032.1 GCA_947464185.1 Burkholderiales bacterium
ACTGGGCGTTGAGGGACTGGCACAACATACGCCGCCCGCCCATGGCCGCAGCGTGCGAGTGCTGGCCGGCGTTGCCGCGCATCGCGGCGGTGGCCGACGTGACCAGCAGCGCACCCTTGCCGCGTTGCTTCATGTACGGGAACAGCACCTGCGCCAGGCGGAACAGGCCGAAGGTGGCCAGGCGCCAGCCCATCTCGAACTGCTTGAGCGTGGTGCTGGCCAGGCCCCGGTCGCCAATCTGCGCGCCGAGGTTGAACACCGCCACGCCAATCGGGCCGACCTGGGCCTCGATATGGGTCACCAACTGCTCGATGCTGCCTTCTTCCGCTGCATTGAGCATGAAGCCGCTGGCCGAGCCGTTTTCAGCCTCGATCTCTGCCACCAGCCGGCCCAGCCCAGCTTGGTCAGTGCGGCGCGCCAGGCAGGCGTGGTAACCCTCTCGTGCGAAGCGCTTGGCCACGTGGCCGCCGATGCCGGCACCGGCACCGAGGATCAGGCAGACGGGTTTGTTCACGGCGTGTCCTTGACGAGGCTGCCTTGCTATTGTGAACCTTTCGGTCCAGAATGCAAGCGTGGCCCGCCCCATTGAATTCGACCGACCCCAAGCCGTGAACCGTGCGCTGTCGCTGTTCTGGCGCCAGGGCTACCAGGCCACCACGCTGGCCGAGCTGCTGCAGACCATGGGCATCGGGCGCAGCAGCTTCTACGCCGCGTTCACCGACAAACGCACGTTCTTCATCGAGTGCCTGGACCTGTGGGCTGCGCGCACGCTGGACCTGCTTCAACGTGCCCGCACGGAGAGGCCACCGATGGACGCCCTGCAAGACTTCTTCGAGCGCAGCTTTGTCGGTGCGCGTGGTGCGAAGGCCCACTGGGGCTGCATGCTGGTGAACACGGTGCTCGAGATGGCCGGCGTGGACGACGAGCTGGCTACCCGGGCCAGCCACCACATGGGCGAGATGCAACGCGTCTTCCAGGCCTGCCTGCTGGATGCAGGCGCCACGCCGGCACGCGCCGAGGAGTTGGCCGCCATGCTGATGCTGTTCAACGAGGGCATCCGCGTGTCCAGCCGCCGCCGCCTGCCCGAGGCCCAGCACCTGCAACCCATCGCCACCACCTTTCGCCTGGTCAGGCGCGCGATCGCATGAGCGCCATCCAACCCGCCACCCCTGGCCGCGCTCATGCAAGGCGTGGCTCCGACTTGCACACGGAACACGAATGACAGAAAGCAAACGCACCGCCTTGTGGCTGGTACTGCTGGCCGCGGCGGGCACCTTCGCGCTGACCATGGGCACGCCCCAGACCATGGGGCTGTTCCTGTCGCCGCTGAACACCGCCACCGGCCTGGGCCTTGCCAGCATCAGCCTGGCCTTCGCGTTCGGGCAGCTGTGGTGGGGGCTCACGCAGCCATTCGCAGGCGTCATGGCCGACAAGATCGGCGCCGGGCGTGTGCTCTTCATCGGCGCGCTGCTGGTGGCCGCAGGCACCTTCATCACCCCCTACATGACCAGTACCTGGGGGCTGATCCTGGCCATCGGTGTGCTGTCGGCGGGCGGTGCGGGCATGGCCGGGCCGGCCGTGCTGATGGCCGCCACCACGCGGCTGATCCCACCCGAACGCCGGGGGCTGGCCGCGGGCATCGTCAACGCCGGCGGCTCCTTCGGCCAGTTCGCCCTGGCGCCCATTGCGGCCACGCTGATCGTGGGTCTGGGCTGGGCTCCTGCGATGCAGGTGATGGGCCTGCTGGTGTTGCTGTGCCTGCCGGCGGCATTCCTGCTGCGCGGCAACTCGCTGCAGGCCGCACCCGCTGGCCAGAAGGTCTTGAGCACGCGCGAAGCCCTACGCGACGCGTTTCGCAACCGCAGCTACCTGCTGCTGGGTGCCGGCTTCTTCGTCTGTGGCTTTCATGTGGCGTTTCTCGCCACGCACCTGCCGGGTGTCATTGCGTCCTGTGGGCTGCCCACCGCCTGGGCCGGCTGGTCGTTGGCTCTGTTGGGTCTCTTCAACATCGTCGGCAGCGTGGCCGCGGGCTGGGCCATGGGCCGCTGGCGCATGAAGTCGCTGCTGTCGCTGGTCTATGCCACGCGTGCGCTGGCCGTGCTGGTGTTCCTGCTCGCGCCCAAGACCGGCCCGGTGGTGCTGGCCTTCTCCGCGGTGATGGGGTTGACCTTCCTGTCCACCGTGCCGCCCACCGCGGGCCTGGTGGCGAAGTTCTTCGGGCCGGCCAACATGGCCACGCTGTTCGGCATCGTCATGTTCTCGCACCAGATCGGCGGCTTCCTGGGAGCCTGGCTGGGCGGCCAGGTGTTCGAGGCCACCGGGTCGTACGACTGGATCTGGTACGTCGACATCCTGCTGGCCGTGGGCGCGGCGCTGGTGCATCTGCCGATTCGCGAAGAGCCTTTGCGCCGCGCGGGCGCTGCGGGCAACCCCGCCGCCTGACCCGGGCGCAGGGTCCCTGCGATGGTGATTCACCCGGTGGACGCGCACATACTTCTTGCTGCAGCTTCTCACTGAATCGATGTCCCCCGGGATGAAAGCACACACCATGACCCCCTCCATTCCCCACACGGCCTTGCAACTGCGCTCGCTGATCCGCAGCACCGGCGACCTCGAAGTCTCGCTGGTCGAAGTCGAGGTGCCTCAACCGGCGGCCGACGAGGTGCTGGTGCGCATGGAAGCCACGCCCATCAACCCGTCCGACCTGGGGCTGCTTTTTGGCGCTGCTGACATGGGCACGGCCCGGGCTGGCGGCAGCGCCGAGCGCCCGGTGATCCACGCCCAGGTGCCCGAAAAGTCCTTGAAGGCCATGGCCGGGCGGTTTGATCAGTCGCTGCCTGTGGGCAATGAAGGTGCAGGCACGGTGGTCAAGGCCGGCAGCGCGGCGGCCGCCCAGGCCCTGCTGGGCAAGAAGGTGGCCCTCATGGGCGGCGCCATGTACACGCAGTACCGCTGCATCCCCGCCGAGCAGTGCCTGCGGCTTCCCGACGACGCCACGCCGGCGCAAGGCGCCAGTTGCTTCGTCAACCCGCTCACCGCGCTGGGCATGGTGGAGACGATGAAGAGCGAAGGCCACAGCGCGCTGGTGCACACGGCGGCGGCCTCCAACCTGGGGCAGATGCTCAACCGCATCTGCCTTCAAGACGGCGTCGGGCTGGTCAACATCGTGCGCAAGCAAGAGCAGGTGGATCTGCTCAAGGCGCAGGGCGCGAAGTTTGTCTGCAGCACCGACTCACCTGATTTCATGGCCGAGCTGACCGACGCCATCGCGGCCACTGGCGCGACCATCGCCTTCGATGCCCTGGGCGGCGGCCGGCTGGCCGGTCAGATCCTCACGTGCATGGAGGCCGCGCTCAGCCGCAACGCCCAGGTCTACAGCCGCTACGGATCACCGACGCACAAGCAGGTCTACCTCTACGGCACGCTGGACACCGCGCCCACCGAAGTGGTGCGCAACTTCGGCTTCTCCTGGGGCATGGGTGGCTGGTTGCTGTTCCTGTTCCTGCAAAAGATCGGCCCCGCCGCGGCGCACACATTGCGCGAGCGCGTGGCGGCTGAGCTGACCACCACCTTCGCCAGCCACTACGCGCACGAAGTCTCGCTGGCCGGCGCCTTGCAGATGGAGGCGATCGCCGTCTACGGCAAGCGCTCCACGGGTGCCAAGTTCTTGATCAATCCCTCCCTGTAGACGTCCTGCGACCTCGCTGCACGAGGCTGGCGTGAAGGTGATCCACAAGTGGAGCGTCTGCCTGGAACTGCCCTATGAAGTCACGGCCTATGTGAGGTGACACCGCAGGCATTGGCCATCGCCACGGCGGCCTGGGTCAGCATCTCCACGGTGCCATGGCCCCGCTGGAGCGCCGATGCCAGTGTGGCCGAGTCGCGAACGTATTCATGGATCATGAAGTTGCGCAGTTGGCGGGCTTCGATCCATTCTTCTCCGGAGCGAATCAGGTCCAGCCTCTCGGCTCGGGCGAGGTTGTCGATGGCTGGGCCGACGGGTTCGGCCAGCCACTCCAGCAGACGGGGAAGAAGTTTGTCGCCCAGCGTGTCCTGCAAACGCCCGAACCGGGCGACGAACGCATCGACTCGTTCTGCCAGATCTTGGTCCGCCCTCAGTGATTCCGCGCGGTCCGGCGTCATGGGAACGGAGAACAGCCGGACATCCGTGCTCATCAGCAATGCAGCCTCTGCCAGCACGGTTTCCGCCAGAAACCGCAAGCGCTCGTCGGGCGGCTTGCGAAGAGGGTTGGATGTCATACCGCCACGGCGTCTTGCCGCGCTTGACGCAGCAGGGGTGAGTCTGGCGAGGCCGGATCCGCAATCAAGACATCGATCTTGCGTAGGCCGATCTGGCGCTGAATGCGTGCCGCAATACGAACCGCCAGCCCCAAAGCATCCTTGGCGGGTGCGGGCAGTTCCACGAGCAGGTCGATGTCACCGCCCCGAAGGTCGTCATGCACGCGCGAGCCGAACAGCAGCGCTCGTGCCCCAGCGCCTGCCACTTCCTCCGTGGCGCGCCGGATGCTTGATCGTTCCTGTGGGCTGATGCGCATGGATGACGATGTTAATTTCAAACCGGTCCTCGTCCTCGCCTTTGACGCAAGAGCGCTTACCGCAGCACTCAAGCATGCGCGCAAGCCCGGGGCGTGGCTGCTTTGACCCTTGGGCTCCTGCGCCAGACGCCAGGGCCCGCCAGCCGCTTCAGGGTCTTCGAGGCTTGTGCGGGGTGGCGGGGTTCCCTATGCTCCCGAGTCTCGAGGAGACTTTTCGTGGACCACATGGACACCCATCAACGCGGCGCTGTGGCCGCCCGCGACTCGCAGGCACCAGGCCGGCCCCACGGCAACGCCGGGCCGACGCCCTGCGCATGGCAGCGCGTGTCGCTCATCGGGGTGCTGGCATTGGCGGCGTGCGCTTCACCGCAGACCCCGACACCTGCCTTGCCTCAGGCGCCGTCGGCTGCCTTGCCTCCAGCACCGTCGTCTGCCTCGCCTCCAGCGCCGTCGTCTGCCCTGCCTCCAGCGCCGTCGACTGTCACGCCCCCTCGTCCCCCGGCGGTTTCCAGTACGCCGTACCGCAACTGGGACGAGTTCCGCTTGCATGCGGGCCGCCGTCTCGTGCAGGCCAACCCGAGCGGCACCTACACCGGTGCCGTGCCGGAGCCGCTGCTGGCCATTCCGGTGCTGGAGGTGGAACTCAATGCCGATGGTTCCGTGCGCCGCATCATGGTGCAGCGCCAGCCCAGCCAGGCCCGCGACACGGTACAACTGGCCATCGAGGCAGTCCAGCGTGCAGCGCCGTTCGGCGACGTCTCGCACCTGCCCCGTCCCTGGAAGTTCAGCGAAGTGTTTCTGTTCCGCGACGACCGCCGCTTCAAGCCGCGCGTGCTGGACCTGTAGGCGCACGGGGTCCGGGGGCATGACACCTGGGGAGTTGCTACCCTGGAGAAAACCCCGATTCCGCGCGATTCGCTCAAGGTTCGCGGACAGGATGTAATGGGGTGTCCTTTTGTGGCCCTGCCAGGAGATCGTTCCCATGTCGCTGTCCCGTCGCTTCTTCCTTGCCGCTGGCGCTTCCGCCGCCGGCGCCTCGCTGTACGGCTGCTCAGGCTTGGCTCTGACACCCTCTGCGCCAGTGGTCAGCACGCTGGCGCCGGGTGTGGCCCGCGTGCGCTTCGGCAATGCCACCATCACCTCGCTGCCTGACGGCTTCGTAGACCGCCCGTTGGTGGAAGGCTTCGTGCGCAACGCCACGCTGCCCCAGGTGCAGGCCGCTCTGAAGGACGCAGGCTTGCCGACCGACAAGGTGACCGTGCCCTTCACCCCGTTCCTGGTGCAGATGGGTGGCCGCAACGTGATCTTCGATGGAGGCAACGGCACCTTCGGTGCACCGACCTCCGGGCGCATGCTCGACAGCCTGAAGGCCACCGGCTTGCAGCCTTCGCAGATCGACACCGTGATCCTCAGCCACTTCCATGGCGACCACATCAACGGCCTGCGCGACAAGGACGGCAAGTTGACCTTTCCCAACGCCCGCATGCTGGTGCCGGCGCCCGAGTGGGATTGGTGGATGGACGATGCCCGCATGAATGCCGCGCCTGCCGCGGCGCGCGGCAACTTCCAGGCGGTCCGGCGCGTGTTCGGCCCCGTGGCCCAGACGGTGGAGCGCTTCGAGCCCGGCCGCGACCTGCTCCCGGGCATCCGCTCGCTGCCGGCTTTCGGCCACACGGCCGGCCACACCACGTTCATCATCGATGGCGGCAGCCAGAAGCTGATGTACTGGGCCGACACCACCAATATCGCGCCCCTCTTCGTGCGCAACCCCGACTGGGCGGTCATGTTCGACGCCGACGCCGAGGCTGCGCGCAAGGTGCGCCGCGCCACCATGGAAATGGTGGTGCGGGAGAACCTGCTGCTGGCTGGCTATCACCTGACCCTGCCGGGCATCGGGCGGCTGACGCCGCGCGGCACCGGCTACGACTTCACGCCGCTGACGTCGTGAACCGTCGGGGCGCAGGAGCAGACCCCGCCCCAGCCTGGTTGCGCACCTTCCTAAACGCCGCAGGCGCCCGGCCCAGCAGCCGCTGGAACGAGCGTCGCATGCGTTCGGTGTTGCCGAAGCCGAAGTCCTGCGCGATGCGCTGAACGGAGGGTAGGCCGCTTTCCAGGGCCGCCCGTGCGGCTTCCACGCGCAAGCGCTCCACGGCGTGTGCGGGGGTGGTCCCGGTCTCCTCCCTGAAGCACCGCGCGAAGTGGCGCGGGCTCATGCAGGCGCGGGCGGCCAGATCGTCCACCCGGTGGTCCTCCCGCAGGTGCTGCCGGATGTGCTCCAGCAAGGCGCCGAAACGCCCGTCCGGGCGCTGCAGGTCCAGCAGCGGTGAGAACTGCGACTGCCCGCCAGGCCGTCGTCGCTCCACCACCAGCTGGCGCGCTACCTCCCGGCTCAGGTCCTCGCCATGGTCGCGTTCCACCAGCGCCAGGCACAGATCGATGCCCGCGGTCATGCCGGCGCTGGTCCAGACCTCGGGCTGACGAGCCACCCCATGCCCCGCCGCGGGCTCGCGCACGAAGATGCGGTCGGGTTGCAGTTGCACGGCCGGAAACTCGGTCGCGAACTGCCGGCTGCGGGACCAGTGGGTCGTGGCCGCCCGGCCGTTGAGCAGACCGGCCCCGGCCAGCACGATGCTGCCGCTGCAGATGCTGGCGATGCGCGGGCCTGAACGGCCGGCTCGCGCCAGCCAGGCCATGAGCCGCGCATCCCGGCAGGCCGCGTCCACGCCATCGCCGCCAATGACCATCACCAGGTCCACATCCTTCAGCCGGCGGGGCAGGGCCTGCACGGGCCAATGCACCCCCGCGCTGCTGCGCACTGCACCCGGTGTGCTGCACACCAGTCGCCAGGTGTAGCTGCCCGGCCGCGCCAGCCGCGCCACCTCGAAAACGGCCATGGGCCCGGCCAGGTCCAGTTGCTGGAAACCGGGAAACAGCACGAAAGCGATGCGGCAGGCCATGGGCGGACTATGACGCATCCGCACGCCCGGCGGTTCGGCAGAAAAAGAGGGAACAGCGTCATGGCGGCCTTTCATCGGCTGCTGCAAGCTATGGTCCACGAACCCCCCGCACGCCTGGAGCGCTCCGCGATGACCGAACTTGGACGCCACCTCATCACCATCACCTCGCGGCCTGAGACGGTCTTCGTCGAGGGTCGGGGTTCCTTTCTCGTGGACGAGCAGGGCCGGCGCTACCTGGACCTCGTGCAGGGCTGGGCCGTCAACTGCCTGGGCCACAGCCCGGCCCTGATCGCCCAGGCCCTGGCCGACCAGGCCGCGCGCCTGATCAACCCGAGCCCCGCCTTCTTCAACCGCCCGATGCTGGCCCTGAGCGAGCGGCTGGTGGCCTTGAGTTGCTTTGACCGGGTGTTCCTGGCGAGTTCGGGGGCCGAGGCCAACGAAGGTGCGGTGAAGCTGGCGCGGCGCTGGGGCAGCAGGGCACGAGGTGGCGCCTTCGAGATCATCGGCTTCGAGGACGGCTTCCATGGCCGCACCCTGGCGATGATGAGCGCCTCGGGCAAGCCGGGCTGGGACCGCCTGTACCCGCCCATGCCAGGCGGCTTTGCCAAGGCGCGGCTCAACGACATCGGCTCGGTGGAACGCGCGATCACGCCGCAGACCGTGGCGCTGATGATGGAACTGGTGCAGGGCGAAGGCGGCGTGCAACTGGCCGACCCGGGTTTCGTGCGCGAGCTGCGGGCGCTGACGGCCGAGCGTCAGGTGCTGCTGATCGTGGACGAGGTGCAGACCGGCATCGGCCGGTGCGGGCGTGCGTTTGCCTACGAGCTGTTCGGCATCGAGCCCGACGTGATGACCCTGGCCAAGGGCATCGGCGGCGGCGTGCCGCTGGCCGCCCTGCTGTGCAAGGAGGAGCTCAACTGCTTCGAGCCCGGCGACCAGGGCGGCACCTACTGCGGCAACCCGTTGATGGCGGCGGTGGGCCTGGCCGTCGTGAACGAGGTGTGCCGGGACGAATTCCTGCACGGCGTGCGGCAGCGCGCAGACCAGCTTTCCCGGGGCTTGCAGGCCCTCGCGAAGGATCACGGCCTTCCGGGTGAGCGAGGGGCCGGGCTTCTGCGCGCCCTGGTGCTGCCCTCGGACATCGCCCACGAGGTGGTGGCCGCGGCGCGGGACCTGACGCCCGTGGGCCTGCTGCTCAACGCGCCACGGCCCCACCTGCTTCGCTTCATGCCAGCCTTGACGATCAGCGAAGCCGAGGTCGATGAGGGCTTGCAGTTGCTCCGTACGGCATTGCGGCAGGTGATCGGCAGGTGATGTCCTGAAACGTTCAGAATAAGGACTACCGTCCTGCCGACCCCTCTCGCCCACAGGTGCCCTGACCATGTCCGCCCTCCTCGAAAAGCTCACGGCCGCCGCCCAGAAGGAATTCCGCTTCGATCCCCTGACCGAAGCGCGCGAGAACATCTACCAGCCCAGCCAGCCGGGGCTGATGTTCCCGGGCCGCCCGACTTTCGATGACGTGGCGCGTGAGCGGCAGTACCTGAAGGAGCGCCTGGTGGGCGCCTGCCGGGCCTTTGCGCGGCAGGGCTTTGACTACGGCTTTGCCGGCCACCTGACCATCCGCGACCCCGAGCGCCCGCATCTGTACTGGACCAACCCGATGGCGGTGCACTTTCGCCAGGTCAAGGTGTCCAACCTCATCCTGGTGGACCACCGCGGCCAGGTGGTGGAGGGCGACTACGCGGTCAACCGCGCCGGCTTCGTGCTGCACGCCGCCGTGCACGAGGCCCACCCCGACATCGTGGCGATGTGCCATGCACACACGCTGTACGGCACGGCCTTTGCGGCGCTGGGCAAGCCGCTGGCGCCCATCTCGCAGGACGTGGCCGCCTTCTTCGAGGACCACGTGGTCATCAACGACGAGGCCGGGCAGGTGGCGGTGGAAGATGACGCCGGCCCCAAGGTGGCCGACTGGTTCAAGGGCGTGAAGGCCGCCATCCACCAGAACCATGGCCTGTTCACAGCCAGCCGCCACAGCATCGAGGCGGCCGCCTTCTGGTTCATCGCGCTGGAGCGCTGCTGCCACCAGCAGTTGCTGGTGGAGGCCACAGGGGTCACGCCCAAGTTGGTGCCGCCGGACCGCTCACGCTACAGCCGCGAGCACGTGGGCAGCGAGTACATCGGCTGGTTGCACTTCCAGACCATCTGGAACGACCTCGTGCGCACCGAGCCGGACATGTTCGACTGAGCCCCCGCTTGCGCTGAGGTGATGCGCTGGACGGAGCGCCCTGCCAGCGCCCAGGCTCAGACGTTGAACAGGAAGTTCAGCACGTCGCCGTCCTTGACCACGTACTCCTTGCCTTCGGCGCGCATCTTGCCGGCGTCCTTGGCGCCTGATTCGCCCTTGCAGGCGATGTAGTCGTCAAACGCGATGGTCTGGGCGCGGATGAAACCGCGCTCGAAATCGGTGTGGATCACGCCCGCGGCCTGCGGGGCGGTGTCACCGATGTGGATGGTCCAGGCGCGTACTTCCTTCGGGCCGGCGGTGAAATAGGTCTGCAGCCCCAGCAGCTTGAAAGCCGCGCGGATCAGGCGGTTCAGGCCGGGCTCGTCCTGCCCCATCTCCTGCAGGAACAGCAGGCGGTCCTCGTCGGCCATGTCGGCCAGCTCGGCCTCGGTCTTGGCGCAGATGGCCACCACGGGGGCGTTCTGCTTGGCGGCGTACTCGCGCAGCCGCTCCAGGAAGGGGTTGTTCTCGAAGCCGTCTTCGGCCACGTTGCCCACGAACATGGCGGGCTTGGCGGTGATCAGGCACAGCGGCTTGAGCACGGCGCGCTCTTCCTTGCTGAAGTCGATGCTGCGCACGGGGCGGCCCTCGTTCAGCGTGGCGTCGCACTTCTTCAGCACGTCCACCAGGCGCTGCGCCTCCTTGTCGCCGCCGGCCTTGGCTACCTTGGTGTGGCGCACCAGGGCCTTTTCCACGGTGGAGAGGTCGGCCAGGCACAGCTCGGTCTGGATGACCTCGATGTCGGCGATGGGGTCCACCTTGCCGGCCACGTGGATGACGTTCTCATCCTCGAAGCAGCGCACCACGTTGACGATGGCATCGGTCTCGCGGATGTGGCTCAGAAACTGGTTGCCCAGGCCTTCCCCCTTGCTGGCGCCGGCCACCAGGCCGGCGATGTCCACGAACTCCACGATGGCCGGCACCACGCGTTCGGGCTTGATGATGGCCGCGAGCTGGGTCAGGCGCGGGTCGGGCAGTTCCACCACGCCCACATTGGGCTCGATGGTGCAGAAGGGGTAGTTCTCGGCGGCGATGCCGGCCTTGGTCAGGGCGTTGAAGAGGGTCGACTTGCCGACGTTGGGCAGGCCGACGATGCCGCATTGGAGGCTCATGGCGGGGGCTTTCGGAAGAAGGGGGTGCGTCAGCGCCGCAAGGGTGGCGGACGCCTGGGCGGGCCACAGAGGGCTCCACTCGCAAACCGGTGGATTCTAGGGAGTCGGCGCGGGCACCTTCAGCGGCCCTGACGCCCTGGCTTCCAGCCCAGGGCCAGCGCGTTGCCTGCAATCGCCAGCACCACCCCGGTCAGTGCCAGCAGGCCAGGCCGGTAGCCCTCCAGCACCACCGACACCAGCAGCGCGATCACCGTGGTGGCCACGCCCACGGTGGAGGCCGGGCCCACGCCGATGCGCTGCTGCAGCAGCAGATAGCAGCCGAAGGCCACCACCGAGCCGAAGGCAGACAGGTACAGCAGCGTGGCCCACCAGGTGACGTCCGAGGGCCAGACGATGGGCTGGCCGCTACCCCAGGCAAACGCCCAGGACACCACGGAGCCGTACAGCATGCCGTAGCCGAGCACGGGCACGAAGGGCAGGCCATGCTGGGCGTTGCGGGAGGCCACCAGGTTGCCCACCGACGACAGCCCCACGGCCGCCACCGTGAACACCGCGCCCCATGCCGCGCGTGCGTTGGTGGACATCTGGGCGAACTCTGGCGCGAAGATCAGCGCCACGCCGGCCACGCCCATCAGGCCGCCTACAACGAACCGGCCGGTGAGCGGCGTGCCCCACAACAGCCGCGTGGCCACCCCCAGCAGCAGCGGCTGGGCGCTGTAGCCCACGGCCACCAGGCCCGAGGGGATGTGCTTTTCAGCGTGGTAGACGCAGATGTAGGACACCGAATACATGAACACCCCCTGCAGCGCCAGCAGGGCGTGCTGCTGGGGGCTGAACCGCAGGCGCTCCCGGCGCAGCCCCGCCCAGGCCAGCACCAGCAGTCCGGCCAGCGTGAAGCGCACCGCCACGCCGAACTCCGGTGTGGCCTGGGCCAGCTGGTGCACGATGGCGTGCCAGGTCGTGCCCCAGATGAGCACGCTGATGGCGAAGAGTTGCCAGGAGCGCAAGGTGCGGTGTGGTGGCCCGGGCGGCACCTGTCAGAGGAGGTGGCGGGAGGGTCCGGGCCGGGGTCGGCCCGGACTTGAGGTGCTCAAAACGCCAGCGTGGCCCGTACGGCGGCGCCCACGCGCAGCGTGCGCTCGATGCCCGAGACGATGATGGCGTTCATGCCGAACGTCAGCCCACCGTTGACGCGGGCGTCCGCCCGGTAGGCGCTCAGCGCGTCCTGCACGGCGTGGCCCTTCTCGCCCGAGGCCGGGTCCACGTCAGGAATGCTGCAGCGGGCGCAGGGCTTGACGAGCTTGAGCACCACCGGGCCGTCGTCGGTGGCGATCTCCAGCGTGTCCAGGTGATCTTCGGCGTGGGCGTCTTCCAGGCCATCCAGCACCAGGTTGGGCCGGAAGCGCTGCATGGGCACGCCGGGTTGCCCGGCAGCGGCCAGGCGGCGGTTGAGTTCGGCCAGCGAGGCGGTGGACACCACCAACAGCGGAAAACCGTCGGCAAACGCGTTCTCGGCGTCGATGGCGCCAGTCCACTTGCGTTCGGACAGGCGCTTCTGGTCGGGGTCGAAGCGCGCCAGGCGCAGGCCTTTGATCCCCAGGAAGTCGCTGAACCATTGCGCGGCAAGCGCGCCCATGTCGTAGGCCTTGACGATGTCGTCCCAGACCTGCACCCGGGTGGGCTCCTCCACGGCATTGATGGCCAGGTGCAGCGGCAGCATGCCCGGGGCGCGCAGCACCACGTCGTCGTGGCGCAGGCTGGTCTGCACCAGCGCCATGCGCGGCAGTTCGCGCTGGGTCAGCATCTCGCCGTGGGTGTCCACCACCATCCAGGCGCGGTCCAGGTCCAGGCCGGTTTCCACCAGCAGGCTCTCACGGACTTCGAAGCCGCCGCAGCTTTTCACGGGGTGCAGGTGCAGGGCGGACAGGGTGCAGTGAAGGTCGCTCATCGTGCGCAGGAATGGGGTTGGCAGGGTGTCGGTTTTCCAGGCGGACCGCAGGCTCGGAATCTCGAGCTCGCGCCGGCCCGGGGCTTTGCGTTCGCGCGGGCGGTCGATGGTACCCGCTGCCTACAATCTGCCGAGTGAACTCCCATGACGTGTGCATCCGCGGCGAGGGGCCCGTGGGCCGCTCGCTGGCATTGGCTCTGGCGAGACAGGGCCTGCGCGTGGCCTTGGTGGCGGACCCCTCAGCGGCAACTGCTGGCGCTTCTGCCGCTTCTACCGCTTCTGCCGCTTCGGCAACACCGACAACACCGGCACCACCGGCACCGGACGTGCGTACCTACGCCCTGAACGCCGGTTCGGTGGCTCTCTTGCAGGACTTGCGGGTGTGGGATGCGCTGCCCCCGGACGCTCGTACCGCCGTGTGGGACATGCGGGTGCAGGGCGATGTCCCGGCAGGGCGCAGGCCCGCGGCCCTGCATTTCTCCGCCTACGAGCAGTCCGTGCAGGCCCTGGCCTGGATCGTGGACGCGGCCGAGTTGGACGCGGTCCTGGCCAGCGCCGTGCGCTTTGCGCCCCACATCACGGTGGTGGCCGAAGCCGTGCAGGCCCCGCTGACGGTGGTGGCCGAGGGCAAGGACGCTGCCTCGCGCGCCGCGCTGGGCGTGAAAGTGGATACCCAGGCCTATGGCCACAGCGGCGTGGCCGCGCGGCTGCGCAGCGACCAGCCGCACGCCGGGCTGGCGCGGCAGTGGTTCCGCAGCCCCGACATCCTGGCCCTGCTGCCGTTTGACCGCCCCAGCCCCGGGCATTCCTACGGCCTGGTGTGGTCGGTGCCGCAGGACCGGGCGCAGGCCCTGCTGGCCATGGCGCCGGCCGAGTTCGAGCAGGCGCTCGCGCAGGCCACGGGCGGAGAGGCGGGCAGCCTCGCCCTCGACGGGCCGCGTGCCGCCTGGCCTTTGCGACTGTCTCGCGCGCAGGCTGTGAGCGGCCCCGGTTGGGTGCTGGTGGGAGATGCTGCCCACGTGGTGCACCCCCTGGCTGGCCAGGGGCTTAACCTGGGGCTGGCGGATGTGCAGGCGCTGGCGGGCGTGATCGCGCAGCGCGAGCCGTGGCGGGGCCTGGGTGACGAGAAACTGCTGCGCCGCTACGCGCGGCGCCGGCATCTGCCCACCCTGGCCATGGCGGGGGTGACCGATGCGCTGTGGCACCTGTTCGCGCAGGAGTCGCCGCTGTGGCGCGAAGCGCGGCACCGCGGCCTGCAATGGGTGGACCGGCTCGGGCCCTTGAAGAAGGCGCTGACGGCCCGTGCCCTGAATTCCTGAGGACCAAGCTTTCATGAACCACGACATTTGCCGGCCCGCGCGGCTGACCTCGGCGCTGGGCGCCTGCCTCCTGGCGCTGGGCCTGGCCCTGACCCTGCCCTTTGCGGCCCAGGCGCAGGAGGCCGCCATCCGCAAGAACCTGCCCGAGCGCCTGCCGAACCTGCCCAAGATCGACGAGGTGTCGAAGACGGCCGTGCCAGGCATCTGGGAGGTGCGCATCGGCACCGACCTCTTCTACACCGATGACCAGGGCAACCACCTCTTCACGGGTGAATTGATCGACACGCGCACCCGTGCCAACCTGAGCCGGGAGCGCATCGACAAGCTCACCGCCTTCGATTTCGCCAAGCTGCCGCTGAAGGACACCATCGTCATCAAGCAGGGCACCGGCGCGCGCAAGCTGGCCGTCTTCGTGGACCCCAACTGCGGCTATTGCAAGCGTTTCGAGCGCGATGTGGCGGGGTTGAAGAACGTCACGGTCTACATCTTCCTCTACCCGATCCTCGGCCCGGACTCGACCACCAAGTCGCGCGACATCTGGTGTGCCAAGGACCCGGCCAAGGCCTGGCGTGACTGGATGATCAACGGCACGGTGCCGGCCTCCACCGCCAGCGCGAAGTGCGACACCGCCGCGCTGGACCGCAACACCGAGCTCGGGCGCAAGCATCGCGTGCAGGGCACGCCCGCGACCGTGTTCGAGGACGGCTCGCGCTCGCCCGGGGCGATTCCCGTGGACGAGATCGAGAAGCGCCTGGCAGCCGCGGCGGGCAAGGGTTGAGCAGGCTGGAGGCGGCCATGACAGGTGCGGTCGATGAACTGCCGGCCTGGGCGCGGCGCCTGGGCCATGCCGGCTTGCTGCCCTTCGTGGGCGGCGCGCTGCTGGTGCACCTGGTCTGGCCGGAAGCCCACCCCTACGCCGTGCTGGCTTTGTCCGCCTACGCGGCCACCATCGTGTCCTTCCTGGGCGGTGTGCACTGGGGGGTGGCTTTCACCCAAACCCAGCCAGACCCCCGGCTCTTCGCGTGGGGCGTGGTGCCCTCGTTGGTGGCCTGGGTGGCCACCGTCATGCCGCCCAGTGCCGGGTTGGTGGTGCTGGGGGTGATGCTGGTCGCCTGCTACGCGGTGGACCGGCGCCTGTACGTGGCCCACGGGCTGCAGCGCTGGCTGGTGCTGCGCTTTCGTCTGAGTGCGGTGGCGGCGCTTTGCTGCTTTCTCGGGGCGGCGGGCAGCTGAGGCGCCGCCCGGCCCGCGGCGATCCCCCCGTGCCTTTCTCATCCCGCCGTTGGAAGGCTGCCGCCCTGGTGGCCGTGGTCACCCTGGTGCACCTGGGTCTGGCGGCGATGCTGGAAGACTTGGCGCGCCTGGGTTCCGGCGCGGCCGACACCTCGCCCGCACGCATCGACATCGCCTTCGTGCGCGAACTGGCCCCCGCAGAGCCGCCGCCTGTGGCGCCAGTGCCTGCCCCAGCGCCCGCCCCGGCGGCGGCCAGCCCGCCTGCCGCCGCCGCTTCTGCGCCTGAGGCAGCCGCTGAAACGACAGCACCCGCACCTGTGGTGGCGGCCGGCTCTGCGCCCGAAAGGCCCGAAATGCCCGAAACGGCCGAAGCCACCGACGCCGCGCAGTCGCCCGCCACGCCTGGAGACAGCACCCTGGCATCGTTGCCGTCAACGCCCCCCGTCCCCACGGCCGACACGGCTGCGTCTGCGGTCGCGGTGCCGGGGCAGATGCCCGCAGGGCCTGCCTTGACCGCGCCGCAGCAGTCCACCGCGTCCGCTGCGGTTTCGCCACCTTCTACGCCACTTTCCGCGCCACCTTCTGCGCCCTCTTCAGCCCCCTCGTTCGAGTGGCCGCCCTCCACCCGCCTGTCCTACACCCTGGTGGGAGACTACCGCGGCCCGGTGCAGGGCAAGGCCCGGGTGGAATGGCTGCGCAGCGGCAATCGCTACCAGGTGCATCTGGACGTGCGGGTGGGGGCGGATTTCGCGCCTTTGATGTCCCGCCGCATGTCCAGCGACGGGCTGCTCACCGAGGCCGGCTTGAAGCCCCTGCGCTATGACGAGGAGACCCGGGTGCTGCTGCGGGAGGTGCGCCGCCAGACCATCTTCTTCGAACCCGAGCGCATCGTGCTGCCGCGCGGCGGCGCGCAGCCGACCGTGCCAGGGGTGCAGGACACGGCCAGCCAGTTCGTGCAGTTGTCCTGGATGTTCACGCTGCAGCCGCAGTTGCTGCGCGCCGGGCAGACGGTGGAGCTGCCCCTGGCGCTGACGCGCCGCGTGGACCGCTGGGTCTACGACGTGGTGGGAGAGGAGGTGCTGGACCTGCCGGTGGGCCCGGTCAAGGCCTGGCACCTGAAGCCGCGCCTGCAGAGCAAGACCAGCAGCGATCTGGCCGTGGAGACCTGGTTCGCGCCCAGCCTGCAGTACCTGCCGGTGCGCATCCGCATCCGCCAGGACGAGGCGGGCTTCATCGACCTGAGGCTGGAGCGGCTGCCGCAGCAGGGTGAGGCTTCTGCGCCCAGCGCCGCGCCCCGGCCGGGCAGCGGTGCCGTGCCTGCCCCCGCAGGCCGCCCTTTATAGTGGCCGCATGACGCGATGGTGGGTCGCACGCTGGGCCCGGTCATCAACCTGATCCTGTTTCTGCCGCATCCCATGAACTACGAGCACCTCCTGATCGACACCCGCGGCGACGGCGCGCACCGCACGGGCTTGATCACCCTGAACCGGCCCAAGCAGCTCAATGCGCTCAACAATGCGCTGATGGACGAACTGGGCGCGGCCCTGCTGGCCTTCGATGCCGACGATGGCATCGGCTGCATCGTCGTCACCGGCAGCGAGAAGGCCTTTGCCGCAGGCGCCGACATCTCGGCCATGGCCAAGCTGACCTACCGCGAGGTGGTGCTGAACGGCTTCATCACCCGCAACTGGGAAACCCTGCTGCGCGTGCGCAAGCCGGTGATCGCAGCGGTGTCTGGCTTCGCACTGGGCGGCGGCTGCGAACTGGCCATGATGTGCGACTTCATCATCGCGTCTGACACCGCGAAGTTCGGCCAGCCCGAGATCAAGATCGGCATCATCCCGGGGGCCGGTGGCACGCAGCGCCTGCCGCGTGCGGTGGGCAAGGCCAAGGCCATGGACCTGGTGCTGACCGGGCGGATGATGGACGCGGCCGAGGCCGAACGTGCCGGTCTGGTGTCCCGCGTGGTGCCCGCTGACAGGCTGCTGGACGAGGCGCTGGCGGCGGCCGAGGCTATCTGCCAGCTCAGCCTTCCCAGCGTGATGGCGGCCAAGGCCTGCGTCAACCAGGCCTTCGAAGGGCCGCTGAGCGCGGGCATGGCCCACGAGCGCCAGGTCTTCCACTCGCTGTTCGCCACCGAAGACCAGAAGGAAGGCATGGACGCCTTCCTCGCCAAGCGTAAGCCCGAGTTCAGGCACCGCTGAGACCAGCCGCACCCTGCAGGCTGCATGGGTTGCGCCACCCGTGTCCCGCCCGCGCCCGTCCAAGCCCGTCCAAGCCCGTCCAAGCCCGGCGCTGGTTGCCAGCCTCAGGGCTGCAGCCAGCGGCTGCCCGTGGCGTCGAACCGAGCCCGGCGGTGGCCGTCGGGGTCCAGCTCCAGCCAGTCCAGCGCCTCGACCTGTGCGTTGACCATGGCGAAGTGCGCCGCCGAGTTCGGTGCTCCGCCAGGGGTCTCGGCCAGCGGCTCGCCCGGTGCCCGCGGTGCCAGGTAGTCCTGTGCGGCGGGCGACTCCCGCAGCCGCGCCCAGCGTGACTGCTCCAGGCGCTGATCGCTCTCGCGGCGCAAGGTCACCCGCAGGCGGACCTGCCACGACAGCCGCGGGCACCAGGCCAGCAGCGTGCCTTGCGGATGGTGTTCCAGCTGGCGCAGCTTGGGCGAGCGCCCATCCGTGAAGAACACCAGGCGCTGATGGCTGGCATCGACTTCACGCACGATGATGGAGCGCGCATCGGCTCCAGCCGCGTCCACCGTGGCCAGGGCCATCACCCGCCAGCCGTGCTCGCGTTCGTGGGTGGCGCGGGCCAGCTCGCTCCAGCAGGCCTGCTGCAGCAGGCGCAGGGACTCGATGCGCACAGTGCCTGGCGGACGCGGACGGGCCTTGGACGCGCCAGCGTCAACCCTCGCGCCGCAGGGCCGGGAACAGGATCACATCGCGGATGCTGGGGCTGTCGGTCAGCAGCATCACCAGCCGGTCGATGCCGATGCCGCAGCCGCCCGTGGGCGGCATGCCGTACTCCAGCGCACGGATGAAGTCGGCATCGAAGTACATGGCTTCTTCGTCGCCCGCGTCCTTGTTCGCCGCCTGCGCGGCGAAGCGCGCGGCCTGGTCCTCGGCGTCGTTGAGTTCGGAGAATCCGTTGGCGATCTCGCGCCCGGTCATGAAGAGCTCGTAGCGTTCGGTGATGCTGGGGTTCTGGTCGGAGGCGCGGGCCAGCGGCGAGACCTCGACGGGGTAGTCGACGATGAAGGTCGGATCCCAGAGCTGGTCTTCCACCGCGGCCTCGAACAGGCCGAACTGCAGCTCGGCCAGGCTCCAGTGCGCCGGCGGCTCCTCGCCCAGGCTCTTCAGGCGCTGGTGCAGGAAGGCTGCATCCGATGCCTGCGCGGGCGTCAGGCCGGCGTGCTGGACCAGTGCGTCGGTCACCGTCAGGCGGGCAAAGGGCTTTTCCAGGTCCACCTGGCGTCCGGCGTAACTCAGCGTGGCCGAGCCTGTGGCCTGGCGCGCCGCGTGGCGCAGCACCTGCTCGGTGAAGTCCATCAGGTCGTGGTGGTTCCAGTAGGCCGCATAGAACTCCATCATCGTGAACTCCGGGTTGTGCCGGACGCTGATGCCTTCGTTGCGGAAGTTGCGGTTGATCTCGAACACACGCTCGAAGCCGCCCACCACCAGACGCTTGAGGTAGAGCTCCGGCGCAATGCGCAGGAACATCTCCTGGTCCAGCGCGTTGTGGTGGGTGACGAAAGGCCTGGCGTTGGCGCCACCGGGAATGGGGTGGAGCATGGGCGTCTCCACTTCCAGGAAGCCATGCTCGACCATGAACTGGCGGATGGAGCTGACGGCCTTGCTGCGCGCCACGAAGCGGGCGCGGGCGTGCTCGTCGGTCATCAGGTCCACGTAGCGCTGGCGGACCTTCTGCTCCTGGTCGGTCATCCCGTGGAACTTGTCCGGCAGCGGGCGCAGGCTCTTGGTCAGCAGGCGCACGCGCGTGGCCTTCACGGACAACTCGCCTGTCTTGGTGCGGAACAGCGTGCCCTCGCAGGACAGGATGTCGCCCAGGTCCCAGTGCTTGAAGGCGGCCAGCGCCTCGGCGCCCACGGCGTCCTGGGTCACGTAGATCTGCAGCCGGCCCGTGGCGTCCTGCAGCGTGCCGAAGCAGGCCTTGCCCATCACGCGCTTGAGCATCATGCGCCCGGCGATGGCCACGGCCACGTCCTGCGGCTCCAGTTCCTCGTTCGGGGTCTGCCCGTGGCGGTGGTGCAGATCGCCAGCGTGATGGGTGGGCTTGAAGTCGTTGGGGAAGACGGCCGTGCCCGCGGCCTTGGCCTGCGCGCGCAGCGCGGCCAGTTTCTCGCGCCGCTCGGTGATCAGTTGGTTGTCATCGACATGGGCGGTGGGCGCGGGAGTGCTCATGAGGGGGCGGTGCGTGGGTAGGCGGTCAGGGGCCCGGATTCTAGGCGGGGCCTCCAGACAGGGTGCCATGCTGCCTAGAATCCGCGGCTCCGCCCTCTTCGACCGAACTCCCCTCGCATGCACCGCAAGATCGCCGTCATCGGCCTCGGCTACGTGGGCCTGCCCGTGGCCGTGGCGTTTGCCCGGGCCGCGCAGGCGCGTACTGGCCAGCCCGAGGTGGTGGGCTTTGACATCGACGCCTCGCGCATTGGCGAACTGCGCCGCGGCGTGGACCGCACGGGCGAGATCGAGGCCGGCGGCCTGCCGGCGTCCGGCCTGCGCTTCACCGACCAGGCGGCGGACCTGCACGGGTGCGATTTCTTCATCGTGGCCGTGCCCACGCCTGTGGACGCGGCGCACAAGCCCGACCTGGCGCCGCTGATATCGGCCTCGCGCACCGTGGGCCCTGCACTGAAGGTGGGTGACATCGTCGTCTACGAGTCCACGGTGTACCCCGGCGCCACGGAAGAGGACTGCGTGCCGGTGCTGGAGGCCACCTCGGGCCTGCGCCATGGCGTGGACTTCTTCTGCGGCTACAGCCCCGAGCGCATCAACCCGGGGGACCGGGAGCACCGCTTCGAGGACATCCGCAAGATCGTCTCGGGCTGCGACGTTGCCACGCTGGACACCGTGGCGCGGGTGTATGAATCCGTGGTGCGTGCGGGCGTGCACCGGGCCAGCTCCATCCGCGTGGCCGAGGCCGCCAAGGTCATCGAGAACACGCAGCGCGACCTCAACATCGCGCTGATGAACGAGCTGTCGGTGATCTTCGCCCGCCTGGGCATCGACACCGCCGAGGTGCTGGCCGCCGCCGGCTCGAAGTGGAACTTCCTGCCTTTCCGTCCCGGCCTGGTGGGCGGGCACTGCATCGGCGTGGACCCGTACTACCTCACCTACAAGGCCGAGCAGGTGGGCTACATCCCGCAGGTGATCCTGGCCGGGCGGCGCATCAACGACAACATGGGGCGCTACGTGGCGCGTAACACCATCAAGCTGATGCTGAAGAACGGTGTGGACGTGCCGCGCGCACGCATCGGCGTGTTGGGCATCACCTTCAAGGAGAACGTGCCCGACACGCGCAACTCCAAGGTGGCCGACCTGGTGTACGAGTTGCGCGACCACGGCGCCAAGGTCGTGGTAGTGGACCCGCATGCCGATACGCGCGAACTGCAACACGACCACGGGCTGACGCTGGGCGAGGTGTCGCCTGCGGCCCCAGTGGACGCGCTGGTGGTGGCCGTGGCGCACCGCGAGTTTCGTGCCCTGGGCCCTGCCGATCTGCGCGCCCTGGTGCGCGGACCGCGCCCGGTGCTGGCCGATGTGAAGAGCTTGTATGACCCTGCCGCCTTGCAGGCTGCCGGGTTCACGGTGTTCAGGCTCTGAGCCGGTGGTGCCTGTGCGCAGCCCGCTGTCGACATGTGCAGATCTGCCGAACCTCCAGCAAGCGTTGCACCGCCTTGACCCGCAGGCCTTGACCCCTTCCGGCCCTTGAACCCATGACCGCTGCCTTCCCCATCACCGACCGGCCCGTGCGCTTCGCGCTCGTGGGGTGCGGCCGCATTTCCGCCAACCACTTCTCGGCCCTTGGCGAACACGCCGGCCGGGCAGAACTGGTGGCCGTGTGCGACACCGATCCCGCGCGCCTGCAGGCAGCGGTGGAGCGCACCGGCGCCCGGGGCTTCGATTCATTGGACGCCTTGCTGGCCGGCAGCGATGCCGACATCGTGGCCCTCACCACGCCCAGCGGCCTGCATCCGCAGCAGTCCATCGCCTGCGCGCGGGCCGGGCGCCATGTGCTGAGCGAGAAGCCCATGGCCACCCAATGGGACGAGGGCGTGGCCATGGTGCGCGCCTGTCGCGACGCAGGCGTGAAGCTGTTCGTCGTCAAGCAGAACCGGCTGAACGCCACGCTGCAGCTGCTCAAGCAGGCCATCGACGCCAAGCGCTTCGGCCGCATCCACATGGTGACGGTCAACGTCTTCTGGACGCGCCCGCAGAGCTACTACGACGACGCCCCCTGGCGAGGCCGCTGGGACCTGGACGGGGGCGCCTTCATGAACCAGGCCAGCCATTACGTGGACATGGTGGACTGGCTGGTGGGCCCGGTGGACAGCGTCCACGCCTACACCGCCACGCAGTTGCGCGATATCGAGGCCGAGGACAGCGGCGTGATGAGCCTGCGCCTGCGCGCGGGCGGCCTGGCCTCCATCAACGTGAGCATGCTGACCTACCCCCGCAACCTCGAAGGCAGCATCACCGTGCTGGGCGAGCGCGGCACGGTGCGCATCGGCGGGGTGGCGGTCAACCGCATCGAGCACTGGGAGTTCGACGAACACCGGCCGGAGGACGACACGGCGAAGGACGCCAGCTACGCCCCCACCTCGGTCTACGGCTTCGGCCATCCGCTGTATTACGCCAACGTCATCGATACCCTGCGCGGCCAGGCCCAGGCTCAGGTGGACGGCTACGAAGGCCTGCGCTCGCTGGAAGTCATCATTGCCGCCTACCGCAGCGCCCGTGACGGCGTGCGCGTGGGCTTGCCGCTGGTGTTCTGACCTCTCTTTCCAGGCTGTATCTGTCAGAATGAGGCCAAAAGTTCCGACTCACTGAATACATTCCGACATGCAGGTTACCGTAAGCGACAAAGGGCAGATCACCCTGCCTCATGGCTTACGCCAGCAACTGGGCATCTCGCCCGGCCAACGCCTGGAGATCGATCCCCAGGAGGATGGGTCGCTGCGCGTGCGCAAGCTCGCCGTCGGCTCTGCGGGGCTGGCCGGGCTGTTGGCGGTGCCAGGCGAACGCACACGCACGCTGCAGCAGATGGATGAAGGCGTGGCGCAGGCGGTGACCGAACGCGCCACCCCGTCGGTCAAGAGTTCCCCGTGATCGCTGTCGACACCAACGTCCTGGTGCGGCTGCTGGTGGCCGATGACGCGGCCCAACTGGACAAGGCGAGACGCTTGTTCGACCGTCAAGCGGCCGAGCCGGGGTCGATCTGGATCTCCCAGTCCGTGCTGGTGGAGCTGGTGTGGGTGCTGACGCACACCTACGCCCGGCCCCGGGAGCAGGTGCTGTCGGCCCTGCGCGCCCTGTCCTCGAATGCCACGGTCCGTCTGGATGGCGGCGAGGAAGTGGCCGCTGCCGTTGGCCTGTACGCCGCAGGCAAGGCCGACTTCGCCGACTGCCTGCTGGCGGCTCGCGCACAGGCGGGTGGGCTGGACACGCTGTTCACCTTCGACCGCAAGATGCGGGGCCTGCCCAAGGTGCAGGTGCTGTGATGAACGCGGACGCTCCCGCTTCGACGCAGGCCGTTCCCGCCGACCGGGCCTTCTGGGCCCACCCCAGCGCCATCGTCGACGAGGGTGCGCAGATCGGGGCCGGCACGCGGGTGTGGCACTTTGCCCATGTGTGCGCTGGCGCGCGCATTGGCGAGGGCTGCTCGCTGGGGCAGGGCGTGTTTGTCGGCAACGACGTGGTCATCGGCCGCAATGTCAAGATTCAGAACCACGTCTCGGTTTACGACGCGGTGACGCTGGAGGACGATGTGTTCTGCGGGCCGAGCATGGTGTTCACCAACGTGCACAACCCGCGCGCGGCCGTGGTGCGCAAGCACGAATACCGGCCCACGCTGGTGAAGCGCGGCGCCACGCTAGGGGCCAACTGCACCGTGGTCTGCGGCACCACGGTAGGGGCGTTCGCCCTTGTGGGTGCGGGCGCGGTGGTGTCGAGGGATGTGCCGGCCTACGCCCTGGTGGTGGGCGTGCCCGCGCGCCGCGTGGGCTGGATGAGCGCGTACGGCGAGCGTCTGGCGCTGCCCGTCACTGCACCCGCGGGCCAGGGGCTGGAGGCTGCATGCCCGGTGTCGGGTGCACGCTATCGGCTGGTGGGGGATGTGCTCGCAGCCTTGGACGCTGCCATCTGAGCGCGAGCCCACCCTGCCCCCTGCCGCTGGCGCCAAAACTTGAAGACCCTCATGCAATTCACCGACCTGAAGACCCAGTACGCCGTGCTAAAAGGCGACATCGATGCCCGCATCCAGCACGTGCTCGACCACGGCCAGTACATCATGGGCCCGGAGGTGGCGGAACTGGAGGCGGCGCTGGCGGCGTTCACCGGGGCCCGGCACTGCGTCGCCGTGGCCAGCGGCACCGAGGCGCTGCTGATCGCCTTGATGGCGCTGGACTTCAAGCCAGGCGATGAGGTGATCACCAGCCCCTTCACCTTCGCCGCCACGGGCGAGGTGATCGTCCTGCTGGGCGGCAAGCCCGTGTTCGTGGACGTGGAGCCCGGCACCTGCAACCTCGACGCGTCGCTCGTGGAGGCACGCATCACTTCGCGCACCCGGGCGATCATGCCTGTCAGCCTGTACGGCCAGGTGGCTGACATGGCGGAGCTCAACGCTATCGCCGCGCGCCACGGGCTGGCGGTGATCGAGGACGCGGCGCAGAGCTTCGGCGCCAGCTACCGGGGCCGGCGCAGCGGGGCCTTGTCGACCATCGGCTGCACCAGCTTCTTCCCGAGCAAGCCGCTGGGCTGCTACGGTGACGGCGGTGCCCTGTTCACCGACGACGACGCCCTGGCCCAGGCCGCGCGCGAGATCCGCGTTCACGGCCAGAGCGCGCGCTACACCCACACGCGCATCGGCGTGGGTGGGCGCATGGACACGCTGCAGTGCGCCATCGTGCTGGGCAAGCTGGGCCGCTTCGAGTGGGAACTGCAGCGCCGCGCCACCCTGGGCGCGCGCTACACCGCGGCGTTGCAAGACTTGCCCGGCTTGCGCACGCTCACCGTCAAGCCCGACCGTGACTGCGTCTGGGGCCAGTACACGGTCTTTGTCGACGATCGCTCGCGCGTCCAGGCGGCGTTGAAGGAGGCGGGTATCCCGACCGCCGTGCATTACCCCAAACCCCTGCACCACCAGGTGGCCTACGCCGCCCATTGCTGCCCGGACTGTTGCCCGGTGAGCGTGGACGTGGCCGGCCGCGTGCTGAGCCTGCCCATGAGCGCCGACCTCACCGAGGCCGACCAGGACCGGGTCGTGGCGGCGTTGCGTGCCGCGTTGACGGCGTCCGTCGGAGCGGCAGCTTGAGCCGGGGTGTCGAGGCTCTGGCGTCGTGGGCTCGGGTGGCCGGGGTGGCTGGGCCGGGCTGAGTTCACGCCCGCTGCCTCGCTCAAGCCCGCTCAAGGCGACGCGTCATGTCGCGCCCCTCCTTCCTCTCCAGCGTCTTCACCGTGGCCGGTGGCACGGCGGTGGCCCAGGCCATCGCCCTGGGCGCGCTGCCCTTCATCACGCGGCTGTACCCGCCGGAGTTGTATGGCGGCTTTGTCATCTTCCTGGCCTGGGGCGGCTTCCTGCTGCCCGTGGTGTGCGCGCGCTTCGAGGTGGCCATCGCGCTGCCGTCCAGCCTGCGCGCGGCCTCGGCCGTGGCCTGGGGCAGCCTGGGCATCGCCCTGGGTGTGTCGGCGCTGTGCGCGCTGGCCGTGGCGGTGGCCTGGGCGATGTACCCGCCGGCCCGGGTGGCCGCCCTGGCCCTGCTGCCGCTGTACGTGCTGCTGGGCGGGGTGGTACAGGTGCTGGGCAACTGGGCCGCGCGGGTGCACGCCTACCGGCGCCTGTCGCTCTCGCGCATCGTGCAGGCCGCAGCCACGGCGCTGATGTCGCTGGCCTGGGTGCCGCTGTGGGGTGCGCAGGCCCTGGGTCTGGTGGTGGCCACGCTGGTGGGGCAGTTCATCGCGTTGGGCGTGCTGGCGCAGGGCCTGTCGCAGACCGGCTTTCGCCGCCGCGCCGCGCCGCGCCAGGTGTGGCGGCTGATGCGCCACTTCCGACGCCTGACGCTGTTCAACGTGCCCCACGTGCTGTCAGACGCTGCGCAAGGCTCGGGCCTGCCGCTGCTGATCGCGCACTTCTTCGGCGCCCCGGCCGCCGCCTACTACGCCTTCTCCACCCGGCTGCTGAAAGCCCCGCTGGGGTTGGTCAGTGGCGCCGTGTCCCAGGTGTACTACCCGCGCGCCGCCAGCCACCGCCATGATGACGAGCGGCTGCGCCGAGATGCGCTGCGCATCCTGGCGGTGTCCACCACTGCAGTGCTGCTGGCCTGGCCGCTGCTGCTGCTGGTGCCGGATGCCGCCTACGCCTGGGCTTTTGGCGCGGCCTGGGGCGAAGTCGGCACCTATCTGCGGGCGTTGTCGCCCTGGATCCTCTCCGCCTTCGTGGCCGCACCGCTGAGCGTGCTGTACCTGGTGAAGGAGCGCTTCGGCCTGGACTTCTCCCTCGGGCTGGCGGGCACGCTGCTGGCCTTCGCCCTGCTGGTGGGGGCATGGTGGGCGTCGGGCGAGGTGATCCTGACCTTGTGGGTGCTGGCGCTGGGCATGACGGCCTACAACGCGCTGTCCACCTGGTTCGAGTTTCGCTATGTGCTGGGGCGGCGGAGGGTGCATGGCTGACGCCACAGTGGCGGCTCCGCGGCAGGGCGGCTCTTTCAGTGAGCCTCACAGCACGCCTGGTGGCGCCGCACTTGACGACCTCTTTGACGACCCGGTGCTGCGCTCGGCCATGGGCCGCGCGGCGGGCATGCGCCCGCTTTCGCCTTGTGTGGTGCAACACCTTGTCGCCGAGGTCCACGCCGCTGCGGGGCCGGACGCTGCTGAACCGGCGCTGAACGGGTTGTTCGAGCGCCGCCGGCTGGGCTTGCGGCGCTGGGAGTGGGCGCCCTACGGGCTCTACGCGCCGGTGTGCGCCGACCCGCAGCGGGCCGAGGCCCTGGTGCAGTTCCTGAACCTTGCGCCTGGCCGGGCCTCGCAGGCGCGGCTGCAGCTCAACCCGCTGTGCCCCGAGGCTGGGCGGCTGGCGCAGCAGGCCGCCGCGCAAGGCTGGCGCGTGCTGCCCCGCGAGACGCACCTGCTGGACCTGCGCCCGGGCCTGGAGGCGCTGCGCCGCGGCTACCACGCCACCAAGCGCAACCAGATCGCCAAGCCGGTGAAGCTCGACAGCCGCATCGCCCTGGCGCGCACCGAGGCCGATCTGCAGCCCTACTTCGAGGTCTATGACCGCTCGCTGCAGCGCTGGGGCCGTTCGGGCGCCTGGCCCTATCCGCGGCAACTCTTCCTCGACCTGCTGCACAGCCCCGCCGCCCGCATCTGGACCCACCAGGTGCAGGGGCGCCTGGCCTGCGCCGTGGTGATGCTGGAGAGCCGCCACCAGGCGTTGTACTGGCAGGGCGTGTCGCGCATCGACGAGGACCAGAAACGGGCTCACCCGATGGCGCGCCTGATGGACGCCGTGATCCAGGACCTTTGCGCGCGGGGCGTGCCGGTGCTGAACCTGGGCGCGAGTGAGGGGCTGCCGCAGGTGCGGCGCTTCAAGGAGGAGTTCGGCGCCCGGCCTGCGCCTTACAGCACCCTGCAGTGGGAGTCTGCTGCCTGGCGCTGGCTGCGGGGTGCGCGCGCATGGCGGCTCCGGTCGGGATAATCACGGGCTTTGCTCGGCGCGAGTGGGGCTCAGGCAGCGCGAAGGCAGCGCAAGGGCAGCGCAAGGGCAGCGCAAGGGCAGGGACGGTGACCCTGCGTCACCAAGGGGCACAGATGGCTGAAGTGGACTGGGACGAGCGGGCCCGGCAAGGGGTGGGTCTGCAGTCGGTGATCGACCCCGGGGACCGCAACGGCCTGAAGAACGGGCTGATCGATCGCATCCAGTGGGGTGTGGTGCAGCCCTGGGCGCAAGGTCGTCGCGAGGTCTTGGACTACGGCTGTGGCATCGGCCGCTTCGCCCGACGCATCACCGACGCCGGCAGCGGCTACTGCGGCGTGGACTCGTCCGCGGCCATGATCGAGGCGGCGCGGCGCGCCCACCCCGCCGGCCGGGCCACGTTCGCCCACGCGCCCAGCCTGCCGCTGCCGCTGGACACCGGCCGCTTCGACGCTTGCCTGACCGTGGGGGTGCTGCAGTGCCTGACCACGGCCGACGGCCAGGCGCTGAAGGCCGCGGTAGCCGAACTGGCGCGGGTGCTGCAGGCCGGCGGCGAACTGCTGATGATCGAGCAGGCCAGCGCCTCGGGCCGCCATTCCGGCTCGGTGAGCCACAGCACCTCGGAGCAGGATTACCTGGACGCGCTGGCCCCGCACTTCGAGGTGCTGGAACTGCAGCGCATCCGCCTGGCCACGCTCACGCGGCCCAGCGCGGCCTACCTGCGCTGGGGGGCGGCTTGGCCGGCTCGGGGTGCCGTGGAAGGCTGGTTGGCCCGGCGCGAGCTTGCCCGGGCGCGCGGGGCCGACGCCGCGGCGCTGCAGGCCCAGGTTTATCACGACGTGGCGATCCGCGCGGCGCGTCGCGCCTGACGCTGGCTGGACTGTCAAGGCCCGTCCTAACTCCTGTCGGCCAGCGACGCCTGCTGCGTTCCACTCGCTAAAACTGATGGCCCTTCGCCAGGACACTCTCACGGACCCCCGTCCCGTGTTCGTCGTCGGCCCGCACTCGGTGCATGTGCGGCGTTTTGTCGCCGGCCTGTGCGAGGCGGGTCGGGACGTGGTGCTGGTGACCAACGCTCCTGAGCCGCTGCTGTCCCACGAGCGACTGCGGGAGCAGGTCCACCTGAGCCTGCGCGTGCTGGCCTGGCGCACGCCGGCCCGCCTGCGCGCGTTGATCGAGCGCTGGCGGCCCACGGTGGTGCACGTGCACCAGGCCGACGCCACGGCTTGGCATGCGGTGCGGGCGGCGCGACCCATGGGCGTTCCGGTGGTGATCACCCTCTGGGGCTCCGACGTGCTGAGCCTGCCCCACCGCGGCTGGTGGCAGCGCGCGATGGTGCGCCACGCATTGCGGGGCGCAGCGGCCTGGACGGCGGACGCGAAGGTGCTGCTGCGGGCCGCGCAGGCCATCGCCGGTGCCGATGCGCCGCCCTGGCGGGAGTGGATTCCGCTGGGTATCGACGAGCCGCCAGAGTTGGGCACCGTGGCGCGCGAGCGCCGCATCCTGTCCTGCCGGCTGCACAAGCCGCTGTACCGCATCGACGCCGTCGTGCGTGCTTTTGCACAGGTGGCACCGCAACTGCCGGGCTGGGTGCTGGAGGTGGCGGCTGCGGGGGAGCAGACTCCGGCACTACGCGCCTTGGCGCAGGCGCTGGGCGTGGCCGACCGGGTGGAGTTCACCGGCATGCTCGCCGCCCCCCAGCTCGCGCAGGCCTATCGCCGCAGCGCGCTGTTGGTCAGCGTGCCGGAGTCCGACGGTACCTCAGTGAGCCTGCTCGAAGCCATGGCCGCAGGCTGCCTGCCGGTGCTGGCCGACCTGCCGGCCAACCGCGAATGGGTGCGCGACGGGGAGAACGGGCTCATCGTCGAGGAGGGGGCTGCGGTGCTGGTGGACGCGCTGGCCCACGCCCTGGTGCGCGGGGCGCGCTGGTGGGCCGAGGGCGGCTGGGACGCGAGTGGCCGTCCGCTCAACGAGACCCTCATCGCCCAGCGCGCCACGCTGCGGGCCAACATCCAGCAGTTCCTGGCGCTGCACGAACGGCTGACCTCGCCCGTGCGCCCCATCGTCCACCTCACCACGGTCCACCCGCGCGACGACATCCGCATCTTCCGGAAGGAGTGCGTCTCGCTGTCCCAGGCCGGTTACGAGGTGGTGCAGATCGTGGGCGACGGGCAGGGCGATGCGCAGGTGCAGGGCGTGCGCATCCTGGACCTCGGCCCCCGGCCCGCCGGGCGCCTGGCGCGCATGCGCGAGCAGCCGGCCAAGGCTTTGGCGGCGGTGCGGCGCTGCCGCCCGGCCCTGGTGCACCTGCACGACCCCGAGTTGCTGCCCCTGGGCGCGAATCTGGCGCGCGCAGGCCTGACCGTGGTCTACGACGCGCACGAGGACGTGCCGCGCCAGTTGTTGACCAAG
This sequence comes from Burkholderiales bacterium, assembly GCA_947464185.1. Classification (GTDB taxonomy): domain Bacteria; phylum Pseudomonadota; class Gammaproteobacteria; order Burkholderiales; family Burkholderiaceae_C; genus Rubrivivax. The sequence goes on from CANHVY010000032.1 coordinate 29,744, forward strand.
CAATGGATTCCCGCCTGGGCGAGGCGTCCGCTGAGCGCGGCCTTCGAGGTCTATGAGAACCACCTGGTGCGCCAACTGGCCGCCGTGGTGGGCGCCACGCCTCACATCACGCAGCGCTTCGCCGCCGTGGCGCGGCGCAGCGTGAATGTCAGCAACTACCCGTTTCTGGACGAACTGGCGCCTGACGTCGCTTCGTCCTCCGCGAGCGCTGGGGGGGCTGATGACATCTCCGATGTTGCTGCGGCCGGTGCCGGTCGCCCGCCGCCCGCGGGCGGCCCGCCCCGCGAGAACGCCGTCTGCTACGTAGGCGGCATCTTCCTCACGCGCGGGGCCTTCAGCATGGTGCGGGCGCTGCCTTTGCTGCCTGGCGTGCGCCTGCTGTTGTGCGGCCGCTTCGAGGACGCCGCCACCGAGGCGGCGCTGCGTGCCGAGCCCGGCTGGGCCCAGGTGGACTACCTGGGCGTGCTGGGCCGCGAGGGCGTGCGCGAGGTGATGGCGCGCTCGCGCGCCGGGCTGGTCACCCTGCTGCCGCTGCCCAGCTACCTGGACTCGCTGCCCATCAAGATGTTCGAGTACATGTCGGCCAGCCTGCCGGTGATTGCCTCGGACTTTCCGCTGTGGCGCGACATCGTGCAGCGCCACGCCTGCGGCCTGTGCGTGGACCCGTCCGATCCGGCCGCCATCGCCCAGGCCATCCGCCAGGTCCTGGACGACCCCGCGGCGGCGCAGGCGATGGGCCAGGCCGGGCGCGAGGCCGTCCATGCCCACTACCATTGGCCGCGCGCCGAAGCCGAATTGCTGGCGCTGTACCGGTCCTTGCTGCCTTGAACATCCTGCTCATCAACCACTACGCCGGCACGCCGGCGCTGGGCATGGAGTACCGCCCGTACTACCTGGCCCGGGAGTGGGTGCGCCTGGGGCATCAGGTGACGATCGTCGCCGCCGCCTGCTCGCATTACCGGGCGCGGCAGCCATCGGTCGGGCAGGAGCTGGTGGACGGCATCTCTTACCGCTGGCTGTCCACTCCGGCCTACACCGGCAACGGCTGGGCGCGCATGCGCAACGTGTGGTCCTTCCTGAGCCAGCTCTGGACGCAGGCCCCGGAGATGGCGGCCACGCTGCGCCCCGACGTGGTCATCTCTTCCAGCACCTATCCGATGGACACCTGGGTGGCGCGGCGCATCGCGCAGCTGGCCGGGGCCCGGCTGGTACACGAGGTGCACGACCTGTGGCCGCTGTCGCCCGTGGAGCTGTCGGGCATGTCGCCGTGGCACCCTTTTGCGCTGATCTGCCAGTCGGCGGAAGACGCCGCCTACCGCCACAGCGACGCCGTGGTGTCCATGCTGCCCAAGGTGCACGCCCACATGGCGAGCCGCGGGCTGGACTTGAAGAAGCTGTCCATCGTGCCCAACGGCATCAGCCCCGAGGAGTGGGCTGCCCAGCCCGCGCCGCTGCGCACCGATGTGGAACAGGCGATCGACGCTGCGCGGCGCGCCGGCGCGGTGATCGTCGGCTATGCCGGCTCCATGGGCCGGCCCAACGCGCTGGACGTGCTGCTGGACGCCGCCCGCCTGCTGGCCGACCAGCCGCTGCGCTTCGTGCTGGTGGGTGACGGGCACGAACGCGAGCGTCTGGCCGCGCGCATCAGCACCGAGGGCCTGGCCCAGGTGGCGCTGCTGCCGCCCATCCCGAAGGTCCAGGTGCCGGCCTTCCTGGCGGCCGTCGACATCGCCTACCTGGGCTGGCAGCGCCAGCCGCTGTACCGATTCGGCATTGCGCCCAACAAGCTGATGGACTACATGATGGCTGCGCGCCCGGTGCTGCACTCGGTGGAGGCAGGCAACGATCCCGTGGCCGAGTCCGGTTGCGGCCTGACGGTGGCGCCGGAGGCCCCCGAGGAGGTGGCCCGCGGCCTGCGCCAGCTGGCGGCGATGAGCCCGCTGGAGCGCCGGCAATTCGGCGAGCGAGGGCGCGCCTATGTGCTGAAGCACCACGCCTACCCGGTGCTGGCGCGGCAGTTTCTGGCGGCGGTGGGGGGCCCTGCGTGATCCGCACCTGTTGCGCAGCGGGGGCACGTGTCTCATCGTGGAAGGTGGCGCCATGACCTTCCCGGACACCGACACCACCGGCGCTGAGCCCACCGCCGTCGCCGAGCGCTACGCGCGCCGCAGCGCGACCGAGCGCTACAGCCTGCTGCAGCCCGATGTCTGGCTCACCGTGCAGGAGCGTCAGCGCGCCATGCTGCGGCTGTTCGCCGGCCTGGGCTGGCGCACGCTGGCCGATCGGCGCCTGCTGGAGGTGGGCTGCGGCAGCGGCGGCAACCTGCTGGAGATGCTGCGCCTGGGCTTTGCGCCCGAGCACCTGAGCGGCGTGGAACTGCTGCCCGAGCGCCTGGAGGCCGCCAGGCGCAGCCTGCCACAGGCCGTCACGCTGTGGGGTGGGGACGCGTCGCAACTGCCCCTGCCGGAAGGCCAGGCCGATGTGGTGCTGCTGTCCACGGTGTTCTCCTCGCTGCTGGACGACGCCTTCCAGCAGCAACTGGCCGACGCCGTCTGGCGGACCGTCAAGCCGGGCGGGGGCGTGCTCTGGTACGACTTCACGGTGAACAACCCACGCAACCCGGACGTCCGGGGCGTGCCGGTGGCGCGCATCCGGCAACTGTTTCCGCAAGGCCAGGTGCGTGCGCAGCGCCTGACCCTGGCCCCCCCCCTGGGCCGAGCCGTGGCGCGTGTGCACCCCGGGCTGTGGAGCCTGCTCAACACCTTGCCGTGGCTGCGCACCCATGTGCTGGCATGGGTGCAGAAGTGAGCGTCATGTCCCCCGGCCCGAACCCGAGTCCTGGCCCTGGCGCCGGCCCGCCCCACGGCGCGCGCCCGGACACGAACTGGCACCGCCTGGACCGCCTGCTGGCCCGCCTGCGGCCCCACCGCGAGCCGTTGTCGCTGCTGGTGGACGGGGTGGTCATCGCCCTGGCCTGGAACGTCACCTACCTGTTCCGCCTGGGTTTTGACCGCTGGCTCAGCGCCCGCCCGGCCTACGACGCCTGGGTGTTGCTGGGCATCGTGGTGACTTACCTCGCCGCTTTTGCGCTGGCCCGCGTGCCCCAGGGCATGTGGCGCTTTGCCGGCTTCGGTGACATCCGCCGCCTGACGCTGGCCTGTGCCGCCGCGGGGGGGCTGGCGGCTGTGGCGGTGATGGCGCTGGGCTTGAGCAAGGTGCCGCGGGCCGTGCTGGCGCTGCACCCGGTGGTGGCGCTGATGGGCGTGTGCCTGGTGCGCATCGCCTACCGCATGCTGTACGAGCACGCTCGCGCTCGCATCGCAGGCGGCGGCGAGGGCACGGCCCGGCGTGCCCTGGTGCTGGGCGCTGGCGAGGCGGCACGCCGCCTGCTGGCGGGCATCCACCAGCAGGGCTGGACGGTGGTGGCGCTGCTGGACGACGACGCCACCAAGCACGGCGCTCGCATCGCCGGCGTGCCCGTCCTGGGCCCGCTGTCCCGCATGGACGACCCCGTGCTGCGCTCAGCCGCCACGCACCTGGTGGTGGCGCTGCCGTCGCTGCGCGGCGTGGCCAAGCGTTCGCTGCTGGAGCGCGCGGCACGCACCGGCCTGCACGTGCTGACGGTGCCCAGCGCCGACGAATTGCGCTCGGGCCTGGAGGTCTCGCGCGTGCGCGAGATCGAACCCGAAGACCTGCTCGGCCGCGACCCCGTGGCCCTGGACGAAGCCGGCCTGGCGGGCGTGTTGGGCGGGCGCACGGTGCTCATCACCGGGGCGGGCGGCAGCATCGGGGCGGAACTGTGCCGCCAGGTGGCGCGCCAGGGGCCGGCGAGGCTGGTGCTGGTGGAACTGAGCGAGTTCAACCTCTACACCATCGAGCAGGAGCTGTCCGAGCAGTTCCCGGCGCTGGAACTGGTGCGCCTGGTGGCCGACGTGAAGGACCCTCTGCAGATCGGCGGCGTGCTGCAGCGCTGGCGGCCGCAGGTGGTGTTCCATGCCGCAGCCTACAAGCACGTGCCCCTGATGGAGCAGGGAAACGCCTGGGCGGCGCTGCGCAACAACACGCTGGGCACTTGGCGCGCGGCCCAGGCCGCGGCGCGTGCCGGTGCCGAGCGCTTCGTGCTCATCAGCACCGACAAGGCGGTGAACCCCACCAACGTGATGGGCGCCACCAAACGCGCGGCCGAGATGGCGCTGCGCACGCTGGCCGCGCAGCACCCGGCCACGCGTTTCATGGCGGTGCGCTTCGGCAACGTGCTGGGCAGCAGTGGCAGCGTGATCCCCAAGTTCAAGGAGCAGATCGCGCGCGGTGGCCCGGTCACGGTGACGCACCCCGACATCATTCGCTACTTCATGACCATCCCCGAGGCGGCACGGCTGGTGCTGCAGGCTGCGGCCACGGGCGAGTCCGGCCAGGTGCTGGTGCTGGACATGGGCGAGCCCGTGCGCATCGTGGACCTGGCGCGCCAGCTCATCCGCCTGGCCGGCCACACCGAAGACGAGATCGGCATCGAGTTCTCCGGCCTGCGCCCTGGGGAGAAGCTCTACGAGGAACTGCTGGCCGATAACGAGACCACGGTGCCCACGGCGGTGCCACGCCTGCGGGTGGCGCGCCTGACCGACGCGCCGCAGGCCGCCGCCGAGGTGCAGGCGCTGCTGGCCTGGGCCGATGATCCGCAGCCGCGCGAGGACGCCGAGGTCAAGGCCTGGCTGGTGCGGGTCGTGGTCGAATGTCGGCTGCAACCCGCCTGAACGCGCGCCCCGCTCTTTGCCGCTGCTGCGCGCCTCCTGCTTGAGAAAACCTTTGTCCGCCTCCGCCCCACCACCCGCCCCGTCCCCTGCGGCCTTGCCCTTCCTGCCGTTTGCCTTGCCCGAGATCGGCGACGAGGAGATCGCCGAGGTCGTGGACACGCTGAAGTCTGGTTGGGTGACCACAGGCCCCAAGGCCAAGCGCTTCGAGGCCGACTTTGCGGCATTTCTCGGCGACGCGGCGCTGGAATGCATCTCGGTCAATTCCGCCACCGCCGGCCTGCACCTGGCCCTGGAAGCCCTGGGCATCGGCCCGGGCGACGAGGTCATCACCACGACGCACACCTTTACCGCCACGGCCGAAGTGGTGCGCTACCTGGGCGCGGACGTGAAGCTGGTGGACTGTGACCCGGTCACGCTCAACATCGACCCCGCCGCGGTGGAGGCTGCCATCGGCCCGCGTACGCGGGCCCTCGTGCCGGTGCATTTTGCGGGGCGGGCGGCTGACATGACGCGCCTGCTGGCCATCGCGCAGCGCCACGGTCTGACGGTGGTGGAAGACGCCGCGCACGCGCTGCCCACCACCAGCGGTGGCGCCCTGGTGGGCACGCTGGCCAGTGACGCCACGGTGTTCAGCTTCTATGCCAACAAGACCATCACCACGGGCGAGGGCGGCATGCTGGTCACGCGCGACGCCGCGCTCGCCGCCCGGGCGCGCGTGATGCGCCTGCACGGCATCAGCCGCGACGCCTTCGACCGCTTCAGCGCCCAGGTGCCCAGCTGGTACTACGAGATCGTGGCGCCCGGCTTCAAGTACAACCTCACGGACATCGCGGCGGCGCTGGGCATCCACCAGTTGCGCCGGGTGAACGACTTCCAGCGCAAGCGCGAGCAGTTGGTGGCCTGGTACGCGCAGGCCTTGCAGGGCCTGCCGCTGCAGTTGCCGGCCGGCCCGGCGCCGGGCGATGTACACGCCTGGCACCTGTACGTGGTGCGGCTGGCCGACGGGGCGCCCCTGGGACGCGACCGCCTGATCGAGGCCCTGTACGCCCAGGGCATCGGCTGCAGCGTGCATTACATCCCGCTGCACCTGCAGCCCTACTGGCGCGACCGCTACGGCCTGCGGCCGGGGCAGTTTCCGAACAGCCAGCGGGCCTACGAGCGCATGCTCAGCTTGCCGCTGTACACCCGTATGACCGAGGGCGATGTCGAGCGCGTGGCGCGCGCGCTCCGGTCCGCTTTGGTGGCCGCTTAGGCCCGCTCAGGCTGCATTCAGGCCGCGCTTTTCGCTGCTTCTTCTTCGGCGTCGGCGCCCGTCGCGGCTCCGGCGGTGGGTCTGGCGTTGGTGGCTTGGGGGGCTTGTGGTGCGTCCGGGGCGTCGGCGACTGGCCCGCCTTGCGGGCCCAGCGCCGTGTCGCGCGCCAGTTCCCGCATCAGTTTCTTCTCCGCTGGCGTCAGCGGACGTCCGAGTTGCTGGCTCAGGCGCAGCAGCAAGTGACGGTCGGCCTCCTGCGGCAGGCCGCGCGAGGTGGGCAGCTCGGCTTCCAGTTCCTGGCGGTCTTCCACCGGCAGGTCGTCCCACCAGGTGCTGATCATGGGCTGCAGCGCCTGACGCATCTCGTGGAGTTCCTCGTGAGAGGGCCCCATGGGCCGCTGCCGCCCTGCCCGGGGATCACCCTGCCCGGAGCGGGCGCCCCAATCGCGGCTTTCGCGGCCTTCGCGCAGGTCCTGCAGTTCACGACCATCGCGCCCGGCTGCCGGGCTCGATCGTTCGATCATCACCACGCCGTCACCCCACACCGCGCGGGCCAGATCCTGCCCGCGTACGATGCAGCGCTCATCGGCCTGTCGCAGCAGGGCCGACCATGCGGCGTCGGACTTGGCCAAGGCGTCCAGATCCTCGGCGGTCTCATCGCCCAGCAGGCACACGGTCATGCCCTGCAACTGCGCCGCATCCACCACGGGCAGCAGGCGGTCGTCGTCGGTCAGCAGCACCACGCGGTCGTAACCCGGGTGCTCGGCCAGCCCCATCAGGTCACGTGCCATGGCCAGTGTCAGCGAGGCGCCCGCGTCCGACATCTCCGGGGCCACCCAGCGGTGCACGATGCCCGGCAGCACGCGCTCCGGGCGTTCACTGGCGTACCAGTACAGGCGGGAGATTTCAGCCGGGAAGGCCTGCGCGTCCAGCGCGGCTTCCAGGCAGGCCTGGAGGCGGTCAAGCCGCGGGCCGGTGGTGTCGTCCTGATCGGCCAGCCAGGCCAGGTAGCGGGCATCCACCAAGGCGACGCAGCGCTCGCGGCGCGCGCGCGAGGGACGGCGCATGGAAGAAGGCGCATGCAGGGAATGCGGGGTATCGGCAAAAGCGTTCATGCAATCAGGATGGCCTGGCCATCACGGGAGAAGATGCGCACGTACATGCGGGGGATGCGGGAGGACATGCGGGGCGGTCATCGCCAAACTTGACGAGCCACGGCGATCTGGAGTCACCTGCGAAGTCCTGTAGGCTCCCTGTCAGACCATTATCCCGAGAAGCGGGCTTTGATGTCTTCAGGTCCGTCAGGACGTCGGCAGCGTCGGGCTGAGTGCAACCGCCTCGCAGGCCCAGTATGGCCACGGTATGCTGCCCTGTTCATGCCCAAACGCATCTTTGATCTGCTGTTCAGCGCCCTGGCGCTGGTGCTGCTGGCACCCCTGTTCGCGCTGATCGCCCTGGCCATCCGCCGGGACTCGGCCGGCCCGGTGTTGTTCCGTCAGGAGCGTGTGGGCCGTGGCGGGCGGCCGTTTCGCATCCGCAAGTTCCGCACGATGGTGATGGATGCTCCCTTGCAAGGACCGGCCCTCACCATCGGGCAAGATCCGCGCATCACCCGCGTGGGCGCCTGGCTGCGCCGCACCAAGCTGGACGAACTGCCGCAACTCGTCGACGTGCTGCAGGGCCACATGAGCCTGGTGGGCCCGCGGCCCGAGGTGCCGCAGTACGTGGCCCTGTACCCGGCGGACCTGCGCGCGCGCGTGCTCTCGGTGCGTCCGGGCATCACCGACCCGGTGTCGCTCAAACTCGCCGACGAGGCCCGCGTGCTGGCGGCTTCCAGCGACCCCGAACGCACCTACCGCGAGGAACTGCTGCCGGCCAAGCTGCGCGAGGCCGTGGCCTACGCCGAGCAGGCCAGCCTGTGGAGCGACCTGCGCATCATCGCCGCCACGGTGCATGCGCTGTGGTTCGAGCGGCCCGATGACAAGGTGCCGCGCATCCGGTGATGCAGCAAAGGGCGGGCCGGCTGGTCTGAGGGCACGCTGTGCAGCGTAAAGATCCGGTCGTGCCCATCGGGCGGACTCACGCTGAGCGCCATCAAGCCGACCTTCACATTGGCGGCTGGCGCCTCCATGAACGTAAGCGAATCGTGGGACAGCGGCTGATCGCATCAGGACCCCGCCGTGCCGCGCCGTGAACGACTGGTCCCTGCCGGCGCGCAAGACTCTGGTCGGCCCTGAGCACTCGTTTGGCGCTCGCGGAACCGGCCTTCCGCTAGTCCTGCCAACTGCGGGCCTGACTGCCGACTGGACTCATGCTGAAGACGAGTGTCGTGAGCGATTCGGGCCCGAGCGAGTCATCCTCCGTCACGCTCGCCAGCGAAGAACCAGGATGAACAGGCGAACATCGTTCGATGGTCATGATGGAGTTCCTGTCGTCTGGCGCGTTACCTCGAAGCGCCCACGGATGCCTGCGGTGACTCTGATCGTGTCTCCGACAGCCTTGTGCCGCGCATCGGAAAGAGCGCAAGCATCGCCATGGCGCTCAAGCTCATCGTGAGCACAAGTGCCCATTGGCTCCAACTCGCAAGGACCAACCCGAAGAGCCACGGTGCAAGCGCTTGGCTTACGCGCGCCGGGGCAACCAGCAGTCCCTGGCGTCGCCCGTAGCCCTGGGTGCCGAAGATGGACAGCGGCAGCGTTCCCTTGGCGATGGTCATGAGCCCATTGCCCGCCCCGTGAAGCACCCCGAAGAGCGGCGCCGCCACAGGGCCGGCTGCCAGCAGCGCCGCCGCACCCACTGGATGCAAGGCAACGGCCACGCGCGCTGACAGCAACGGGTCGACTTTGCGCAGGAGCCCGAACTCCAAGAGTCTGGCCGCAACTTGCGCTGGGCCTATCAGGCTCGCAACGAGCACTGCTGTGGCGGCACTCGCACCCGCTGCGGCCATTAAGCCGGGGAGGTGCGCCGCCATGGCCGTCGAAATAAAGGAGGTGGCTGCAAAGACAAAGCCCAGTGACACGGCAGCAACCAGCGGCGCCCTCGAGCCGGGCTCCGGTAGCGCAGCACTCACAGCTGGTTCAGCCACCGTCGCCTTGGCTTCAGCCTCAGCTCTGCGAACCTCTGGCAGCAACCAGTTCAGCGGCAACCCCACCAGCAGGTGTACCGCTGCCCACACAAAGCACGCCACCCGCCAGTCAAAGTTTGCTTCCAGCAGCGCCGTCACCGGCCATCCCAACGTGCTTGCAAACCCTGCTATCAAGGTGACACCTGTGATGCTTGAGCGTGCGTCCTTTCCATAGAGGCGCACAAGCGCGGCAAACGCCGAGTCGTAGAGCCCGCAGCCCATGGCCACGCCGAGCACCACCCAGGCAGCGAGCAAGCTGTAGAGCCCCTGGCTTGCCCCCAGGCCCGCGAGCCCCAGGGCGAAGACCAGGCTCGTTGCCATCAGCACCGGTCGCCCACCTATCCGATCGATGGCCGACCCAGCCCTTGTGCCCACGAGCGCGGAAACAGCAAGGGCGAGACTGAAGGCGGCAAAGACCGTGGGTGTGGACACCCCCAGGTCTGCAGCCATGGGCGCAGCGAGGATTGCAGGCAGGTAGTAGCTTGATGCCCACGCCAGCGTCTGCGCCGCCCCCAAGGCAGCGACCGTCGCACTGCGGCCCATTGGCTTCAGCAGCAGCTCGCCGCCGCCCGCTCGACTTCTGGCACCCTTGCCTTGGCAGGCCCACAGCCACTCTTGGTCGCACCCTGCGCACCACCCGCTCCGCAGCCGCTCGCAGCCGCCCCGTTGGGAGCTACACCGCACGTGGCCGCCTTGCTGGCAATCTCCTCGGGCTCTGCCGGAGCACCACACGAAGTGGTGCTGCAGCTGCTCGTATTGCTGGCCCCGCGGCTCTCAGCGCTCTTGGGTATGGCCGCAGGAGCGAAGGAGACGCTGCACACACCGGTCTGAGGCAAGTCGAGTTCAACCCGGTCAGCAGCTTGCAGGTCGCCCGCCAGCGCTGCCACCACCGAGCGCACCTGCTCAAAGCCCGTTGCCATCAAGAAGGTGGGCGCTCTGCCGTAGCTCTTCACCCCCACGGTGTAGAGGCCGCTCTCCGGGTGGCTGAGCTCGCGGTGACCGTGCGGGCGCACGGTGCCGCAGCTGTGCAAGTTGGGATCGATGAGCGGGCCCAGCGCTTCATTGCACTCAAGCCAAGGGTCAAGCTTGACTCGAAGTTCGCGCGTGAGCTCCAAGTCCGGCCGCTGGCCCGTGGCGCAGACGATTTCGTCGATGCCTTCGAGCCGCAGCTCTTGGCCCTGGGTATCCACCCCGAAGACGCCGAGCTTGTCTTCTTGCCGCTCGATGCGTGTGACTCGCAGTCCTGCGTGGAAGGCCATGGCGCCGGAGTCGCGAAGAGCACGCAGGGCGCTGCCAAGCGCCCCTCGCGCGCTGAGCGCATCCGCATCCCCTCCGCCAAAGACCCGGGTGAGCACCGGCGAGCGAACCGACCAGACCAGCTCAGTGGTCGGGACTTCTGCGGCAAGCTGAGCAAGTGCCAGCAGCGTGTTGGCGGCTGAGTGACCAGCCCCGACCACGAGCGTTCGCTTGCCGGCGTATCGAGCCCGGTGGGCTCCGAGCACGTCGGGGATGCCGTAGAAGATGCGGCCAGCCGCTTGCTCTTCGCCCTGGGCAGCCAATCCACCTGCTCCCAGCGGGTTGGGCTGGTTCCAAGTGCCCGTCGAGTCGACGACGGCCCGAGCGTTGAACTCCACGACCGTGCCGTTACGAAGGGCTCGGACGATGAACGGGGCATCTTCGCGGCCAGTGCTCTTGACCTTGTCAAAGCCCTCGCGCGTGACCGCCAGCACTCGGGTGGAGAGATGAAGCGCACCCGCCACCTGGGGGAGCCTGGCGAAGGGCTCGAGCAGTTCGGTGACCACCTCTTTGGCCAGCGGGAGGTCTTCCTCAGTTGGCTGCTTCCAGCCCGTACCTTCGAGCAGTCGCACCATCGCAGGCGAGGCGTTGTAGCGCCAGGGTGAGAACAGGCGCACGTGCCCATAGTCAAGTAGGTTGGCGCCAACGCGTGACCTCGCCTCCAGGACGAAGAAAGGAATCCCGCGCTCGATGAGTTGTGCTGCGGCCGCGAGCCCCACGGGCCCCGCACCCAGCACGGCCACGGGCAGTGTTTGCAGCCTCGCTGCTGCCCCCGAGGAGGCCTGGAGCTCGAGCACCAGGAACTCTGCACTCGCTGGGCACGCACCCTGGAACTCGGCCGATGCCTTCACGGGCGCTGGCGCCATGGCACGGTCGACCACGCGAAAGCCAAAGCCTTCAAACCACTCGCGAGCCGTGGTCGTCAGCAGCGCCCAGCTCTTGAGCCGTCGGCTGCTTGCTTGGGCGAGCATCGCGCTCACCATCTGGCGCCCGATGCCCTGGTGCTGGCGGCTCGGGGCAACCGCCACGGAGCGCAGCAACGCGACCTCCCCTCGCAACTCCACACCAGTGCAGCCCACTACCCCCGAGTCGTCCTCGGCCACGAGGAACGTATGGAGGTGGTCACGGGCGCCGGCAAGCGGCAGCCGGTTGGCAGAGAGGAGCAGCTCGATGGCGGCCCAGTCGGATGGTCTTGCAGGGCGAAGTGAGATGGTGGTCATGGCAGATCCCGGGGGCAGGTGGGTGGAGCGGGCTTTAGCACCCGCAGGCGTCTGAAGTGGCCACCTCGGTCTCTGGCAGGCCTTGGCAGCAGTTGTCGGTGAGGTAGGCGAGCAGTCCGCTCATCTGCTCGTAAGCGGCTCGGTAGATGACGAAGCGGCCAGCCTGGGCTTGCGTCACCAACCCCGCGGCTGCCAGCTCCTTGAGGTGGAACGCGAGGTTCGTCGGCCCCACCCCAATCGCCTCGGCAAGAGCCTTCTGAGCCAGCCCCTCGCGGCCGGCAACGACCAGCGAGCGAAAGGCGTCAAGGCGCACCGGATGGGCCAGTGCGGCGAGTGCTTGGACGACCAATTGTTTATCCATGAATTCAATAATACTTGAATTGAACGCCGAGTGCAAGCGCCGGGCGCCGCTGCATCGTGGGTCATTCAGCTGACCAAAGTGTTGAAGGCGTAGTCCGGCGACACGGCCGCCAAGTCCTGGGGGTTGAGCGGCAGGCCTCCTTGCAGGCGCTGCAGCGCGTAGACCGCCAGTACAACCAGGCCATTGAACACCAGCAAGCCGACGGTGTAAGGCACCCAGCCTTGCGGCTACTGCTCAGCGTCGACACGGGCGAGGCGGAAGAGCGACGCCTCGACCCGACCGCCAAAGGCGAAGCGCCCCGCCATGACGGCCTCGACAGCGCGGGCCAGCGGCCAGGACAACAGCAGGATGGCCAGGTAGGCGATCAACTGCATCCAGGCTGGCGCGTTCACGAGAAGTCCTCCTGCAGCAGCAGCACAGCGATCAGGTAGACGAGCAGGCCTGCCGCGAGCAGACCACCCGCAAGATCCCAGCCGCTCATGGCTTCACCCTGCTTTGCTGCAGGGGCTTGCACCCATAGACCAGGCAAAGAACTGCAGCGCAGCTCAGGCCAGCCGCGATGAGAAGGACGATGTCGATGCTTGCTCCGATCTATCTCGACCGCTCATGGCCGTCACTGCGAATTCGCGGCGGCGCCAGGAACCTGACTTTCGGCGCGATGGGCCGGTCTGCCAAACTCAGCTTGGGGCGGACCCCGGGATAACCCGTTCACGGCCACTTGCCGTCATCTCACATCACCGACGGAGTGACCTTTCATGCGGCCAGACTCAGCGGCGATTCGCAAGTGTCACTCCCACCACGGCGATCGTCCCTCCGACGAGCATGGAGGCGAGGATGTCCTCGCCCAGGAGCACTGCCGAGAGCATCACTCCAAAGGCCGGGACGAGGTTCGTGAACACCGCCGTGCGTGACGGGCCCACCGCACGGATGCCTTCGTAGTACCAGATGAAGCCCAGGACGGTACCGATGGCGCCCAGGTAGATGATGGCGGCCCAGGCCTGCCATCCGAGTGACATCCACGGGATGGAGCCCACCTCACCGGCAGCCCCCATGGCCAGGAAGGCCAGGCCCCATAGCGTGGCGTACGTTGTCGCGGCGATGGGAGACAGTGACTCCATCGCCTTGCGGGAGATCAGTGTGTAGGCCGCCCAGCTCGCAACGGCCAGCATCATCATCGTCTCGCCAAGGCCGAAAGATGAGCCGATGTCGCTCACAGCGCCCGCTGGGTCGCCTCGGGTGATCACGACGGCCGCGCCGACCAGCGCCACGCAGATGCCCAGCCAGGCGCGCCAGCCCAATCGTTCACCGAACACCGCGCTGGCCAGCAGCGCGGTCATGATCGGCGTGAGGCTGACGAAGAGAGCCGTGCGCCCAGCCGGGATGCGCGCCAGGGCGCCGAGAAAGAAGACGTTGTAGAGAAAGATGCCGGTCAGCCCCAGGGCTGCGGTAGTGAGGGCCTGCGACCGGTTCAGGCGCGGCAGCCCGCCTTCGAAGCGCACGGCCAGCACCACCAACAGCACGGCCGCCACTGCGAAGCGACCGGCCGCCGCCGTCATCAGCGGCATGGCTTGAGCCAGCACCCGGCCCGCAATGAAGGTGCCACCCCAGAAGAGCGCCGTCAGGACCAGCTTCAGTGCCAGCGTCGCGCCAAGGCGGCCCGTGAAGCCCGAAGGCAAGGGGTGATTGGTCGTGATGTCAGTCGTGGTCACCAGAGGGAGGCGCACTTTTCGGCGCCTTTGGTTTACTCGAGAGCAAATGCTATCGTTCATGGATAGTCATGTACAAATGAGCTTCTGCTCATGTCATTGGAGCGCCGGATGACCTTCACCCAGCTTGAGATATTCGTCATCGTGGCGGAACTGGGTGGCTTCACCGCCGCGGCCGGTCGGCTCGGGATCACCCAGTCCGCCGTGTCCCACGCCATAAGGCAGTTGGAGGCCGCCTGGGGTGTTACCTTGCTCTCGCGCGGACCATCCGGGGTGACGGTGACCGAGACCGGACAGAACCTGTTGGTCAGGGTCCGCGAACTGCTAGGGGTCTCCGACGCCATCCGACAAGAGGTCTCCGCCACGCGTGGCCTGCATCGTGGCGCCTTGCGCATCGGCTCGTTCGGCCCAACCTCGTCGCTTCAATTGCTCCCGCACATCCTGGAGGCCTTCGGCCGGCAGTTCCCGGAGATCGAGGTCTTCGTCGACGAAGGTGAGGACCACGAGGTCGCGCGCTGGCTCGAAGAGCGCCGGGTCGACGTGGGCTTCGTCGTGCTGCCCGACGAACGCTTCGAAACCGTGGCGCTGGTTCAGGATCAACTTGTCGCGCTCTTGCCCTCAACGCATCCCCTGGCAGCGAAGCGGGCCGTGTCGTTGGCCGAACTCTGTGACTGGCCCTTCGTGCTCACCCGGGCGGGCAGTGCCGGCATGGTGGAAGGCTTGTTCCAGTCCGCAGGCCTGCAGCCCAGGGTGACCCAGCGGTACTCGCAGATTGTCACCATCCTCAAGACGGTGGAGCGTGGCGCTGGGGTTTCCATCTTGGCGGACCTTGCCGTCCCTCCACAGGTGATGGCGATGTGCCACGGCCTGGTGAAGAAGCCATTGACGCCTGCGGTCAGACGCGCCGTCGGCCTGGCGGTTCGCAGCCGCAAGAGCTGCAGCCTCGCCACCGAAGCCTTTCTCAAACTCGCGAGATCGGTGGCGCGCTCGCAGCCCTGGCACGCTTCCTTGTCCCCCTGACACTCTCCGCTCTTCACAGGCGACCCGCCGCGCGCCGCGATGGCTGAACGCTGACGCTCGTGCATGCGTTTGTGTCTGGACTTGCCTTCCCATCGCGAGGGGCAGGGGGCCCAGACCACGGGCTCCTTGGGGTCGCGATGCAAAGCTTTGCATCGCGACCCGAAGCCGCCGTCCGCAAGTCGGTCGGTCTCAGGCGGCGTCAGCGCGCCCGCGTCAGCCCGTCAAAGACGGCGTCCAACGTTGCATGCGCGCGTTCGCGGCGGCCTTCGCTGGCCTCACCCTCGGCCGCCCAGAACGCGAGATTGATCGTCGCGCCGTTCAGCAGGTGCGCCAGCGCCTCGGCATCGGGGGCCATGATGCGGCGGCTGCCGATGAAGCCCTGCAGTTCGGCCAGCATTTCGCCGAAGCCTGACTCCATCAGGATGTCGGCCGCCTTCAATCCCAGCACGGCCGGCGCGTCCTGGAAAAGGATGCGGCTGCGGTCAGGGCGCAGCACCGCATCAAGGTAGGCGTGGAAGCAGGCGCGGAAGCCTTCCCAGGCATCGGGCGTGGCCTCCCAGACGGCCTGCATCTCGTCACCGATCTCCGCATCGATCCGGCGCACGACAGCCTCGAACAACCCCGCCTTGTTGCCGAAATGATGGTGCAGCGCACCTCGTGTGACCCCTGCTTCGGCGGCCAGCGCATCCAGCGAAACCTCGGCAAAGCCCGCTTCGGCGAAGGCCCGATGCGCTGCGGTGATCAGCCGCTCGGTCGTGCCTTTCGCGGCCTGGGCACGGGTCGTTCGAATATTTGACATACGGATCGTATGGAATGGATACAATGACATACGGAGCGTATGTCAAGCTCTGCCCTGGGTGCAAGATGCCGAACCTGTCCCACATCCGCCGCGAGGTCCCCTCCATCCTGGCGCTGGCCGTCCCCATCGTGGCGGGCCTGGGCGCGTCAACCTTGCTGGGCGTCACGGATTCCGTGATGCTGGCACCGCTGGGGCCCTTGCCGCTGGCTGCGGTGGGCATCACCAATGCGGTGGCGATCATCCTCTTTGCGGCGATCTACGGGCTGTTGTCGGCCATGTCGGTGCGGGTGGGTGCGGCGCACGGCGCCGGGCAGAAGCGGCAGATCCCGGCGCTGTTGCGCAACGGCCTGGTCCTGGGCGCCATCGTCGGCACGGTCGGCATGGTGGTGATGCTGGCGGCCTGGCCCCTGCTGCCCTGGCTGGGGCAGCCGGGCGAGGTGCTGGCGGTCATGTTCCCCTACTGGGTATCGATCGCCGTGATGATGTTGCCGTTCTCAGTGCTGCTGGTGTTCAAGGCCACGTTCGAGGCGGTGGACCGGCCGTGGCTCGGCACAGGCTTCGCGTTCCTGGCGGTCGCGGTCAACGTGCCGTTGAACTATGCGCTGATCTGGGGCGTCGGCCCCCTGCCCATGCTGGGGCTGACGGGTGCAGGCATTGCTTCGCTGGTCGCCGAGACCTTGGCGCTCGCGGCGGCCTGGGTCTTCTGGCTGCGGGCGCGGTCCATGCGGCGGCTGCGGCTGCGGGCTGACCTGAGCGGACCGGTGATCGCCTCGGTCGCCCGCGAGGGGGCGCCGTCAGGGTTGATGTACCTGGCCGAGACGGGAGCCATGGCGGTGGCCACGTTGATGATCGGCACCTTCGGCGCCGTCGCGCTGGCCGGCAACCAGGTGGCGATGTCGGTGGGAGGGCTGCTCTACATGGCGCCGCTGGGCGTTGCCGGGGCGGTGGCCATCCGCGTGGCGCAGGAGCGTGGCGCAGGCAACGACGCGGCGCTGCGGCGCATCGCCTGGGCAGCGCTGGCGCTGGCGACCACATGGCTGGCGGCGTCGGCGGCTGTCCTGGGCCTGTACGGGCGCACCATCGCCGGCTGGATCACCGACGAGCCGGAGGTCGTCGCGGTGGCGGCGGCGCTGTTCTTCGTCTTTGCCTTCAGCCAGGTGATGGACGGCGTGCAGTCCACGATGACGGGTGCCCTGCGGGGACTCTCGGACACGGCGTTTCCGGCCTGGATGTCGATGCTCGGCTACTGGGCGCTGGGGCTGCCGCTGGGCTGGGTGCTGGCGCACCCGATCGGGATGGGGCCGGCGGGGGTGTGGACCGGCTTCATCGTCGCCGTCGGCCTGGCGGCACTTCTGCTGGTGTGGCGCTTTCTTCGGCAGACGACCTTGGGCAGGCTTCACGCTGCGTCTGCGGCAGAGGCCTGAAACGGTTCGACTGTCGGGTATCGAGCAGGTCAGCCCGATGCCTCAAGAGATCCCGCCAGCCTCACAGCGGCTGCAGGGCTTGCCGAGCCGCCGTTAGCACAGCGCGACCGAAGCCCTCGAGCAACGAAGAGGCCACTCGCGCGTGTTGCCAGTACAGCGGCACGTCGAGCGCGGTGTCGGGCACCAACTCCACGAGCGACCCGTCACGCAGGTGCTGCTCGATCAGTGCGAGCGGCTGCAAGCCCCACCCCATCCCGGCGACCGCCGCCGTGACGAAGGCTTGCGATGAAGGCAGCGTATGGCGCGGCAGTTCCACCTCCTGACCGTGCAGGCGCCGCACCCACCGAGACTGCAACTCATCCTTGGCGTTGAAGATCAGGCTGGGGGCCCGGGCCAGGTCATGAACCGTGACGCCACTTGGAAAGTGGCGCGCGATGAAGGCTGCAGAGGCCGCGGCGACATATCGCATGGCGCCCAGGGGGAGGATGTTGCAACCGGCCGCAGGGCGGGCCGTGCCCGTGACGGCGGCCATCACCGCTCCACTGCGCAGCCACTGGCTGGTGTGGTCCTGGTCATCCACGGCCAACTGCACCAGCACGGGCGCCTGGGCCGCAAACGCAGCCATGGCGGGTGCAAACCAGGTGGCCAGACTGTCGGCATTCACGGCAATGGGCAGCGACACCCTGGCTTGCCCGGAGTTTGCAAGGGTCGGCAGCATGCCTTGCAACTCCAGTTCAAGCAGACGCACCCGGTCCACGTGCTGACAAAGCTGGTGTCCCGTCTGCGTGGCACGGCAGGGCTGATCACGCACCACCAAGGCGCAACCCATCCGTTCCTCCAGCGAGCGGATCCGTTGCGACACTGCCGATGGAGTGACGTGCAAGGCCGAGGCCGCCCGTTCGAAGCTGCCCTCGCGGATCACCGCGGCCAGAGCAGACAAAGAGGCGTAATCCAACATGAGTAAGCCAACCTTCAGCAGCCTAAGGGAAGGTCTGAAAAAGTGACGTACAGGTCTGGTACTGCACAAGTCGCGATGAAATCGTCGCTTCTTGTCGGAATCGGTACTCGCACACCCTTGATTCGACCCTTTCGAGTCTCGAATCGCTCCATTTCAG
>CANHVY010000033.1 GCA_947464185.1 Burkholderiales bacterium
GCGGTGCGTGGCGTGCACCAGGGTGCGCTGGCTGTCGTGCAGCAGCACGTCGCCCGTGGCGGCGTTGCCTTGGGCGTCCTGCGGGGCCACCTGCCACACGGCGTCCCAGGCGCCCAGGTCGTTCCAGCCCGCGTCCAGCGGCACCATGCGGATGTCGATGCCGCTGCCCGGGCACTTCTCCAGCACGGCGTAGTCCACCGATTCGGCCGGCACGGCCTGGAAGGTGGCCTGGTCCGGGCGCACGAACAGGGCGTCGGTGCTGCGGGCCTCGAATGCGGCGCGCGTGGCCTCCAGGATGTCCGGGCGGAAGCGCTCCAGGGCCTGGCGCCAGGTGCTGGCGCGCAGCACGAAGATGCCGCCGTTCCAGAAGTAGCCGCCTTCGGCCAGGTAGGCCGCTGCGGTGGCGGCGTCGGGCTTCTCGACGAAGCGTTGGACTGGGCGGGCCTTCAGCCGCAAGGCCGGCGCAGCCTCGTGGGCCGCGGTGTCTTCCGCTGCGCTGGCTTGCTGGTCTGCGCCCGCCTGGATGTAGCCGAAGCCTGTTTCCGGCCGGTCGGGCGTGATGCCCAGGATCACCACGGCCCCCTGCGCGGCCTCTTGCACGGCGCGCTCCAGCGTGGCGGTGAAGGCGGCAGGGTCCGTCACCGTCTGGTCAGCCGGCGTGATCACCAGCACAGGGTCGGCCCCGTCAAGAGCGGCCTGCAGCGCCGCCAGCGTGACGGCTGGCGCGGTGTTGCGCCCGGCCGGCTCCAGCATCAAGGCCGCAGGGGTGCAGCCCGCCTCGCGCAGTTGGTCCAGGATCAGGAAGCGGTGTTCTTCATTGCCGACCACCAGGGGCGGGGCCACTTCCAGCTTGGCGCCTCCCGATTCCCCGCCCCCGTTGCCCAGCGCCATGAGGCGCTGCGCCGCCTGCTGCAGCAGGCTCTCGTTGCCGTGCAGCACCAGAAACTGCTTGGGATAGCCCGCCCGCGACAGCGGCCACAGCCGCGTGCCCGAGCCCCCGGCCATGATGACGGGTTGGATGTGGAGCTGGACAGTGTTCAAGTCAGTGCCCTTGAGACTTTCGGTTTCATGCCCTGTGGTCCCGGGCATGGGCTGCCTGCACAGCCAAGCACTTGAAGTCCACCACGCCCTTTTCGGCCATGCGCATGGTCACGGAGTTCTCAAGCTTAGCTGCATAAAGGTGATCCATTGGATTACCATTGGCCGCCATGCTGCTGACAGTTGCCGAGCTGCCGGAGTACCAGAAGGCTTCAGCCAGTCTGATGGGCTCTGAGGAGCGAACGGCTATCGTCCAGTTCCTCGCAGCACGCCCAAAGGCGGGTGATCTGATGGAAGGCACCGGCGGCATCAAAAAGCTGCGGTGGGGCCGTGAGGGGCGGGGCAAGAGCGGGGGCGTCCGAGTGGTGTATTACTTCCACAGTGATCACATGCCGCTGTACTTGCTCACGGTCTTTGCGAAGAACGAGCGTGCCAACCTCAGCAAGGGCGAGCGCAACGAACTTGCCGGGTTGGTCGATTTGCTGAAGCAGATCTGGTTTGAGAGGTAGGCATCATGGGTGAAGCATTCGAAAGCCTCCGCAGAGGCATGACCGAGGCCGTTCAGCACGCCCGCGGGCAGAAAGCCGGTGTCAAGGTTTACCGTCCGGCGGCCGTCAACGTGGCCGAGGTCAGGCAGCGCTTGGGGCTGACACAGGTGCAATTTGCGACGAGATTCGGGTTCTCGGTGGCCACCCTAAGGCACTGGGAGCGGGGAGACCGCCAGCCGCAAGGGGCCTCCCTCGTGTTGCTCAACCTGATATCGCGTGACCCGGATGGTGTGATGGCGGCCTTGAGTTGATGCATGCGAGCGAGTCGAACACGGCTTCGCTGGTTCTCTCACGCCGGGCAATTTCTTGCGTGATGACCACAGAGTTGGCGGGTATGCCTCAATGAAGACCACCATCGATATTGATGACGCATTGTAGGAACGGGCGCGAGTTCAGGCCCGGCAGAGGGGCCCACTTAAAGCGCTGCAAGTCTACCGACCGGTAAAAAGGACCGCTGATTGATTTTGGGTGTCTGCCCGATGATCTCGCGTTATCTGCCACCTCCAACTGTCTCCGCACATCTCCCCCAACCCCCGCTGCGCCCGCCACCCCAGCACCTCGCCTGCGCGTGAGGCATCGGCCCAGCAGGCTGCCACGTCGCCTGGGCGGCGGGGGGCGATGTGGCAGGGAATCTCCCGGCCGCTCGCCTTGGCGTAGGCGTTCACCACCTCCAGAACGCTGCTGCCTCGGCCCGTTCCCAGGTTGACGGTGAGCGTGTCGCCGCCGTCCAGCAGGTGGCACAGCGCGGCCACATGGCCTTGGGCCAGGTCCACCACGTGCAGGTAGTCGCGCACGCCCGTGCCGTCGGGCGTGGGGTAGTCGTTGCCGAAGATCTGCAGGTAAGGGCGCAGGCCTGCGGCCACCTGGGCCACGTAAGGCATGAGGTTGTTGGGGGTGCCTCGGGGCTCTTCACCGATCAGCCCGCTTTCGTGGGCGCCCACGGGGTTGAAGTAGCGCAGGCTCACGTGGCGCCAAGCTGCGTCGGCGCGGGCCAGGTCCTGCAGGATGGTCTCGCCCACCAGCTTGGTCTGACCGTAGGGGTTGGTGGCTGACAGGGGCGCGTCCTCGGCAATGGGCAGGTGCTGCGGCGCGCCGTACACCGTGGCGCTGGAGCTGAACACCAGGCGCCTGCAGCCGTGGGCTTGCATCACGCGGCAGGTGGTCAGCAGGCCGCCCAGGTTGTTGGCGTAGTAGGCCAACGGCTGGGCGGTCGATTCGCCCACGGCCTTCAGCGCCGCGAAGTGCACGACCGCGTCGATGCGCTGGCCTGAGAATACGGTTTCCAGGGCCGCAGCGTTGCACACATTGGCCTGCTTGAAGGCCGGCGCCTGACCGGTCAGCCGTTGCAGGCGGGTGAGCACGGCGGGTGAGCTGTTGGAGAAGTCGTCCACCCCCAGCACGCGGTAGCCGGCCTGCGCCAGCGCCACCCAGGTGTGCGAACCGATGTAGCCGCATGCGCCCGTCAGCAGCACGGTGGGGGCCGCGCTCACCATGCCAGGCGCCCGAAGCAGCCGAACACGCGTGCCGAGTAGGGCGTGCTCAGCAGGCCGTCTGCGCGCCGGCGCTCCGTGCTGGCGTCGCAACCCAGCTGGGTGCTGCGGCGCGGGGACCAGCGCAGTCCCAGGGTGAGCTGCGAGGTGCTGTCGTGCGCCGTGGTGGCCGCGGTGGCCGCGGTGGCCGCGGGCTGTACGCTGGTGAGCGTTCGTCGCGTCCAGCCGGCGGACACGGTGGCCTGCACCTTGGCCGTCACCGCTTGCTGCGCGGCCAGCGTCACACGGGTGAGCACCACGCCATCGTCCACATGGCCTCCTGGCAGGGCCTGCGCCGCCGTGTCGTCCACGCCGTAGCGTTCCAGGTAGGCGTCCTGGCCCAGGTCTCGCACGGCCCGGGCGGTCACCAGCCAGGAGCCGCGCGGCTGCCACTGCCAGGCCAGTGCGCCGGTGAGGCCGGAGAAGTCGCGTTCGCTGCGCTGGTCGTAGCGCGCGCGCAAGGGGCTGGCGCGCACGTACAGGCGCTGCATGGGCGTGGCCGACCAGGTCATCCACAGGTCCAGGGCCCGGCTGCGGTAGCGGTCGGCATCGTCCAGGGCATTGATGTAGCGACCGCGGGTCTCGCGCAGACCGGCCCCGAAGGTTGTCGCTGCGCCGGGGCGCCAGCGCAGGCCTAGCGCGGCCGATTGGGCGCGCAGCTCGGCGGCGTCGAAGGCGGGGTCGCTGTAGTGCACGGCACGGGTGCCCAGTTGGCCCTCCACCGACAATCGCCCGGCGCCACCCAGGCGAACCAGGGCTGCGGCTTCGTCGTTGCTTTCGAGGTTGCGGGCTTGGCTGCCGGCTGCAGCGTCCGGGTCCAGCGGACGCAGGGTGCGGGCGCTGGCGGCGCGCAACTGGCCGGACAGGCGCCCGGCGGTCTCCCAGTCCAGCCGCAGCTCCGCACGGTGAGCGGCATGGTCCAGTTCGTCGTCCCTGCGGTAGCGCAGGGCCTCGACGCCTGCGCGCCCCAGCAGACGCTGGCGGCCCAGCGGCTGGTCCAGCGTGAGGTCGAGCGAGGTGGTGGACAAGGTGTCCGATCGGGACTGCCCGGACCCCGGCAGCACGCCGTCCGGCAACCGGTAGAGATTGGAGTCGTGGCTGAACTGCTGGCCCACGCTCCAGCCCCAGCCGGGGGTTTGGGCCCAGACGTGGGCCGACAGCGCGATGGAGCACACAGACAGGGGCACGGACAGTGCGCAGCGCAGCGCACGCGGGTTGGTCAAGGGCATGAGAAGCCTTTCCAGGGGTGGAGGAGTGACGCGGTGTCGTTGCCGCCCGGGCCCGGGGCGCCGCTAGTACGCATGACGGTCCCACAGCACCAGGGCGACGGTGCGGGCGATGATTCGCAGGTCCAGGCTCAGCGACCAGTGGTGCAGGTACTCCAGGTCGTACTCCACGCGGGCGCGCATCTTGTCCAGCGTGTCGGTCTCGCCCCGGTGGCCGTTGACCTGGGCCCACCCGGTGATGCCGGGCTTGACCTTGTGGCGCACCATGTAGGCGCGGATCAGTTCGCGGTACTCGTCGTTGTGCGCCACCGCGTGCGGTCGGGGGCCCACGATGCTCATGTGCCCTTGCAGCACGTTGAAGAACTGCGGCAGTTCGTCCAGCGAGGTGCGGCGTATGAAGGCGCCAAAGGGCGTGATGCGCGGGTCGCCCCGGGTGGCCTGTCGGATCACCGCCCCGTTGTCCAGGGTGCGCATGGAGCGGAACTTCCACACCACGATCTCGCGACCGTCCAGCCCGTTGCGGCGCTGGCGGAACAGCACCGGCCCGGGCGAACTGAGCTTCACGCCCAGCGCCACAGCCACAAGCAGCGGCGAGATCAGCACGATGATCAGACTGGCCAGCACCAGATCCTCGGCCCGCTTCACCAGTTGGTTGACGCCCGTGAAGGGCGTCTCGCACAGCCCGACCACCGGCACCCCGTTCACATCGCGCAGGCGTCCCTGGATGATGGTGATGCCCAGCAGGTCCGGGACGTAGTGCACCGAGACTGTGGTGTCCTGCAAGGCCTGCAGCAGGCGCGGGATGCGGGAACCCGCGGGTTCGCTTCCGCCCAGCGGCAAGGTGATGTAGACGTCCTGCACGCCCCGCCGGTGGATGAAGTCCACCACATCGGCCAGGTCGCCCCGGCGCATCCCGCGCGCGCCCGGGTCCAGCCGGCTGTCCAGACGGTCGTCGAAGCAGCCGATCAGGTCGATGCCGCGCCCCGCCTGATCGTGCAGCGCCTGTCCGACCCGGGCCGCCAGGGCGCCGGCGCCCACGACGATGGCGCGCCGGCGTCGGTGCGGCCTGCCCTGCCACCAAGTCACCAAACGTCCGGCGGCCAAGGTGGATACAGCCGTAAGCACCACAGTGCTGGTCCACGCTCCGCTGAGCGCCCGAAGATCCACCTGCGCCAGACTGTCCGTGGACCAGAGGCCGAGTCCGATCACGCCCGCGCGTGCCAGCCACGCGCCGGTGACTTCGGCCCACACCGCGGTGGCCGGCATGGCGGTACGGTCGCGCGCCGGAAAGCTCAGTGCCAGCACCACCAGGGTCAGTACCAGATCGGCCCGTGCCATGTGCCCCTGCAAGGCCCAGGCCCATGCCAGCAAGCTGCCCACGGCCACGGCAGGCTCCATTACCGCGGCCAGTACCGTGGACATGGAGGGGGGCTCTGAAAAGAAGCTGCCGATGCGCGGCGCGGGGCTCAGCGGCCCGAATCGGCGCAGGCCCGGGTTCCCAAGAACGCGAGGGGCGCCCGCCGCCTGCGTTCCCGTCGGTGTGCGCGGGCCGGCATCGCCCTGTGCCGGCCCGCGCTGGGTCCGGCGGATGCCCGGTGTTTCTCGAACCGTTCGCCGCGCGACAGCACCCGCCGCCCCGACGCCGTCCGATACCGGATCTGCCTGTCTGCCTGCCCTGCCCTGCGCTGCCACCCGCCCTCCTGTGCGACATCCAGTCTGATCTGCGGTGCGTACTTCGGCCTCCCTACAATTCAGGTATGAGGCACGCCCTGCACGACATGCTCGCTCCGGCCGCACTTGAGCGGTTGACCTTGCTCATCAACCATGTGCTTGGTCGCGAGCCGGTGGCCGTGGAGCGCCTGCAGCCCCATGCCGGGCGGGTGGTGGCACTGCATGCTGAAGGCTGGCCTGCGCTGCTGCCGCCGTTGCCGGCCCTGGTGTTTCGCATCACACCCGCAGGCTTGCTGGAGTGGTGCGGCCAGGAAGGCCACACCTCGCCCGACCTTCAGGTGCGCGTGCAGGCTTCCAACCCCGCAGGTCTGGCGATGAACGCGCTGTCAGGGCGTACGCCAGACGTCCATGTGGAAGGTGATGCCCGGCTGGCCGCAGACGCCAACTGGTTGCTTGAGCACCTGCGCTGGGATCTGGCCGATGACGTTCACCGTCTCCTGGGCCCGGGCCCGGCCCAACTGCTGGCGCAGGTGGGACCTGCTCTGCGTGAGAGCCTCGAGAAGCTGGCGCCGCAGGCTGCATCGCTGGCTCAGCGCTGTGCTGCGGCTTTCGGCGCCCGCCCATGACCAGTCCATTCCCGAGCCGGTTGCGGCATCGGGGCCCTGAGGGGCGGGTGAGGGTGCGATGAGGCGTCTGGCCCGGCTTTGGTTCATCGCCTTCACGGTCTTGCGCTTCGGCCTGGACGAGGTGGCGCTGCAGAGCTTCCGCCAGCCCTGGGTGCGGCTGCTGGTGCGCATCGTCACGGTCGGGCGCGACCTGAACGCGCCCCGCGGGGTGCGCCTGCGCCAGGCCCTGGAGCGGCTGGGCCCCATCTTCGTCAAGTTCGGGCAGGTGCTCTCTACGCGGCGCGACCTCGTGCCGCCGGACCTGGCCGACGAACTGGCCCGGCTGCAGGACCGGGTGCCGCCATTCCCCGCCGCGCAGTCGGCCTCGCTGGTGGAGCGCGCGTTGGGGCGACCGCTGGATGCCATCTTCGAGCGCTTCGACGCCGAGCCCGTGGCCAGCGCCTCCATCGCGCAGGTGCACTTTGCGCGGCTGCGCTCGGATCTTCCCGGGCGCTCTGGTGGCGCCTATGCGGGCCGTGAGGTGGCGGTCAAGGTGCTGCGCCCGGGCATGCAGGCGGCCATCGAGCGCGACCTGGACCTGCTGCACACCCTGGCGCGCTGGGTCGAGCGCTTGAGTGCCGATGGCCGACGCCTGAAGCCGCGCGAAGTGGTGGCGGAGTTCGATACCCACCTGCACGACGAACTGGACCTCGTGCGCGAGGCCGCCAACGCCACGCAGCTGCGGCGCAACATGCAGGACCTGGGGCTGGTGATGGTGCCCGAGATGGTGTGGGACCTGTGCACCCCCACCGTCATCGTGATGGAGCGCATGAACGGTGTGCCCATCGGCCAGGTGCAGCGCCTGCGCGAGGCGGGGGTGGACTTCAAGAAGCTGGCGCGCGACGGCGTGACCATCTTCTTCACCCAGGTGTTCCGCGACGGCTTCTTCCACGCCGACATGCATCCCGGCAACATCCAGGTCAGCCTGGACCCTGTCACCTTCGGCCGCTACATCGCACTCGATTTCGGGATCATCGGCACGCTCACCGAGCTCGACAAGGACTACCTGGCGCAAAACTTCATCGCCTTCTTCCGGCGCGACTACAAGCGCGTGGCCGAACTGCACGTGGAGTCGGGCTGGGTGCCGGCGGACACCCGCATCGACTCGCTGGAAAGTGCCATCCGCGCCGTGTGCGAGCCGCAGTTCGAGCGGCCGCTGAAGGACATCTCGCTGGGGCAGGTGCTGCTGCGGCTGTTCCAGACCTCGCGCCGCTTCAACGTGGAGATCCAGCCGCAACTGGTGCTGTTGCAGAAGACGCTGCTGAACATCGAGGGCCTGGGTCGCGAGCTCGACCCCGACCTCGACCTGTGGACGACGGCCAAGCCCTTCCTCGAGCGCTGGATGAACGAACAGGTGGGCTGGCGCGCCTTCGCCGATCGCTTCAAGGCCGAGGCCCCCCGGTACGCCCATCTGCTGCCGGAATTACCCCGGCTGGTGCACGCGGCGCTGAAGCGTCCGCCAGAGCGCGACCCCGCCGTTTTGCTGGCCCTGCTGGCCGAGCAGCGGCGCACCAACCGCCTGTTGCAGGCCCTGGTGTGGGGTGCGCTGGGCTTCTTGCTCGGCATGGTGCTTGCAAGGGCCTGGCTGACCCCTTGAAGAGCAGGCGTTTGTCCCCATGGCGGTGCGGCCTCCGGACACGCCGATACACTGCCGCCGCCCGAGAAAGCCCGCCCGTCGCGGTGGCGCTTGTACAGACCAAGCATCAACCTGGAGCTCTCCCATGCTGATCACTTTCGTCGTCGCCTACATGGCCGTGACCATCGCGATAGGCTTGCTGGCCGCGCGGCGCGTCCATGGTGCCAAGGACTATCTGGTGGCTGGGCGCAGCCTGCCGCTGTACATGAACGTGGCCACCGTGTTCGCCACCTGGTTCGGCGCCGAGACGGTGCTGTCGGTGTCGGCCACCTTCTCGCAGGGTGGCCTCTCGGCCGTGCCGGGAGACCCTTTCGGCGCCTCGCTGTGCCTGGTGCTGGCAGCCCTTCTGTTCGCCCGGCTTTTCTACCGCATGAACCTGCTGACCATCGGTGACTTCTACAAGCACCGCTACGGCAAGGGCGTGGAGGTGCTGACCAGCGTGGCCATCGTGCTGTCTTATCTGGGTTGGACCTCGGCGCAGCTCACCGCGCTCGGCCTGGTGATCCACGTGCTCAGTGGAGGTGCGCTGGACCTCAGCACCGCCATCATGATCGGCGCGGGCATCGTGGTGATCTACACCATCTTCGGCGGCATGTGGTCGGTGGCCTTCACCGATCTGTTCCAGACGGTCATCATCCTCATCGGCCTGACCACCGTGGCCTGGCTGGTGGGCGACCTGGCCGGCGGGCCGGCCAAGGTGATCTCGCAGGCGGCGGCGGAGGGCAAGCTCATCCTGTTCGACACCGGCATGGATGCCGCGGGGTGGTGGGCCATGGCAGGCGCCTTCTTCGCCTTCGCCTTCGGCTCGATTCCGCAGCAGGACGTGTTCCAGCGCATGACCAGCGCCAAGAACGAAGACACCGCCGTGCGCGGCACCGTCATCGGCGCCTTGATCTACTTCGTGTTCGCCTTTGTGCCGATGTTCATCGCCTACTCCGCACTCACCACCGATCCGGCCATCGCCAAGCTGTTTGAAAGCGAAGACGCGCGCGAGATCCAGCGCATCCTGCCGGACCTGGTGCTGGGCCAGATGCCCATCTGGGCGCAGATCATGTTCTTCGGCGCGCTGCTGTCGGCCATCCTGTCCACCGCCAGCGGGGCCCTGCTGGCCCCTACCGCCACCTTCACCGAGAACGTGATCAAGCCCTTCGTGCCCCGCATGAGTGACCGCCAGATGCTG
This sequence comes from Burkholderiales bacterium, assembly GCA_947464185.1. GTDB lineage: Bacteria > Pseudomonadota > Gammaproteobacteria > Burkholderiales > Burkholderiaceae_C > Rubrivivax. The sequence goes on from CANHVY010000033.1 coordinate 9,494, forward strand.
CTGACGCTGCGCATCATCCTGGTGACCTTCACTGCGGGTGCGCTGCTGTTCGCCCTGAACAGCAAGAGCACGATGTACGAGATGGTGCAGAACGCCTACAACGTGACACTGTGTGGCGCCTTCGTGCCGCTGGTGGCCGGTGCGTACTGGAAGCGCGCGAACACGCAGGGTGCGCTGCTGTCGGTGGTGATGGGCATCGGCACCTGGCTGGCGGCCACCCAGGTGGCGCCGGACGCCATGATCCCGGCCAACCTGCTGGGTCTGTTCGCCTCCATCATCGGCATGCTGATGGGTTCGCTGGCACCCTCCATCGTGGCCCACCGCGGTCACTCCATCCAGCACGTGTTACAGCATCACGGCTATCAGGCCGGCGCTGATGCTGCCAAAAAGGGTCAATGAGAAGGGCCGTTGAGGCTTGGCAGTTGGGGGCCTGCAGCGAATGAGCGACTTGCAGGGACGAAAACCTATAATTAGCGGTTTCGTCCCTTCGTGCCCCCATGCCGATTTACGCCTACAAGTGCGAGTCCTGCGGACACCGTCAGGACGTCCTGCAAAAAATCTCCGACCCGCTGCTGACCGAATGCCCCGCCTGCGGGGCGTCCACCTACGTCAAGCAGGTCACCGCTGCGGGATTCCAGCTCAAGGGCTCGGGCTGGTACGTGACCGACTTCCGAGACGGCGGCTCGAACAAGGGCGGGGCGGCTGCTGACAAGCCGGCTGATCAGTCTGCCGAGAAGCCTGCCGACGGCGGTGCCGACAAGGGTGCGCCGGCGGCTTCCAGCGAGTCCGCTTCTGGCGCTGCTGCGCCGGCCCCGGCGCCAGCGTCCGCCTCTGCGCCCGCGCCCGCCGCTTCGCCCGCTGCACCGGCTTCTTCATGAAGAAATACCTGCTGGCCGGCCTGCTGGCCTGGGCCCCCATCGGCATCACGCTGTGGGTGCTGACGTGGCTGCTGGGCTCGATGGACAGCCTGTTCGCGTTGTTGCTGGGCGCCACCCAGGCGGTGCTGCCGCCCACCACGCATGCGGCCATCGAGGGGCTGCGCCACGTGCCGGGCCTGAGTGTCATCGTGCTGGCCACCCTGCTGTTGCTGACGGGCATGTTCGTCACCAACGTGGTGGGCCAGTGGGTGGCGCGCCAGTGGAACAAGGTGTTGCGGAACATCCCCATCGTCAAGTCGATCTACAGCTCGGTCAAGCAGGTCTCGGACACCCTGTTTTCCAGCAACGGCAACGCCTTCCGCGAGGCGGTGCTGGTCCAGTATCCGCGCGCTGGCGCCTGGACGGTGGCCTTTGTCACCGGCAAGCCTGGCGGCGAGGTGGCGCGTCACCTCGGCACCGAGCACCTGAGCCTCTACGTGCCCACGACGCCCAACCCCACCTCGGGCTTCTTCCTGATGGTGCCGCGCGCCGACGTGGTGCCGCTGGACATGAGCGTGGACCAGGCCTTGAAGTACATCATCTCCATGGGGGTGGTGGTGCCCCCGCCCACTTCGCCCCCACCGGCCCGGCCGGGGGAGGCCGACCCCAATCCGCGGGGCTGAACGCGCCGGCCTGCGTTCAGTCCTGAGGGCCTCCCCGGGCCCCTCCCCGCCGACCCGCCCCCGCCGACCCCCCGCAGGCGCTGTGCGTCTGCCACCCCGCCCGGGCCGGGCCCAACGCCGGCCGCGGTCTTCAAGACACCTCCCCAGAGTTTTCGGAGCTTTCCCCATGAGAACCACCTACTGCGGCCTGGTCAGCGAGACGCTGATGGGCCAGACCGTGACCCTGATGGGCTGGGCCCACCGCCGCCGCGACCATGGCGGCGTCATCTTCATCGACCTGCGCGACCGCGAGGGCCTGGTGCAGGTGGTGTGCGACCCCGACCGCGCCGAGATGTTCCGCACCGCCGAGGGCGTGCGCAACGAGTTCTGCCTGAAGATCGTGGGCCTGGTGCGCCCGCGTCCTGTCGGCACCGAGAACGCCAACCTCACCAGCGGCAAGATCGAGATCCTGTGCCACGAGCTCGAGGTGCTCAACGCCAGCGTCACCCCGCCGTTCCAGCTGGACGACGACAACCTGTCCGAGACCGTGCGCCTGACGCACCGCGTGCTGGACCTGCGCCGCCCGGCGATGCAGAAGAACATGATGCTGCGCTACCGTGTGGCCATCGAGGTGCGCAAGTTCCTGGACGAGCAGGGCTTCGTCGACATCGAGACGCCCATGCTCACCAAGAGCACGCCCGAGGGCGCGCGTGACTACCTGGTGCCCAGCCGCGTGCACGACGGCACCTTTTTCGCGCTGCCGCAGAGCCCGCAGCTGTTCAAGCAGCTGCTGATGGTGGCGGGCTTCGACCGCTATTACCAGATCACCAAGTGCTTCCGCGACGAGGATCTGCGCGCCGACCGCCAGCCCGAGTTCACGCAGATCGACATCGAGACCTCGTTCCTGAAGGAAGACGAGATCCGCGCCATCACCGAGGCCATGATCCGCCACGTCTTCCGCCGCGCCATTGGGGTGGAGCTGCCGGTCTACCCGGTGATGAGCTACGCCGACGCGATGGCCAAGTACGGCTCCGACAAGCCCGACCTGCGCGTGAAACTGGAGTTCACCGAGCTCACCTCGGTGATGAAGGACGTGGACTTCAAGGTCTTCTCCGGGCCGGCCAACAACCCCGGCGGGCGCGTGGTGGCGCTGCGTGTGCCCGGCGGCGGCGATGCGCAGGAGGGATTGAGCCGCGGCGAGATCGATGCCTACACCGAGTTCGTCAAGATCTACGGCGCCAAGGGTCTGGCGTGGATCAAGGTCAACGACGCGGGCAAGGGCCGTGACGGCCTGCAAAGCCCGATCGTGAAGAACCTGCACGATTCGGCCCTGGAGCAGATCATCGCCAAGACGGGCGCGCGCAACGGCGATCTCATCTTCTTCGGTGCCGACAAGGCCAAGGTGGTGAACGACGCCATCGGCGCGCTGCGCGTGAAGGTGGGCCACAGCGACTTCGGCCGCGCCAAGGGCTTGTTCGAAGACCGCTGGGCGCCGCTGTGGGTGGTGGACTTTCCGATGTTCGAGCACGACGAGGAAGCCGGCCGCTGGACGGCCGTGCACCACCCGTTCACGGCGCCCAAGGACGGGCACGAGAACCTGATGGACACCGACCCTGGCGCCTGCATCGCCAAGGCCTATGACATGGTGCTCAACGGCTGGGAGATCGGCGGCGGCTCGGTGCGTATCCACCGTGCCGAGGTGCAGCGCAAGGTATTCGACGCCTTGAAGATCACGCCCGAGGACGCCAAGGTGAAGTTCGGCTTCCTGCTGGACGCGCTGCAGTACGGCGCCCCGCCGCACGGCGGCCTGGCCTTCGGCCTGGATCGCATCGCCACGCTGATGGCCGGTGCCGATTCCATCCGTGACGTGATCGCCTTCCCCAAGACCCAGCGCGCCCAGTGCCTGCTGACGGGCGCGCCCAGCCACGTGGACGAGGCGCAACTGCGCGAGCTGCACATCCGCCTGCGCAATCCGATGGCGGCATGAAGCCCCCCAAGATCCCCGAGTCCGTGCTGGTGGTGATTCACACCGCCGGCCTGGACGTGCTGCTGATCGAGCGGGCCGACAAGCCCGGCTTCTGGCAGAGCGTCACCGGCTCGAAGGACAGCCTGGACGAGCCGCCGGCCGAGACGGCGGCTCGTGAGGTGGCCGAGGAGACCGGCATCGTCGTGGGCGGACCGCAGGTGCCCCCGTCGCACCTGCGCGACTGGGGCTTGCGCAACGTCTACGAGATCTACCCAGTCTGGCGGCATCGTTATGCGCCCGGCGTCACGCACAACACCGAGCATGTGTTCGGCTTGCGGGTGCCCGCCGGCATGCCCGTGATCCTGAACCCCCGCGAACACCTGCGATTCGATTGGCTGCCCTGGCAGGAGGCGGCGGACCGCTGCTTTTCCCCCAGCAATGCCGAGGCGATCCTGCAGTTGCCGCGCTTCGTGTAGCCTCGCAGGCCATGCCTGCTGTCCGAGACCGCATCCCCCTGCATGTGGGTCAACGCCCGGCGGTGGACACCCTGCGCGTGGCCACCTACAACATCCACAAGGGCGTGCGTGGTCTGGGGCCGCGCAAGCGCCTGGAAATCCACAACCTGGGTCTGGCCGTCGAGAGCTTTGACGCGGATGTGGTGTGCCTGCAAGAGGTGCGGCTGTTCCACCACCGTGATGCGCGCCGCTTTCAGCATGGCCGTCAAGGCTGGCCCATGGGCGGTCAGGCCGACTTCCTGGCCCCCGAGGGCTATGAGGTCGCGTATCGCACGAATGCGGTGACGCGCCACGGCGAGCATGGCAACGCGCTGCTGAGCCGCTGGCCCATTGGCGAGGTGGTCCACCACGATGTGAGCGACCACCGTTTCGAACAGCGCGGCCTGTTGCACGTGCCGGTGCAGTGGCAAGGCCTGTGCGTGCACGTGGTGGTGGCGCACTTCGCCCTGCTGCACGCCGGACGGGTGCGCCAGGTCCAGCGTCTGGCGCAGTACCTGGCGGCCGAGGTGCCCGCGGGCGAGCCTCTGATGGTGGCCGGGGACTTCAACGATTGGAGCGAGAAGCTCGATGCGCCCATGCGCGAGATCGGCCTCACCCGCGCTGTCGATCCCGCGCCTGCAGGTTGGCCGCGGGTGCACAAGCCCACGTTCCCGGCCCTGGCGCCGGTCTTCGCGCTGGACCGCGTCTACCTGCGTGGTCTGCGCTGCCGTTCGACCCAGGTGCCGCGCGGCGCTGGCTGGCGCAGGTGGTCCGACCACCTGCCGCTGCTGGTGGAGCTTCAGGCGTTGTAGGGGGACACGGTGCGCTGCACGGAGAACCTGCTCGCACCCTTCGAGGGTGGCCACCGTGTGGCCCTGATGCGAGGGGGAGACGAACTCTTCCCTGCCATGGTGCGCGCTATCGAGGAGGCACGCAGCGAGGTGTGGCTCGCCACGTATATCTTCAACGACGACCCTTCGGGCCGCCGCATCGTGCAGGCCCTGCGCGCGGCGGCGGCGCGTGGCGTTCAGGTGCGGGTGGTGGTGGACGGTTTTGGCAGCAACGGCCGTATCGCCGGGCTGCGCAAGCAGCTGCAGGGCTCCGCTGTGGGGTTGGAAGTCTTCCGGTCGCTGGAGCGGTGGTGGGCCTGGAGCCACCCGAGCCAGCTGCGCCGCATGCACCACAAGTTGTGCGCGGTGGATGGCAGTCAGGCGTTTGTGGGCGGCATCAATGTGGTGGACGACCGTTTCGACATCCAGCACGGCTGGACCGCGGAACCCCGCCTGGACTTCGCCATCCACGTGAGCGGCTCGGTGGCGGCGGATGTGCAGCGGCTGGTGCACGCCCTGTGGATGCGTTCCCGCATGGGCCGTGGCTGGCGCGAGGAGGTCGCCCTGCTGGCCCAGAGCCCCGAACCCGTTCAACGGGCCTTGCAACTGGTGCGCGACCTGCGCGCCCGCGCGCCTCAGGTGCCCCGCAGGCCGGGCGAGCATCGGTGGCGCCTGCGGGAGTGGCTGCGGGGTGATCGATCCGAAGGCGCTGGCGCCGCGGCCGGCTTTGACTTCGTGGCCGGCGACCCGGTGCACGTCGCCCTGGTGGTGCGCGACAACCTGACCCACCGTCGCGCCATCGAGCGGGCCTATGTCGAGGCCATCGGCCAGGCGCGCGAGCGCATCGACATCGCCTGTTCGTACTTCTATCCGGGCCGCGCCTTCCGCCGAGCGCTGCGTCGCGCTGCCGCACGGGGTGTGCGCATCCGCCTGCTGATGCAGGGCAAGGTGGACTACCGGCTGGCGGCCCTGGCCGCGCGCGTGATGTACGACGAGATGCTGTCGCGCGGCATCCGCATCTACGAGTACACCCCCGCCTTCCTGCACGCCAAGGTGGCCGTGGTGGACGGCCGCTGGGCCACGGTGGGCAGCTCCAATATTGACCCGCTGTCGCTGCTGCTGAACCTGGAAGCCAACGCTGTGGTGCTGGACGAGACCTTCGCTGCCGACCTGTCGGCCCAGCTGGAGGCGGCCTTCGCGGTGTCACAGGAAATCACGGCGGCGCCCGTGCGTCCGGGCCTGCGCGGCTGGCTGATGCGCGGCTTCGTGGCCTGGGTGGCCAACGTGTACCTGCGTGCAGCCGGCATCACGGGGCGGTATTGAGCGCCCGCTGCGGTACGACCCGCCTCAGGCGGGCGGCGGGTTGCCGAAGCGGTTCGCCCCGGGTGTGCCCTTGACGAAGCCGTTGTCGATCAGCGCCCACAGCCAGCCCACCAGCGGAACCAGGGTAATCAGCACCCACCAAGGGGCTCGGTCCCGGTCTTGCCAGCGCTTGGCCGAGACGGCGACGGCGGGCCACACCAGCAACAGGTTCACGATGACCTCAATACGGCCCTGCTCCACCCCGGCAATGCCCAGAAGCGCATGGCCCAGCAGACCCAGGCCCAGCAGGGCCAGCACACCGTAGAGCCAGAAGGTGCGTCGCGATACCCGCCCCCTGACGGACAGGAAGATGTGCAGCGGGGAAGTGGGGTCCTGTGGAATCGAAATCGAGAGAGGCATCGGCATGCTGCGCAGCGGTGACACAAGCTTCAGAATGGCACATCGTGACCGAAGCCGCTGACAGTGACCTGATCGTCCTCCGGCCTGAAGGGCTGTACTGCCCTGCGGGCGATTTCCACATCGACCCCTGGCGGCCCGTAGCGCGCGCCGTCATCACGCACGCCCATGCCGACCATGCCCGTCGCGGCCACGCCGCTTACCTGTGCAGCGCACCGGGCGAGGGGGTGCTGCGCGCCCGGTTGGGGGGCATCCAGCTGCAGACCATGGCGTACGGCCAGCCCTTGAGCATCGGCGCGGCCACCGTCAGCCTGCACCCGGCCGGGCATGTGCTGGGCTCGGCGCAGGTGCGCGTGGAGCACCGCGGCCGCGTCTGGGTGGCCTCGGGCGACTACCTGCTGACGGGGGCGCCGGACGACCTGGGCGTGGGGGAGGGCGCCGAGGCGCCCGCACGTGCGCATCCTCCTGCCAACGCCACCTGCGACGCCTTCGAACCGGTGCGCTGCGATTGCTTCATCACCGAGAGCACCTTCGGCCTGCCCATCTACCGCTGGCGCCCGCCTGGCGAGGTGTTCGCCGACATCAACCGCTGGTGGGCGGGCAACGCGCAGGCCGGCCGCGCCAGCCTGCTGCTGGCCTACAGCTTCGGCAAGGCGCAGCGCCTGTTGGCGGGCGTGGACGCGTCCATCGGGCCCATCGTCGTGCACGGCGCGGTGGAAGACCTCAACCGCGCCTACCGCGCCGCAGGCGTGCGCCTGCCCGAGACCCTGAGGCTGGAAGACGTGAGCGACCGCAACCTGCTGCGGCGCGCCCTGGTGGTGGCGCCGCCCTCGGTGCAGGGCAGCGCCTGGGCGGCGCGCCTGGGCGAATGCAGCCACGCCTTTGCCAGCGGCTGGATGCAGTTGCGCGGCGCACGGCGCCGCCAGGGCCTGGACCGCGGCTTCGTGCTGAGCGACCACGCCGATTGGCCCGGCCTGCAGCGTGCCATTGCCGCCACGGGCGCGCAACGCGTCATCGTCACCCACGGCTATGAGGCGGTGATGGTGCGCTGGCTGCAGCAGCAGGGGCTGGAGGCGGGCAGTTTCCGCACCGCCTTTGGAGATCAGGCGGAGGATGTTGCCGAGGTGCCGGCAGCGGAGCAGGCCACGCCTGCGGCGTGATCACCCGATCAGGGTGGCCACATCGTCATGCAAGGCGGCCAAGCCGCGATCAAAGGTCACCAACCGGCCGTGGTGGTGGCGCGCCAGGGCCGCAAGATAGGCGTCCGTCACCTGCCGATGCCCATGGAGCCCGCGGGTGAGTACGCCACCGTAGTCGATCTCATCGGGCCAGAACCGGTGCCGGGCGTGCGAGGTCAGGGCGCCCAGAACCGCCAGCGCGGCCTGGATGTCCGGTGCGCCTCCCAGGCGCAGGAGCATGCGCAGCAAAGTGCCCTGGGTGATGGGGCAGGTGGCGAAGAGATGACTGCTATTGGCAAACCAGGCTGCCGCCTGCTCATGATGGACATGGGCCGCATCGGTGAGGGCCACCAGGACGTTGCCATCTAGCAGTTGAATGTCGGGATCGGGTGCGCCTGGACGCGTCCGGGCTCTCACGCCTCGTCCTCCAGGTTCGCCACGTCCTCAGGCGTGACGACGCGACGACTGCGCGTGACCGGCAGACCCGTCAGCGGATGGATCTGCGGGCTGGTCCCCCCCGGCGCCTCAGCCTTTGCTTCCGCCGCAGGCACAGGCATCTGAAGCCCGCGCTCCATCAGCGCCACCACGGTCTGGCTGAAGCTGCGGCCGGTGTGCTGCGCCAAGCTGGCGGCAATGCGGTGCAGGGGTTCGGGGATATCTACGGTGGTGCGCATGGCCAGAGCATATCTTGCCTAGCATCAACGCATCACATCATCTTTTGGTCCGGCCCCTGCCCCCGGCGGCTGAGAGCTTCCCCGTAGAAGACGAACCACCACCTCGAGCCTTACATTGAGCGGTGTTCTGAGGGACCCGAGCAAGGACTGCAGGGCGGCTGTCTGACGGGCGGATACTGCGCGCCTCTGGCCCCGAATGCCCGCACCCATGCACCACCCGGCTCCCCCACCCCTGCGGCAGGTGCGCCCTTGAGCGCCGCCACGGCTCTGGCGCCTTTTCGCACGCGCAGCTTCCGGTTCCTGTGGCCGGCCGATCTCCTCACGGCCTGGGCCATGGAGATGGAGACGCTGATCCTGGGGTGGTACGTGCTGGTGGAAACGGGCTCGGTGGTGCTGCTGACGCTGTTTGGCTCGCTGATGTACGTGGGCACCCTGGTGTCTCCCGTGGTGGGCATGCTGGGGGACCGGCTGGGCCTGGGCAGGGTTCTGGCCACCCTGCGTGTGACCTATGCCTGCATGGCCGGCGTCATCCTGGTGTTTGCCTTCATCGGCAAGCTGCACCCCACCGTGGTGCTGTGCGTGGCGGCGCTGGCCGGGGTGGTACGGCCGTCGGACATCGGCATGCGCAGCGCCCTGATCAGCTCCACCCTGCCGGCGCAGCATCTGGTGGCTGCGCTGGGGATCTCGCGGACCACGCAAGACTCGGCGCGCATCTGCGGGGCGCTGGTGGGTGCGGGCTTCATGGCCGCCTTCGGCATGACGCCGGCCTACCTGGTCATTGCCGGCATGTACCTGCTGGCGGCCTGGATGACGTTCAGGGCCGCGGTCGGCACGCCTGACTCTTCGGCAACCCCTGCCCCGGCCGCCGCGTCGTCCCAGAGGCCCTCGCCCTGGAGCGAGGTCAGGGAGGGCCTGGTCCATGTCTGGCGCACACCGCTACTGCGGGCGGCCATGAGCCTGGCCGCCCTGGTGAACCTGACGGCCTTTCCGCTGACCATGGGCCTCATGCCCTACACGGCCAAGGAGGTCTTCCACCTTGACCAGCGGGGGCTGGGTTGGCTGGTGGCGAGCTTTGCCTGCGGGGCGCTGATCGGCTCCCTCGCCCTGAGTGCCTGGGGCCGGCGTTTGCCTCAGGCGCGCGTGATGCTGGTGGCCTGTTTCATGTGGTACTTGTGTCTGGCCGGGTTTGTGTGGTCTGCGACCGTGCCGGTGGCCATGGTCATGCTGTTGTTGGCGGGCATGGCTCAGAGCCTGAGCATGGTGTCGCTGTCCATCATCTTGCTGCGCACCACCGAGGAGCGGTTCCGGGGCCGCATCATGGGCGTGAGGATGCTGGCCATCTACACGCTGCCGCTGGGACTCATGGCCGCGGGGGCCCTCATCCCCGTGGTGGGCTATCAGCCCACGGGCCTGGTCTATGTGGTGATCGGCCTGCTGCTCACGCTGGCCATTGGGGCAGCCTGGCGCACTGAACTGCTGCCGCGGGGAGCGCTTGCCAACGCGGCCTGAGGCCTTCGACTTCACTCGGGACAGGCCCTTCGACAAGCTCAGGGCGAACGGCAAGACTGCGAGCTCAGGGCGAACGGGGAGCCCTGTTGCTCAGGGCGATCGGGGAGAGACCTGATACGCGCTGGGCTTCGGATTGCAGGTGCATCTGAGCCGGCCTTGTTCCAGCGCAAGGCGATGAACTGCCGCCTGACCAAGACTTGGCGCTGTTCCTGACTCCTGCGGCCCTGCACACCAGCGCCGGTGGCCGTGCCGGCAAACCCCATCTTCGTCGCCCGAGCCCTGCGCAAGACCTACGGCAGCGGCGCGACCGAGGTGGTGGCGCTGCGCGATGTGTCGCTGGAGATCGCCGCGGGCGAGTTCGTCGTGCTGCTCGGCCCCTCGGGCAGCGGCAAGAGCACGTTGCTGAACATCCTGGGCGGGCTGGACGTGCCCACCTCGGGCGAGGTCTGGTTTGCCGACCACCGGCTGGACGGCGCCGACGAGGCGGCGCTGACGCGCTACCGGCGCGAGCACGTGGGCTTCGTCTTCCAGTTCTACAACCTGATCCCCAGCCTGACGGTGCGCGAGAACGTGGCCCTGGTCACCGACATCGCCGACCACCCCATGGACATCGACGAGGCGCTTGGCCTGGTGGACCTGCTGCCGCGGCGCGATCACTTTCCGGCGCAGCTCTCGGGCGGTGAGCAGCAGCGCGTGGCGATTGCGCGGGCCATCGTCAAGCGCCCGGACGTGCTGCTGTGCGACGAGCCCACGGGCGCGCTGGACTTCGCCACCGGCAAGCGGGTGCTGGAGGCCATTGCCGACATCAACCAGCGTCTGGGTACCACGGCCGTGGTCATCACCCACAACGCGGCGATTGCGCGCATGGCCGACCGGGTGCTGTACCTGGGCGACGGCTGCATCCAGCGCGAGGAGCGGCACGCGCAGCGCGCCACGGCGGCGGAGGTGGCGTGGTGAGGCAACGCCTGACTCGCCCCCTGGAGTGCAGGGTCGGCTGGTCGGCGTGCAGGTGGTCAGGGCTTCGAACGGTATCTCCATGAAGGCCCTGAACCGCAAGCTGCTGCGCGACCTGACGCGCATGTGGAGTCAGGCGCTGACCATCGCGCTGGTGGTGGCCAGTGCCGTGGCGGGTTTTCTCACCACGCTGTCGGCCGTGGCCTCGCTGTCGGATGCGCGCGACCGCTTCTACGAACAGGGCCGCTTCGCCGACGTCTTCGCCTCGGTGCGTCGTGCGCCGTTGTCGCTGCTGCCGGTGCTGCAGGAAGTGCCCGGCGTGGCCCTGGTGCAGGCCACGGTGGAGCGGCCGGTGAGGCTGCGCATCGAGGGCCTGTCGGACCCGCTGATGGGCCAGTTGATCGGCATGGACCCGCGCCGCCCGCGCGAGCTGAACCGCATCGTGCTGCGCAGCGGCATGGCCGACGACGCCTCCATGTCACCCGGCCGCACGCAGCCCGACGGCGCCATCCCCGCCTGGGTCTCGGAGGCCTTTGCCGATGCCCATGCGCTGAAGCCCGGCGCGCGCCTGCAGGCCGTGATCAACGGGCGCCAGCGCGACCTGGTGGTGCGCGGCGTCGCGTTGTCGCCGGAGTACGTGTTCGCGGGCATGTTCGGCATGCCCGACCCGCGCGGCTTTGGCGTGTTCTGGGTCGACGCCGAGGTGCTGGCCGCGGTGTGGGACATGGAGAGCGCCTTCAACCGCCTGTCCTTTCGGCTGGCCCCCGGGGCCGACGAGCGCCGGGTGATTGCCGCGCTCAAGCCCCTTCTGCAGCGCTACGGCGGGCGCGACCCGCACGGCCGCGAGCACCAGGGCTCGCACGCCATGCTGGACAACGAGATCGCCGAACAACGTGTCATCGGCACCGTGTTGCCGGCGATCTTCCTGGGCGTGGCCGCCTTTCTGCTGAACGTGGTGGTGTCCAGGATGGTGGCGACGCAGCGCGAGCAGATTGCGGCACTCAAGGCGCTGGGCTATGCCAACCGGGCGCTGGCCGTCCACTACCTGGGCTTCGTGTTGCTGGTGGTGGCGGCGGGCTCGGCGCTGGGCGTGGCGCTGGGCAAGGGCCTGGGGGTGATGTTCACCGGCCTGTATGCCGAGTTCTTCCGCTTCCCGAGCTTTGAGCACCGGTTGCCGCCGGAACTGGTGCTGCTGGCCATCGGCATCACGGTGGCCACGGCGGTGCTGGGCACGCTGCACGCCATCCGCGCCACGGCCCGCCTGGCCCCGGCCGAGGCCATGCGCCCGCCGGCACCGGCGCACTACCGGCGCACGCTGCTGGAGCGCGCCGGCCTGACGGGCCTGCCCACCGCGCTGCGCATGATCCTGCGCCAGCTCGAGCGCCGGCCCTGGCGCAGCAGCCTTGCCGTGGCCGGGGTGGCGGCGGCGGTGGCCATCGTCGTGCTGGGCAACTTCTTCCGCGACGCCATCGGCCACATCGTGGAGCGTCAGTTCAACGTGGCCATGCGCGCTGATGTGCAGGTGTGGATGCTGGAGACCACCAACGACTCCGCGGCGCGCTCGCTGGCCCGCGCACCGGGGGTGTTCCGTGTGGAGGCCACGCGCCAGGTGGCCGTGGACCTGGTGCACGGCGCGCGGCGCCAGCGGGTGCAGATCCGCGGGCTGGACGCCGATGCGCAGCTCAACCAGGTGGTCGACACGCAAGGCCGCGTGGTGCGCCTGGACGGCCATGGGGGCCAGGGCCTGGTGCTGACCGACCGCCTGGCCGACAAGCTGGGCCTGCGGGTGGGCGACACCGTGAAGGCCGAGGTGCTGGAGGGCCGGCCGCGCACCTTGACGCTGACGGTGGACGCCACGGTGCAGGAGACCATGGGCCTGAACGCGACCATGGAGCGCACGGCGCTGAACCGGGCGCTGGGCGAGGGCGATGTGGCGGGGGGCTTTTCGCTGGGCGTGGAGCGCGGCCGCGAAGCCGAGCTGCTGGAAGCCACGCGCGAGATGCCGCGCGTGGGCGGGGCCTTCAGCAAGGCCACGCTGCTGCGCAACATGGAGCAGATCACGGCGCGCAACATCCGCATCATGAGCACGGTGATGACGGTGTTTGCCGCCGTCATCGCCGTGGGCGTGGTCTACAACAACGCGCGCATCGCCCTGTCGGAGCGGGCCTGGGAACTGGCCTCGCTGCGCGTGCTGGGCTTCACGCGCGGGGAAGTGTCGGCGCTGTTGCTGGGCGAACTGGCGCTGCTCATCGCGGTGGCGCTGCCGCTGGGCATGCTGGCCGGCTGGGGGCTGGTGCACCTGCTGTCGGTGGCGCTGAAGACCGACCAATTCCACTTTCCGGTGGTGATCCTGCCGCGCACTTACGCCTGGGCTGCGGTGTGCGTGGTGCTGGCCGGCGTGGGCAGCGCGCTGGTGGTACGCCGGCGCATCGACCGCCTGGACATGGTGGCGGCGCTGAAGACGCGGGAATGAGACCGCAAATGAACGTGGCACGGCAGGCATGACAACAGGAGGTTCGGCATGAAGCGCAACACCTGGATCGCGCTCGTGGGCGCAGGCGTGGTGGCCGCGGGGCTGCTGGCCTGGGCCTTCGCGCCGCGGGCCGTGGAGGTGGAGGCCGTGGCAGCCACCCGCGGGCCGTTCGAGACGGCGGTGGAGGAAGACGGCCGTACACGGGTGAGTGAACGCCACGCCGTGACCGCGCCCATCGCCGGAAGGCTGCGCCGCATCGCCCTGCGAGAAGGGGACGCCGTGCAGGCCGGCCAGGCCCTGGCGCTGATCGAGCCGCTGCCGTCTCCGCTGCTGGACGAGCGAAGCCGGGGCGAGCAGCAGGCCCGCGCCGCCGCCGCGCAGGCCGGCCTGGAGCGCGCCGGCACCCGGGTGCGTGCCGCCCAGGTGGGCGTGGAGCAGGCCTTGAATGAGCAGCGGCGCAACGCGCAGCTCGTGGCGCAGGGTTTTGTGTCGCCGGCCAAGGCGGACGCCGACCGCCTGGCCCTGGACGCGGCCACCCGCGAGCGCGAAGGGGCCGTGGAGAGTGAACGCGTCGCGCGTTTCGAACTGCAGCAGACCCGGGTGGCGCTGGAGATGTCGTCCGGGACGGCGCCCTCCGGCCGCACCTTCACCGTGCGCGCTCCCGTGGCCGGCATGGTGCTGCGGGTGCATCAGGCCAGCGAAGGGGTGGTGGGCATCGGCACGCCGCTGCTGGACCTGGCCGACACCTCGCGCATCGAGGTCGTGGCCGAACTCCTGACCGGCGATGCGGCCGTGGCCCGGCCAGGCAGCCCCGTGCGCATCGAGCGCTGGGGCGGACCGGGTTCGCTGCAGGGGCAGGTGCGCCGCGTGGAGCCGGCTGCCTTCACCAAGGTGTCGGCGCTGGGGGTGGAGGAGCAGCGGGTGAACGTGCTGATCGATCTGGTGCCGGCGGCGTCTGCGTCGGCAGCGTCCATGGGCGGTGCCGGGCGGGCTGAGGCGGCACCCGCAGCCCAGCTGGGTGACGGCTGGCGCGTCGTGGTGCGCATCCTCACCCGGCAGGAGGCCGACGTGCTGCGTGTGCCCGTGAGCGCCGTGTTCCCCTGGCCGGGGCCTGCGCGCCCCGCTGCGCCCACGTCTCAAGCCGCCTCGGGCGCAGCGGATTCCGTGGCCGGGTGGGGCACGGACGACGCCATGGGCGTGTTCGTCATCGAAGGGGGGCGTGCGCGATTGCGTGCGGTGCAGGTGGTGGCGCGCAACGGCAGCCTGGCCTGGGTGCGCTCCGGGTTGGCGCCGGGCGAGGTGGTCATCGCCTACCCGCCGCCGACGGTGTCCGAGGGCAGCCGGGTCAAGCCGCGCCCGGGGTGAGACGCGCAAGCCGGAGATGCGCCAGGCGGCGAAGGGGTCCACAGCCCTGGGGAATTCCCCCTGCCGCTGCGCCGGCACCTGGCTTCCAATCAGGCGGCGGGGTGGCCACACGGTCACCCGCAGGACCCGAGCACACCGAACAGGAGCCCGCTTGTGATGAAGACCCGGTTGATCTGCCTGTTGACCGCAGCCCTGGGCTGGTGGGGCACCGCCCACGCCGCCTGGCCCGACAAGCCCATCCGCATCGTGGTCGCCTTCGCCCCGGGCAGCTCCACCGACATCATCGCGCGTCTGCTGGGCCCTCAGCTCACCGCGCAGATGGGCCAGAACGTGATCATCGAGAACAAGCCCGGCGCGGGCGGCAACATCGCCACCCAGCAGGTGATGAACGCGCCAGCAGACGGCTACACGCTGCTGATGCACAGCGTGGCCTACTCAGTGAATCCGTCGCTGTTCGCCAACGCGGGCTATGACGCGCTGCGCGATCTGCAGCCCGTGGCGATGACGGGGGTCACGCCCAACATGCTCTATGTGCACCCCGATGTAAAGGCCAACAACCTGTCGGAGCTGCTCGCCCTGGCCCGCGGCGGCAAGATGTCCTACGCCTCGTCCGGCAACGGCACCACCACGCACCTGGGGGCCGAGTTGCTGTTTCGCACCCTGGCCAAGGTGGATGTCACGCACGTGCCTTTCCAGCCCGCCGCGGCCACGCAGGCGGCGCTCAGCGGGCAGGTGCCCATTGCCAGCACCTCCATGCCGCCGGCGGTGCCCCATGCCAAGGCCGGCAAGGTGCGACCGATTGCCGTGATGTCGCTCAAGCGCAGCCCGGCGCTGCCGGACGTGCCCACCGTGGCCGAGCTGGGCTATCCCGGCTTCGAGGCCAACACCTGGTTTGCCGTGTTCGCGCCCGCCAGAGTGCCGGCTGAAGTGCTCGATCGCCTGAACGCCGAGATCGGCAAGGCGCTGGCCGCCGACGCCGTGAAGGAGCGCTTCGCTGCACTGTCGCTGGACGGCCAGCCGATGGACCGGGCCACCCTGCGCCGCTACCTCGAAGCTGAAGTGGCGAAGTGGGGCAAGGTGGTCAAGGACAACGGCCTCAAGGCGGATTGAGAAGCGGAGTCCCTGGCCCGCACGCCGACACCTTTCTCGACCCTTCAGCATCCGGACTCATCTTGCGCAACCTGACCCTGGACAACATCACGGCTGCGGCCGTCGACAGCTTCGCCGGCCTGCCCGATGCGCGCCAGCGAGAGCTGGTGCAGACCCTCGTGCGCCACCTGCACGCCTACGCCCGCGAGGTGAAGCTCAGCCACCCCGAGTGGCGCGCGGCCATGGCCTTCCTGCACCGTGTGGGGGACATCTCCAATGCCGAACGCAGCGAGTTCTCGCTGCTGTCCGACGTCACTGGTCTGTCAAGCCTGGTGGACCTGCTGGGCTCGCATCCGCAGGCCACGCCCGGCAGCGTGCTCGGGCCGTTCCACACCGTGGGTTCCCCGTGGAAGGACAACCCTGCCCACTTGATTGGCGACAACGCCGGTGAGCGTGTGCTGCTGCGCGGGCGTGTCACAGGCACCGACGGGCAGCCGCTCAAGGACGCTGTGCTCGACTTCTGGCAGAACGCGGCCAATGGCCTGTACTGGCAACTGGACGCGGCGCAACCGCGTGACAACCTGAGGTGCCAGATGCGGGTGGATCTTCAAGGGGGCTATGAGATCGCCACCATCCGTCCCGTGCCTTATCAGATCCCGACCGACGGCCCCGCCTGGGTGGACCTGGTGGAACCCGCGGGCCGGGGCTCCTGGCGCCCGGCGCACTTTCACGTGATCGTCTCTGCACCCGGCCACCGCACTTTGGTGACCGAGCTCTTCGACGCTGAAGACCCCTACCTGGAGCGTGACGCCGTCTTTGGCGTGCGCGAGGCGCTGATCGGCCGCTATGCCGAGGAGCACGACCCCGCCGCCGCGCAGCGCCTGGGCCTGCCCGGGCCCGGGGTGCCGGTGATGCGCATGGATTTCCGTCTGGCGCCCGCCTGAGCGCCGGGGCCTGCGCCAGCCCTCAGTTCTTCAACGCAAACCCCGCCACCTGCTGATAGTGGCGAGAGATCGCGCGCAGCTCGTCGGCGCTGATGAGATCGTCGATCCGGCCGAATGGCTGGCCGCCGCTCAACTCGTCGGCCTTCATGATGATGGCGTCCGGCGGCAGGGTGCGGTTGGTCTGCACCACGCGTGCGGTGGCCGGCAAACGCTGGTCTTCGTAGCGCCGCAGGGCCGCCTGCGGTGGGGTGCCTGCAGTGACGCTGGCCGCCAGTTCGTCGGCCAGGGTGCGCGCGTCCAGCAGCGCCTGGGCCGAGCCGTTGGAGCCGCGCGGGTACATGGGGTGGGCGGCGTCGCCCATCAGCGTCACCCGGCCCTGGCCCCAGGAGGGCAGGGGGTCGCGGTCCACCATCGGGTACTCAAAGATGCTTTGCGCGCCACTGATCAGCGCCGGCACGTCCAGCCAGTCAAAGCGCCAGCGTTCGAAGGTCGGCAGAAAGTCCTCCAGCCGTCCGGGCTGGTTCCAGTCGTTCATGGCCGAGCCTTCGCGGCCGATCTCCGCCACCCAGTTGATGAGCTGGTTTCCCTGCCCGTCGACGTTGTCGACGATGGGGTAGATCACCATCTTGCCGGTGGCGATGGAGCCGATCCGCAGGTAGCTGCGGCCGCTGAGGATGGGCCGGTGCACCGTGGTGCCGCGCCAGGTGTTGATGCCGGCAAAGCACAGCCGGTCCGTGGGGTGGAGCTGGCGCCGCACCGCCGAGTGCACGCCGTCGCAGGCGACCGCGATGGCGGCGCGCACCGGGTCGGGCGCGGCCGCGCCGCCAGGTGGCGCGGCGAAGCGCAGCGTCACGCCCTCGTCCTCGATCAGCACGCCTTCGCAGCGGTGGCCGGTGCGCACGCGCTGCGGGCCCAGCCGCTGCAGCGCGGCGCGGTGCAGGATGCCGTGCAGCTTGCCGCGGTGGATGCCGAACTCCGGGTGCTCGTGGCCGGCGTGGCGGCCGCGCGGCTCGCGGTAGATGTACTGGCCCCAGCGGTTGTAGAAGACGCTTTCCTCGTTCTCGATGGCCACGGCGCGGATCTCGTCCAGCAGCCCCAGGGCCGTCAACTCGCGCATGGCGTGCGGCAGCAGCGTGATGCCCACGCCCACCTCGCGCACCTCGCGCACGCCCTCGTAGACCGTGCAGGGCAGGCCGCGCTGGTGCAGCGCCAGGGCGAAGGCCAGGCCGGCGATGCCGCCGCCGATGATGGCAACGTCCATGATGTGTTCCTGATTCGCTGGGGTGGCGGGTCCAGGCTCTTCAGAGATCCTGAGCCCGCGAAGTTCAGTCGGCCGTGATCTGCCGCGCCTTGATCAGTTGTGCCCAGCGTGCTGCATCGCGCTCCACGAGCTGGCCGAAGGCCTCGGGCGTGCTGGTGGCCGGGTCCATCCCCTGGGTGGAGAAGGCGCGCCTGGCGTCTTCACTGGCCAGGATCTGCTGGATCTCTCGGTTGAGCTGGGCCACCAGGGCCGGCGGCGTGCCCTTGGGTGCGAACATGCCGTACCACATGTCCACGTTGACCTGGCCCACGCCGGCCTCGGCCAGGGTGGGCAGATCGGGCAGCAGGGGGTGGCGCTTGTCGCTGCCGATGCCCAGGGCCAGCAGCTTGCCCGCCTTCACGTGCGGCAGCGCCACGTGGATGGGCAGGAACATGGTCTCCACTTGGCCGCCCAGCAGGTCGGTGACGGCCGGTCCGGTGCCGCGGTAGGGGATGTGGGTGATGAAGGTGCCGGTGGTGTTCTTCAGCAGCTCCATCGACAGGTGGTGGGGTGTTCCCACGCCAGGGGAGGCGTAGTTCAGCCGGCCCGGCTGGCGGCGTGCGGCCTCCAGCAGCTCGCGCGCGCTGCGCCAGCCGGTCTTCGGGTGCGCCACCAGCAGCAGCTGGCCCCAGCTGGTGAGGGTGATGGGGGTCAGGTCCCGCACCGGATCCCAGGACAGCGTGGGGTACAGGCTGCGGTTCATCACCAAGGTGTTCACGCTGACCAACAAGGTGGAACCATCAGGCGCAGCGCGCACCACGGCTTCGGTGCCGGTGTTGCCGGAGGCGCCCGGCCGGTTGTCCACCACCACCGGCCGGCCCAGACGCTCCGAAAGCTTCGGGCCGACGGTGCGGGCGATGAGGTCGATGCCCGTCCCGGGCGTGAAGGGCACGATGAGCCGGATCGGCCCGGCTGCCCCTGGGGAGGCTGCAGGTGCCTGAACCTGGGCCATCACGTTGCCGGCGCCCGTGGTCAACAGGCCGGCCGCGGCCGAGGCTGCGGCGGTGATCAGAAGCCGTCGCCGGCGCGGGAATTGGGGGCTTGTCATGGAGGGTGTCCTGGAGAAACGGCCGAGGTTGCAGGCTACTCGATGTCCAATGGCGGACGCCACTGTGGGGTTGGCACGGGGCGCCAGCGGCCGAGCAGGCTGCCCAGGGTCAGGCCGGCCGCCGCGGTCAAGGCCACCACCGAGTAGGCGGGCCAGAACGCGCCATCGTAGGCGCCGAACAGGCTGACCCTGAAGGCCTGCACCACCCAGGTCAGCGGCAGGTAGGGGTGCATGACCTGGAATGCCTCGTCGCTCAGCTCGATGGGCAGCAGCGCCCCCGCGGCCGAGACCTGCACGATCAGCAGCAGCACGGCCACCACCTTGCCCAGATCGCCCAGCAAGCGCACGAGCGCCCACACGATGGCGAGGAAGGCCACCGAAGTGGTCGCCAGGGTCAGGGCGAACATTCCCGGCTGCGGCATGGGCACGTGCAGCACGGTGGCCAGCAGCACCAGCATGACCAGTGCCTGCAACAGCACCACCGCCACCGGCAGGCCCAGCTTGCCGACGGCCAGGGCCAGCCGCGGGTGGCTGGCCAGTGTCTCGGGGATGCGCCGCAGGTGGACCAGGAAGGCCACCATCACGGCCCCGACCCACAGCGCCAGCGGCACGAAGTTCGGTATGAGCGCGCTGCCCTGGTTCGGCACCGGTGCCACCACCTCCACCACGGGTTCGACCGACAGGGCCAGGCCTTGCGCACTGCCCTCCGGACGGTCCACATCCGTGGGCAGTGTCCTGCGCAGCAGTTCCATCCCCGTGTCCAGACGTCCCGCGCCGTCGGTCAGGTTCCCCAGGCCCGCCTGGAGGGCCTGCGCGCCAGCGCCCAGCTGTCGCAGGCCGCCCAGCAAGGCCTCATGGCCGCTGGCCAAGTCACGTGCGCCTTCGGTCAGCCTGTCCAGCCGTCCGTCGTCGGGCAGTCTGGCCTGCAGGGACCCCACAGCACCCGCGGCCCGCGCCGTGCCGTCGGCCAGCGTGTTGACGCCGTCCTGCAGGCGTTGTGTGCCCTGCAGCAGCATCGCCTGAGCTTCGCGCGCACGCCCCAGTCCGGCACCCAGCTCGCGAGCCCCCGCAGCTATGGGGGTGACGCCTTCCACCACCCAGCCTCCGAAAAGCGGCGTCTCGTCGGCCGCGGTGCGCAGTTGCATCAGGCCGGCTTCCAGCCGCCGCGCGCCGCCGCCCAGCGCATCCAGCCCGCCCAGCAGTTCCTGTTGCCCTTGGGTCAGGGTTTGCGCGCCCTGTCGCAGCGCCCCCAGTTCCGATTCGGCGGGCATGCGGGCCTCCAGCGCTCGCAGCGAGGCGGCCATTTGCCGCGTGCCTGTGCCCAACTGCTGCGTCCCTTCGGCCACCTGCTGGGCCCCCGCGCGGAGACGCTGCGCCGATTCCAGGGCGAGGTCGCCTGCGTGGGTGGTCTGCCGGCTGCCATCGCGCAGCCTGCCCAGCCCCGCCTGCATGTCCGAGGCGCCCTTGTGCAGATCGGCCAGCGCCGTGCGCAGGCTGTCAAGATCGCGCTGAGAGCCCGCTGCCGTGGACAGCACCAGGTCCCAGCGCGCTTCGGCCAGCATGGTGTTCACCCGTTGCGCCACCTCAGGCGCGAAGCGGCGCGCGAAGCCGGCACTGGCGTAGTTGTTGCCCTCGCTGGTATAGATCGTCAGCTTGGCGGCGCCGGGCTGCTCGCCCGGCAATGCGCGCTGGCTGAAGTCTGGCGGCACCTCCAACACGAAGGCCAGGCGGCCGCGTCGCACGTCCCGCCGCGCCTGCTGCGCGTCTTCGTAGACGCGATAGGCGAACTGTCCCTGCCGTTCGATGGACGTGATGACTTCGCTGCCCAGGTTCAGGCTGCGGTCCCGATACTTCGCGCCCGTGTCGAGATTGACCAGCCCCGCTGGCAGGTCCCGCGTGTGGGACGCCGGATCCCACATGGCGAACAGATAGATCCACGCATAGACCGCAGGCACGAACAGGACGCCCAGGAACGCGAGGGCGAGCTTGCGGTGGGCGCGCAAGAGCTTCCACTCGCACGCCAGCACTTCTCGGGTCGCCTGGCCCAGGCTCATGTGGTTGTTTTCCAGTGCGGTCGTCGGACAGGGCCTGTGCTCACCAAGGCCTCTGCAGCGATGGATTGTGCGGCCTGCTGGGTGCTGCGTCGGCCGGACCAGGGGGCGCCGCGCGCATTCGTGACAATCGGCTGCGTCCGCTCACCCTCAGGCAAAAGCCTCGACCGTGAGCCCACTTGTCTTTCCGCCAGGCCCTCGCATCATGACTGTCCCCATCCTTCAGAGCCTCATCGCCGACCGCTGGGTCGGCACCCAAGCCTCCAGCCTGCTGCGCAGCGCCATCGACGGCAGCGCGGTGGCACACACCCATGCCGAGACGCTCGACTTCGCGCAGGCTCTGCACCACGCCCGCACGGTGGGCGTCCCCGCGCTGCTGAAGCTGGACTTCCAGCAGCGCGCCGGCCTGCTGAAGGCGCTGGCGGCGTACCTGCTGGAGCGCAAGGAGGCGCTCTACGCCCTGTCGCGCCACACCGGCGCCACGCGCGCAGACAGCTGGATCGACATCGAAGGCGGCGCGGGCACGCTCTTCGCCTATGCCAGCGTGGGCGCAGGCGACCTGCCCTCGGGCAACGTGGTGCACGAGGGCCCGGCGATGCCCTTGGGCAAGACGGGGGTGTTCGCCGGCACGCACATTCTGGTGCCCCGGCGCGGGGTGGCGGTGCACATCAACGCGTTCAACTTCCCCATCTGGGGCTTGCTGGAAAAGTTTGCGCCCAGCTTCCTGGCGTGCATGCCCTGCATCGGCAAGCCGGCCACCGCCACCAGCTACCTCACCGAAGCGGTGGTGCGCATGATCCACGACTCCGGCCTGCTGCCCCCGGGCAGCCTGCAACTCGTCATCGGCGGCACGGGCGACCTGCTGGACCGCCTGACCGAACCCGATGTGGTCACCTTCACTGGCTCGGCCGACACTGCTGCGCGCCTGCGCGTGCACCCCAACCTGGTGGCGCGCTCCATCCCCTTCAATGCCGAGGCGGACTCACTGAACTGCGCGGTGCTGGCGCCCGAGGTGGGGCCTGATGACGAGGCCTTCGATTTGTTCGTGAAGGAGGT
Source organism: Burkholderiales bacterium (assembly GCA_947464185.1). Lineage (GTDB taxonomy): Bacteria > Pseudomonadota > Gammaproteobacteria > Burkholderiales > Burkholderiaceae_C > Rubrivivax. The sequence continues at coordinate 31,663 of CANHVY010000033.1, forward strand.
GGCGCGCGAGATGACGGCCAAGGCCGGGCAGAAATGCACAGCCATCCGCCGCGCCATCGTGCCGCGCCGGCACCTGGACGCCGTGGCGGAAAGACTCGCCGCACGCCTGGCCAAGACCGTGGTGGGTGACCCGGCCGTGGAGGGCGTGAAGATGGGCGCGCTGGCCTCCCGGGCGCAACAGGCCGACGTGGCCGAGCGTGTGGCGTTGCTCTCGCGTGGTAACGAGGTGGTGTTCGGTGCTGGCACAGGCGCCGCGTTCTCGCCCGTCGGCGACGGCGTGGCCGAGGGCGCGTTCTTCAGCCCCACGCTGCTGCTGTGCCGCGATGGGTGGGCGAACGGCGCCGTGCACGACGTGGAGGCCTTCGGCCCCGTGAGCACGTTGATGCCCTACGACGAACTGGACGAGGCCGTGGCCCTGGCCGCGCGTGGCCGCGGCAGCCTGGTGTCCACGCTGGTGACCACCCGCCCCCAGGTGGCGGCGTACGTGGTGCCGCAGATGGCCGCGATGCACGGTCGCGTCCACATCCTGGACCCGCAGGCTGCGCCCGAGTCCACCGGCCACGGCTCGCCGCTGCCCCAGCTCAAGCACGGCGGTCCGGGCCGCGCGGGCGGCGGCGAGGAACTCGGCGGCGTGCGCGCCGTCAAGCACTACCTGCAGCGCGCGGCGGTGCAGGGCTCGCCCACCATGCTGGCCGCAGTGACGGGCGAGTACGTGCGTGGCGCGGCGGTGCAGGAGTCTGAACTGCATCCCTTCCGCAAGTGGTATGACGATCTCGCCATCGGCGACAGCCTGCTCACGCACCGGCGCACGGTGAGTGAGGCCGACATCGTGGCCTTCGGCGGCATCTCGGGCGACTACTTCTACATGCACTTCGATGAGATCGCGGCCAAGGAAAGCCCCTTCGGCAAGCGCATCGCCCACGGCTACTTCGTGCTCTCGGCGGCGGCGGGCCTGTTCGTCTCGCCCTCACCGGGCCCGGTGCTGGCCAACTACGGCCTGGACACGCTGCGCTTCGTCAAGCCCGTGGGCATCGGCGACACCATCCGGGCACGCCTGACCTGCAAGCGCAAGACCGATAAGCCCCCCCGCAAGGGCCAGCCCCCGCAAGGCGTGGTGGCCTGGGACGTGCAGGTGACCAACCAGGATGATGAGCTGGTGGCCAGCTACGACATCCTGACGCTGGTGTTGAAGCGGCCGGGGGAGGGGGCGTGAAGGCGGCGCCGCAGGTGCGGCCCTGCCTTCTGAGGCAGCGCCTCAGCCAGTGCGGGCGCGACAAGTTGCTGGCTGCACAGCCTGAACATGTCATATCGAGGGCCATGTTCAGGCCGACGAGCCCCTGCGCCAAGGCGCTGCTCGCCAGCGTGTAGTCTGTACCCAAGGCCGCCATCAGACGGCTGCGGCGGCTGATCACGGGGAGCATCCCAAGTCGAGCGAGCCCTGTGCCCGTATCACTCGCTCCAGTGGGCTTGGTTCATCAGGCACGTTCGCGTATCTCGCTGGCGAGCTCGTCAACGATCGACAGGAACCCGACGATCAACGGCACCGCTCTGCGATCCGTGAGGCAGATGACATGCACATGTGTGCAAGCCTCGAGGTCGACAACATCGAGGCGCGTGAGACGTGTGTCGGGCACGTAGGCGGGCTCGGCCACCACGCCCAGACCCAGCCCCTCTGCGACCGCTTCACGCAAGGCTTCCCGGCTGCCGATCTCCACGGCACAGCGTACCCGGACACCTACGCTGGTCAATCGCTGCTCGAAGACCCTGCGTGTGGTCGACCCGATCTCGCGCAACACGAACTCCTGGCTGGCCAGGTCATTGAGCCGCAGGCCCTTTCGTTCGGCTAGTGGGTGATCGTGCCTCGCAAACACCACCAGCGGCTGTCGGCGGAACGGGACGCAGTGGATGCGCGGGTCGTCCACCGCGTGGACGAGCACGCCGAGATCGCCCTGGTAGTCCAGGACCTGATCGACGATCTGTCGAGAGTCCCCCAGGCTCACTGCCAGGTCAACCAAGGGCCAGCGCGCCCGAAAGCGCTTGAGCATCGGCGTCACGTTGTACGGGCCTACGGCACACACGCTGAGCCGACCACGGTAGTGGTTACGGGCACTTGCCAGCAGCGCCCAGGCGTCTTCTTCGGCTCGGAAGATCCGCTTCGTGGTGTCGTACAGCACGCGGCCAAAGTCGGTGAGTTCGACACGCTGCCCACGTCTGAAGAACAGTTCCAGTCCGTGGTGTTCCTCAAGTCGCGCGATGTGGGCTGACACCGTGGGCTGTGTCAGGCCGAGGGCGCGCGCCGCGGCCGACATACTGCCCAGACGTGCCGTGCCGTCGAACGCTTTCAGTTGGGCCAGAGACAGCTCGGGTATCGACATGGTCTATAGCTTGTACGAAAACCGTGACGGTTTTTTTAATTACGTCGACATCTGTGGGCCCTAACCTGCATGCATTCCAGAGTCAGGAGTCACCTATGAACACCCGTCGCCGAATCGTCCTTGCTACCGCCGCCGTGGCATCCAGTGCGCTGGCCGCACCGGCGATCGTTCGTGCCCAGGCCAAGCGGCCGCTGCTCAAGGTAGGGCTCGGACCGCAGCAGCCGACCCAGGCTGACACCAAACGGGTTTGGGAGCCGGTCTACAAGTTGGTGGGTGACCAAATCGGTGCCGACATCGAGCTGACGGTGGCCAACGACTGGGCCGGCATATCGGTGGCACTGGCCAGCCAGCAGATCGATGTGGCGCAAATGGGCCCCTGGGGCTACGTGCTGGCCAAGCAGAAGGGTGACGCCCAGGCGATCGCCATGCTGCTCATTCAAGGCCGCAACTACTACAAGGCCATAGTGGTGGCCCGGCCCGACGTGGAGGTCAAGCGCTTTCCGGAGGACGCCAAGGGTCTGTCGATGCAGATGCTTGACGTCGGGTCTACCTCGGGATGGCTGGTGCCGACGCACTTCATGCGTTCTCGCGGTATCGACCCCAAGACACACTTCGGCAAGTACGCCGAAGGTGCGAGCGCTGCGGCCGCGCAGATGGCCACCGTCGGGGGGCAGGTGGACCTGGCCACGGGTTGGGACACTCATCGCAACACCATGCTCCGCAACGGCCAGCTAAAGCCCGACGCGAACCGCATCGTCTGGGAGTCCGAGCCGCTGCCCAATGAGCCGGTTGTCGTGCGCCGCGGATTCGACCCGCAACTGGCCTCACGCCTGCAGGCGGCCCTGGCTTCCATTCCTGAATCCAGGGCTCAGGAGATGCTGCCCTGGCCGTATACCGGCTTCGTGCCGACCACGCACGAACCCTACGCCAAGCTCGAGAAGATGGGGCGTGAGGTGGGTGTGCTCAAGGGCTGATCATGCCCACCGCAGTCACTCCCACCCGCCTGCCGGCGGGTGGCTACCTTGAGCCTGCCATCGACTGGCGGCGCCGAGGCCCCTGGCAGCAGCTTGCGGTTGCAGTCGCCGGACTGGCATTCGTGATCACTTGCTTGGTAGTTGCGCAGGTCGACATCGCCGCACTGGTCCGCGGTATGCCTCGACTGTTCGAATGGGCCTCGACCGCCTGGCCGCCGTACACGCAAGAGTTGGATGTCATCGCTTACCGGGCTTTCGAGACGGTGGCCATTGCTACCGCCGGCACACTGTTTGCAGCCCTTCTGGCGGCGCCATTGGCGATGCTCGTAGCCGACAACACCGCGCCGGCGCGGTGGCTGGCGACACCGCTGCGCTGGTTCGCCAACGCCTGTCGTGGCATCGACACGGTCGTGTTCGCGATCCTGTTCGTGGCGGCAGTAGGGCTGGGTCCCTTCGCCGGCGTGCTGGGCATGGTCGTGCACTCTCTGGGCGTGCTCATCAAGCTCAACAGCGAGGCTATCGAGACGCTGCCGCGCGCTCCGCTGGATGCCGCGGCCATGAGCGGCGCTTCGCCCGCCAAGGTGATGTCGCACGCCGTGCTGCCAGCGGCATTGCCGAATTTGGCATCGGTGTCGCTGTACGTCTGGGAGGCCAATGTACGCACCTCCACCGTGCTTGGCATCGTGGGCGCCGGTGGTATCGGCATCGAAATCAAGGCAGCCATCGACCTGCTGGACTTCCAGCGTTTGTTCACCCTGACGGCTGCCGTCCTGCTGATGGTCACGCTGATCGACCAGCTCAGCGCCTGGTTACGGCGGCGACTCGTATGAACGCACCGCTGGTACTGCGCCACGTGAGCAAGGCCTACGCGTCTGTACGCGCGCTGAACGACGTCAGCTTCTCGGTCGGCCCAGGTGAGTTTGCCGTCTTGCTAGGCCCGAGTGGCGCTGGCAAGTCCACCGTCTTTCGTTGCCTCACCAGGCTGGCGCACGTTGATGAAGGCGACATCGAGGTTCATGGGCAGGCCTTGCAGAACCTGTCCGGCGCGGCGTTACGCCACGCCCGGCGCTCGATCGGCCTGATCTTCCAGCAGCACAACCTGATCGGTCGCTTGTCGGCCATGAACAATGTGCTGACCGGGCGGCTGGCCGGTATGCCCACGTGGCGGGTACTCGGGCGCCGCTTCGCTGCGGCAGATCGGCAGGCCGCACTGACCTGCCTGGACCGCGTGGGTCTGCTCGACAAGGCCTATTTGCGAGCCGACGCACTGTCAGGGGGCCAGCAACAGCGTGTGGCTATCGCGCGTGTGTTGGCGCAGGAGGGCAGCGTTGTCCTTGCCGACGAGCCTGTGGCGAGCCTGGATCCCGAGTCTGCGCGCCACGTGCTGGCCACGCTGCGAAGTGTGGCGCGCGACCAGGGCATTGCCGTGCTGTGCAGCTTGCATCAGGTTGGGCTGGCGCGCGAGTTCGCTGATCGGCTCATCGGCATCAAGGCCGGGAGCATCGTCTTTGACGGCGCGCCAAGCTCGATCGACCTCGCAGCCGAGCAGGCACTGTATGGTCAAGGCAGTCAAGGCGACGCAAGCGTCCCGGAAACGCCGCCTGATCGTCGAAAGCCGTCGCCCGACGTACTTGCCAACGCCGCCGCCTGAAGCCATGGCTGCCTTGCGCCTGCGTCGGATCAGTCGAAGCTTCGGTTCGACGCGCGTTCTCGACGGCGTCGATCTTGACATCCGCGACGGCGAGTTCCTCACCTTGGTGGGACCGTCCGGGTGCGGAAAGACGACACTGCTTCGAATCATCGCCGGACTCGATCATGCGGAAGAAGGTCAGGTCGAGATCGATGGTGCTTTGGTCGACGACCTGCCACCCAAACAGCGCGACGTGGCCATGGTGTTTCAAAGCTACGCGCTGTACCCGTACATGACGGTGGCCCAGAACTTGGCGTTGCCGCTCGTGATGCGGCAACTCAGCCGCCTTCAGCGGCTGCCGCTCATCGGCCCTTGGTGGCCAGGCGCGCGCGCGCGGCGTCGGGAGATCGATATCGCTGTCGAGCAAGTCGCAGAGTCTGTCGGCCTGGGCCAGATGCTGCATCGGCGGCCTGCCCAGCTTTCGGGCGGACAGCGCCAGCGAGTAGCCCTGGGTCGTGCCATGGTACGTCGACCCAAGGTGTTTCTCATGGACGAACCGCTGTCCAACCTCGACGCCAAGTTGCGCGTGGACACGCGCGCTGAGATTGCCGACCTCCACCGCAGGCTGGGCGCCACGTTCGTCTACGTCACGCACGACCAGGTTGAGGCGATGACCATGTCGGACCGCGTGGCGCTGATGATGGGCGGCCGCATCCTTCAACTCGGCACGCCGCAAGAGATCTACGACGATCCACTCGACCTGCGGGTTGCCGAGTTCATCGGAACGCCCAAGATCAACGTGCTGGCGGCCGAGGTGCGCGAGCGACGCGTGCACGTCGGCGGGGCCGTTTGGCCTCTGCGCGTTGCGGCAGAGGTTGGCAGCAAGATTGATATCGCCGTACGCCCAGAAGCATGGCGCCTGCACGCTGGCACGGCGGCCCTTTCGGCGACTTACGGGCGCCATGACGGCGTGGTGAGCGCTTCGGTTCGTCACTTGGAGTCCCTGGGCTCCGAGACGCTGGTGCATGTGACGGTGCCGCACCAGGCGGAGCCGATGATCGCCCGTGTCGAGCCCAGCCGGGCACGTGCTTTGCGGCTGACAGAGCCGGTGACCTTGGCAGTCGATGCCGCGCTGGTGCTGGCCTTCGATGCCGCAGGCCGACGGATCGGGTTGGAACCCGATATCCCCAGTGAAGTCAAGAAGCGCGCTGGCGACGGTCTGGCAGGCCATGTCTGAGGCCGCCGCACTACCTACCCTGGCGCGTTCGTCGGGACGGCGCGCCCGTGCCGGGGCCCAGGCCGAGGCTGTGGCCGCGTGGGTGCTGGCCTGGCCGGCCGTGGCGCTCATGTGGCTGATGCTGCTGGGTCCAGCCGTTGTCGTGATCCTGCTGTCGCTCACCGACTGGACTTTTGGCGCTCCGGCGATGGCCTGGGTCGGCTGGGCCAACTACATTGAGTTGTGGGGCGACCGCGTCTTCTGGACCAGCCTGCGCAACACGTTGGTCTATGTCGGCTTCAGTGTGCCTTCCGCCGTTTTCCTGGGCCTTGGCGTGGCCCTGTTGATCGAGGCCGGTAACGCGCTCAAAGGCTTCTACCGCACGCTGTTTTTTCTTCCGGTGACGGCGACGCTGCTGGCCATGGCTTTGGTCTTCCAGTTTGCCTTCCATCCGACCGCGGGTCTGGTGAACCAGGCATTCGCTGCGGTCGGACTGCCCACCACGGACTGGTTGAAGAACCCCGACACCGCGCTGTACGCCCTGGGCGTGATCGGGATCTGGCAAGCAGTCGGCTTGAACATGGTGTTGTTCCTGGCCGGCCTGAAGGCGATCCCCCAAGACCTGTACGAGGCCGCCGCCGTTGACGGAGCGGACAGCGCCTGGGAGCGGTTTCGTCGAGTCACCTGGCCGATGCTAGGCCCCGCCATGGTGTTTGTGGTCACGATCACTGCCATCCGTTCGTTCCAGGTCTTCGACACCGTAGCCGTGCTGACGGACGGTGGCCCCAACAAGGCAACCTCAGTGCTGCTGTACCAGATGTACCAGGAAGGGTTCTCCTTCCTGCGCTCGGCCTACGCTGCGGCGTTGACATGCATCTTCCTGGCATTTGTGCTGCTGTTGACCTGGTTGCAGACGCAACTGCTCGACAAGCGCGCGCACTACGCGTGAGGTCGACGATGCGACGGCCAAGGTCACCCTGGTTTCGCTTGTTCCGACACCTTGCCCTGGGTGCGGGAGCGTTGCTGATGGTGCTGCCCTTTGTGCTGATGATCTCCATCAGCCTCAAGCCCCCTGGCGAGATCTTCGCACCCGAGTTTCGCTTGCTGCCAGACCAGTGGCATGTGATCCAGAACTACCGTGAAGCATTTGCCAAGCAACCTCTGGGGCGCTATCTGGTCAACGGGCTGATCGTCACAACCTGCATCTTTGCCGCACAGGCCTTGGTGGCACTGCCCTGCGCCTATGCACTGGCAAAGCTGCGCTGGCGCGGGCGTGAAACAACCTTTCTGTTTGTGCTGCTGGCATTGCTCGTGCCGCCGCAGGTACCCGCCATCCCGCTGTACATCGGGCTGTGGAAACTGGGGCTGCTGGATAGCTATGCCGCGCTCATCCTGCCTTCGACGATCTCGGTTTTCGGCATCTTCCTGATGCGTCAATTCTTCCGCACAGTGCCAGATGATCTGATCAGCGCCGCCCGATTGGACGGATTGGGTGAGTTCGCGATCGTCTGGCGAATCATGCTGCCGACGGCACTGCCAGCGCTGGTCGCTTTCGGGCTGTTGTCGCTGGTGTGGAACTGGAACGAGTTCTTCTGGCCGCTGTTGGTGGTGCAGACGCAAACTCTCGCGACGCCGCCCCTGGGCGTTGTGTATTTTGCCAATGCAGAGGCCGGTACCAACTATGGTCCGCTGATGGCTGCAGCCACCGTGATCACCCTTCCCCTGGCGCTCGCCTTTCTGCTGGCGCAGCGCTGGTTCATCGACGGCGTGACGATGACTTCCGTCAAGTAACGCCTTCTTCGCTTCACTTGATGCCCGCCCCCTTACTGACCCAGGAGCCCACCATGACTTTGATTCCAATTCGCCCGACCCGCCGCCAGTTCGCGGCTGCTGCCAGCCTGCTGGCCATGCCTGCCATCGTACGCAGCCAGAGTGCTCCCATCGAACTCAGCGTGGCCTATTCGATTCCTGTCCTCTTCAAGGAACTGATGGAGTCGCTGGCCAAGGAGTTCATGGCCCGCAACCCGGCGATCCGCATCGTGCTGCGCGCACCGGAGAACGGCTATGAAGAGATCATGCAACGCAACCTTCGCGACGCCGTCACGAACACACTGCCCGACATCGCCTTTCACGGCCTGAACCGTCAGCGCACCCTGGCGGAACGCAGGATCCCCGTCGATCTCAAGCCGTTCATGGCCGCGGACGACAAGACCAGAGAACTCGGCTTTTCGCAGTCGCTACTGTCCCTTGGACAGGTCGGCGCCTCCCAAACCGGCATCGGCTTTGCCCTGTCCACGCCCATCCTTTACTTCAACGCAAACTTGGTGAAGGAGGCCGGTGGCAACCCCGACAAACTGCCGACCAGCTGGGACGAAGTGATCAAGCTTGCTGCGGCCATGCACGACCCGGGAAAGACCCGCACCGGGATGTTCTTCGACTGGACGATCACCGGCAACTGGTCATGGCAAGGGCTCGTCTTCAGTCACGGCGGCTCGATGTTGAATGCGGATGAAGGCAACGTGGCCTTTGGTGAAGTCCCCGGCCAGAGGTCAATGGCAGTTTTGCGCCGATTCGTTGACGATGGACGCATGCCCGATATCCGACCCGACACCGCGTTCCAGGACTTCTTCGCAGGCCGTCTGGGCATCTCGATGCAATCCACTGCGCAGCTCGGCCGCTACAACCGCGAGATTGGCGGTCGCTTTCCGCTCGTGTGCGCGCGCTATCCATTGTCATCGCCCACTGCTCGGCTGCCGGCAGGCGGCAACGTGGCCATGATGTTCGCCAAGGATCCGGTACGCCAGAAGGCGGCTTGGGAGTTCATCAAGTTCGCCTGCGGGCCGGTGGGGGCCACCATGATGGTGCGCGCCACGGGCTACATGCCAGCCACCACCCTGCCGGCACAGAACAAGGACATGCTCGCGGATTTCTACGCGCAGAACCCGAACCATCTGGTGTCCATCCGTCAACAGGACGTGATCACCGGCTGGTTTGCTTTCCCCGGTCAGAACGCGCTGCGCATCACCGACGTGATCAACGACCACTTACAAACGGTCGTGGCCAAGCGGGGAGCACCGGGCGAGGTCCTCACGAAGATGGTCGCTGATGTCCAGGGCCTGATTCCCCGCAAGGGCTGATGCCATGCTCAAGTTCATCCACCTCACGGACACGCACCTCGTCACGCCTGGGCAGGCCCTGTATGGAACCGATCCCAAGTGGCGCCTGCAGCGCGCTCTCGCAGCGATCAACGAACGCCACGGCGACTCCCGTTTCATGGTTGTTACGGGTGACCTTGCACATTGGGGGGAGCCCGCGGCCTACGCCGCGCTGTCCGAGTGTTTGGGGCAGCTTCGAATGCCGGTGCATCTGCTGATCGGCAACCACGATGAGCGCAACGCCTTCCGTACCGCCTTTGCTTCCACGCCGGTCGACTCGGGTGGGTTCGTGCAGTATGCGTTCGATGCCGACGGCATTCGGCACATCATGCTTGACAGCAACGAACCCGGGGTGTCCTGGGGTGTCTTTTGTGAGCGTCGTGCCACCTGGCTGGCGGACGAGCTCGCGCGCAGCGCGCCAAGCCCTGTGCACCTGTTCATCCACCATCCGCCATGCAGTGTCGGTATCCCGTCCATGGACCGAATTGCGTTGCTTGAACCCGGCGCTCTGCGTGAAGCCGTGGGGCCGCATCGTGAGCGTATCCGCCACTTGTTCTTCGGGCACTTGCATCGGCCTCTGGCAGGTAGCTGGATGGGCATTCCGCTCTCGACCCTGCGGGCCACCAATCACCAGGTGGCGCTGACGCTTGACGACTCGCCGCGCATCCTGGGCAGCCATGAGCCAGCGCAGTTCTGTGTCGTGCTCGCCAACCACGAGAGCACCATCGTCCACCTGCACGACTTCGAAGACGCTTCGCCGCGTTTTGAGATGTGAACCATAACGACGCTGCCCTTGCGCTGTTCTGGCGCTGCGATGCGGTTGTCTTCGACCTCGACGGCACTTTGGTTCAGACATTGGAAGGTCTGCATCAAGCCTTGAACGACGCTCTTGGCGCCCACGGCTTCGCACCGGTCTCGGCAAACCTCGTGCGTGCCTCCATGCACGGTGGGTTTCTTGGCAGTGTGTTGGCTGCTCTGGAAGGCTGCACAGTGGTCGAACGACACCAGGTCTTGGTACTTGAGACCTATCGGGCGCGTTATCGCGAACTCATGCTGTCGCGGTCGCTTGTCTACGCGCAGGTGCGTGAGGTTCTCCAGGCCCAGCAGGCTCGTGGATGTCGGCTTGCCGTCTGCTCGAACCGCGATGAGTCATTGGCTATTGAGCTGCTGCAGGGCGTCGGCCTTCGCGGGGCGTTCGACGCCATCGTCGGGCTGCGCGAAGGCAGCGAGCCCAAACCCAAGCCGGATCTGCTCTTGCGCAGTCTGCGAGAGCTTGGTGTCGTTGCTTCACGATCCTTGATGGTGGGCGACAGTGCTGCTGATGTGGGCTGCGCTGCCGCTGTGGGTGTCCCCTGTCTGGTGTTCGAGGGCGGTTACGGCGCCGACAGCCTCGGTCCAAGCGTGACGATCGCCCGGTTCTCCAGTTATCAGGAGCTCTTGCTGGCCCGGCCTCAGTCAGCGTGATACTGGCCCATGCCGCCCGCCGTGTACCGTTGGGCGTAGGTGTTGCATGCGTAGGGGTGGAAGCAGCGAGTCGTCGTTCTTCGGCTCACCCCCGTAGGGCATGGACGAAAGGTCTGCGAATCAACGCGTCCATGGCACCGCTGCCAAGCGTCAATGGGCCGTTATGGCAGATGGTTTTGGGCGAACCATCGTTCGCCTGAGCCATGTCCGCATGCTGCAAGTGCTGCGCGATGCTCACGGCAAGCCGGGTTCCTGAGATTCACTCTACCTGGGTGCTCCCTCTATTGCGCGACGACTCATTACGCGTTGCCCCACCTCAACGACTTCTGTAAGTTGGTCGCTCTTCAACCCAGATGCCCCGCACACAAAAAACCTGCAAGCGCAAGACCGATAAGCCCCCCCGCAAGGGCCAGCCCCCACAAGGCGTGGTGGCCTGGGACGTGCAGGTCACCAACCAGGACGGTGAGCTGGTGGCCAGCTACGACATCCTGACGCTGGTGCTGAAGCGGCCGGGGGAGGGCAAGCTCGACGTCTGACAGTGGGCGCGTGCGGCGGCTCGGATTGCGCGACGCCCAGTTCGGGTCCGTTGGTCCGAGCGTTACCGCATCACGCGGCCGCCAGCGCCTCGCGCACGAAGTCCAGCCGGTCCTGCCCGAAGAACATCTGCTCGCCGACGAAGAAGGTCGGGGCGCCGAATGCACCGCGGGCCACCGAGGCCTCGGTGCGCGCGATCAGGTCGGCCTTGACTTCGGGGTCCGCCACCAGGGCCATGAAGGCCGCGGCATCGAAGCCGGCCTCGGCCAGCACCGCCGCGACTTCGCCGGGGTCGTTCAGGTTGCGCGGTGCCACCCACATCGCGTGGAACATGGCGTCCATATAGCGCTGGAAGTCATCGGGCTGGCGCATCAGCAGTCCGCAGGCGCCGCGCATCAGCGTCAAGGTGTTGACCGGAAAGTGCGGGTTCATCACCAAGGGCACGCCCCAGCGCCGGGCCCAGCGCGCCATGTCGTCGTTCATCCAGCGGCCCTTGGCGGGCACCGTGATGGGGCTGGCGTTGCCCGCGGCCTTGAACACGCCGCCCAACAGCATGGGGTGCCATGCCAGCGCAGCCC
>CANHVY010000034.1 GCA_947464185.1 Burkholderiales bacterium
CACCAACAGCGCGCCATGGCGCTCATCCAGGCCATTCAGCCGTAGTCAGAAACCCAAACCCGAAATCCATCGCAAGTGCTTGATGGAACAGGAGAATTCGGGCGCAAGGCGGCGGAACTTCAGTCTAGAAAGGCCCGGCTGGCACGCGCCAAGGCGCGCATGGTGATTGCTGTAGCTCTCGAAGAACATGGCCGCAGATCGACCGGTTGCATGCCGCCCAGGCTGGTCCTCGATCTCCTCCAGAACCACCTTGCGGTGAGGCGCCAGCTTGGCGGCCAATGATGCACCCGCCATGCCGGAGCCGCGGATGATGACGTCGCATGCCGTGAACATGGTCATGCGCTCCGAACGTCCCTTCGGATGGGCTTGCCCACGGTCGTGGTGCCATCCATACCCGGCGCCGTAGCGACGGCCGGCCCCGTGCTCAAAGGCCCAGGCCTCGACCCGACCCTACCAGGGTGTAGCGCTGCGCCCCATGGGCCAGCGTGACGACGATAGCTGCCCGGTTGCCGGCACGCACTGGGATGTCGAGGTCCAGCGCGGCATAGATCGTGCGCAGGCCCTCGGGCTGCGGATGTACCACGAAGACATCCTGAGCCACTGCACCGGCAGGCGCCGTGGTCGAGGGGTGCACCGAGTCCATCCAGTCGATGTAGAACGGCACCAGTCCGCGATAGATTGCATGGTCCAGGTACAGCCCCTGCCAGCGCAGCGTGTGGCCTTGCGGCGCGACGCGCGAGTTGGCTGTGCTCGGGCGCACGGCCAGCCCGGCGGCCTGAGCCCGCGACTGCACCGCCGCCAGGTCGGACGATGCCATGGCGAAGCTGATCACGTCGCCCTCGGGCAGAGCCGCCACCCCTTTGGCGAAGGGCGGCCGCTGGACGCCCGCAGCTGCAACCGGGGCCAACACCTCGAGGTAGCTGCATGGGCCCAGCGACAACAACGAGTTGCAGGTGCCGTAGTCGGCCGCGTGCTCGCCGCCATACAGCGGACGCAGCCCGAGGCCGGCGACCAGCGCGTCGTTCGCTGCCTGCAGGTCGGGCACGGCGTAGACCAGGTGATCGAAGGCTGACATGTGGTTGGAGATGGGCTCGGCTGGAGAGGTGACGAGGCGGCGTGCCCCGGGGACAGGCCCTAGCCTGACGAACCATTTTACTAAAAGTCAATACTGTAGACCAACATCGCACTGCGAAGCCGCGCAAGCCTACACGAGAAAGTCGCCCATTTAATCTTGATACATCATGGTTGTTTATGTGGGCAACCGAGCCAGAACCACAGGTTTTCCGCCTGTTCATAACTTGACTTGAAGTCAATTCTTGATAACCTCGTCCACCTGCTTCCCGTGACCCAGGTGCCGCATGTCCACCGCCCTCGCCTTCGAACACGCCACCGTGCACACCCTGGTCGGTGACGAGTCGCTTCCCAACCACACGCTGGTCGTGCGCGGCGGCCGCATTGAGGCCCTCGGCCCCTCGACCTCGCTGCACGCGCCGGCCGATGCCGAACGCATCGACGCCACTGGCTGCCATCTGCTGCCGGGCCTGGCCGACATGCACGTGCACCTCACGCCGCTGGGCGTGGGAACGGCGGACGGCTTCGCCCCCGACGAGACCACCGCGCTGGAACGCAGCGCCCAGGTTCTGCAGGTCTACCTGCTGCACGGCGTCACGACACTGCGCAACATGGCCGGCACGCCCTGGCACCTGCAGCTGCGCCACGCCGTGCGCGAAGGCCGCGTGGCCGGGCCGCGCATCCACACCACAGGCCCCGTCCTGGAAACACGCTTCACTTTCGCGCAGCTGGCCGACTTCGGCCAGCTGGTCCGCACGCCGGAAGAGGGGCGCGCCGCCGTCATCGCTCAGCACCGCGAAGGGTACGACGCCATCAAGGTCTACAACGACATCGACGCCGACGTCTACGACGCCATCGCTGCCACCTGCCGTGAACTGGGGCTGCAGATGGTGGGCCACGTGGCCTTCTCGAAAGGGCTGGCGGGGGCGCTGGCGGCCCGGCAGGATTCCATCGAGCACTTCCGCTCCTACGACTTTGCGCTTGACACGCGGCCGGCACCCGATGGAGCGCGCTTCGTCGGTTGGCTGCACACCACACCGGCACGCATCCGCGAGGTCGCCGAGCGCACCGCTGAGGCCGGCACTTGGAACGTGCCCACGCTGGTAGTCGAGAAGGCCCTCACCAATCCGCTGCACGCCGAGCCGCCGCCGCGCCCGCGCTGGCTGCCCGCCTGGCTGCACGACGAACTGCGGGCCGACACCTCGCGCTCTGTGTTCAAGCCCGAGTTCCTGCAGGCGATCGAGGCCGGCCGCTACCGCCGCTACGAGCTGCTATCGGCACTGGACCGCGCCGGCGCGCCGCTGATGGCCGGTAGCGACTGCCCGGGCTGCGGGCTGGTGCCCGGCGCGTCCTTGCTGGACGAGCTGGACCTGTACGTAGAGGGCGGCCTCACGCCCCGCCGCGCGCTGCGCGCGGCCACGGTGGACGCGGCGCGCTTCCTGGGACAGGACGACGAACTCGGTACCCTGGCCGCCGGCAAGCAGGCCGACGTGCTGGTGCTGCGCGCCGACCCGACCGCCAGCCTGAAGGCGCTGCGCCAGCCGGTGGGCGTGGTTGCCGCCGGTGTGTGGCACCCGGCCGATGAACTGGCCGCGGCCATGGCCGCCAGTGCGGCCTGACAGGTGACCCCAGCCGAGCCGCTGCTTGCGCCGCTTCAACCCCTTCGCCACTTCATCCAGGGAGACATCCGTGCACCCCACCCACCTGCCTACCCCACCCGCGCCAATACAGCGCCCCGGCCGCTGGCGCAGCTTCTGCTGCCCCATGCACATGGCCTGGGCATTGCCCATGGGCATGGGGGCCGCCACCGAGGCCGCAGCCCCCGCTGGCCCGGTCCCCAGCTTCGTCGACGGCACCGTGCACGCGCTGTCGCCTTTCGCCACGCGTGGCGACGAGGCCACACGTGACCTCTTCGACACCGTCGCCCCAGGCCGGCTGGTCGTGATTCAGGGCGCCACCGTCGTTCCTATGCACGGCGCGAAGATGCTGCCGGCTCACGACGTGCTGGTGCGCGACGGCCGCATCCTCGCCGTCCAGCCCACCGGCGCAGGCGCGCCCGAAGGTGCGCTGTGCATCGATGCCACCGCCCTCACGCTACTGCCTGGCCTGGCCGACATGCACACCCACCCGGGCACGTCCACCTCGGCGCAGATGTGGGGCGCCATGCTGGGCGTCAGCGCCGACGTGATGACTCTTCCCTACGACCTGCAGATGTTCTTGTACCTGGCCGGCGGCATCACTCGCATCCAGGTGATGGCCGGCACGCCCGAGTATCTGGCGCTGCGCGATTCGCTGCGCAGTAGCCGGCTGCGCGGGCCGCGCATGCGCGTGGCCTCGCCCGTGATCGACGGCTACCCGGCCGTCTGGTCGCCCACCATCACCTGGCAAGTCAGCGACGCAGCAGGCGGCCGCACCGCCGCGCGCCAGGTGCACGAGGCCGGCTACGACTTCGCCAAGCCCTACACCCGCATGCCCTACGAGGCCTATGTGGCCTTCAGCGCCGAGTGCAACGCGTTGGGCGTGGAGCGCACCGGCCACATCCCGGCCGAGGTGCGGGTGGAAGAAGCGCTGTTGCGCGGCCAGCGCGGCGTGGCCCACACCTTCGAGTTGTTCTACAACGACCCGCCCGAAAGCCGCGCCAACCTCGGCCTGCTGGCACGCCGCGCCAGGCTGTGCGCCGAACTGGGCGTGACGGTGCAGACCACCTTCTGCGTGTCGCGCGCCTTCGAGTACGACATCGGCCAGGTCGGCCCCGAGGCCTACCCGCTGGACGACCTGCTCGACCCGGTGCTGCGCTGGTTGATGCACCCGGCATCGCCCTTCCTCAAGGCCTTTGGCCAGGACCCGCAGATGCAATACCAGGGTCGCGACTGCATCACCCACACGCTGAACATGCTGCGCGCGCTGCATGCCGAGGGCGTGCAGTTGGTTACGGGCACCGACATCCCCAGCAGCAACGCCGCAGGGCGCCACACTGCGCACGACGAGCTGGAGGTGCTGGTGCGAGACGTGGGCCTGAGCCCGCTGGATGCACTGCGCGCCGCCACCGTGAACGCGGCTGCGCACATGGGCGACAACGAGTCGGGCACGGTCGTGCCCGGCCAGCGCGCCGAGCTGGTGCTGCTGCGCGGCAACCCTTTGGACGACATCGCGGCCACCCGCCAGGTCGAAGCCGTGGTGATGGGCGATGCGCTGCTGACCCGCGCCGCCATCGACCGCGGCCTGCAGCGCGTGCGGGACTTGTACGACGCGATGCCGGTGCCGCAGCACCCGGCAACCCAGCCCTGACCAGAACCTGGAGAACCTGCGTGTCACCCAAGACCCTCGACCACTTCATCATCCTCGTCGAGCCGCTGGAGCCGGCCGTGGCCGCCTACCAGCGCCTGGGCTTCCACGTGCAGCCCATCGCACGGCACCTGAGCATCGGCTCCTCAAACGCCGTCATCCACCTGCACCACACCTACCTGGAGCTGTTCACGCTGGGCGATGCGCCTGCCCTGTTCCAAGACGCCTACCGCCCGCGCCTGCAGGCTGGTCCCGGGCTGTGTCACGTCAGCCTGGACAGCCAGAGCCTGGAAGCCGACCAGGCCCGCCTGCTGGCGGCCGGCCTGCAGCCCGGCACCATCGCCAGCGCGCGGCGCCGCATGGTGCACCCTGAGGGGCGCGAGGACGAAACCCAGAGCTCGTTCATGTACTGCTGGCGCGAACAGCACCGCTACCTTTCGCTGTTCGTGTCGCACCACGCCAAGCCCGAGACCATCTTTGTCGATGGCCACGTCAACCACACCAACGGCGCGCAGGAGGTGACGCGCTGCGTGTTCCAGTCGGAAGACCCAGCGCTGGACCTGCCGTACTTCCGCACCCTGTACGGCCGCAGCGAGACCGACCGAACGGTGGACGGCTTCCGCTTCGTGGGCCCGCGCGGCGAGGTCAGCGAGGTCATCACCCCCGCCGCCGCGGCCGCCCGCTACGGCGCGGCGATGCCGGGACCCGGCCTCGCCGGGCTGGGGGCGCTGCCGCTTGCAATGCACTACCGCGTGAACTCGATGGCGCAGTGCGAACAGCACCTGCGTGGCGCCGGGCTCGATGCGGCCGCCGTGGGCGGCAGCCTGGTCGTGCCGGCCGCACAGGCCTGCGGCGTGGTCACGGTGTTCGAGGCGGCTTGACGCCCAAGCCCGGAGCATGCCGAAGCGCCCCCCATGAGCGACCCCGCCTTCAACGCCCGCATCGCCTCACAACTGCAGGTCCTGCAGGACGCCGGCGTGCGCAAGACCGAGCACGTCATCACCAGCGCGCAGGGCGCACGCGTCCGCCTGGCCGACGGCCGCGAGCTCGTCAACCTGTGCTCGAACAACTACCTGGGCCTGGCCAACGATCCACGGCTGATCGACGCGGCCGCCGCGGCCCTGAAGAGCCACGGCCTGGGCCTGGCCTCGGTGCGCTTCATCTGCGGCACGCAAGACCTGCACAAGCAGCTGGAAGCACGCATCGCAGCCTTCGTGGGAACCGAAGACGCAGTGCTGTACGCCGCCGCCTTCGACGCCAACGGCGGCCTGTTCGAGCCGCTGCTCGACGAAGCCGACGCGGTGATCAGCGACGAACTGAACCACGCCTCCATCATCGACGGCATCCGGCTATGCAAGGCGCGCCGCTGGCGCTACCGCCACGACGACATGGACGACCTGCGGCGCTGCTTGCGCGAAGCACGCGCCGGCGGCGCGCGCACGGTGCTGGTGTTCACCGACGGCGTGTTCTCGATGGACGGCCGCATCGCCCAGCTGGCCGAGGTGCGCAGACTGTGTGACGAACATGAGGCGCTACTGGGCGTGGACGATTGCCATGCCACCGGCGTGATTGGCCCGCACGGCCGCGGCACGGCGGCCCACTGCGGCGTCTTCGGGCGGGTGGACCTCATCACCGGCACCTTCGGCAAGGCGCTGGGCGGTGCCTCGGGCGGCTTCACGGCGTGCAGCCGGCCGGTGGCCGAACTGCTGCGGCAGCGGTCCCGACCCTACCTGTTTTCCAACTCGCTGGCACCTCCGCTGGTGGGCGCGGCGCTGACCGCGCTGGAACTGCTGGAACGTTCCGACGCTGGCGTGCGGCGCGTGCAGGCGCACGCCGCGCGCTTCCGTACGGCGCTCCAGGCTCAGGGGCACACGCTTATCGGCAGCGGCCACCCCATCGTGCCGGTGATGCTGGGCGACGAACACGCCGCCAAGGCGCTGGCGCAGCGGCTGCACCACGCCGGCGTGCATGCCGTGGCCTTTTCCTACCCGGTGGTGCCGCAGGGCAAGGCACGCATACGCACGCAGCTGAGTGCGGCGCATGCCGAAGCCGATCTCGACCAGGCGGTGACAGCTTTCGCCACTTCCGGCTGATGGGCCTCGGCAGACTGGGCACTGAACAAGGGCCCGACGGAGAGGCTCAGGGCAGCCCGCGCACGGTCTTTCCAGGCACGGGCTGGCCGGGGTTCATGCCAGCTGAGGTCAGCCAACCCTCCACCGCCAGAACCTCCAACGGTCCACCCGGCAAGTCCACCATCTCGTGCGGCACCTCGCCCCGGTAGGTGAGCGAATCACCCGGGCGCAGGTGGTAGCGGCGCTCGCCGATCTGCATGACCAGCTCACCGCGGATAACGTGGTCGATCCAGAACCCGTCGAACTGCACGGGCTTGGGGAACTTGGCCCCGGGCTCGGCCCGCATGCGCACCAGCCGGATCTGGATGCCGGGCAACTCCATCGAGCCCAGCAGCGTCACCTGAATGCCGTCATGCACGTCACCGCCGGGCAGCACGGGCTCCTGCGTCCGCGACACGAACTCAGGCTCCATCGACGCCGCCGGCCCGCCGAACAGATCGGCCAGGCCGATGCCCAGCCCCTCGGCCAGGGACAGCAGCACCGGCACCGAAGGCATGCGCTCGGCGCTTTCGATCTTGGACAGCATGGCCTTGCTGATGCCCACGGTCTGCGCCAGCGTCGACGCCGTCATGTGCTGGTGCATGCGGTGGGTGCGCAGCCGCCGCGCCAACGTGTGGCGCAGGTGGCTGACGCGCGGGTGGCCGTCGTCGACATCGTCGTCGGCCGGCTCTTGATGGGGCGTGTCGCTCATGGTTCGCATGCTAAGCCCGCCATGCGTCCCAGCCACCACCGACACCGTCTGACTCTAGAAACGATAGGTGCCGATCACCCCGATGGTGCGGGGCCGCATCGTCGATACCGTTTCGGGTCCGAACACCGTGGACGACAGCAGCGGACGCTCATCGGTCAGGTTATTGACGTAGGCCGTCAGCGTCAGCTCTCCGATGTCCATGCCGAAGCGCAGATCCATGGCCGTGTAGTCGCCCAGCGTGCGCCGGGTAGCCGGTGTGTAGCCGCTCTGGTAGCCGCCCACATGCTGCAGATTGAAGCCTACGTTGGCAGGCCGTCCCGCCAGGGCGAAGTCATAGCGCACCGACGCATTGGCGGTGACACGAGGAATGCCCGCGCTGCTCGTGCCCCCGGGGGTGACGCCGCCGAAGGCGTCAAGACCCACCACGTTGCGACTGAAGGTACTGTCGGTATAGCCCACGCCCGCCGCCAGGCGCAGCGCCGTCGTTGGCCGCGCCACCACTTCGATCTCGAAGCCCTGCACATCCACCGACGCCCCCGGGTTAAGGCGCCCCAGAGAGTCGACGTAGGTGAAGCCCCCCACCGCCGGCGGCGAGGCCAGCGTCAGCTGCGGGTTCTTCCATTTGGTGCTGTAGACCGCGGCATTCAGATTGACGCGGTTGTCGGCCAGCGACAGCTTGGCGCCGGCCTCGTAGGTCCACAGGCTGTCCGAGGTGGCGAACGGCGGAACCACGAACGTCACGCCGGGCGGAATGGCCAGCGGGAAGTTGGTCTTGCCCAGCCGGAAGCCCTTGGAGGCTTGCACGTAGTAGGTGCTGCGGGTGTCACCCCAGCTCAGAGAGGCGTGCGGCGTGATCGGTGTTTCCTTGATGACGGCATTGTTCACCGTGGTGGCGCCGAACTGCGTCAGGTTGACCTGATCGTCGCTCTCGTAGCTGGTGCGCCGTACGCCCGCGTTCACGGCCATGCCGTTGGGGAACTTGTAGCCCAGCTCGCCGAACAGCGCTGACTGGGTACGGTCGACGGCGGTGTTGCTGCCGAACGCGTTACCCAGGAAGGCCACGGGAGTGTCACCGAAGTTCGTTGTCTTCTCGTTCGACCAGAAAGCTCCGGCCGACCAAGTGAGCCCGGTCTTCACCTCGGACGACACCAGTCGCAGTTCTTGGGCTGACACCTTGGAGTCGAACCCCCCGAACAGCACCCACTTCGTATCGGCGGGCAATCCAAAGGCGGCATTGAACGGTCCGAAGGATCCCGTCAAGTCACTCACATAGCGCGCCCTCTTGTCGAAGTAAGAACTGGCAGACACGATGTCGAAGCCCGGCATCTTGTAGGTGAACGACAGGTTCGCCGCCCGCAGCTTGTCGCTCTGCGGCTCGAGCACAGCCTTGCTGCTGATCAGCAGGTCAGTACCGACGTTGTAGACCGAAGACGAATCCTGCATCAGATCTTGCAGGTAAAGGCGGCCACTCACGTTGAGCTGCGGGGTCGGCTTTGCGAACAGCGCAATGCGCGCTCCGCTGGTGACGACCTTGTCGACATCCTTGCCCAGTGCCCCGGCATCGATCACGCCCGCCTGCTCGGTGCGGTAGGCCGTCAGGCCCAGGGCCACGACGTCCTTCGTCAGCGGCACCGAGACGCTCGCCACTGCCTCGTTGTTCCAGTCACTTGCGCCGTTCGTCTTCGACAGGCCCAGCCGTGCGTACGACTCCATCGCCTTCAGGCTGGGGTTGCGGGTGGTGATCTTGATGGTGCCGCCCAGCGATGCCGAGCCGTACAGCGTAGAGCGCGGGCCGCGGATGACGAGCACGTTTTCGATGTCGAACAGGCCCAGGTCGATGTTGCCATTGCCCTGCACCACGCTGGTCGGGATGTCGTCGATGTACATCGCCACGGTGGACTGCGTCAGGCCGACGGCCGCCCCGTCCGAAACCCCGCGAATGGCGACGCTGCGCGACAACGGTGTGCCTGCCTTGCTGAACACCACGCTGGGCTCCCCGGGCAACGCCTCTTCCAGGCTGCTGACACCACGACGTTCGAGTTCGTCGCCGGTAATGGCCTTCACCGACAGCGGCACCGCCTGCAACGTCTCGCTGCGCTTGGTGGCCGTGACGGTGACAGTCTCCACGCCTGTGTTGGCCGCCGGCGCCTGCTGCGCTGCCGCGCCCAGTGGGACGCCCAGGGCGGCGGCCAGGCAGGCACTCAGCGGCGACAGGCGCGGCGCCGAACGGGCAGACGAAGACCGAAGGTGGGAGCGGATGCGGGACATGAAGACTCCTCGGGGTTGAGTTGTGAAGACCGGGATGACAGCGATGGAGCGGGGCGCATCTGCCGCCCTTCCCGACACGATCGGGGGGGTGGAAGACCGTTGCGCGACTGTTGCATCGAGTTTACCCATTGTCAACTTTTTAGAAAGCCGTTAACGTTGTTAGTATCCTCACTCGCAGCGATTTCTCTACCTCAGGCACCGGATCTAGCGAATCAGATGACGACTAAAAGTACAGCCTCAGCGATTGTTGCCGGGCCACTCGCGGGCGCCTGGACTGCGCGTTCGCTGTTCGGGCTGGCGGCGCTGCTGGCGGTGCTGCTGCTGTCCACCAACCTGCAGATCCAGACGCTGCTGGTCGAGCCCATCCGCGCCGAGCTGCGGCTGAGCGATCTGCAGTTGGGGCAGCTTCAAGGCTTGACCGTGGTGACGCTGGGCGCGCTGGCGGCCTGGCCCATCGGCTGGCTGGCCGACCGCTGGGACCGGCGCTGGGTGCTGGCACTGTGCGTGCTGGTGTGGTCGGCGGCCACCTACGGCGGTGGCCTGAGCCAGGGCTTCGACGGCCTGCTGTGGGCCATGGTGGGCCTGGCCATTGGCGAGGCGGCGCTGCTACCCATCGTCTATGCGCTCACGCCGCAGGTGGTGCCGGCGCGACAACTGCCCGTGGCCAACGCCGCGGTGTACGCCACGCTGGTGCTGGGCGGTGGCCTGGCCCTGGTGGCCGGCGGCGCCGTATTCGACGCACTGGCCGTGCACGCCCAGCGTTTGCCCTGGCCCGAAGGCACGCCCACCTGGCGGCTGATGTTCTTCCTTACCGCGTTGCTGGGCTTGCCGGTGGCGGCGCTGCTACTGGGCGTGCGTCTGCTGCCGACCCACCCGGCAGGTGAACACGCGGGGACGGTGGCGCCACCGTCGTTGTCGCACCACCAGTTCTGGCGCTATCTGCGCGAACACGGTTTGGCTCTGGCCATGGTGCAGGCCTCGTTGTCACTCGTCACGCTGGGCTGGTTCCAGCTGATGTTGTGGACACCGGCCATCCTAGGCCGCAGCTTCGGCAGCACGGTGGGGGGCGCTGGGCTCGACTTTGGGCTGGTCGTCACGCTGGCCAGTGCCGCGGGAACGGGTCTCGGCCTGTACTGGGTGACTCGTCCGCAAAACCGCGACAACCCGCTGGGCAACTTCCGCCTGGTGCGCCACGGCACGCTGGCAGCGCTACCGCTGGTGGTGGCCATGGCCTGGGCACCGTCAGCGGGTGTGCTGCTGTTGCTGTGCGGGTTGGCGCTGACCTGCATCGTGATCGGCGTGTCGCAGGCGCCCGCCCTGCTGCAGCAGATGTCGCCCGTAGCGCTCCTGAGCCGGTCGATGGCACTGTTCCCGCTTGTGGCTCTGCCCCTTCGCGGCCTGCAAGCGCCTGCCGTGGGCCTGTTGTCGGATGCTTTCGGCCCGGGCTCGCCGCGCGGGCTGCTGCACGCGATGGTCATCGTGTCGGCCGTCACGCTGGCGCTCGGAGTGCTGGCTCTATGGCGGCTAGAAGGTCGCTATTCCGCGCTCGCCGCCCATGCACGCGCCACCCCCAAATCCAACACCTGAGCCATGTCCGTCTCCTTGCACCTGCGCCCTGAACCCTACCTGTACAGCGACTGGGTGCCGGTGCGTGCCAGCGGCTTGGCCCCTGGCCAACTCGTCACGATGGAGCTGGAGCACGTGGATGACGTCGGCCAGCGCTGGATGGCCACGGCCGAGCTGTGCGCCGATGCCGCGGGCGTGGTCGACACTGCCGACGCACCCAGCCGCCACGGCAGCTACCTTGGCGTCAGCCGCGACGGGCTGCTGTGGTCCATGGCCCCTGAAGGCACCACCGACCGCACGTCGTTCATGGCCCAGGGGCGCAGCTACATGCACATGGTCGGCCAGCCCGGCGGCGACCGGTTGCAATTGCGCCGCCACACGCTGCGCGTGACGCACCAGGGCCGCGTGCTGGCAGAAGGACAGTTTTCGCAGACCCGGCTGGGCCCAGGCGTGCGTGTGCAGGAGCTGGCCGACGGCCCGGTGCGCGGCCTGGCCTTTCACCCTGCGCCCGACGCCACCCCACCCCGAGGCGGGGTGCTGGCGCTGACGGGTTCTGGCGGCGGCGTGGACACCGCCTGGGCACCGCTGCTGGCCTCGCACGGCATCCCGGTGCTGAGCGCCGCCACCTTTGCATGGCCCGGCCGCCCCGAGCTGATGCAGAACATCGACCTCGCCTACTTCGAGCAGGCGGCGTTGTGGATGCGGCAGCACTTCGGCGTGGAGCGCATCGCCGTGCAGGGCGGCTCGCGCGGGGGCGAATTGACGCTGGTGCTGGCGTCGTACCGCCCCGACCTGTTCTGCGGCGGCGTGGCCATGGTGCCCTTCCATAACGTGGTGGCCGGCTTCGACCACCTGCGCAACGTGCACGAGCAACCCAGTTGGGTGCTGAACGGCCAGGCGCTGCCCTATGCCGACGTGCGCCTGACGCTGGACGGGCCCGACGCGGCGCACACGCCCGACGGCCTGGCCGTGGCACCCGACTACCTGCGCGACGCCGCCAGCGACGAGGCCGATGCGCGTTGCGGCATCCCGGTGGAGCGCTGCAGCGGCCGTCTGCTGCTGCTGTCGGGCCGCGAGGACGCGATGTGGCCCAGCTGGTACGGGGCCGACCGCGTCATCGACCGCCTGCGCCGGCACGGCCTGGCGCACCGCGCCGAGCACCTGGCCTTCGAGAACGTGGGCCACTACCTGGTGGCGCCGGGCCAGCCCACTTCGATGTGCGCGTCCCTCCACCACCCGCTGGCCAAGATCACGCTGGCCTGCGGCGGCCAGCCGCGCGCCACGGCCGAAGCGGGCCGCACGGCGCTCAACCGCATGCTGGACTTCTACGCCGAGCTGTTTGCGGTCTGAACGTCATCCAAACCAGGAGCCTACGGCCATGACCCCTCTGTCTGCGTTGTCACCGCACCCCTCGACGCGCCCGAGCGCCGCATCGCCCTGGCGCACCTGGTGCTGCCCATTGCACTTCATGGGGGGGTTTGCGCCCGACCGGGACATCCGGCAGGGCTGGCTGGCCACCGCCGGAGGCGCCGCGGACACGGCCGCCTTGCAGTCGTTCTCGGACCAGACGCCAAAGACCCGCAGCGCCCTGTGCACCAACGACGAAACGCTCACCGCCGGCCTGCTGCAGCGCCTGGCCGCCGACCGCGTGCTGGTCTTCCGCAACGCCACCGTGCTGACGATGCGCGGCTGGGAAGCCCTGCCGGCGCACGACGTGTGGGTGCGCAACGGCCGCATCGAGGCGGTGCAGCCCACCGGCGGCGCGCTGCCCGAACACGCACGGGTGGTCGACGCCACCGGCAAGACGCTGATGCCGGGCCTGTCCGACATCCACGCCCACCCCTTCACCGCCCCCTGGGGCCAGGCCTTCGCCGGCATGGTGCAAGGCGGCGGCGACGGCCAGTGGTACGTGCTGCCCTATGCGCTGCAGCTGTGGGAGCTGCTGGCCTGCGGCATCACGCGCATCGAGGTGATGGCCGGATGCCCCGACGCTCTGTGGATGCGCGACGGCGTACGAAGCGGCCAGCTGGCCGGCCCGCGCTTGTCGGTGGGGAGCCCGTTGATCGACGGCGCGCCGCTCATCCACACGCCGCTGATGAGCTACGCCGTGGCCGACCTGGAAGGCGGCCGCCAGGCCGGCGAGTTGATCGCCGACCTGGGCTATGACTTCGCCAAGCCCTACAGCCACCTGCCGGCGGACGGCTACGAAGGCCTGATGCAGGTGCTGCAGCGCCGCGGCGTGCGCGTGATGGGCCACGTGCCGGTGTCGGTGGGCGTGGAAGCCGCTGTGCGGCGCGGCCAGCAGGGCATCGCGCACAGCGCCGAGCTCTTCTACAACGAGCGCGGCCCCGAGCGGCACGACCCGGCGCGGCTGGAGCGCCTGGCGCGCGTGATGGCCGAGCACGGCACCTGGCTGCAGGGCACCGTGGTGGTGAGCGAGCGGGTCGAGGCGCTGGGCGGCCGGCGGCCGCTGGTCTCGGTGGACGAGGCGCACATGCCGACCTTCCACCAGACGGTGTTCCACCGCGACAGCCCGATGCTGAAGATGATGGCGGCCAACCCCGAGAAGCAGTACCTCTACGACGAGACCTACCGCCTGAGCTGCCTGGCCGTGGCCGCCGCCCACCGCGCCGGCGTGCGCGTGCTGACCGGCACCGACTACCCCAACCCTTACGTGGTGGCCGGCTACTCGCTGCACGAGGAGCTGGTGCACCTGACGCAGCAGTGCGGGCTGATGCCGCACGAGGCGCTGCATGCCAGCACGCGCCGTGCGGCCGAGTACCACGGCGACCAACCCGAAGATGGCCTCGTGGCCGTGGGCGGCATCGGCGACCTGGTGCTGCTGGACGGCAACCCGCTGGACGACATCCACCACACCCGCCGTGTGCATGCGGTGCTGGCCGGCGCGCACTACATCGGGCCCGACGCGCTGGCCGCCGGCAAGGCGCGCATCCAGCAGGCTTATGCCGCTATGCCGCCGGTGGTGATGGCCAGCCCGCCGGAGGCCGCAGCATGAAGCGCAATCTGGACCACGTGATCGTGTCGGTGCGCGACCTCGATGCCGCGGCCGAGGCCTACCGTTGCCTGGGCTTTACCGTGATGCCGCGCGCCGTGCACGAGAACCTGGGTACGGCCAACTTCATCATCCAGCTTCACGACAACTACTTCGAACTGTTGGGCGACTTCCACAAGTACGCCGACCCGGCGATGCGCGAGTTCATGAGCGCGCGCTTCGATGGTGGGGACGGGTTGTCGATGCTCTCGCTGAGCTGCAGCGACCTGGCCGCCGACCGCGAGCGGCTGATCGCACGGGGCCACGGCCCGTCGGCCATCATGAACTCGGCGCGCAAGGTGGTGCTGGCCGACGGCCGTGCGGACGCCACCGCCAGCAGCTCGATGCTGAACTGGCGCGCCGCGCCGCGCCGATGGAGCACCCTGTTCTACAGCTTCCACGGCAAGCCGGACACCATCTGGTACGAGCCCTGGATGACGCACCCGAACACGGCGCAGACGCTGGCCGGCATCACCTACTGCAGCGACGACTTCGCGGCCGATGTGCCCTACATCAACGACATGCTGTGCGCCGAGCCGGCAGAACACACCGCGCAGCGCTGTCTGTGGCACACGCCGCAGGGCGAGTTTCTGGAGCTGCTGAGCCCTGCCGCCCTGCGCGCGCGCTTTGCCGTGCCGGTGCCGGCCACACCGCCGTTCGCCGTGTGGCCGGTGGCACTGCGCTACCGCGTGCAGCGGCTCGACGCCTGCCGCCAGTGCCTGGAGACCGGTGGCGTGACCTTTGTCGAGCATGACGGCGTCATCACCGTGCCCGCAGCGCATGCCGCCGGCGTCATCAGCGAGTTCTCCGAGTCCTCCGACTACCCTGCACCACCACCTGGAGCTCACCCATGAAGATCCTCAAGCGCGAACCCAGCAACTCAATCGCCCGCACCGAACTCTGGACGGTGCAGGGCGACGCCATCGAGCACCCGTTCCTGGTCTACGTGACCACACCCATGACGCCCAAGCCCGAAAAGGGCTGGCACGGCATCGTGGTGACCGACGGCAGCCTGGGGACCGGTGCGATGTCGTCGATCGCCGGCTACCTGGGCATGGGCGAGATGCCCGCGGCGGTGACGGTGGCCATCGGCTACCCGCTGGACAACGCCATCCCGGCGGTGGTGGCGCGCAACCGCGACCTGACCCCCGTACCCTGGCCCGAATGGGACGCGCCCTATGGCCAGTTGCTGGGCGCACCCGCACCGCCTTCGGGCGGCGCCGAGGCCTTCGCAGCCTTCGTGCACGACGAACTGATGCCCTTCGTCGAGGCCGAGGTGGGCGTGAACCCGGCCGAGTGGACGCTGGCCGGCCACTCGCTGGGTGGCCTGTTCGCCACCTACTGCCTGCTCACGCGCCCCGGCCGCTGCCGGCGCACCCTGGCGGTGGGCTCGTCGTACTGGTGGAAGCGACCGTACCTGTTCGACCGCGCCCGCGAGTTCGCCGCTGTCGAGCGGCCGCTGAACGTCTCGGTCTACCTGGCCGCGGGGGACCACGAGACCACTGCAGCCTTCAGCACCACCTGGCACCGTTACATGGATGCTGACGTGTGGAAGGACTACCTGACGGTGATGCGCGGCATCCCCGACATCGTGACCGAGACGCGCGAGATGGCCACCATCGTGGCGCAGCGCTGGGGCACGCGTGTGCGCTGCGACATCCTCGACGAAGAGACCCACGGTAGCGCCGTGTTTGCCGCCTACAGCCGCGGCCTGCGCTGGCTGCACCAGGTCTAGCCGCCGCCATTCACTTCTCCACAGTCACAGAGATCCCCTCATGAGCCAGCCGACCCTCACCGCCACCCCTGCCGTGGCGCTGCAGCCCACGCCCATCGGCATCGTCGCCGCCGGCTTCAAGCCCGGCCAGCGGGTGTGGCTGAGTTCCCGCCTGATCGACGACGCCGGGGTGCCCTGGACGGCGCGCGCGCTGTTCGTCGCCGATTCCGCTGGCCGCGTCGACGTGGAGGATGCGCCTGCCGAGGAAGGCAGCTTCACGGGCATCGATCCCGCCGGCCTGTTCTGGAGCCTGCGGCCCGAGCCGGTGAGCGACCGCACGTTCATGCTGAACGCCACCGAGAAGGCGCACAAGCTGGGCCAGCCGCACATCGGCCCGATGAAGGCCCACGTGTTCGAGCTGCAGGCCACCGTCGAGGGCGAGCCCGCCCCCTGCGCCAGCACCACCGTGACGCTGCAGCGCCTGGTGGAGGGCATCGAGGTGATGCCGCTGCGCGACGGCCGCCTGCGCGGGCAGGTGCTGCGCTGGAAAGAGCGCCGGCTGCCCGACGGCCGGCCGCGCGGCTGCATCTTCACGTTCACCGGCTCGGGCGGCGGGCTGGAGCTGGGCTACGCGCCGGTGCTGGCCTCGCTGGGCTACGACGTGGTGAGCCTGGCCTACTTCGCCTACGAGGACCTGCCCGGGTTCATCGCAGGCATCCCGCTGGAGTACTTCGAGGAGGGCTTTGCATGGGCGCGGCGCGAGCTGGGCTGCGAGCGAATCGGCATCCAGGGTGCCTCGCGCGGGGGTGAACTGGTCGTCACGCTGGCCAGTCACCTGCCCGAGCACATCCAGGGCGTGGTGGGCATCGTGCCGATGTACACCACCAGCATCGGCTGGGACCCTGCCAAGGGCATGGGGGGCCCGAGCTTCACCTTCCGCGGCCAGCCCGTGCCGCATGCGAAGCCCGGCGACTCGCCGTCGTTCGAGGAGATGAAGCGGCTGGGCGAGTCGCTGCCAAACGGCTATCCGGCCACGCCCGGCTACTTCGCGACGATGAACGACCCCGAGACCCGCGCCACCGCCGCGTTGCCCATCGAGCGCGCCCGCTGCCCGGTCCTGCTGATCAGCGGAATGGACGACCAGATGTGGCCCAGCGCCTGGGGCAGCGACCTCATCGTCAACCGGCTGCGAGCCCAGGGCTACGCGCACCCGTTCCAGCACCTGTGCCTGCAGGACACCGGCCACATCACACCGCTGCCCAACACCGTCACCAGCTTCTGCCCGGCGCTGCTGCATTCGCTGCTGGGCATCTTCCTGGCCTGCGGTGGCACGCCGGCCGGCACCGCGCGCGAAAGCCGCCGCACCTGGGACGCGCTGTGCTCGCACTACCGCCGCGTCTTCGGGCACTGACAGGCGGCGCACCTTCCCCATGAACGACTTGCCAGAGCATCGCCGCCAGTGGGTACGCCACGCGATCCGCCATATCGAGGCCGACTTCCAGCGTTCGGCCGACACCCACCTGCTGCCGCTGGCGCTGCCCGGCCTGCCGGGCGTGGACCTGTACCTGAAGGACGAGAGCAGCCACCCCACCGGCAGCCTGAAGCACCGGCTGGCGCGTAGCCTGTTCCTGCATGCGCTGTGCAATGGGTGGCTGCACGAAGGCAGCACGGTGGTGGAGGCCAGCAGCGGCAGCACCGCCATCAGCGAGGCCTACTTCGCGCGGCTGCTGAGGCTGCCGTTCGTCGCCGTGATGCCGCGCAGCACCAGCCCGGCCAAGCTGCGGGCCATCGAGTTCTACGGCGGGCGCTGCCACCTGGTGGACGACCCCAAGCAGGTGTACGCCGAAAGCGAACGCATCG
Organism: Burkholderiales bacterium; assembly: GCA_947464185.1. GTDB lineage: Bacteria > Pseudomonadota > Gammaproteobacteria > Burkholderiales > Burkholderiaceae_C > Rubrivivax. Next base: position 17,640 of record CANHVY010000034.1, read on the forward strand.
CGCGCGAGACCGGTGGCCACTACATGGACCAGTTCACCCACGCCGAGCGCGCCACCGACTGGCGCGCCAACAACAACATCGCCGACAGCATCTTCCAGCAGATGCGGCACGAACCGCACCCCGTGCCGCACTGGCTGGTGGCCAGCGCCGGCACCGGCGGCACGCTAGCCACCCTGGGCCGCTACGTGCGCTACTGCCGACACGACACGCGCGTGTGTGGCGTGGACGCCGAGCGCAGCGTGTTGTTCGAGCATTACCGCAGCCGCGACCCCGCGCTGACGATGGCCGCCGGCTCGCGCATCGAAGGCATCGGCCGGCCGCGGGTGGAGCCCTCGTTCCTGCCCGACACGATGGACGCGATGCTCAAGGTGCCCGACCGCTGGAGCTTGGCGGCCATGCTGGCACTGAGCGAGCGGCTGGGCCGGCCGGTGGGCGGCAGCACCGGCACCAACCTGGTGGCCGCACTGTGGTGCGCCAGCCAGATGGCGTCAGACCGCGGGCAGGGTTCCATCGTCACCCTGCTATGCGACGACGGCCGCCGGTACCAGACGAGCTGCTTCGACGCCGACTGGCGCCGCCATCAGGGCCTGGAGTGCGACGACACCCAGGCGCAGGTGCAGCGCTGGATGGACACCGGCACGGTGCCCGACGAACTGAAGACCGCTATGCCCCGAGCCGGGGCGCTGGCATAGATATCGTTTAGATCAACCCCGCCACCTGAAGGAGTCCCATGGTCACCCTCCCGCTCAAGCGCCTGTCAGTCCTCTTCCTCACTGCCCTCGGCATCGCCGCCACAGCACCGCCGGTTCACGCACAGGAAAAGGCGGTATTCGGCTTTCCCGCACCGCACAACGTGCAGTTCTCGTACCTCTGGTACGGCAACAAGCTCGGCTTCTTCAAGGACGAGGGCCTGGCGCTCGACGTCATCACCGTCACCGGGTCGGGCGTCCTGCTGCCCCAGGTGGCCGCCGGCCAGGTGCACATCGGCTATGCCAACCCCGATCTGGCCATCATCGCGGCGGCCAAGAACGAGCCCCTGCCAGTGCGCTTCGTCATGAACTGGCTGCGCAGCCAGACCTTCGAGTTCGTCGCACTGCAATCCAGCCCGGTGAACACCCTGGCCGACCTGAAGGGCCGCAAGCTGGGAGTCGGCGCGATGACCTGGGGCAACCTGCCTCTGTCGCGCGCCATGCTGACCAGCTTGGGCGTCACGTGGCAGAAGGACGTGGAAGTGCTGCCTATCGGCCTCGGGGCTGCCGCATGGCGCCGTCTGCAGTCGGGTGAAGTCGACGCGGTCAACTTCTTCGTCGGAGAGCACAGCCGCATGGAACTGTCAGGCATTCCCATCAAGCGCCTGCCGATGCCGGAGCAGTTCCGCACGCTGTTCTCGAACGGCTTCGTCACCAGCGAGAAGCTGATGGCAGAGAAGCCCAAGCTCGTGGCCGGCATGGGCCGCGCCATCACCAAGTCGTGGATCGCCTGCAAGGCCAATGCCGAGGCCTGCGTGCGCGCCTACTGGGACGCCAACCCCACGGCCCGCCCAGCCCCGGGCAAGGAAGCCGACCAGATGAAGACCGACCTGAAGCAGGTGCTGGTCGACCGCCTGCAGATCGACGACTTCCCGGCGGGCACGCCGCGGCGCTATGGCCAGTTCCCGGCCGACTCCTGGAAGCGGCTGATCAAGGTCATGCACGACGAGGGCCTGATCACGCGCGCCGACGTCGACGTGTCCAAGCTCTACACCGACCGCTTCGTCGGCGAGGTGAACGCCTTCGACGTGGCGGCGGTCGAAGCACAGTCGCGTGCGGCGCGCTGAAGGCCCTTTATGCACCTGTCCGTGGAAGGTGTCTCGCTGGTCTACCCGACCAGCCGCGGGCCGCTGACGGCGCTGCAGCAGCTGTCGTTCGGCGTCGAGCCCGGCGAGTTCGTGTCGGTGCTCGGACCGTCCGGCTGCGGCAAGTCCACGCTGCTGAAGCTGGTGACCGGCCTGCTGCGGCCGGCCGATGGTCGCCTGGCCCTGGCGGGCCGCACCATCGACGGGCCGCGCGCCGACGTCGGTATCGTGTTCCAGCAGCCGACGCTGCTGCCTTGGAAGCGCGTCATCGACAACGTCCTGGTGCCCATCCGCGCCCGCGGGTGCTCGGTGGCCGAGCACCACGACAAGGCGATGGGCCTGCTCGAGCTGGTGGGCCTGTCGGCCTTCGCGCGGCATTACCCGCAGGAGCTGTCCGGGGGCATGCAGCAGCGCGTGGGCATCGCGCGCGCGCTGCTGGCCGAGCCCAACCTGCTGTTGATGGACGAGCCCTTCGCCGCGCTCGACGCCATGACGCGCGAGTCAATGATGGACGAGCTGCTGCACATCTGGCAGCGCAGCGGGAAGACGGTACTTTTCATCACGCACTCGATCCCCGAGGCGGTTTACCTGTCCGACCGCGTGCTGGTGATGAGCCCGCGGCCGGGTCGCATCGTCGACTCGGTGCCCATCGACCTACCCCGGCCGCGTTCCGTCGAGACCATGGCCGCGGCGCGCTTCGGCGAACTCTGCAACGAGCTGCGGGCGCGCTTCCGCAGCCTGCCCGCAGCCCCCGGCGAACCCGGCCATGCCTGAGATCCGCGCCCGCTTTGCTGCCATGGCCTGGCCCGTCTCGGGCCTGCTGTGCCTGGTGTTGCTGTGGCAGGGTGCCACGCAGACCGGACTGGTGCCCAGCTTCCTGCTGCCGTCGCCCGGCAGCGTGCTGCGCGCACTGCTGCGCGCAACCGGGGAAGGCACGCTCTGGCGACATCTCGCGCCTACGCTCACGGCCACCGCGATGGGCTACGTCATCGGCTGTACGGTGGCCGCCGTGGTGGCCGCGCTGGTCGCCGAGTTCAAATGGCTCGAGCGGGCCCTGATGCTGCACTTGCTGGCCTTGCAGTCGATCCCGAAGGTGTCGGTGGCACCCCTGGTCTTCCTATGGGCCGGCTTCGACATCGGGGGCAAGGTCGTGCTGGTGGCCCTGATCTGCTTCTTCCCGGTGTTCGCCAACACCCTGGCCGGGCTGCGCGCCACCGACGCCGACCGCCTGGACCTGCTGCGTGCGGCGGGTGCCAGTCGCTGGCACGTGCTGTGGCACCTGAAGCTGCCATCGGCGGCGCGCTCGATGTTCGCGGGCCTGGAGATCTCGACCGCCTTTGCGCTGATCGGCTGCGTGGTGATGGAGTTCATCGGTTCCACACGGGGCATGGGCTTCCTGATCCAGGACGCGTCGTCGACCTACGATCTGCCACTGTCGTTCGCGGCGATCGTGACGCTGGGTGGCATTGGGCTGCTGGCCAACGCAGGTGTGCGCGTGCTGCGGCGGCGCCTGCTGTTCTGGGAAGCGGACGCCCAGCCGCGCCCGGCAGCCCAGGGAGGCAGCGGTGGCTGAACCGATCAAGGTGGCGCTGGCCACGACCGCCACGTTCCTGCTGCTGATCGCAGCCTGGACGCTGGCCATCGACGTCTTCGAACTCTCGCCGCAGATCCTGCCCTCGCCTGCAGCCGTGGCCGAAGCCTTCTGGTACGGCTGGACGCAGGGCGCCTTCGTGCCACACGCGCTCTTCACCTTGCAGGGCGCGCTGGGCGGCTGGGCCATCGGCGCGGCGCTGGGCGCACTCGCGGGCGCGGTCGTCGCCGAGTCGAACGTGGCCAGGCGCGTGCTGTACCCCATGGTCATCGCGGTGCAGTCCATGCCCACGGTGGCTGTCGCGCCCCTGATCGTCGTGTACTTCGGCGTCGACCTGCCGTCCAAGCTGGTGACGGTCGCCTTGCTGTGCTTCTTCCCGGTGTTCGTCAACACGGTGGCCGGCCTGACCTCGGCCGACACACGCCTGCTGGACCTGTACCGCGCCAACGGCGCTTCGCGCTGGCGCACGCTGATCGACGTCAAGGTGCCCAGCGCTGCCGACGCCGTGTTCGCGGGCGCACAGGTTGCCATCGTGCTGTCCTTCATCGGTGCCGTGGTCTCGGAGTTCGTCGCGTCGCGCGCCGGGCTGGGCCACCTGATCAAGACCTTCGCGAACGACCTCAACGTCGCCGTGATGTTCGCCGCCATCGCCACGCTGGCCGTACTGGGCGCCGGCATCGGCACCGCCCTGGCGCGCCTGCGCGAGGCCGTGATCTTCTGGAAGCCACGCCATGGCCCGCAGCAGCGCTGAAACACGGGCCGGGGACCCGCACCACACCACCGATCGATCGCAAGACCCCTGCCATATCAACAACGACTGGAGATGAGCCCATGACCCCGACCATGAGAGCCGCCGTGGTGCACGCCCACGGTGGCCCTGAACAGACCGTCTTCGAGCCCGCCTGGCCACGCCCGGCGGTCAAGCCCGGCTACGTGCTGTTGCGCGTGCGCGCCTGCTCGCTGAACTACCACGACATCTTCACCCGCCGCAGCATGCCCGGCATCAAGGTGCCGCTGCCCATCGTCATCGGCTCGGACATCGCCGGCGAGATCGCCGAGCTCGGGCCGGGCGTCAACGGCTGGGCGGCGGGCGACCGCGTCCTGGTTGACCCGCTGCCGGTCGCCGACGAAGGCGCGCCCAAGGGCATGATTGGCGAGATGTACGACGGCGGCCGCGCCGAGTACTGCCTGGCCTGGGCGCCGCAGTTGGTGAAGCTGCCCGACGACGTGAATTTCGAGACGGCCGCCAGTCTGCCGCTGGCCTATGCAACCGCCCACCGCATGATGGTCACTATCGGCCAGGTGAAGACCGGCGAGACCGTGGTGGTGCTGGGCGCCAGCGGCGGCGTGGGCACGGCCTGCGTGCTGCTGGCCAAGCTGGCCGGTGCCCGCGTCATCGCCTGCGCCGGCAGCGCCGACAAGGCCGAACGGCTGAAGGCGCTGGGCGCCGATCACGTGGTGAACTACCGCGAACAGAAGGTGATGGACGCCGTGCATGCGCTGGTGGGCAAGCCGCGCATTAGCGGCAGCGGCGGGGTGGACGTGGTGGTGAACTTCACCGGCGGCAACAGCTGGCAGGAGGGCATCCGCTGCCTTAAGGTGGGCGGACGCCTGCTGACCTGCGGCGCCACCGCCGGCTACGACGAGCACATCGACGTGCGCTACGTGTGGACCTTCGAGCTCAAGCTGATGGGCAGCAATGGCTGGCGCCGCGAAGACATCGTCTCGCTGCTGGAGCTGGGACGCAGCGGACGCATGAAGCCGGTAGTGGACAAGGTGCTGCCGCTGGAGGAGATCCGCGAGGCCGAGCGCCTGATGGAGGAGCGCGAGGTGTTCGGCAAGATCGTGGTGACGCCATGAGCAGCGGCACCGATCAGCTCGATCCCGTCACCAGCCTGCAGCAGCAGTGCGACGCCTCCCCCTTCATCCGCTTTGCGGCCATCCGCGTGCTGAGCGTGGACATGAAGGCGCAGACCGCGCGCTTTGGCATGCCCTTTCGGCCCGAGTTCGAGCGCGGCCAAGGCACCGGACAGTTCCACGGTGGGCCGATCGCCTCGCTCATCGACACCGCCGGCTGCATGGCGCTCATCGCCGTGGCCGGGCGAGGCGCCGGCACGGTGGACTTCCGCACCGACTACCTGCGCCCGGCCACCGGGGAGTTGCAGGCGCAGGCCCGGGTGCGCCGCGCGGGCCGCACCATGGGCGTGGTGGACGTGGACGTGACCGATGCCGCAGGCCGGCTGGTGGCAACAGGGCGCGGCACGTTCTTTCTGGAAGCGACGGCATGACACCGCTGGATCAACGTACCGACCTGCCCGTCAACCTGGGCATGACACTGGACGCCACGCGCGGGCGCGAGACACTTGCCGTGATCGAGGTGCATGCCGATGGCACGCTTCGCAAGCGCTGGACTTACGGCGAACTGGACGACCTGATCAATGCGCTCGCCCGTGGCCTGCTGGCCCGAGGCCTGGTGCGTGGCGACCGTGTCGGCGTGATGGCCGCCAACAGCGTGCACGCGCTGGCACTGATGCTGGGCACCCTGCGCGCCGGCCTCGTGAGCGTACCGGTGAACCCGCGCGCCGGCGCCGAGACGCTGGCCTACATGGCCGAGGACTCCACACTGCGCCTGGTGATGGCCGATGTCGATCTGATGCCGCTGGCCCAGGCCCTGCCCGGCGCGGCGTCAGGCATGCTGCCGGTGCTGCCGCTGCAGGGCGACGGCTTCGCCGCGCTGGCCGACCCCGGCCTCTTCGATGCCGTGGTGCCGTCGGCAGACGAGGTGGCCCTGGTGCTGTACACCAGCGGCTCGACCGGCCGGCCCAAGGGCGTGCTGTTGTCGCACCGCAGCCAGGTGCTGATCGCTGCGGGCTATGCCACCGACTTCATGCGCCAGTGCCTGGACAGCGGCCCGTGCATCGTGGCGGCACCGCTGTTCCACATGAACGCCACGGTGAACACCACGCACGTGTTCATGCTGCACGGCGCCTTCGTGCTGATGCCGCGCTTCGATGCGGCAGGCTTCATCCGCGCGGTGACCGAGCATCGCGTCAGCGTGCTGTCGGGCGTGCCGACGATGACGGCCATGGTGGCGCAGCAGCGCGCGGCCCTGGCGCAGGCCGATCTCGGCAACGTGAAGCTGGTCGTCATCGGCTCGGCACCCCTGTCGGCCACGGTGCTGTCGCAGGTGCAGGCGCTGTTCCCGGCGGCCGCCGTCATCAACAGCTACGGCACCACCGAGACCGGCGCCGGCTACTTCGGCGCACACCCGGCGGGAGTGGCGCGGCCGTTCATGTCGGTGGGACATGCCCAGCCGCACGCACGCCTGCGGCTCGTCGACGGCGACGGGGTGGAAGTGACCGGCGCCGAGGCCACGGGCGTGCTGGAGGTGCATTGCGCCACGCGCATGAACGGCTACCAGAACCGTCCGGAGCTCAGCGCCGAGAAGATGCGCGACGGCTGGATGCACACCGGCGACATCATGCGGCGGGACGCCGACGGCTGGTACTACTTCGTCGGCCGCGCCGACGACATGTTCGTCTGCAGCGGCGAGAACGTCTACCCCGGACAGGTCGAGCGGCTGCTCGAGCGCCACCCTGACGTGCTGGAAGTCTGCGTGCTGCCGCTGGCCGACGAGCGCCGTGGGCACATCCCTGTTGCCTTCGTAGTGCCGCGGCCGGGCACGGCTCCGACCGAGAAGGCCTTGCAAGACCACGTGCTGGCCCTGGCCGCCCCCCACCTGCACCCGCGCCGCGTGTGGTTCCTGGGGCAAATGCCACTGGCAGGCACCAACAAAATCGACCGCAGGGCGCTGGCAACGCGGGCATGTGAACTCGCCGCCCCAGGCCTGGACGGTGGGGCCAGGTAGGCTGTGCATGCACGAACCCGACGACCAGATGACCTGAATCCCAGGAGGTCCCTCATGAGTCCCCTACCGAACAACCCTACGTTCCAGTTCCGGGTGCGCTACGCCGAGTGCACGGCGCACGGTGACTTGGCCATGGCCGGCTACATCAACTTCTTCAGCGAGGCTGCGGCACAGGCGCTGAGCGAGCACGATGTCGACATTCGGATGATGACGGCACGTGAAGGTGCGCTGCGTGAGGCAGGCTACGACGTCGAGATTCAAGTCTCCCCCACCTACGACGACGAGGTCGCCGTCGAAGTGCGGCTGCACGCGCTGGACGACCGCGGCTTCACGCTGGGCTTTGGGCTGCGTGCTGCGCGCGGCGGCAAGCCGCTGGCCCGGGGAACCATCCGCTACGACGCACGGTCATCGGGCCCCGATGGGGCCTGCCGTCTGCCTCTTGATCTGCACGGACTGCTGCAAGAGTGGCTCGTCTGACCTGCAAGCCGACCGCCAGATCGGCGGGCGGCTTGCCCCTTCCAAACGACGCCAAGCCAGAGCATCGTTCATGACACAACCCCACCTTCAGCTGCAGCAACTGGGTATCGTGCTGCCCGCGGTGGCAGCGCCGGCTGCTGCCTATGTGCCCTGGGTGCGCAGCGGCGATCTGCTGTTCCTCTCGGGCCACCTGGCCAAGCGCGATGGCCAGGTCTGGGTGGGCCAGCTCGGAGCCACGCTGGACACCGCGCAGGGCCAGCAGGCGGCGCGAGCGGTCGCCATCGACCTGATGGGCACGTTGGCCGCCGCGCTGGGGGGCAACCTGGGGCGGGTGCGCCGCATCGTCAAGCTGTTGAGCCTGGTCAACAGCACGGCCAGCTTCACGGAACATCACCTGGTCACCAACGGCTGCTCCAGCCTGCTGGTAGAGGTCTTCGGCGCCGACATCGGCAGCCACGCCCGCAGCGCCTTCGGCGTGGCGCAGATTCCGCTGGGCGCCTGCGTGGAGATCGAGCTGATCGCCCAGGTCGATCCGGCCTGATCGGCCCTCATCGGCAGACGGAGTCCGCATGAAGAAGCTGTTCATCAGCGCTGACATCGAGGGCGTGGCCTGCATCAGCGCGCCCGTGGAGGTGGACAAGGCCCACCCGGCCGAATACGCGCCGTTCCAGCGGCAGATGACGGCCGAGGTGGCTGCGGCCTGCGCCGGCGCCTGGGCGGCCGGAGTCGAGTCCATCGTGATCAAGGACGCCCACTGGACGGCCCGCAACATCGACCCGCACCAGCTCGCCGTACCGGCCGGGAAGGAACTGCAGCTCATCCGAGGCTGGAGCGGCCATCCCTTTGCCATGGTGCAGGGCCTGGACGAGAGCTTCGACGCCGTGGCCTTCATCGGCTTCCACGCGGCTGGCGGCTGTGGCGGCAACCCGCTGGCACACACGATCTCCAGCCGTGCCTTCGCTCGCGTGGAGCTCAACGGCCACACGGCTTCGGAGTGCTTGATCTATGCCTATGCCGCCGCCAGCGTGGGCGTGCCGCTGGTGTTCCTGTCGGGCGATCAGCAACTGTGCGACGAGGCCTCGGGCCTGATCGACGGGCTGCATACGGTGGCCACGCTGCAAGGCTTCGGCGCTTCGGTGCAGTCCATCCTTCCCGCCGAGGCCGTCAAGCGAATCCAGAGCGGTGTGCAGGCGGCGGTGGAGAGTGCAGCCCGTGGCCCAGACGTGGTGCCGCTGGCTCTGCCCGAGGCCTTTACCTTCAAGCTCTGCTTCAACAAGGCGAGCGACGCCTATGCGAAATCGTTCTTTCCGCATGTACGGCAGGTGTCCCACACCGAACTCGTGCTGGAAACGCAGCGCTACTTCGACGTGCTCACATTCCTGTGGTTCGCGGCGCAGTGACATGGGCATGGGCGCCCGCGAATACTCAGTTGCCGGACTTGGCCGCTGCAAGCAGTGACGGCTTTCGGTTCTCGAATCTGAGGATCTGAACGACTGCAGAGGGTCGCAAGTGGGTCTTCGACCCTTACTTGGGAACGACCGCATCGATGCATAGTGCTGACAACCAGCAGCTGGGCGGTGGAAACGAATCGGAATCGATGGTGTGTCTGGATAAACCCTGATCCTGCGAAGCTCTTCCAGGGAATCGACACCCACGGACTCCAGCCGTTTCAGACTCAGCACTCCCAGCCTTGGCTGAGCCAGCAGCCGCTGCCGGTCGGACTCAGGCCACGTCATGGTTGCGCATGAGCGTGCTCTTGCCGAAGAGACTCTCGATCAGGTCCACGGCAAGCACCGCCGTCCGATTTCTGACATCGAGTGCCGGATTCAGTTCCATCACGTCGAGGCTACCGAGCCGGCCCGAGTCGTAGATCATCTCCATGCACAGCTGTGCTTCTCGGTATGTGGGGCCTCCGGGAACCAGTGTGCCAACACCCGGTGCGATCGTCGGATCCAGGAAATCGACGTCGAAACTGACGTGCAGGTGGGTGTTGGCATCCATGGTCGCCAGCGCCAGTTCCATCGTGTGGCGCATGCCCATTTCGTCGATGTAGCGCATGTCGAATACCTCGACGCCCATCGCGTGCACGAAGCGCTTTTCGCCAGGGTCGACACTGCGAATGCCGATCTGGCGCATCACCTTGGGTGAGATCGCTGGCGCCAGACCACCTATCTCAATCAGTTCTCGTGGACCGTGTCCACAAAGGCACGCGACAGGCATGCCGTGTAGATTGCCGCTAGGGGTCAGTGCGCTCGTGTTGAAGTCGGCATGTGCATCCAGCCACAGAACCCGCAGCCGCTTGTTCGACGCGCGGCAATGCTGCGCGACAGCGCTGATGCTTCCAATGGACAGGCAGTGATCTCCACCCAGCAGGATGGGCAACGCGCCGTTCGCCAGCTCGGAAGCGACTGTGAGGTGAACCGCCTGAACCCAGGCAATGACCTCGGCGAGGTGTCTGTACCCGCCCCTCGGCGGCTGGCATGGATTGGGCGGGCCCTGGAGGTTTCCACGGTCAAGCACGTGCACGCCGTGCGACTCGAGTGCCATCTGAAGGCCAGCGACGCGCAGTGCCTCCGGCCCCATGCTGGATCCGCGTGTGCCCGCCCCGATGTCGGTTGGTGCGCCGATCAGGCTGACAGACCTCATGAGATCAAGCCGCGCGGCGCAGTCGGCGGCGACCGCGCATGGCGCCGCCCCACAGATCCTTCGGGTCGTCCAGCTCGGGGACGAGGTCAATCCGCCTGCGCAGGTCTGGATGCTCCTTTAACAGTTCGTGCAGGAGGCACAGCGTCGAGAAGTCCTCCAGGGCAAAGCCCACTGAATCGAATAGCGTGACGTCGGACTCTCTCAAACGACCTGGCGCCTGACCCCGGACGATGTCCGCAAACTCAGTCACGGGGTAGTCGGGGCCCATCTGCTGGACTTCGCCTTCGATGCGCGACTGCGGTTCGAACTCCACGATCACACGCAGATCAGGCCGTCGCATGATGTCTGGGTGGAGTTCGGTCTTTCCAGGGCAGTCGCCGCCGACGGCGTTCAGGTGCATTCCCGGTCGCACGAGTGCCGATGTGAGGACGACTGCGCGACGCTTGTCAGCGGTCACTGTGGTGACGATGTCCGCGCCGCTGCAGGCTTCAGCCACCGAGCCGCTGACGACGAGGGTGGCCACGGAGGTCTCGTCAATCGCCGACAGGTTCGTCCGCAGCTTTGATGTGGCAGCCGGATCGGTGTCGAACAGCCGCAGCTCTCTCACCCCGAGCATGTGGCAGAACGCGACAGCCTGGAACTCGCTCTGCGCACCATTGCCGATCAGTGCCATAGCGGTCGGGTTGGGTCGCGCAAGCCATCGTGCCGCCAGCGCAGACATGGCCGCGGTGCGCAGTGCGGTCGATAACGTCAGTTCCGAGAGCATGAGCGGGTAGCCGGTCCCCACGTCAGCCAGCACGCCGAACGCAGTGACCGTCAGCAGACCGGCATCCGTGTTGCGGGGATGGCCGTTGACATACTTGAAGGAGTACAGGTGTCCGTCGCTTGTCGGCATCAGTTCGATGACGCCATCTGCCGAGTGACTGGCCAACCGTGCGCTCTTCTCGAACGAGCCCCATCGCCGGTAGTCGTACTCGATCCTCTTGGCCAGCCGGCCAATGAACTCGCCCACCCCCACGCGCTGGAGCAGGCGCTGCATGTCGGTGACGCCGATGTAGTCAACCATGTAGAGTTACTTGAACATCCTCGGTAGGGTGCCGTTTGCCGCTAGTCCCTGGGTCCGGGATGCGCGCATCTACTCAAGACCAGGGGTCATCGTCCCAGGGCCACAACGGCCGCTGCAGGCGCTTGAACGGCAGCTGGGTCACATCGGCCACGCACACGCCGGGCGAATCCAGCGTGAGGCTGTGTGGCGTGATGGCCTCGAAGTGCGCCTTGAAGTGCTGCGCTGACTTGACCAGGATGACACGCTGGCGCCGAAGATCAATGCCCAGGTCGCCAAAAATGGAAGGACCATAGGTCTGCCACCGGTTCTCGGCCAGCAGCAACTCACCCTGCGCAAAGCGCAGGGCCACCGCGCGCCCCATGGGCACCACCGTGTCGCCGCCGAGAACGATCTTGGCGGCTGGATCGATCGCCGTGACCGTCACGTCCAGGTCCAATGGCGGTCCCGAAAGCGGACACGCCTTGCCGCCGATGCGCATCGTCAGACGGGCACCCAGGCCCGCGTCGATGGCGCATCGCACCGCCAGTGGATCGATGAACACGCCCGCGGCGATGCGGTCGATGCCCGCGTCGATCAGGGCCTTCAAGACATAGGTAGCGTCGCCGGGCGACCCGCCACCGGGGTTGTCGGCCATCTCGGCCAGGACCAAGGGACCATGGGTTGCATCATCCCAAGTCCTTGCCGTCGCCACCGCTTCGTCCATGGGGTGGACCGCATCGGCGCACTGCCCGCGCAGTTCGAACAGTTCTTGGCCCAGGCGCTCGGCGAGTTCGGCGCCGCGAGGCGCGTTGTCGTCGGTGATGACAATCACCTGGGTGCCGAGCAGTGGGATATCGGCGCGCCGAAAGCCATGCACGATGCTGATCGAGAGTACGCCGTCGCGTCCTTCCAGGCTGCGCATGCGCGCCACGAAGCTCTTCATCGGCTCGCGCTGCGTCTGGAACACATCGGCCATACGGCAATTGAAGACTGAAGTCACCGGTCGCACTTCTTGCCGCGCGGTACGCAGCAGCAGGTCGATCAACTCGCGTCCGCGCGCACGAATGTCGATGTGCGGGTTCTCGCGGTAGCACATCAATACCGCGTTGTCGTACATGGCTGGCGAGAGGTGCGAATGTGGGTCGAGTTCGGAGCCAATCACCACGCCGGGCCCAACAATGGCGCGCACGCGGGCGATGAGATCGCCTTCGCAGTCGTCGTAACCCTGAGCGACCATGCCGCCGTGCAGGTTGAGCGCCACGATGTCCACAGGCCCGGCGGCGCGCAGGCGATCGAGCAACTCGTCGCGCAGCGCTTCGTAGGCGTCGCGGCGAACTGCTGCGCCAGGGTGGGCCTCACAGTACAGCCCCCCCACCACGTCCAGTCCGAGCTCGCGGGCGTAGATCGCCATGTCGCTGCCGCGCACCGGGTCGCACACCTCGTCGCCACGCAGGATGCCGCCTTCCGTGAAGTTCTCCAGGCCGACCGGGATGGGTGAAAACGTGTTCGTCTCAGTGTTGATGCCGCCGAAGAAGAGTCGCATGGTGCTCCTTGGACTTGACTACATCAGTCCGCAAGGCTCAGCCAGTCGCGCAGGACCGCAGCACGGTCCGCGCCGGGGGGGCGCGGCGCTTGCCCAGTGGATCCGGGTGTTCGCGAGAACTGCGGGACCGGTCCCGGCTGCGGCACGCCAAAGGCGCTGATCATCGCGCCGCGGGCCACGTTGTGCGGATGGGTTGCCACTTCGTCGAGGTCGAGAACGGGACTGACGCAAGCGTCACTACCCTCGAAGTGCTCACACCAGGCTTGGCGGTCCCGCGAGCGAAACACGGCTGCCAGCCGCGCCTTCTGCGCGGGCCACAGCGCCGGGTCGTTCTGGGTGTCGAACAAGGAGTCGTGGAGCAGACCGAGCCGCTCACGCAAGGCCCGATAGAAGGGCGGCTCGATCGCACCCACGGCCAGCCAGCGCCCGTCAGCGCACTCATAGCAGCCGTAGTAGTGCGCGCCGCCGTCCAGCCAATTGGTTCCGCGAGGGCCGTTCCATCTGTCCTGCGAGCGCATCCATTGGAAGATGCCCATGAGGGCGATGCTGCCGTCAGCCATGGAAGCATCCACAACCTGGCCGCGGCCAGAACGTTTGGCTTCATGCAGCGCAGCCAAGACACCGAACAGCAGCAGCATGGCGCCGCCGCCAAAGTCACCCACCAAGTTCAGTGGAGGTACAGGCGGGCCGCCTGCTGGCCCGATGCTGGCCAGTGCACCGGACAGCGCGATGTAGTTGATGTCGTGCCCCGGCGCTGAGGCCAACGGCCCGGCCTGGCCCCACCCGGTCATCCGGCCGATGACGAGTTTCGGATTGCGCTCCAGCAGCACGGTTGGACCCATGCCCAGCCGTTCGATCACACCCGGCCTGAAGCCCTCGACGAAGAGATCTGCCTTTGCGGCCAGTGCCAGCACCGTCTGCACATCAGCAGGCAGTTTGAGGTCGAGGGCGACCGAGCGACGGCCGCGCGCCAGGATGTCGGTCGGGTCATGCAGCGCGTTTGGCCGGTCCACCCGCACAACGTCTGCTCCGGCATCCGCCAGCAGAGCGCAAGCGAAAGGTGCGGGCCCGAGACCTGCCAACTCCAGCACGCGCAGGCCGGCCAGAGGGCCGTAGGTCATGGCACGGGGTTCACGCTGCCTTGCGGTACATGGTGACCACGCAGGCGCCGCCCAGGCCCAGGTTGTGCTGGAGCGCGATGCGTGCGCCTTCCACCTGGCGCGCTTCTGCTTGGCCGCGCAGTTGCCAGGTGAGTTCAGCACATTGCGCCAGGCCGGTCGCGCCGAGCGGGTGTCCCTTGGACAGCAGTCCGCCCGAAGGGTTGGTGACGACGCGACCACCGTAGGTGTTGTCGCCATCCATGATGAACTTCTCGCCGCCGCCTTCAGGAGCCAGGCCCAGGGCTTCATAGGTCAGGAGTTCGTTGGTGGTGAAGCAGTCGTGCAACTCGCACACGTCGACTTCTTCCGGTCCGATACCCGCTTGTTCATAAGCCAGGGTGGCTGCGTTACGCGCCATCTCAAAGCCGACCACGCGCATCATGCTGTGGCCCTGAATGGACTCCAGTGGGTCGGTGGTCATGGCCTGGGCCACGATCTCCACCGCACGGCTGCTCAGGCCCTTGCGCCGGGCATAGGCCTCGGAAACGATCACCGCAGCGGCCGCGCCGCACGTGGGCGGACAGCATTGGTAACGCGTGAGCGGACCATAGATCTGCTTGGAAGCCATCACCTCTTCAAGCGTGAGCTTGTCGCGGAAGATGGCATGCGGGTTGCGTGACGCGTGATCGCGCGCCTTCACCGAAATCCTGCCGAAGGCTTCGTTGCTGGTGCCGAACTTGCGCTGATGCTCCTGTCCCGCGCTGCCAAAGAGCAGCGCAGCCATGGGCACCTGGTCGTTCCATTCGATGGTCTCGTGGGCGTGGGCGAGTTGCTGCCCCATGATGCTCGGCCGGTCGGTGGCCGTGACCCCGAGAGCACCGGGATTCATCTGCTCGAAGCCCAGGGCCAGGGCGACGTCGCACACGCCGTGCGCCACCGCCTGGCGCGCCAGGAAGAGGGCCGTCGAACCCGTCGCGCAGGCGTTGTTGACGTTGACGATGGGGATGCCCGTCAGCCCCACTTTGTACAACGCCTGCTGGCCGCTGGTGGAGTCGCCGTAGACAAAGCCCGCGTAGGCCTGCTGCACATCGGTGTAGTGCAAGCCGGCGTCCTTCAGTGCCAGGCGGGCGGCGTCTGCGCCCATGCTGTCGTAGGGCTCGCTGGCGCCAGGTTTCCTGAAAGGCACCATGCCGACACCGGCGACCCAGGCTGCAGTGTTTGCCTTCATCATCTTCAATCTCCAACGTGATCAAGTAAGGGACTCAACGGCAGGCGTGGCCTGGCCCGACAGCGCGCTTCGCATCAACTCTTGCGAGTAGATGTGCCGGGGTGCTTCCAGCACCTCGGCCGCGGCGCCTTGCTCGACGATCTGGCCGCGGAACATGACGGCCACATCGTCTGCCACATGCCGAATCACAGCCATGTCGTGGCTGATGAACAGGTAGCCAAGACGGTGCTCTCTCTGCAGGTCCATCAGCAGATTCAGGATCTGCGCCTGCACCGACAGATCCAGTGCCGAGGTCGGTTCATCCAGCACGAGCAACTGCGGGCTGGCGGCCAGGGCGCGGGCGATGGCGATTCGCTGACGCTGTCCACCCGAGAGTTCGTGCGGAAGGCTACCCAGCGCATCTCTCGGCAAGCCCACCTGGTCGGCCATGCTCTCGGCCACCCCAGCGCTGGGCCGGCCAGCGATCACCAGGGGCTCTGTGATCAGATCGCGCGTTCGCATGCGGGGATCGAGCGAGCTCTGCGGGTCCTGGAACACGATCTGCATGCCAATCTGCGCCTGCAGACGTTGCCTGGGTGTCATGCGCGTGATGTCCCGCCCCAGGAAGTGCAGCGACCCCATGCTCACCGGCACCAACCCCATCACGGCCTTGGCCAGCGTGCTCTTGCCGCAACCGGACTCGCCCACGATGCCGAGCGTGCGACCCGGTTCGATCGACAGTGTCACGTCGCCAACGGCGGGCGAGCGGCGCGAGGCGTAGCGCACTGAGACCTTGTCCAGCGCCAGCAGCTGAGCCGTCACGCGGACTCTCCTTCGACGTTGATCGGCTGGCTCAACCAGCATGCCGCGGCGCCTGCAGGCGGCTGGGTTGGCAGGGGTGGTACTTCGCCACAACGATCAAAGGCTGAAGCGCATCGTGATCGAAAAGCACAGCCCGACGAGGCCGGACCACCAGGCCGCAGTGCGTTCAAGCGGGCCTTCGGTTGAAGCCGGCCCGGCAGCCCATCGAGCAGCGCCCGCGTGTAGGGATGCCGGGGCGCATCCAGCACCGCAGCCGTCCGTCCGCGTTCGACAATGCGTCCGGCGTACATCACGTACATCGTCTCGCTGGCGCGTCGAATGACGCCGATGTCGTGTGAGATCAGCAACACCGCCGTACCGCGCTCTCTAGCCAGCGTCAGAAGCAGCGACAGCACCTGGGCCTGCACGGTGACATCGAGGGCTGTTGTCGGCTCGTCGGCGACGATCAGTGCTGGCTTGCAGGAAAAGGCCATCGCAATCAGCACTCGCTGACGCATTCCGCCGCTGAGTTGGTGCGGCCAGGCCTCAAAGACCTCTTGAGGCGTTTCAATGCGCACGTTGGCAAGCAACCCCAGCGCCAGCGCCTTGGCGGCCGCCGCATCGGGTTGAGCGTGGCGCTTTATGACATCGACCAGCTGGCGCCCGACGCGCAAGGTCGGATTCAAGGCGGTCATGGGTTCCTGGAAGACATAGGCAATCTGCGATCCGCGCAGCGAGGAGAGCGCATCCTCGCTTGCTCCGATCAGGTTCTGCCCACGCCACAGCACCTGGCCTGATTCGGCCTCACAGCCCCTGGGCAGCAAGCCTGCGATGGCACTGCCCAGCATGGACTTGCCTGAACCCGACTCGCCCACGAGTCCCGCGATCTCGCCCTCGCCAACCTGCAGCGAGACGCTGTCAAGAATCTTGTGCGCCGCGCCTTTCCGCCGGGCCACGACGTTTAGCTTTTCGACGATCAGGATCGGGTTTTCCATGAGTCGATGATGTATTGACCGAACGGTCGTTCAATCATAGCATCGCCAGCAGTTCTCGTCGACGACCCGCCGCCTTGTGCCCAGGCGGGACACGCAAGCAAGACTTTCAGCCTATGTCTGGAGGACCCGGTAACCATGCTTGATATGACCGATGCTGCACAAGGGCAAGGCTCAACGCAGCAGCCACCCCCTCTGCGCGGGCTTGATCAACCGGATCGGGCGGCAGAGCGAGCCCGCTACATCGCAGAAGTCTTTGCTGCACACCACCGCCCGCTGCGCTCATTTCTCTCCCGTTTGCTGCGCAACGAGGACGACATCGCCGACACGGTGCAAGACGTTTTCTTGCGCATCGCTCAGCTGCCAGACCCCTCGAGACTGGATCTGAATCCGCGCGCTTACCTCTTCCGCACGGCCGAGCGGCTGGTGATCGACCGTGTGCGGCGTGACGCCTTTCGTCAGGTGCACGCTCACGGCCCGCTGGAAGACGTCGATGTCGAACAACCCAGCCCCTCCGTGGAGAGCCAGGTGCACTGGCGACGCGCCATGGGGCAAATCGTGCAGCAGTTGGAACACGCCGGAGCGCGCACTGCGAAGGTGGTCGAGATGAGCTGCCTGCACGACCTGACCCACCCCGAAATCGCCGACCGCCTCGGAGTAACGACACGGACGGTGGAGCGCTGCATGCAGCGCGCACGCCAGGTTTGTGAACCTTTCTACATCGCGGCTTGACTGCCGCCCCACCCGGAGACCCTCATGAATCAGGATCGATACACCAAGACCCCCATAGCTGCCGCCATTGGGGCCGCCCTGCTCTTGATGGCAGGAACCGAATCGGGTCATGCGCAATCTGCCCCTCAGCCAGCTGCCGCCGACGAGACGCAACCCCAACAGGTCACCATCTCGGCGCGCAAACGTACTGAACGTGCCATCGACGTCCCGTTGTCCATCAGCGTGATCACTGGGAGCGAACTTCAAGATCGTGGGGCCATCCGCCTGTCAGAGGCTGCTGTGCCCAACGTGGTGTTTCTGGGGCCTGAGAACAATGCAGTGCCCAACTTCTCCGTTCGCGGTGTGCAGAGCCAGAACCGAGCGAACATCGGTTTTGACAGCGGCATCGGCGTCTACGTCGACGGCGTCTTCATGGGTCGCGGTGCTGCTTTCAATCTGGAAACCTTCGACATCGAGCGTGTAGAGTTTCTGCGCGGACCTCAGGGCACGCTGTTCGGCAAGAACTCCATCGCCGGCGCCATCAGCGTCGTGACGCGCGAGCCCTCCAAGAAGTTCGAGGCCACAGCAAGTGCAGACCTCGGAAGCTTGAACCTGCGCCGATTGAGCGGCTATCTGAGCACACCGCTGGGATCGGACACCGTACGAGCCAGCGTGGCGGTCTATTCCGGCAAGCGCGACGGCTACATGAACAACGTGGCCACGGGCACCAAGAATGGTGACGAGGACGTGACCAGCGCGCGCGCCAAGATCGTGATCAAGCCTTCGTCAGCCCTTGACCTGACGATCGCGGCTGATCACTTGAAGGACAAGTCCGTGGCCCCTTCGCCCAACATCGTGTCAGGCTACGGCGCGATTGCCGGAGGCACTGACTTCACTGCCAACGAGAACCTGC
Source organism: Burkholderiales bacterium (assembly GCA_947464185.1). GTDB lineage: Bacteria > Pseudomonadota > Gammaproteobacteria > Burkholderiales > Burkholderiaceae_C > Rubrivivax. Next base: position 36,368 of record CANHVY010000034.1, read on the forward strand.
CCACCCTGGCCAATCGTACCGTCCAGGGCGTGGGCGGCACCATCAACTACGACCTCGGCAGCGGGTTGAAGCTGACCTCCATCACGAGCGTGCGCAAGCTCGACACCACGCGGACTTCAGACACCGATGTGGGGCCTGCGAATATCGTCGCTTCTGCAAGTACCTCGGTCCAGAAGCAATGGAGCCAGGAGCTTCGGATCGCCACCAGCCGCAAGGCAGCCCTGGAGTATGTGGCTGGGTTGTACTTCTACGAGCAAAAAGCAAGCGGTACGTCTTTGAGCACCTTCGGGCCTGCGGCTCCGGTGCTGAGCGTGATCCGAAACACGACGGGCAACACCTTCGGTGACATCAACTCGAAGACCGGTGCGGTGTTTGGCAACGTCGACTGGCACGTCAGCGAGCGGGTGACTCTGACTGGTGGGCTGCGATACACGAGCGAGAAGAAGACCCTGGCATATCAGCAGGTGGTGACCTTCCCGGCATTCCTGGCCCCTTCCATCCCGCTGGAGAACGACAGCCTGAGCACCAGCAACGTGACGCCTTTGCTGAGCGCACGCTTTCGCATCGATCGCAACACCATCGCCTACGGAACCTACAGCAAGGGATTCCGCAGCGGAGGCTGGAACGTCGACAACATCACGGCCGGGGGCCCGACGAGCTTCAAGCAGACCCGCTTCAACGATGAGAGCATGGCGAACTTCGAGGTCGGCGTGAAGGGGTCGATGCTCGGCGGTATGCTGAACTTGGGCGCCGCGGCATTCCGCATGAACTATGACGACATCCAGGTCACGCAACAGGTGCAGGTGCTGGGTGGCGGCGGTGCCGTCGTGGGTATCGTGACCAACGGCGGCAAGGCCAAGAGCGAGGGTATCGAACTGGAAGCTACGCTGCGCCCGACGTCCGCACTGCGACTCTCAGCGGGGGTCGGTTACGTCGATGCGCGCTACACCGACTATGTTGATACCAGCCGAGGCACACCGGTCAGCTTCAACGGCAATCAACTCAACAATGCACCTCGCCTTACGGCCAACTTGTCCGTTGCGTACTCGCTCCCATTGCCTGTCGGTTCCTTGACGCTGCGACTAGACGGCCGGCACGCCGATGGCTTTTTCGTCGGCCGAGAGAACCTTGCGACACAGAGGATCCCGGGATACAACCTCTTCAATGGTCGGGTCAGTCTCGCCGGTGAGAGTGGCCGCTGGGACCTGGCGCTCTACTCGAACAACCTCTTCGACAAGCGTTACATCGTCGCCAAGGTGCCAGGCGGCTTCGCGGCGCCTATTGGCGCCGGAACAAACCAGACGATCAGCTACGGACCCCCGCGCTCCTATGGCGTCGTGGGAACCTTCACTTTCTGACCAACCGACGCATGAGGGCATTCACAGCCACCCTGGGCACGGAGACGAACACGGCGTCACCCTTGCCCACTGGCTGGCGTGCCTTCGAAGACACCATGCTGTGGAGGCCCGGGCAACACCCGGACCAGCCTACTGAAGCCACCGGACCGCTGTGGGCTTGTCGTCGCCGAGCGCGGGAGAGCGGTTGGACGGTGGTGGAGGGGACTTGCGCTTACGCGATGCCCGGTGGTCCGGTACCGCAGCCGGTTTACGAGGGGCTGCGCGACGAAATCCTCGAGCAGCTTCGTCAGGCTCTGCCCGTGGACATCGTCGCGCTGGGGCTGCATGGTGCGATGGTCGCCGACAGCACCGAAGACTGCGAGGGGGATCTGCTCACGCATGTCCGTGCGCTCGTGGGCCCCGAGGTTGCTGTAGGTGCTGAACTGGACTGCCACGCTCACCTCACGCAGCGCATGCAGGACAAGGCCGACGTGCTGGTGTTCTTCAAGGAGTACCCGCACACCGACTACGTAGAGTGCGGCGAGCAGCTATTGGACTTGCTGGAGCGCACACGACGCAAAGAGTTACGCCCGGTGATGCACGCGCGTCACTGCCACATGGCGGTGGGGTTCCCCACCCGCACGCCGCCGGTGAAGGCCTTCGTGCAGCGCATGCGCGAGCGAGAGCGGGGTGCCGTGCTTTCGGTGTCGTTGGTCCATGGTTTTTCAGGTGCCGACGTGCTCGACATGGGCGCGCAAGTGCTGGTGGTGACCGATGGCGATGCGGCGCTGGCACGCCAGGTGTCGGACGAACTCGCGAACGAGGCTTTTGCAATGCGCGAGACGCTGCGCACGCGACGTTCGCCGATGGAAGTAGTGCTGACGCAGGCACTCGCCCATCCGGCAAGGCCCGTCATCCTGGCCGACGTGGATGACAACCCGGGTGGCGGGGCGGCGGGAGACAACACGGACGTTCTTCGCCTGCTACTGGATCGCGGTGCGAAAGACACTTGCGTCGGTCCCCTATGGGATCCGATGGCAGCGCGCACGTGCTTCGATGCTGGCGTCGGCGCGCGCCTGGCTTTGCGCATTGGCGGCAAGGTGGGACAGGATTCCGGCACACCGCTGGACGTCAAGGCTACGGTCACCGCATTGCGAGAGAATCATGCGCAGCAGATAGGCCGGGTTTCCGCCCCGCTTGGTGATTGCGCAGCGGTCGCATTTGAGGGCATCGAGGTTGTTCTGTGCAGCATCCGTGACCAAGCCTACGATCCCTCCCTGTTCAGCGGCTTGGGGATCGACTGCACCCGTCGTCGCTTCATCGTCCTGAAGTCGGCCCAGCAGTTCCACATCGGCTTTGATGCGGTTAGCGAACATGTGTTCACCCTGCGAAGACCGGCACGTGGCGGCGCTATGTTTCAGCGCATCCGCCGCCCGATGTGGCCCTTCGATGAACTGACGGAGCTACCAGAAGCATGAGTCGAAAGAGACCCGTCATCGGCGTTACCGCCGACCTTGAGCACTACGCCGAGGGGCGGCCGCCACGGCCCGTGTACCGCCTAGACGCGACCAACTGCGACACACTGCGCTCGATGGGCGCCATCCCGCTTATGCTGCCCAGCGAAGTCGATGCGGTCGATGACTACCTCGACCTCTGCGACGGAATCGTCGTCAGTGGCGGGGGTTACCAGTTCCGCGTGCCGCAGTTATTCCAGTTCGACGGCACCGAACCGCCAGAAAAAGAGCGCCGGTTCCGCTTCGAGTCCCAGCTGATGCGGCGCTGCATCGAGCGGGACAAGGCCACGCTGGGCGTGTGCGGTGGTTTCCAGGTCCTGAACCAGGTCACAGGCGGTGATTTGATCGTCGCGCTGGAGCAGGCCCGCGCCGACTGGGCTGGGCATCTCGGGGCCGGCGCCTTCGAGACGGTTCATCCCGTCTCCCCCGTCGCCGGTACGCTGTTCGCTGCGATCGTCGGCGAGGCGGCCTTCGATACAAACTCGCTGCACCGCCAGGGCGTGACCCGTGTGGGACCGCACGCTGTGGTAGCCGGACTCGCGCCGGACGGCATCGTCGAGGCCATCGAGGTTCCTGACCGGCGCTTCGTGCTCGGCGTGCAGTGGCATCCCGAGTTCCTGCTCAGCGATCCGGAGCGACGCTTGTTCTCCGCATTCATCGATGCGTCACGTGCTTGACGCCATTCACGCTCTGCGCACCGCGGGTGCTTGCTTGCTGGCGGCGTTGTTGTTTGCAGGTTGCGATGTGTCAGACATCCCGGCGGACCCGCGCCGTGTCACGATGGCCGTCGCGCGAGATATCTCGACACTTGACCCTGCGGCGACATTCGTCATCAGCAATCAACTCGCGATCAACCTCGCCTACGAGAAGCTCGTGGTGGCCGAGGTCGCCGATGGCAAGCCAACGGGACGCTTCTTGGGTCAGCTCGCCGAGCGGTGGACCTCCAGTGACGATGGACTGCAGTGGACCTTTTACCTGCACCCCGGCCACCGCTTCGATGATGGCAGCGAAGTCACGGCCGAGGCTGTGAAGTTTTCCTTCGAGCGCACGCTCAAGCTCAAGGCACCGCCATCGCAGTTTCTTTTCTTCCTGCGCAGCGTCGAGGCCGTGGCGCCACATGAAGTGCGCTTCACGCTGCGCACGCCCGTGCCGTTCTTCCTGGAAGTGCTGGCCGTGCCCACGGCCAGCATCGTCAACCCCAAAGTGCTGGCGCAGGCCAACGGTGCCGACTTGGGCAGCCGCTGGTTGTCGACTCATACGGCGGGCAGCGGCCCCTACCGCGTGTCGCGTTTTGAGAAGGGCCAGCGGGTCACTTTGACGCCGAATCCCCACGCCACGCGCCAGCCGGAGTACTTCAACGAAGTCAACTTCATGACCGTGAAGGACGACGCCACGCGCGTTATTCAGCTGGCCAAGGGGGCGATCGACATCGTCGACCCGGTGTCAGGTGCATCGGATGCCTGGGTGGCGGCCCAGCCGGGCCTGGATGTCGTCACCAGCCTGTCGCCGACCGTCGCCTTCTTGCACATGAACAACGAGCGACCGCTGTTTCGAGACGTGCGCGTACGCCGGGCTGTCTCCCTTGCCATCGATCGCGAGCTCATCGGCAAGGCGATTTACCAGGGTCGTGCCAGCCTGCTGCGAGGCGTGCTGCCGGCCGGCGTTCCTGGGCACGACGCGGAATTGCCCCTGCCAGTGCACGACCCTGAGGCCGCTCGGGCGCTGTTGCGCGAGGCAGGCGTGGCGCCGGGCACGCCGGTCAAGTTCACGGTCGTTGGCGATGGCAGCGGTACCTCGCCATTGGCCCTGGCTATCAGCGCTCAGCTTGAGGCCGTGGGCCTGAAGGTCGTCATCGAGCGGATATCCACTGCGGCACGCACCAAGATCATGAAAGGCGACTTCGACATCACCACGCAGTCGATCAACCTCGACTTCCCCGATCCGTCCATCGTCTTTAACTTCGTCTACAACTCGGCCATGATCGGTGGCGCCAACTTCCCGCGCTATCGCAATGCGAGCGTCGACAAGCTGATCGGGCAGGCCGACCGCACGATCGACCGCGAGGCCCGCGCCGCGCTGTACCAGCAGGCGCAACGCATCGTTCTGGACGAGATGCCTACGGTCGTGCTGTTCCAACTCGGTTGGCAGCGCGCCATCGGTCGCGACATCCAGGGCGTGAACTACAACTTCTCGCAGCCGACCTTCTACAACTTCGAGAGCATGCGTCGCGCGGGCGGGAGAGTGACCGAGCGGTGAACTGGGCAGGTGCTTAAGGGTCGCGCGGGTTGGCCTGAAGCTGATGGTGGGCAGCATGGGTGGCACTTCGCTGGGCGTAGCACCCGCGTAGCTAGTAGTTGCCCAAGTTTGTACTTGCGTGGGCCTCGATGCACCGCTGCTGCTGGCCCGAGGCCGTCCTCGTGCGCGTCAGCCGCGAGAAGCAAGGCTGCGACCGTGGTGCTAGGCTTGGTGCTGGACGCCACTGCGCTGATCACCACAAGCAAGCAGCTACGTGCCGTCTGCGGCGCCGGCGGCACCGCGAAGGACGGTGTGATTGAGGTGCAGGGGGACTGCCACTTCTGTACCGTCGACGTGGTCACGTTGAGGAAACCGGCAAAGACCGATTGGCTCATCTTCGCCTTCTTGACGCGGATTCGAGCAACACGCTTGGTCGTTGAGGGGGCGCCGAGGACAGTGCCTTGATTCGGTCCAAGTCGTGAGCGGAAAGCACCTCGTGCTTGTTCAGCAAAAGGGCCACTTCGACCATTTCTGCAGAGACTCGATCAGCTTTCTTTGCAGCCATGGCAGATCTCCTTCAACACATCGTCTTCGATCAACGCGTCCAACTTGCTGGTGCTGGCTTTCTGCAACGCCCCCCAATAACCTGGGCCTGGGCAACTTTTTTCATCCGAGAAGTCTGTGCCGGGCCCATGGGATCTTCCCCAAGCCTACTATTCCGCCAGGCGCTAGTTGAGTTGCCGCGTGGTGCGCCCATATCGACCTGGCTGCTGCAAGATCACGGGCTCAGCCCAAAGCAAGTGGCGCAACTTTCAGCAAGCGGCTGGCTGCGCCGGCTTGGCCGTGGCGTCTACTTGCTGCCGGGAGACGAGCTGAACCGCGATGCTGCCCTGGCCTGGTTGACTTCCGAGCTGCCGGGTTCCATATCGCGGGCAAGACAGCCCTGGGTTGGCGCGGTGTGCGGCACAACCTGCCGTTTGGCGAGAGGCTGGTCATGTGGGGTGACAGGTCGGCGACGTTGCCTGCGTGGTTCACACAGACCTACCCCGCCAGCTATCAGGCCACCCACCTGTTCGATGACGCGCTTCCCTCAGGCATCGCAATGGCGCCGTTGCCGGGGAGCCGTCTGGACCTATTGGTGTCCACGCCCGAGCGCGCATTGGCGATGTCCCGAACTCTGTTGAACGGATGAGATGAAGGTGGCGGTTCCTTTCGCCTGGATGCGAGCATCGAGGTGCCTTGCAAGCAAAGAAAGGAACCACCGAAATGAAGTCTCGGATGAAGCCCGCGCTGAGGGCATTGCCAACTGCCCAAGTGCAGATCTCGTTGCCCGTGCAGGGCGTTTTGCGCGATGTGCGCCACGCCTTCCTGGGCCTGTGCATCGATGCTGGCCAGAAGGTGCTGGCAGCCCTGATGGAGTCCGACCGTAAGCGTCCGGCCACCACCATCTTGACGGCGAGGGCCGGACTTGTTCAGCGACAGCCGGTGCTCAGCTTCCAGCGATGTGGCAGCAGCTCCTCGACACGGCTGGCCGGGTGCGTAGGCAGGCG
>CANHVY010000035.1 GCA_947464185.1 Burkholderiales bacterium
CTCGAAAGGGTCGAATCAAGGGTGTGCGAGTACCGATTCCGACAAGAAGCGACGATTTCATCGCGACTTGTGCAGTACCAGACCTGTACGTCACTTTTTCAGACCTTCCCTAGGCGAGTGGGTCAGTTTCGGGACGACGGACGAAGCATCTCACCGCGCACCCCGAAGTTTGATTGCGACGACGGGTACAGCCTATTCGCCCTCGTTGACAAGGGCATTGGGGTCTTCGCGCTGCCTGCGGCGATTGGGGCCAGATACGCCGCTTCCGGGCCAGAGGCGGACAGGACGGCGTCATGGAGTTCATGGTGTCGAGTCCGGTAGTCGTTCGAGCTCAGAGTTCGTGACTGATGCAGCGCTGACGCACGCGGCATTCGGTCAGGTCGCGCAAGTCCGTGGCTTTCGGGTGGCGGGACTTGAAGAGCACTTGCATCTCGAATCTCCTTCGATTGAGGGACCTGCGGAGTGTGGGCGTCCCAACGGCTCACAAGAAGCAGCCTTTCAGGAACGATGACATCGGATCAGCCTGAACATGGGACAACGCTTTTGCCGCAGACTTCCGGGTTTGGTGGCTCCGGCCTGCGTTGGAGCACACGGGCCTGCTGGCACGTCACCCCTTGGAGAAACACCTGATGCCCAACGCTCGATCTGCCAATGCCGTCCGCCTGGAGTTCGCTCCTGACTCCCTGGTTCAATCCAATCTCTCTGGCGCGGCCTTTACCGGTGACTGGCTGTGGGTGGCCGGCGACGAGGCCTGCGGCCTGGACCGCCTTCGTCTGCTCGACCCCGTGGGGCGAGAAGCCCTGCGCTTTGGTGAAGTGCGTGACTTCCCGCTTGGCGATCTGCTGGACCTGCCCGGCGCCGTCGGAGAAGAGGCCGACCTGGAAGGCATGGCCGTGGCCGACGGTTACCTCTGGGTCGTCGGCTCGCACGGCCTGAAGCGAAAGAACGCCAAGCCGGAGCGAAGCCACGCCGACAACGCCAGGCGGCTGGCGAAGGTGGCGCTGGACGGCAATCGACGGCTGCTGGCCTGCCTGCCGATCGAGCCCGACGCTCAGGGTGAGCCCTGCCTGGTGCGGCAGGCGCAGGACGGCCGACAGGCGCTGCGCCTGAAGGGCGATGCGCAAACGAACCTGCTCACCCGCGCTCTCGCAGATGACCCCCATTTCGGCCCATACATGGCCATCCCGGGCAAGGACAACGGCTTCGACATCGAAGGCCTGGCCGTGGACGGCCACCGGCTGCTGCTGGGCTTGCGCGGCCCGGTGCTGCGCGGCTGGTCGGCGCTGCTGGAGATCGCGGTGGAGGCGCGCGGCGACCAGCTGCGCCTGGTTCCCCTGGACGACAGCGGCACGGTCATCCGCAAGCACTTCCTCCAGCTCGACGGTCTGGGCGTGCGGGACCTGCACTTCTCCGGCGACGACCTCTACATCCTGGCTGGCCCGACGATGGTGTTGAACGGCGACATCCGCGTCTTCAAGTGGTCCGGCGCCCGACCCTTGCTGGCCGCCAACCGCGAACCGGTGCGGTTCGAGTCGGCGCTGTCCGAGTCGGTGCCACTGCCACATGGCCGCGGCACCAACCGTGCCGAGGCCCTCTGCGACCTGCCGCCGGCGCTGTCTGGCGGCAAGGCGCGCTGGCTCGTGCTGTACGACGCGCCTGGTGCCGATCGCAAGGAGGGTGAGCACACCGTTTTCGGTGACCTGCTGCGCCACGATTGAGATCTTCCGCCCCGGATCGTCCCGGCCGCCGGGACGATACGGACCGCGTGGCGCTTGAAGCTGCGATCAGGTCGCTGCTCGACGTCACTGTCTGTTCTGTTTCACGGTCATCAAGAATGGAAAAGCTACTTTCAGGGGTCGGATCGATGCTCTACGGCATGAGATTCACCATGCTGTTCTTCTATGTGGGTCTGGTCGCGATCATCTTCGGCATCCTGGGCAAGTTCCTGCTGGAGACCTACAAGCTGATGAGCACCTTGCTGTTTGGCGAGCTTGAAAAGATCGAGCTGATCATCAAGGTGCTTGAACTGGTGGACATGACGATGGTGGCGCAGCTGGTTTGGGTGGTGGCGCTGGCCGGTGTATCGCTCTTCGTGACCACCGGACACTTTGACAAGAAGGACATGAAGAAGCCCGACTGGCTGGACCACGTCAACACCTACAACCTCAAGTTGAAGCTTGCATTCGCCATCATCTCGATCTCAGGCGTGCATGCGTTGAAGACATACCTGAGCGGCGACTTGAACTTGGAGAACATCCAGATCGTGACGATGGTGGCTGTCATCCACTTCACCTTCGTGCTCTCTGCCATCGGCATTTCGTTTGCAGAACGCTTGACGCGGGAAAAGACCTGAAGGCGACGGGTGCCATGGCCGCTCTTCCCGAGATGGACGTCGCGTCACCGCTGCAATTCGTCATCAATGCGGCAGCGGGCAGTAACGACGCACGGGTCAAGCGCGAAGTCATCGAAGCCGCGCTGCGCGATGGCGGACGGCAAGGTGATTTGCTGTTCTGCAGCCCTGCCGAGCTGAACGGCGTGGCGCACCGGGCTGCAACAAAGGCCGTCGCCACCCGCACGGCCGTGGTCGCCGTCGGTGGCGACGGCACGCTCAATACCGTGGCGCAGGCCGCGCACGCCGCAGGCTGCGCCATGGGCGTGGTGCCACAGGGCACGTTCAACTACTTTGCCCGCACACACGGCATACCCGCAGACCCGGCCGATGCGGTCCGCCACTTGCTGCGTTCGGTCCCATCGCCGGTCCAAGTGGCCGGCATCAACGAACGGGTGTTCCTTGTCAACGCCAGCCTCGGTCTCTATCCCGACCTGCTGGAGGATCGCGAAGCCTACAAGGCCCGCTTCGGTCGAAGCCGCTGGGTGGCGCTCGTGGCAGCCTGCGCGACCTTGCTGCGTGCGCAGCGCCGTTTGCGATTGCACATCGAGATGGGTGGCGAAGTGCGCGACATACGGGCCTTGACGCTCTTCGTGGGCAACAACCGCCTGCAACTGCAGCAGTTCGGCGCAGATCCCGATGACACCCTGGCGGGTACGCCAGGCGACGGCACCATGGCCGCGGTCGTGCTGCGGCCTGTCGGCACGCTGTCGATGATCGGCCTGATGTTGCACGGCGCCATGGGCAGACTGGATGAAGCCGCAGGGGTGGAGCGCTTCGAGTTCGAGCACCTGGTGGTGCGGCCGGCGCTGCTGCAGGGCCGCAGCAGGGTGAAGGTGGCCTTTGATGGCGAAGTGACGATGATGCGCGCGCCGCTGGACTTCCGCGTGCACGCCAAACCCCTGTACCTGCTCAAGCCCGCGCGCGACGCTGCCGCCACTGACGCCCGGTCCAGCGCCGAAGGGGCAGCGTCTTGAGCGTCCTGCTGCAGATTTCCGACACCCACTTTGGCACCGAGCAGGGGGCGGTCGTGGAGGCCCTGAGCACGCTGGCCCGCCAACAGCGTCCTGATGTGCTTGTGCTGTCGGGCGACATCACGCAGCGCGCTCGCGGGGCCCAGTTCGATGCGGCCCGCTCGTTCGTAGGCCGCCTGGGGGCGCCGGTACTGGCCGTCCCAGGCAACCACGACATCCCGCTCTTCGATCTGTGGGCACGCCTGCGCAGCCCGTATGGCCGCTATAGCGCCGCATTTGGCACAGATCTCGAGCCGGTGCACCGCACTGCGGAACTCCTGGTGGTGTGCGTCAACACCACGCGACCCTGGCGACACAAGCACGGCGAGGTCTCCGCGCTGCAGATCGAACGTGTAGCCCGACTTGTAGAACTGGCCGACCCAGCGCAGCTGCGCGTGGTCGTGGTGCACCAACCTATAGCGGTCATGCGTGTCGAGGACGAGTCCAACCTTCTGCGAGGGCATGCGGCCGCATTGAGGCGTTGGGCTGAAGTTGGTGTCGATCTCGTCATCGGCGGTCACATCCACCTTCCGTACGTCATGCCGCTGCCGGGCCTGGCGCGGCCGATGTGGGTTGTTCAGGCGGGCACGGCGGTCTCGTCCCGCGTGCGCGACGCCGTGCCCAACTCGGTGAATCTGCTGCGCTGGGGCACGAATGCGGCGCCCGGATGCTGTCGAGTCGAGCAATGGGACTACCAGGCCCGCAACCGGGCTTTCGGGCTCGTCAAGGTGAGCGATATCTGGCCGGATCGAAAATGAGCAGCTTCACAACGGACACATCATCTTCCAGCAAGTTCGCATTTCCCTGAGTTGGATGCTTGCAATCGTCGCTTCTTCCGAAGTCGCAAAGGATACATATTCCAGTCTCTCATCACTTCCGAGCTCAACCGACATGAAGCCTTCTTCGCGCTTTGCGCACCTCCTCATCGCCCAGGTGAAGCGGAGCCTGCAATTGCTCAATGAGGTCCTCAGTCCATGGGCGCCGAAGCAAGTACCGGCCCTCGTGCCCATCCCGATCCGGCCAGAGAACCGTGCACGCCGGTCGGGCCACTGGCATTCCGCCAGGGGCGACTGAGCTCGGATCCCGGCTTGCGACCTCAGACTGACTTTTCTCGACCCGGATCCACCGTGCGCAGCTACCCCCATAACAGCCCGGAGGCCGCCGGGCGCATCGTCGCGTTGGTGCTCATCTCCGACGGCCAGATGTGCAGTTCCGAATTCGACATCCTTAAGCAGCTGGGCGCGGAGCGCGAACTCGGTTTGGATCCCCAGCTCCTGCCGCACATCGTGCACACCTTGTGCGAAGAACTTCTGGCAGAGGGGTGGTACGAAACCGGCTCGCTCATGGGCAAGGTCGATGACAGCGCCTTGGCGTCATTGATGGCCGAGATCTCGGACCCTGCGCTGCAGCGGAAAGTGCTGCGTCTGTCCCTTGCCGCGGCGCGGGCCGATGGTCACCTGGCCGACGGGGAAGCTCTGGTAGTGGAGGCTGCCCGGCGCCACTGGAAGCTCTTCGATGGAGAGGAGCCCATCGCCAGGAAGGTGGCCCCCCGCCTGGTGGCCTGACCGGAGGCGATCAGGAGCCGATCAAGGCCGTGCCGCGGCCACCACCTGCGTCACCAGAGGGTGGTGCTGCCCGCGTCGTGATCGGATGGCGTGGATCTCTTCCTTCACGGCGTCGCTGCTGCCCAGGAGACGAAGTCCGCGCATCAGGCCAACGTCGTCTGCGCCGAGCCGGCTGACCGGGAACACGCCGAGCCCGCGCGCCGCAAACACCGCCAGAAGTGCGCTGTCCTCGAATTCGCCGACGATGCGGGGTCGCAAGCCTTGCGTCTCGAACCAGTGGTCCAGCGTCGGCCGCAAGGCGGAATGCCCCGTGGGCAGCAGCACCGGCAGGTCGTTCAGGCTTTGTGGAAAGCGGTCGCGCTCGGTCTTGCCCACAAGCCGGGCCGGGCCATACCACTCGACCTGCGAATCGACGAGACGCTCGCTGGTCAGGCGCAGGTTCGGGTTGCGCGGTGCGGCCTGACCGGCCAACACCAGATCCAGGTGATGCAGCGCCAGCTCGCCAAGCAGTTGTTCGAACTCGCCTTCGTGGCAAACAAGCCGAAGGTGAGGCGTGCTCAGCACAGGCTCCAACAGCGCATGGGCGGCCAACTTGGAAATGCCATCCGAGAGCCCGACCGCCAGGCGGGCCACCTTGCCGCTGGCTGCTTCGCGCACCTCGTCGGGGATGCCCTGGCCGAGCTGAAAGATCTCCTCGGCGCGCGCGAAGGCGGCCTGGCCCGCCTCGGTGAGGGCCACGCCACGGCCCGCCGGCTTGAGCAGCTGGTGGCCCAGCGCCTTTTCCAGCTCGCGCACCTGGGCGCTGATGGTCTGCACCGCCATGTCCATCCGTTCGGCGGCGCGGGCGAAGCCGCCCTCTTTGGTGACGACCCAGAAGTAGTGAAGATGGCGGTAGTTCAGCATGCTGCCTCCGGTGCGGGAAATCCGAAGTCTAGGTGCGTGCCGTTCTGGTTTGTTCGAATCGGATCAAGCCCGACACTCCGACCGATTCGAACACCTGCGACCGTCTGATCGGGCTTTCCTTTGCGGTCAGTTCGCGGGGTGCCATGATCGGGCTGCTGCTGATGGCATGAGGCTGGCGCAGCAAACGGATCCTGGGCTGGGTATTGGATTGAATGGGACTGAACGATGATCTACGCAACTCTCAAGACGCTTCATGTGCTGGCCATCGTCGTGTGGATCGGCGGCATGGTGTTCGCGCACTTCTTCTTGCGCCCGGCGGTGGCAACGCTGGAGGCACCGGTGCGGTTGCGGCTGATGCACGATGTGCTCGGGCGGTTTTTCAAGGCTGTGCTGGTGGCCGCGCTGCTGACGCTGCTCAGCGGCGTGTGGATGCTGGGCCGTGTGGCCAAGCAGGTGGTGCAGTCGGGGGGCAGTTTCGAGATGCCGCTGGCCTGGACCGTCATGGCGGTGCTGGGCATCGCGATGGTGGCGATCTTCATGCACATACGCTTTGCGCTGTTCAAGAGGCTTGACCGGGCCGTGGCTGCGTCCGAGTGGGCCGCCGGCGGCGCGGCACTGGCGCAGATTCGCACTTGGGTCTCGATCAACCTCGGCCTCGGTGTCTTGGTGCTGATCGTGACGCTGATGCGCTGGACGGGTTGAGTCTGCATCCTGCGGGTCCTTTGCCTGCGTGGAGGACTGCGGCGCGCGCCGGAGAGGGTGAAGATTCGCCCGCGCACTTCACAGGTGCCTGCACAGAGCCACAGCCCAGGCCGACCCGTGGCCCACCAGACTCTGCCACAGGCGCAACCCGGCCGAAGCGCGGCCCTCCCAGCGCCGCGCGGCGTCATCGCGGTGCGACACCTCGTCGAGCCGGCACTGCTCGAGCACTGCCCGCAGGTCGCGTAATTCGCCGGCCATAGACGCGCCGGGCTCGCTCGCCTCGGCATCAGGCAGCGCGCTCAGAAGGGTGTCGATCTGTCGAACCTGCTGCGCGTAGTGGCGATCGACGAAGGTTTCCACCGCCTGGATGGTGGCGTACACGGCTCTGGGCCCGGCGCATGCCGGCAGCGCACCGGTGACCCAACCGGACACCCGCCACAGCGGCAGCAGCCTGCTGCGCTCACGCCTGGGCATGACCTGCTCGATCTGCGCAAGATGGCGACGTTCGGTGTCCAGATGGTGTTCAGCGAAGGCGCGCAGGGCGGGGTCGCGCGTGACGGTCAGCACCCCGCGGTAGATCATCACCGCACCGGTCTCGCCGGCATGGTCGGTCCTCAGCTCTCGCAGCAGTTCCTGCGGCAGCGCGGATGTCATTGCGGGCGCTGCCTGCCGGTCCCAGCGGCGCGCCAAGGCCTGGAAGGCCGGCCGCACGCGCAGAAAGCCCCGGTAGGCCCATTCCATCACGGACGTCATGCCCGGCAAGCGCCCCAGGCGTGCGAGCCACCGCCATCCCGGCAGCAGCGCCCACAGCGCGATGAAGGCGCGGGCGCCGCTCTCCAGGCGTCCGTCCGGGTGCTGGACATGAAAACGGGCCATGAGGGCCTCGACACCGGTGCCCGTGGGCGGCGCCAGGGCCGGGTCGCTGACGTCACTGAAGCTCAGGGGCCCCGAGGCACGGGCTCCCCTGTAGACCGAGATCTCGCGACGGCACAGAGGACAGCTACCGTCGTACAGGACTGTCAGCCCTGGCGGGCAAGTCGTGGCCGCGCTTGTGGGCGCGCTGCCTTCTTCATGGACGCGCGTGTCGGGATTCATAGCAACGCATGCTGCCATGAGCCCCGACATGGCGTGCCTGGGGACGCCCATACCGATGCGGGCCACCGGGGCATGGGGTGACGGCAGGCCTGGCGCCACCGGCTCCCTGCTGGATGTGCACGCCTGAACCGGCAGCCCAGGGCAGCAGACGTTCCGATCCTTGTCGCGCTCAAGCGACCGTGCCAGCCCACCCGAAAGCATAGGCGTCCATGGCCAGCATGCCGTAGGCCACGCCGCCTTCGATCACCGTGGCGGGCAGGAGGCCCGCACCTGCGTCGCCCCCATCGGCTGCGTCGCTTGCCCCTGCGGCGACCAGCAAAGGCCAGAAGTGCTCAGGCGTTGGATGCGCGCGTCGGGCCTGCGGCGCATCGTCCAGTGAGCGTCGCAGCCGCCCCGGGTCACCGTGTTCCACGGCCTCGCGCACCCAGGCCGCGAAGGCCTTGACGTAGGGCTCGTCGGGCCCTTGGCCACCACGGAACTCGTACAGGTTGTGCGTCAGGCTGCCGGAGCCGACGATCAGCACGCCTTCCGCGGCCAGCGGCGCCAGCGCCTGACCCAAGGCCCAGGCGCCTGCGGCATCCAGCCGCGAAGGCAGCGACACCTGGAACGCCGGCACGTCGGCCTGCGGAAACAGGTACATCAGCGGCACCCAGGCGCCATGGTCCAGGCCGCGCTGCCCGTCGGCCTGCGGGGCCCAGCCGGCCTGGCGCAGGCATTCCACCGTGCGCTGGGCCAGGGCTGCATGACCGGGGGCGGGGTAGCTGAGCCGGTACAGCGCCGGATCGAAGCCGCCGAAATCGTGAAGGGTCTCGGGCTGCTGCGCGGTACTGACGCGTGGCGTGGGGGTCATCCAATGCGGCGAGACCACCAACACCGCCCGAGGGCGCGGCAGCGCCTGGCCCAGCGCCCTCAGCCGCGGGCCGGCCACGCCGGGTTCCAGCGCAAAAGTCGGCGCGCCGTGGGAAATGAAGAGGCTGGGCAGGCGCGACATCACTTCGCCTCGGGCTGCGGTCGGGGGCCTGGTCGGCGAAAGCCATGACCGCGCCGTTCGCATCTCCCGCCTTGTACCTCGTCGTAGCATGCAGGCGTTCCGGTGCTGTGCTCGTCAGCAAGCGCCTGCCTGTCCCGACCTTTCCGCTGAAACCCCCCTGCCTCCATGTCTGTATCGAACGCCCGCCCTGTGGCCGCCCCGCAGCTCAAGGTCAATGGCGGCTGCGTGCCGCTGACGCCGCTGGCCGGCCTCACGGTCCTGCAGCGTGGCTGGCTGTCGTCCAACAACGTGTTGATCCACGCAGCGCCTGGCGAGGCCGGCGCGGTGCTGGTGGATGCCAGCCACGCCAACCACGCCGAGCAGACCTGCCAGCTGGTGGCGCATGCCCTGGGCGACGCGCGCCTGCTGCGCCTGGTCAACACCCACCTGCACTCCGACCACTGCGGCGGCAACGCGGCGCTGAAGGCGGCCTTCGGCATGCCCATCAGCGTGGCGCCCGGCATGCTGCCGGTGGTGCAGGCCTGGGACCAGCAGCGCCTGACGCACTACCGCACTGGCCAGCGTTGCGTGCGCTTCCTGGCGGATGAAGAACTGAGCGTAGCCGAGCCCTTTCTGGCTGGCGGGCGCTGGTGGGAAGTGATCGCTGCCCCGGGCCATGACCCGGATTCGGTGATGCTGTTCGACCGCGCCCATGGCGTGCTGATCTCGGCCGATGCGCTGTGGGAGAACGGCTTTGGCGTGGTGTTCCCCGAAGTCGAGGGCGAGCCGGGCTTCGCTGACGTGGGCGCCGTGCTGGACCTGATCGCCGCCTTGCCGGTGCAGGTGGTGATCCCCGGCCATGGCGCGCCCTTCACCGATGTGGCGGGCGCGCTGGAGCGTGCGCGCTCACGCCTGGCCGGCTTTCAGGCTGATCCGGCGCGCCATGCGCGTTACGCCCTGCGCGTGCTGGTGAAGTACCACATGATGGAAGAGCAGCAGCAGCCGCTTGACGCGTTGCGGGAGTGGGCGGCCGCCACGCCGATGCTGCAGGCGCTGTGGGAGCGTCATGGGCGCCCCTTGGGCTTGACCGCCCGCGATTGGGCCGCCGGCCTGATTCAGGAGATGGTGGCCGGCGGGGTGCTGAACCTCGGGCCGGACGGGGTGGTGCGCGAGGGGTGAGGGTCTCGTCGCGATGGGTACCTTGGTCCTCGCTCACATCGCTCACGCGATATGAGCGCGGCCCACGTGACCTTCTGGTCCTCGCTCACATCGCTCACGCGATATGAGCGCGGCCCACGTGACCTTCTGGTCCTCGCTCACATCGCTCACGCGATATGAGCGCGGCCCACGTACCGACAAACCGCGCGCTCGGCGCGCGGCGGGCTTACAGCCCGGCTGCGGCCTTCAGGGCCGCAGCTTTGTCGGTACGTTCCCACGTGAACTCGGGTTCTTCGCGGCCGAAGTGGCCGTAGGCGGCCGTCTTCTGGTAGATCGGGCGCAACAGGTCCAGCATCTGGATGATGCCCTTGGGGCGCAGGTCGAAGTGTTCGTTCACCAGGGCGGCGATCTTCTCGTCGGAGATCACGCCGGTGCCTTCGGTGTAGACGGTCACGTTCATCGGCCGGGCCACGCCGATGGCGTAGGCCACCTGGATCTGGCACTGCTTGGCCAGGCCCGCTGCCACCACGTTCTTGGCCACGTAGCGCGCGGCGTAGGCGGCCGAGCGGTCCACCTTGGAAGGGTCCTTGCCGGAGAAGGCGCCACCGCCGTGCGGGCAGGCGCCGCCGTAGGTGTCCACGATGATCTTGCGCCCGGTCAGGCCGCAGTCGCCCTGCGGGCCGCCGACGACGAAGCGGCCGGTGGGGTTGATCAGGTACTGAGTCTCGGCCGTCAGCCATTCCTTGGGCAGCACGGGTTTGATGATCTCCTCGCGCACCGCCTCGTAGAAGGCCTCGGTCATCTTGTGGCCCAGGCTGTACTCGGGCGCGTGCTGGCTGGACAGCACCACGGTGTCGATGCTGTGCGGCTTGCCGCCCACATAGCGCATGGTCACCTGGCTCTTGGCGTCCGGGCGCAGGAAGGGCAGGCGTCCGTCCTTACGCAGCTGCGCCTGGCGCTCCACCAGCCGGTGAGCGTAGTAGATGGGCGCGGGCATCAGCTCGGGCGTCTCGTCGCAGGCGTAGCCGAACATCAGGCCCTGGTCGCCGGCGCCGGTGTTCAGGTGGTCGTCGCTGGCGTGGTCCACGCCCTGGGCGATGTCGTTGGACTGCTTGTCATAGCAGACCATCACCGCGCAGCCCTTGTAGTCGATACCGTACTCGGTGTTGTCGTAGCCGATGCGCTTGATGGTGTCGCGCGCCACCTGGATGTAGTCCACATGCGCGTTGGTGGTGATCTCGCCGGCCAGCACCACCAGGCCGGTGTTGCACAGCGTCTCGGCGGCCACGCGCGAGCGCGGGTCTTGCGCGAAGATAGCGTCGAGGATCGCGTCGCTGATCTGGTCAGCGACCTTGTCGGGGTGTCCTTCGGAAACCGATTCCGAGGTGAACAGATAATCGTTGCTTGCCACTTGTGTGCTCCAGGTTGGGGTGGGTCGATCGGCGTGGCCGATCAGGGGTTCCCTGGAAAGCGGCGACGCTTTAGCGGTTCCGGGCTCGAGAGCTCTGCTCTATCCCGCCAGCCGGCCTATCCGGCTGCATCGCCCCGCAAGTTGTCCTTAACTCGGCGATACCGCAAAGTATAGAACCATGCATGGGCTCGTTCACTGGCTGTCCCGGCGCTCGTTGAAGTCGCTGCACGGACTGGGGGCCTGGCTGGGCTGGGCGGCGTGGCTGCTGTCGCCGTCCTACCGGCGGCGCCTGCACGACAACGCCGCCCTGGCGGGCGTGTCGGCCGTTGAGCGTCGGCGCGCGGTGGCCGAAGCCGGGCGCATGACGCTGGAGCTGCCCCGGCTGTGGCTGCGCCCCGCTGAGGCGCCCGTGCCGGACCCGGTGCGCTGGGAAGGGGCTGAGCTGATCGAGCAGGCCCTGGGTCGGCCTGGAGGTTTGCTGATCCTGACGCCGCACCTGGGCAGTTTCGAGGTGGCCGCGCATGCGTATGCGCAGCGCTTCGGGTCGCGCCAGCCCATGACGGTGCTGTACCGCCCCGCCCGCAAGGCCTGGCTGCGACGCATGGAGGAGACCGCACGTGCACGGCCTGGGCTGTCTTCCGCGCCGGCTTCGCTGGCAGGCGTGCGGCAGCTGATGCGGGCGCTGCGCGATGGCGGCACGGTGGCGCTGCTGCCCGACCAGGTGCCGCCGCAGGGGCAGGGGGCGTGGGCGCCTTTCTTTGGTCGGCCGGCCTACACCATGACGCTGGCGGCGCGGCTGGCCCGGCAAACGGGCGCCACGGTGCTGCTGAGCTGGTGCGAGCGCCTGCCGCAGGGTCGCGGGCACGTGGTGCACATGACGCCCTGGAACCAGGACTGGCCGCCGCCCCAAGGCCTGGACGAGGAGGCCTGGACATTGCAGGCGGCCACGGCCATCAACCGCGCCATGGAAGGGTTGATACTGCGCCGGCCCAGCCAGTACCTGTGGGGCTACCACCGGTACAAGCAGCCGCGCGCCACGCTCTGAACCGTGTCGACCCTGACCTTCCTGCCGATCCGATGAACCTTGCCGCCCGCCTGCTCGTGGCTGCGCTTCGGCTGCTGCAGCTTCTGCCGTTCGCGCTGCAGGTGCGCATCGGGCGGGGCTTCGGGGCGCTGTTGCACCTGTTCGCCCACAAGCGCCGGCGCATTGCGCAGCGCAACCTGGCCTTGTGCTTTGCGCAGTGGCCGGCCCCCCAGCGCGACCAGGTGCTGCGCGAGCATTTCGCCCTGCTGGGGCGCAGCCTGCTCGAGCGCGGCTTGCTGTGGTATGCCCCGCCGGAGCGGCTCAAGGGCCTCATCCACGTGGAGGGCGACGTGGGCCTGGCCCAGCGCAGCACCCGCCCGGTGATGTGGCTGGTGCCGCACTTCCTGGGGCTGGAGGTGGCCGGCGTGGCGGTGCAGTTGTTCCAGCAGCGAACCGCCGTGGACATCTACCGTGCGCAGAGCAACGCCTACCTGGACGCCGAGCTGAAGAAGGGCCGGCTGCGCTTCGGCCGGGCTGAGGCCTATCCGCGCAGCGTGCCCATCCGCCAGGTGATCAAGCGCATCCGCGAGGGCTGCCCCTTCTTCAACATGCCTGACCAGGACTTCGGCGCCCGGGACTCGGCCTTCGTGCCGTTCTTCGGGGTCAGCGCGGCCACGCTGCTGGCCCCCTCGAAGATGGCGCGCATGCTGGACATGGTGGTGCAGCCCGTGGTGGTGGACATGCTGCCCGGCGGCCAGGGGTGGCGCGTGCGCTTCCTGGAACCTTGGGCCGACTGGCCCACGCCCGACGCCGTGGCCGACGTCGCCCGCATGAACGCCTTCATCGAGTCGCAGATCCTGCTTGAGCCGGCCCAGTACCTCTGGGTGCACCAGCGCTTCAAGACCCGCCCGCCGGGCGAGCCCCCGGTCTATCCATAATCCGTGCCGATGAACCTGCGCTTCACCAAGATGCAGGGCGCGGGCAATGACTTCGTCGTCATCGACGCCACGCGCTCGCCGCTCGCCTTGACGGCCGAACAGGCACGCCACCTGGGCGACCGGCGTTTTGGCGTGGGGGCCGACCAGATCCTGATCGTGGAGGCCGCCCCCTCGTCCGCCGTCGACTTCCGTTACCGCATCTTCAACAGCAGCGGCGAGGAAGTGGAGCACTGTGGCAATGGCGCGCGCTGCTTCCTGCGCTTCGTGCGCGCCCGGGGCCTGACCACACAGCGGG
Organism: Burkholderiales bacterium; assembly: GCA_947464185.1. Classification (GTDB taxonomy): domain Bacteria; phylum Pseudomonadota; class Gammaproteobacteria; order Burkholderiales; family Burkholderiaceae_C; genus Rubrivivax. The sequence continues at coordinate 13,464 of CANHVY010000035.1, forward strand.
TGGTGCGCGTGCAGACCATGAACCGGGTGCTGGAGCTGCGTGAAGGCGACGACGGCCGCGTCACCGTGGACATGGGCGCGCCGGTGTTCGATCTGGACGCCGTGCCCTTCGAAGCCCAAGGCCTGCCCACCGTCCCGGGGGGGGGCCAGGGTTTCCCGCTGTGGCCGTTGGCCTTGCCCGATGGCTCCACGGTGGACGTGGCCGTGCTCTCCATGGGCAACCCGCATGCCGTGCAGCGCGTGGACGACGTGGACACCGCGCCCGTGGCCAGCGTGGGCCCGCAGGTGGAGCGGCATGTGCGTTTTCCCCGTCGCGTGAATGCCGGCTTTGTGCAGGTGCTGTCCCGTCACCAGGTGCGCCTGCGGGTGTTCGAGCGTGGTGCCGGTGAGACCCTGGCTTGCGGCACCGGCGCCTGCGCCGCCGTGGTGGCCGGCATCCGCCTGGGCTGGCTGGACGCCTGCGTGGATGTGCAGACCCTGGGCGGACGGCTGACCATCGAATGGGCCGGCGCCCAGCGGCTGGAGGCCCCGGTCCTGCTGACCGGACCGGCCGAGTTCGTGTTCGAAGGAGAGATCGAGTTATGACCACCCCCCCTGGCACCGCCTCTGCTGGCGAGACCCCGCCGCTGCAAGGCATCACCGAGCAGGACATCGCCGAGTACCTGGTCCACACGCCGGGCTTCTTCGAGCGGCACGCCGAACTGCTGGGCGCCATCCAGCTCACCAGCCCGCACGGACACCGCGCCGTGTCGCTGCAGGAGCGGCAGATGGAGATGCTGCGCGAGCGCATCAAGGGCCTGGAGATGAAGATCATCGAGATGATCCGCCACGGCCAGGAGAACATGGCCATGTCCGAGCGCCTGCACCAGTGGACCCGCACCATCCTCACCACCGAGAACCTGGCCGAGCTGCCGGGACGGGTGGTGGCCGAGCTCAAGCACCAGTTCCTGATCCCGCAAGGGGCGCTTCGCCTGTGGGACGTGGCCGCCGCCTACGCGCAGGAAGGCTTCGCCCAGGGCGTCAGCGAAGACGCGCGCATCCTCGCGGCCAGCCAGGGCGGCCCCTACTGCGGCCCCGGGGCGGGATTCGAGGCTGCCTCCTGGCTGAAAGCCGACGCCGAAGGCCTTCCCACGGCCTCCATCGCGATGGTGCCGCTGCGCCAGGCGGGCGATGGTGCCGGCGTGGCCACTTTCGGGCTGCTGGTGCTGGGCTCACCCGACCCCATGCGCTACAGCGCGGAGATGGGCACGGAGTTCCTCACCCGCGTGGGTGAGATCGCCAGTGCCGGCTTGTCCCGGCTGCGGCGTGCGCCCGCCTGAGGCCCGTGTGACCCAGGCGTCCGCGGCGCAGGCAGCGCAGGCGGTGGATCCTGAGATCAGCCGCTATCTGGAGCACCTGGTCGTCGAGCGCCGCCTGGCCGAGCGCACCGTGGCCATGTACCGTGATGCGCTGGGCTGGCTGCAGGCCGCGGCGCAGGCGGGCTCCGTGGCCCTGAAGGATGTGCAACCCCATCACGTGCGCCGCTTCAGCGCCACCCTGCGCGAGCGCGGCCTGGGCCCGCGCAGCATCGCCATCGCCCTCTCGGCCTGGCGCGGCTTGTACAAATGGTGGGGCCGCCACGGTGCGGTGGCGGCCAACCCGGTGGACGGCATCCGCGCGCCCAAGGCCCCCAAGCCCTTGCCCAAGGCCCTGGCGGTGGACCAGGCGGTGGCGCTGGCCGCGCACGAGTCAGAGGTGGGTGACCCCCTGCTCGCGCTGCGCGACCGCTGCATGGTGGAACTGCTCTACGGCTGCGGGTTGCGCGTGGGTGAACTGGTGGGGCTGGACCTGCAGCCCAGCACGGGCGCCTCCGGTTGGGTGGATGCGCCCGACGCCACCGCCCATGTGCTGGGCAAGGGCTCCAAGCGGCGCAGCGTCCCGGTGGGGCGCCCGGCGCTGGAAGCGTTGACGGCCTGGAGCGCGGCGCGCGCACAGCTCGCGCGGGGCGGAGAAGCGGCGCTCTTCGTCAGCCGGCGCGGCACGCGCCTGACCCCCAGCCAGGTGCGCTCGCGCCTGAAGACCCTGGCGCTGCAGGCCGGCCTGCCCACGCACGTGCACCCGCACATGCTGCGCCACAGCTTCGCCAGCCACCTGCTGCAGTCCAGCGGCGACCTGCGCGCCGTGCAGGAACTGCTGGGCCACGCCCACATCGCCACCACGCAGGTCTACACCCGGCTGGACTTCCAGCACCTGGCGCAGGTCTACGACAAGGCGCATCCCCGGGCCAAGGCCAAGCCTTCGCCATGACACGGGCGCGGCTGACCGGATCAGTTCGTCCACGCTTTGATCGCCTGCCGCCACACGACACCACCAAGGCTCTGCGATGAAGATCATCCGCCTGCGCGAAGGCAAGGAACGCTCCCTGCTGCGCCACCACCCCTGGGTGTTCCAGGGCAGCGTCGAGCGCGGCAAGGCCGACCCGGGCGAGACCGTCCGCGTGGAGTCCGCAGAGGGCAAGTTCCTGTGCTGGGGCGCCTTCAGCCCGAGTTCCATGATCCGCGTGCGCGCCTGGACCTTCGACGAGGCCGAGCGCGTGGACCACGCCTTCTTCAAGCGCCGCATCGCCCGCGCGCTGGCCCTGCGCGCGCGCCTGCCCATCGAGAGCGACGGCGTGCGCCTGGTGCACGGCGAGGCCGACGGCCTGCCCGGGCTGATCGTGGACCGCTATGGCGAGGTGCTGTCGGCGCAGTTCCTGTCGGCGGGGATGGAGCGCTGGCGTGATGCGTTGGCCGACCTCCTGTTGGCCGCCACCGGCTGCACCCGGCTTTACGAGCGCTCGGACTCCGGCGTGCGCGCGCTGGAAGGCCTGGAGCCGCGCGCCGGCTGGCTGCGGGGTGATGGGCCCACGGATCTTGTCATCCGCGAGCACGGCTGGCGCCTGAACCTGGACGTGGCCCAGGGTCACAAGACCGGCTTCTACCTGGACCAGCGCGACAACCGCGCTCTGTTCGCCCGGTGGGTGCGCCACTTCGGCTTGCAACGGGTGCTGAACTGCTACTGCTACACCGCCGGCTTCTCGGTGGCGGCGCTGGCCGGCGGGGCGCAGCAGGTGGTGAGCGTGGACTCCTCCGCCCCGGCGCTGGACAAGGCCCGTGCCAACGTCGCGCTCAACGGCTTTGACGCTGAGCGCCACCAGGCGCTGGATGCCGACGTCAACGCCTTCCTGCGCCAGCAACTGCAGGCGGGCGCGAGCTTTGATGCCATCGTGCTGGACCCCCCGAAGTTCGCGCCCACGGCGGCGCATGCCGAGCGCGCCGCCCGCGCCTACAAGGACATCAACCGCCTGGCGCTCAAGCTGCTGGCCCCGGGCGGGCTGCTGCTGACCTTCTCCTGCTCCGGCGGCGTGGGCGCCGAGCTCTTCCACAAGATCGTGGCGGGCGCTGCGGCCGATGCCGGCGTGGACGGCGCCCTCCTGCAGCGCCTGGAAGGGGCCCCTGATCACCCCACCACCTTGGTCTTCCCCGAAGGCGAGTACCTCAAGGGCCTGGCGGTGCTGCGCGCGGCGTGAGCGTGACGGCGTAAAATCGTCCGTACAATGGACGAAAATACGCCGCATATATGCTGAAACGACACCTTGAGCCTTTGCTGACAGAGGCGCTGGCCGACACCCCGGTGGTGTTGCTCAACGGTGCGCGGCAAACGGGCAAGAGCACCTTGGTACAGGCGCTGGCCGCAGCACAAGGCCGCCGCTACCTGACCCTGGACGACCGCGTGGTGCTGGCTGCCGTGCGGAATGATCCTGCCGGCTTCGTGGCGGGCTTGCAGGGGCCGGTGGCCCTGGACGAAGTGCAACGGGCGCCGGAGCTGTTTCTGGATCTCAAGGCCGCGGTGGACCGTGACCGCCAGCCCGGGCGCTTCCTGCTGACCGGCTCCGCCAACGTGCTGCTCCTGCCGGGCCTGGCGGATACCCTGGCCGGACGCATGGAAGTGCTGACCTTGTGGCCCTTGTCGTCCGCGGAACTGCAGGGGCAGGTCGGCTTGAACCGGGCCGAAGCGCTGTTCGATGGCGCGACAGAACTCGTCGAGCCCCAGCCCTGCGACCGCGCGATGCTGGCCGACACCCTGCTGAAGGGCGGATTCCCCGAGGTGGTGGCGCGCAGCACCCACCGTCGTCGTGCGGCGTGGCTCGAGGCCTATGTGGAGACGGTGCTGCAGCGCGATGTCCGCGATCTCGCCCAACTGGACCAACTGTCTGAGTTGCCGCACCTGCTGGAACTGCTGGCCGCGCGCAGCGGCGGCCAGCTGAACCTGGCCGAGCTCTCGCGCTCCACCCGCCTGCCGCAGACCACCCTGCGCCGCTACTTCGCGCTGTTGCAGACCCTGTTCCTGGTGAACCTGGTGCCGGCCTGGGCCCGCAACCCGGGCAAGCGCCTAGTGAAGTCTCCCAAGGTGTTCATGCCTGACACCGGCCTGCTGTGTCTTTTGACCCACCTGGACGAGAACCGGGTGGCTGCAGGGGCGGCCCTGGGCCTGCCGGGTGGCCTGGTGGAAACCTATGTGGCCGCGCAACTGCAGCAGCACCTGGCCTTCTCAAGCCGAGGTCTGACGCTGTGGCATTACCGCACCCAGGCGGGCGTGGAGGTCGACTTCCTGCTGGAAGACCGCGCCGGCCGCCTCACGGGCATCGAGGTCAAGGCCAGTGCCAGTGTGGACGCCAGCGACTTCAAGGGCCTCAGGCACCTGCAGGACTCGGAGCCCGAGGCCTTCCAGCGGGGCATCGTCCTGTACGGCGGGCGCGAGCGGGTGGCGTTCTCGGAACGGCTGATGGCCGTGCCCCTGAGCTGGTGGTGGAGCCCCGCTTTGGCCCCGGCACCGACTCCCGCAGCCCGCTTCGGTCACTGAAGCAGGCCGCAAGCTGCTGACGGGGCACCGCTTGGGCGGCCCCCGCTTTCAGCTCACTGCGCCTCGATCTTGGCCTCGCGGATGGCCTTTTCCCACTTCGCGGTCTCGGTGCGGTTGCGCTGCGCCAGAGCCTCAGGCGTGCCGGGTTCGACCGAGAAGCCGTTAGGCGCGAACTTGTCCTGGATGTCCTTGCTGTTGGCCGCGGCGTTCACGGCCTGGTTCAGCCGGGCGATGACGTCGGCCGGGGTGCCGGCCGGTGCGAACACCGCGAAATAGGCGATGAGCTCGTAGTCCTTCAGACCCAGCGCTTCGTTGACCGTGGGCAGCTCGGGCACCACCGCCACGCGCTTGCTGGAGGTGACGGCCAGGCCGCGGATCTTGCCGGCCTTGTGCTGCGGCACGGTGACGGCGAAGTCGGCCGTGAACATGTTGACCTGGCCGCCGATGAGGTCGGTCATGGCGTTGGGGCCGCTCTTGTAGGGGATGGCGTTCATCTTGATGGCGGCCATGCTGGACAGCATTTCGGAAGACACCTGCTGCGAGGTGCTGGCGTAGGCAAAGCTCACCTGGCCCGGCTTGGCCTTGGCCTGGTCCACGAACTCCTTGAGCGTCTTGGCGGGGAAGTCGTTGTTCACCGCCACCATCAGCGGCACCGAGCCGATGTAGGCCACGGGTGCGAAGGCGGTGTCCTGGTCGTAGGGCAGCTTCTTCATCAGGAACTTCAGCGCCGCATTGGTGCTGTTGGTGCCGATGAGGATGGTGTAGCCGTCGTTGGGTGCCTTGGCCACGATGTCGGCGCCCAGCATGCCGCTGGCGCCGGGCTTGTTGTCCACCACGACCTGTTGGCCGAGCGTCTGCGACATCTTCTCGGCGAAGGCGCGGCCGATCTGGTCCGTCGCGCTGCCGGCGGCAAAGGGCACCACCGCGCGGATGGGTTTGTTGGGGTAGGGCTGGGCCAGCGCGGCGGCGCTGCACAGGCTGGCAGCGGCCACGATCATGAGGCGGCGGGTGAGGTGGGTCACGGAAGGTCTCCTGGTAGGGTTGGCAGTCCAGACGCGGCGCCAGCGGCGGCATTGTCCGGGACCTGCGGTGGCACGGTGGCCTGCGGGGGCAAAGCCAGATCCAGGATCGCCGCGCTCAGCGTCTTGCCGTGGGCGTCCAGCGCCAGCGAGCGCGTGACCCCGCCGCCCAGCGCCGCGTGCAGCACGAAGTGCACGGCGCCCAGGTGCGGCAGGGCGTAGCGCTCCACCTCGCCGCGCACGATGCCGGCGTAATGGGCCTTCACGGCTGCGACCGTGAGCAAGCGCTCCAGCAGCGGGTAGTCGGCGGGCTGGCGCGCGATCACGCTCAGCGTGGCGCGGTCCCCCTTGTCGCCCGAGCGTGCGATGGCGATGTCCTGCAGCTTCATCGTCACAACTCCATCACCTGCACGCGGGGCTGCACCGCCTCGCGCGGCACCAGGGCCGAGGCCACGGCCACCACTTCGCGCACCGACTGCGTCACCCCGCCGCCAGCGGCCGGGCCGTTGACGTACAGCGCCTCCACCTCCTGGCCCACCTGTTCGGCCTGCTCGCAGCTGGCGCAGCGCACGGCCAGGCGGGCGCGGACTTCGTAGGGGGTGTAGGTGGCGTCCCGGTTGGCAGCCCGGCCGGCGCCGCGACCTGTACCGCTCTCATCGCCTCCTCCATCGCCGCTGATGCCGCCGCTGATGCCGCCGCGTCCATCTCCATGCAGGGCGTTCACGCCGATCAACTCGGCCCGCTGCTCGGCCGCACCCAGGCCCAGGCGCTGCAGGCGGTGTTGCAGCACCTGCAGCGCCAGCGCGCCGCGCTCACGCGCCCCCGGCCCGCCGTAGGAGATCTGGCCCTCGCCGATCCAGCCGTCCCGGTAGCCCACCGTGGCCTTGAGCTGCGCCGGCCGGGGCTGGCCGCCCGCGCCCCCCACGCGCACGCGGTTGGGGCCCAGTTCCTGCAGTTGCACGCGGGAGAAATCCGCCACCACATCCGGCTGCAGGTAGCGTGCCGGGTTCTCGATCTCGTACAGCAGCTGGGCGGTGCAGCTCAGTCGGTCCACCCGGCCGCCAGTGCCGTCCAGCTTGGTGATCACGGCGCTGCCGTCGGGCTGCACCTCGGCCAGCGGAAAGCCCACGTCGTGCAGGTCAGGCACGTCCAGGTGGCCGGGGTCGGCCAGGTAGCCGCCGCTGACCTGGGCGGCGCATTCCAGCAGGTGGCCCACCAGCACGCCCTGGCCCAGTTGCGCCCAGTCGTCACCCCGCCAGCCGAAGGCGTGCATCAGCGGCGCCAGGAACAGCGCCGGGTCGGCCACGCGGCCGGTGATCACCACGTCGGCCTCCGTGGCCAGGGCAGGCAGCAAGGCCTCGGCGCCCAGGTAGGCGTTGGCGGAGATGAGCCGCTCGCCCAGCTCGGACGCGTGCGCGGCGCCGGGGCACTCCATCAGCGCCACATCGTGCGCCCGCACCCAGTCCAGCACATCGTCGCCCGTCACCACCGCCACGCGCAGGCGCGGCAGGCCCATCTCGCGCACCACCGCCAGCACGGCCGCCCCGGCGGCCTGCGGGTGGGCCGCGCCCATGTTGCTGATCACCCGCACGCCCTGGCGCACGCAGGCCGGCAGCACGGCGCGCAGGCGCGCCTGCAGCATCGGGTCGTACCCGTGATCGGGGTCACGGCCGCGGCGCAGTTGCGCCAGCGCGATGGTGCGCTCGGCCAGGCACTCGAACACCAGCGCGTCCAGCCCGCCCCGCTCAGCCAGCGCCTGCGCGGGGTCGATGCGGTCGCCGGCATAGCCGGCACCAGCGCCGATGCGAAAGGGTTTCATGCGGGGAAGTTTCGCACCGGGGTCTGGGCTTCTTTGTGGCCTTGGGCGGCGCCCTCAAGCGGGGTCAGAAGAGGGCTGCAACGGCACCGCCATCACGAACTTCGCCCGCTTCAGGCTGAAGAAAGCCTTGACGTTACGTACGTTGGCGTCCTGCGTGAACAGGCGCTGGGCCAGGGCCTGGTAGGTCGGCATGTCGGCCACCTGCACCACGAGCACGAAATCCGGCCCGGGGCTCACGCGCCAGACCTGCTGCACGGCGGCGTCTGCCACGGCGCGGGCCTCGAAGGCGTCCAGGTGCTCGGCGCCCTGGCGGTCCAGGCTCACCTCCACCAGCGCGGCCAGGCCCGCCCCAACGGCGGCCGGGTTCAGCAGCGCCACCTGACGCTCAATCACGCCCGTTTCCACCAGCCGGCGCACCCGGCGCAGCGCCGTGGCCGGCGATACGCCCGCCGCCTCCGCCAGGGCCTGGTTGGAGCGGGCGGCGTCTTCCTGCAACAGGTGCAGCAGGCGCCAGTCGGTGTCGTCAAGCTCGATCATGAGGGGTGGATGATTGCAAGAAAGATACGAATTTGCAATGAAACGCCACTCAGCCATTTTGCCAACTGCGTCTTGCAAGAAAACAAACAAAACGCAATCTTCTTTCTTTTGCGTCGTCTCAGAATCCTGTCCACTCAGTCAGCAGGAGCCTTCTGTATGTGCGGCATCGTCGGCGCGGTCAGCACCCGCAACATCGTCCCTATCCTCGTGGAAGGCCTCAAGCGCCTGGAATACCGCGGTTATGACTCCTGCGGCGTGGCCGTGCACCAGGGCGGCGCGTTGCGGCGTGCGCGCAGCACCGCGCGCGTGGCCGAGCTGCAGACGCAGGTGGACGAAGACGGCATCCACGCCGGCACCGGCATCGCCCACACCCGCTGGGCCACCCACGGCGTGCCGGCCGTGCGCAACGCCCACCCGCACTTCTCACCCGGGCCAACGGCTTCGGAAGGCGCCCCAGGCCTCATCGCCCTGGTGCACAACGGCATCATCGAGAACCACGACGAACTGCGCGCCGAACTGCGCGGCCGCGGCTACGTCTTCACCAGCCAGACCGACACCGAGGTCATCGCCCACCTGGTGCACCAGCATTACCAGGGCGACCTGTTCGAGGCTGTGCAGCAGACCGTCACGCGCCTGAAAGGGGCGTTTGCCATCGCCGTGTTCTGCCGTGACGAGCCGCAGCGCGTGGTGGGCGCGCGCCAGGGCTCGCCCCTGGTGCTGGGCATCGGCACCGGGGACCGCGCTGGCGAGAACTTCCTCGCCTCCGACCCCATGGCCCTGGCCGGGGTGACGGACCAGATCGTCTACCTGGAAGAGGGCGACGTGGTGGACCTGCAGATCGGCAAGACCTGGGTCAGCGCGCTGGGTGCCGACGGCCGCTGGCAGACCGTGCAGCGCCCGGTGCGCACCGTGCAGGCCCACACCGGCGCAGCCGAGCTGGGCCCCTACCGACACTACATGCAGAAGGAGATCTTCGAGCAGCCCAAGGCCATTGCCGACACGCTGGACGCCGTGGAAGGCATCTCGCCCGAGCTCTTTGGCGACGGCGCCTACAGCGTCTTCAAGGCCGTGGACCGTGTGCTCATCCTGGCCTGCGGCACCAGCTACTACTCGGGCTCCACGGCGCGCTACTGGCTGGAATCCATCGCCGGCATTCCCACCACGGTGGAGATTGCCAGCGAATACCGCTACCGCGACAGCGTGCCCGACCCGCGCACCCTGGTGGTCACCATCAGCCAAAGTGGCGAAACCGCCGACACCCTGGCGGCGCTGAAGCACGCCCGCTCACTCGGCATGCCGCACACGCTGACGCTGTGCAACGTGGGCACCAGCGCCATGGTGCGCGAGTGCGCGCTGCACTTCATCACCCGCGCCGGCGTGGAGATCGGCGTGGCCTCCACCAAGGCTTTCACCACCCAGCTGGTGGGCCTGTACCTGCTGACCCTGGCCCTGGCCCAGGTGCGCGGCCGGCTGGACGACGCAGCCGAAGCCGCCGCGCTCAAAGCCCTGCGCCACCTGCCCGTGGCCGTGCAGGCCGTGCTGGCGCTGGAGCCCCAAGTCATCGCCTGGAGCGAGGAATTCGCCCGCAAGGAAAACGCCCTGTTCCTGGGCCGCGGCCTGCACTACCCCATCGCCCTGGAAGGCGCGCTCAAGCTCAAGGAAATCAGCTACATCCACGCCGAGGCCTACCCGGCCGGCGAACTCAAGCACGGCCCCCTGGCCCTGGTGACCAGCGCCATGCCCGTGGTGACCGTGGCCCCCAACGACGCCCTGCTGGAAAAGCTCAAGAGCAACCTGCAGGAAGTGCGCGCCCGCGGCGGCGAGCTCTACGTCTTCGCCGACGCCGACACCCACATCACCCCCGAAGAAGGCGTCAAGGTCATCCGCCTGCCCGAACACTACGGCGCCCTGTCCCCCATCCTGCACGTGGTGCCGCTGCAGTTGCTGGCGTATCACACCGCCTGCGCAAGAGGGACGGATGTTGACAAGCCCCGCAACCTGGCCAAGTCGGTCACGGTCGAATGACCGTGGGCGGCTTGCGCCGCGAAGCGGCGGCGCCGCAGGCGCGCCAGGGGGCGGGGCTTGCGGCGCAGGCTCACATCGCGCCAGCGATGTGAAGGGCCGACAGGCCCGGCCGGAGCCACAAGCCGAGTGCGAGAAACCTGGCGAAGAGCGTGACCGTCGAATGACGGGCACGCGCTGCGCGGCCCGCACGGCCCCGCGCACGAAGGGCGCGGCAGGTTTCTTGGTTTGGGGGTGCGCTCACATCGCTGGCGCGATGTGAAGGCGCGCAGCGCCGGGCGCAGACCACAAGCCGCGCCCCCCGCAACCTGGCCAAGTCGGTCACGGTCGAATGACCGTGGGCGGCTTGTGCCGCGAAGCGGCGGCGCCGCAGGCGCGCCAGGTGGCGGGGCTTGCGGCGCAGGCTCACATCGCGCTAGCGATGTGAAGGGCCGTCAGGCCCGGCCGGAGCCACAAGCCGAGCGCGAGAAACCTGGCCAAGAGCGTGACCGTCGAATGACGGGCACGCGCTTCGCGGCCCGTTGTTCCGATCAAATAGAGTCATGAACAACTGTATTGGTGCGCAACACTTCAGCTTCATGGCAATCCAGTAGGTGCCCAACGGGTCGCGTTGGTCGGCACCCTTGCGTGTAACGCCTCATCGCCTTTCGACATGGTATGACTGGAAGCTCAACCTGCGCGGACGCTACAACTCTGTGGTCTGGCGATGTTCCGGACCAGCGGATCAGCGTGTGTCGACGATCCCGTCCCCTGGAGCACTGAACTCGGCCGTATTGCGGACCCTGCCAGTGCAAAGCAAGACGCTAATCTGCCACTCCAGCCCACTCCCAGACATCGCGTGCAAGCGGAGCCGGAGTGTCATGGGTCGACACCATGAATCCCTGTTGCTCGAGGCTCCAACTCTGTTCGCCAAGCAGATTCTCAATGCGGTCGAACTCCGCTGGAGGCATCGAATCCTTCGTCGGGGCCATGACAAACAAGCCCAACTGCTGGTCGCGAAGGTGCCTTAGACGTGCATAGGTGGCTAAGTCACGCGACGCTCGAAGGAAGTTGAGCTCAATGTTCGCAGGCGTCTTGTAGACGGCGGAGATGACGCTGCCAGCTTTGCCCTTGGGTTCAAGGTTGAACTCGAGCCAGTGCGACTCTCCAGTCGACTTGTCGGCGAACGCGCGCAGCGGCTCGACCCTAACGCGCTCGAATCCGAGCCCGGCGATGCGCTTCAATTCCTCGTCGACCATCCGACGCACGGTCGCGTTGTCTAGGGTAATGAAGTTCCTCGCCTTCCGCTCATCGCGCGGGAGGAATGGGGTGACATCTATGAATAGCCGGCTAAGAACGGCATCAGACGAAGAGCCCGAGGTAGGCCACAGGTCGCCGAGCACGACGGCCGGAGTTTCGAACTGCACTTCTCCCAAATCGATCTTGTCGCGTTGCGCTCGCAGCAAGTCCCGCTCTGCAGCTTCGACCAGAGACCTGAATTCGGCCATGTCGTCACGACCAAAGAGGCACTCAAACTTCACAAAGTCGCTCATCAGCCGAAAGGAGAATGTGCCGTCCAGCGTCGCAACTGCAACACCTACGGTGTACCTCTGTCGAGAAAAGGCATCAGGTTGCAGTTCGATGGTGGCCCAGACGCCTTCAAAGCCTGCCTTCGGGACGACAGCCATATGCTTGCGCAGGTGCGCAAAGGGATCGTCACCCGGCGAGAGAAAGAGGCTGGTCATACGATGTGCCCAAGTTCGTTGGCGAGCCAGTCTGGCTGACCTCTTTGACCTAAGAACTGCAGGATGTCAGCAGCCATCGCAAGGCCTTGAGCTGGGTTGCCACTGAACAGCGCATGGACAAACTGCTGCAGCGCGGGCGCTGCTTTCCGGAGGGCGCCTTCGTGCAGCTTGGATGCGAGCACCATCGCGCCCTCGAAGTTGGAGTAGCCCGCTGACTTCAGTACAGCACTCGCCTCGTCCTTTAGGCTGTGCGGTGCAACTGTCAGAGTTGCCGCCCAGAGTAGCGAGTACAGGATGAACTCGTTATCAATTGGAACGTAGTTACCTTCCTTCGTTCGAAGGAAATTGCCGGTATTTCGGTCCCGATTCTCGACCCACATGTCAAACGCGGCGATGCGTGCGAGGTCCGGATGCTGGAACGCTCGAGCGGTTCGAAGCCTTGTCCACCACTTCCATCGCGCCAGGAGGTGCTTGCCTGGCACGGCAGAGCAGCAGAACGCGAGGGTGTTCGGGTAGCGAAGCCAGTGCTGGTCGAGCTTCATGTACCGACCCAGCTTGGGGAGAGGCAGTAGAACAACTGCTGCGAACTCCGGGCGTGGGCTCTCAAGGGCGTCCGACAGCATCCAGCCGATGCCCTCGGTCAGCGGCATCCAGTTGCCGGGCGGGGCCGCCTTGACGTAGCACCTGTGTTCGCGTCCATGATGATCGACGATGAGCGCTTGATGGGTTGTAAGGTTCGCACCTTGCGACGCAGCAGTCCCACGGAACTCGCGCCATGCCGTCTCCGGCAGGATAGGAATCATGTCCGGACCTCCCAGCCTGCACTGCGCCTTTGTTTGTTGCCAAGTATGGTGTCCGCAAAGGACGTGGTGGCAGCTTTCGGCCAAGTCGTCAGGTTCTGCGTACTGACGCAAGTTGGCGCCGATCCTGCAGCGGTCGGTAACTTGGCAATCGTTGCTGATGTCGCCATACGCCTCTCCCTTTGTGCTTGTTGAACGATCAAACATGCCCATACTGGCAGCAAATTCAGAAGTTACCACCGTTAATCTGTCGACCAGCTTCAGGCTCTTGCGCCTTCAATACCCCCAGTCCTCATGCCGCACCGGCAACCTGTTGAGTTGCTTTCGCAAGTGCTGCCAATGCGGCAAATACAAGTCCATCAACGCCGAAAACCGCGCGTTGTGCGTCGGCTCCAGCAGATGCAGCAGTTCATGCACCACGATGTACTCCAGGCACTCGGGTGGCTTTTTGGCCAGGTCGGTGTTCAGGCGGATGTAGCCTGACGCGGGCGTGCAACTGCCCCACTTGGTCTTCATGCGCTGCACGAATACGCGGGTCGCTTTCACCCCCAGCAGGGGCTGCCACTTGTCGAGCAGTGCCGGCACCGCATCGCGCACCTGCTGCCGGTACCAGGCGGCCAGCACCGCTTCGCAACGGGCCTGATCCGCATCCGGGCGCACCTGCAGGTGCACCTTCCTTGGGCTCAGGCTGACCACGGGTGCGGCATCCGCATGCGTGATCTCCAGCAGGTAGCGCTTGCCCCACAGGTAGTGGCTTTCCTTGCTCAGGAACTCGCGGGGGGTCTCCCGCTCCTGGGCCTGCAGCTTGCGCTGCTGTGAACGGATCCAGCCCAGCTTTGACACCACGAACAAACGGATGGTGTCCAGCGGCATGCTCTGGGGCGCAGCCACGCGCACCTTGCCGGCCGGCGGCAGCACGCTCAGGTGCACGTGCTTGATCGCCTTACGCGTGACCTCCGCGTGCAGCTCGCCCAGGTCGAGCACGTCCCGCACGGGTCAATACTCCTTCTGCGCGAAGACGATGGGGAAGAGGCGGTTCACCTCCTGGATGTCCTGCAGCACATCAAACATCGCCTGCTTGACTATCTGCTCCCTCGCCACCACGCCACGCCAGGCATCCTGCCGCCCGGTCTTGATGGCGGCATCCAGCTTCAGGGCCAGGTCTAACGCCACCGACGTGCCTGCAAACGGCGCCTCAGGCTCCTGCACCGCATCGGCGGTCAGGCGGTCCTTCAGGTTGTTGTACAGGGCCAGTTGGCCGGCCGTCTTCAACTGCACGGGCGTGTCCTCGGCCTTGCCGGCGCTCACCTTCTGGGCCACTTCGGCGATGCGGGCCAGGTAGTCTTCGTACGCGATGGCCTTTTCCTTGCGCAGCCGGATGATCTCGTCCAGCAAAGCCGACATCTTGGCGAAGTAGGCCGGGTCGGTCAGCTGCTCTTTCAGGATCTTGCTGCGGACGTTGTTCTCGATCGTCTCGGCGATGGACTCCTTGTTGCCCTTCATGTCGGCCAGGCGTTCGGCAATCGCGTCGGCGATGCCGGTCTTGACGATCAGGTCCAGCAGTCCGATACCGTCGAAGGGCGAAATCTTCCGCGGGGCCTGGGCCTCGATGTACGTGTCGATGAGGTGGCGCATGTCCGCCTCGTAGGGCTTGAGGTCCAGCGTCTCGCCCGCAGCTTTGCGGATGATTTCGCGCAGGTTCAGGTAGTGCTTCTGCAGGCCCTTCAGGTGGTCGATCTGCGCGGGCGTGTAGCCCGCCGCCTCCAGCTCGTCAGCCAAGTTGGCATACGCGCGCACCAAGGCCACCACGGCCTTGTAAAGCGCCACGCGGTGCGGCTCGCGCGTTTTCAGGTCGTCGGCAATCTCGGTGTTGCCGCAGAAGTAGTGGATGTGCGCCAGGTCGCCCTTGGGCGGCGCCACCGGCTCGCACAGCAGGGCCAGGGCTTCCACGGCATCATCCAGGCGCTGGCGGCCGGCTTCCAGCCGGTCCTTGACCAGGATCTCCGGGCTGCCACCCCCGGCGCCGTGGGCCAGTTCGGCGGTGTAGACGGCGATGGCCTTCTCCACCTTCTTGAACAGGTCCTTGTAGTCGACGATGTAGCCATATTCCTTGTCGTCGCCGTCCAGGCGGTTGGTGCGGCAGATGGCCTGGAAAAGGCCATGGTCCTGCATGGACTTGTCGATGTAGAGATAGGTGCAGGGCGGCGCGTCAAAGCCCGTCAGCAGCTTGTCCACCACGATCAGCAGCTTCATCTGCGCGGGCGCCTTGATGAAGCGGTCCTTCGCCTGCTGCTCGTAGGTCTCGGTCTTGGTCTTGCCGGGCTCGGCCACCACGTCCGTCAGCAGCGCGGTGTAGGTGTTGAAGATGAACTGCTTGTCGGTGTCGGTGTTGGCGCCGGTCTCTTCCTTGCTGACGTCCGAGGCCTGCGGGTTGTAGGAGGTCACCACCGCGCAGCGGCCCTTGAACACCGTCTTGCCGAACAGCACGAAGTACTTGCAGGCCTCGTAGATGCTGGAGGCCACCAGGATGGCGTTGCCGCGTTCACTCGACAGCCGCGGCTTCACGGCGAAGTCGAACACGATGTCGGCCACCACGCGGTCCATGCGGGCGCGTGAACTGAGCACGTTCTGCATCGTGCCCCACTGCTTCTTCAGCTCGTCCTTCTGCCAGTTGTTGAGCCCTTTGGTCTTGGCCTCGAACCACTGGTCGATCTGGTCGGTGCTGCCCAGCTTCTGGTCAATGTCACGCGCTTCGTACACCAGGTCCAGCACCACCTTGTCTTCCACGGCTTCGGCGAACTTGTAGGTGTGGATGTAGCCGCCGAACACCTCCAGGCTGGTCTGCGCATCGCTCTTGAGCAGCGGCGTGCCGGTGAAGCCGATGAACACCGCGTGGGGCATCATGGCCTTCATCAGCCGGTGCAGCTTGCCGCCCTGGGTGCGGTGGCACTCGTCCACGAAGACGTAGATCTCGCCCTGCGTGGGGCTGGGCTGCGCGGCCAGCTCGCGGATGAAAGCCTCGAAGTCATCCACGTCACGCCGGCCGAACTTGTGCACCAGCGAACACAGCAGCCGCGGATTGGGCTGCGCCAGTTGGGCCATCAGGTCACGCCCGCTCTGGCTGCGGTGGATGGTTTCGCCCGCATCCTTGAACACGCGCTCGATCTGCCGGTCCAGCTCGTCCCGGTCGGTGATGATGGCCACGCGCGCTGCGGGCCTGTTCTCCAGGATCCACCGGGCCAGCAACACCATCAGGATGCTCTTGCCCGCCCCCTGCGTGTGCCAGATGATGCCGCCGCGCCGCTGCTGCACATGCGCCTGCGCCGCCTTGAGGCCGAAGTACTGGTGCACCCGCGGCAGCTTCTTGATGCCGCCGTCGAACAGCACGAAGTCGTGCATCAGCTCCAGCAGGCGCTGCCTGCTGCACAGCTTGGCCAGGTACTTGTCGAGCTTGTAGCCTGCGTTGTCGGCTTCGTCTTCCTTCCAGGTCAGGAAGTACTTCTCCTGCGTCTGGATGGTGCCGTAGCGCAGGCCTTCGGAGTCATTGCCTGCCAGCACCAATTGCACCGTGCTGAAGAACCAGTCGTTGAACTCGGGCTGCTGGTTCGACAGGCACTGGCGGATGCCTTCACCCAGGCCCACGCGGCTGTTCTTCAGCTCCAGCACGCCCACCGCGATGCCGTTGAGGTACAGCACGAGGTCGGGCCGCCGCTCGTGCCCGCCTTTCAGCGTCACTTCTTCGGCTATGGCGAAGTCGTTGTCGGCAGGCCGGTCCCAGTTCACCAGATGCACCGTCTCGGTGTCAGCACCGGCCGCCACCTTCACCGACACGCCGTAGCGCAGCAATTGGTACACCGCCTCGTTCGCGGCGTAGAGCGTGCGCCCGTGCAGCAAGGCTTCAGACCGCAGCCGGTGCAGCGCCGCACTGATGTGCGCCGGGCTGTAGCCCTGGCCTGCCAGGTGGGCCGTCAGCAGCCCTTCGTCGATGCAGTGGTTGCCCTCCCGCTCTGACCAGTCGCCCAGGTAGCGGTAACCCAGCTTCTGGGTGAAGTGCTCGATCACCCGGTTCTGGGTGGCGCGTTCCGGTTTGTGGATGCTCTGGCTCATGCCGCCCTCCCTGGGCGCAGTTTCCTTGGCTTCACGGCGTTCTTCACGGCGTTCCGTGGGCTGGCTCAGTGGTCGACCCTTCAACCACCCTCCTGCTCGTGCTCAAGCCTTTTCACGCGGGGGCTGGGCGCCGGGGACGTTGAACGATTGCCACAGCGTGGTGCCCGTGAACCAAGCCGGGAGGGTGTGTGCGTGGACGGTCAATTCCCTGCCCTCAGACACCTCGGCGATGCACTCGTGTGCTTCTCCGGAGTTGTCGAAGATGTACGCCCGATCTGCGGCAGAGCAGGCGTCGTCCAGCAGACCGATGGAGCGCACATAGCGCGAGCGGATCAGGTCCTGCGGCACGTCATGGCCCCCCTGGCTGACCCGCAGTTGCACCCGCGAGATGTTGATCTCAGGGTCATCCGTGGCGACGAAGTACAGGTAGGTCCGGTAGCCAAGGGCCTGCGCCTCGCGCATGAAGTCGATCTTGTCGCGCGAGGACATCACCGTCTCGAAGGTGAAGGTGCTGCCCTGGGCGAGCAAGGCCCGTCGGATGGCATCGGCCAGCACCGCCGCCACATAGGAGTTGACCTTTTCCGGCTGCAACTGCAACTGGCGTTCCGGGTCCACGATCACCCCCTGGGCCGTCTGCGACAGCCCGTGCTGGGCCAACAGCGCTGACGCCCGCAGGTGCGCGCTGATGCGTTGCTGCAGCACTTGCGCCGGGTCCGACAACTCAAAGGCGTTCAGATCCAGCGTACCGCGGTGGCGCAGTTGCTTTTCGATCTCGTCAGCATTCACGTAGACCCCAAGCCACTCGGGCCGCAAGACCTCGTGGATCGTGCTCTTGCCGGAGCCGTTGGGGCCGGCGAACACGCGCAGTCGCGGCTGTGCCGAGGCCACCGCAGGCCTCAGCGAACCTCGGCCTTGGAGGCCCGCGTGGTGACGCGCTTGAGCACCGTTCCTGCGCGCACGGGCGTGGCAGCCGGCAAGGCCTTCAGCACTTTTTCCTGTCCACCGGCCTGGCGAGCCACCAGCACACCGCTTGCGGTCTTCATGACCAGCGTGGCGGCCTGGCTGTTCACGGCGCGCCGGTGCGCTTCCAGCCCGGCCCGGTGGGCCAATTGCGGGATCTGCAGCTCGGCCGTCTGCATGGCAGCTTCGTCAAGGACAGGGATGCGGGGCATGGTGGGCGCTCCAGCCGAGGTGTGAGGCAGTGAGGGCGGTGAGGGCGGATTCTGCTACGGCCCGCCGAGGTCAGTGCTTGAGGAGCTTGAAGCTCACCTGGTAGCGGTAGAAGCTGACGCTGGGCACCACGGCCAAGGCCCAGCGCAGCTTCTGGTCATCGTCAAGCGCAATGATCGCGCCTTCCACAGTCTGGTGCGGCTCGGCGATCTGCTCTTTGACGTAGCCCATGTAGCGCAGGATCTGGCCCACCACCACGTCGGACGCGCGGCCGCGCTTGAGCTCCACCACCAGCAGACGCTGCTGGTCCTTGCTGACGGCCAGGATGTCGATGGGTCCGGCGTCGGTGCCGTACTGCTGGCCCACCAGCTCGCCGTCTTCCTCGACGATCTTGAAGGCTTGCGCCAGCTCGGTCTGCGCCCAGTTCTTCACCAGGAAGTCCTCCAGGTGCTTCTCCATCGCAAAGGCCACCGGGTCTTCCACCACCGGGTCGGTGGCCACGATGTTGGGCGCGGCCTGGCCGGGCAACGCGGCCAGGAACTGCTCGATCTCCTGGTGGTACTCGGTGATGGTGCTCACCGTGCCGATGGAGCCAGTGGAGTTGCGCAGCGCCTCGCTCATGGCCGCGCGCGCGATGGTGAGCGGCAGCCACTTCACCGGGCGGCGGTGGGGCAGCACCTGGCCGGGGGCGTAGGTGTAGCCGCCTTGCACCTCGCCGACGTGGTACTGGCCGGTGCCATCCGGGCACAGCACCACATCGCCAGCGCGGATCCCCTTGGCCACCGTCCACAGCGCGCCGCAGGCCAGGCCCGCCGCGATCTTGCTCTTGTCAGGGTGGCCAGCCAGGAACACCGGGATGAAGGCGGCGTTGAACTGCCGCCATTCCTCGGGTAGCTGGCTGCTCAGGTCCTGGTGGATTTCGTAATCCGCACCGATGAAGCTGCCGGCGAAACACTCGGCCGCATGCACGCTCTGGCGACCCAGCATCACGCGGTAATAGCTCTTGGCGGGCTGGGTCATGCGGTGGGCTCCACGAGACGGATGTGGCCGGTCAGCAGGGCTTGGGCCATGGCTTGCTTGAGGGCGCGGGCTTTGGTGAGGCGGGATTCGAGGGCGGTGATTTCCGTGTCCATTGACGACAAGACTTCCGCAATGGCTTGCTGCTCGGCCAACGACGGCAAGCAAAGTGGAGCCTGTAGGAGCGCCGTCTTTGCGATGTTGTAACGCGTTGCGCCTTGGGCAAGTGAGCTCACCGCCGTCCGTCCTGGTCTTCCTCTGAAGAAATAGGCCATGAACAACCCGGAAAGTCGATCGGCGGTGAACGGTCTGAACCCAAAGCAGAAACTGTTGAGAAAGACGCCGTCATCACAGTTTTCGACCCACGAACACAACGCGACGTCTTCAGGTGTTTCGGACGAACCGTTGAAGAGCAGGTCTCCAGGCTGGACCATGTTCTGCGATTCCGAAGGTCCGACCTCTACCCTCTCGACCATCTCCGTCGACGTGCGAACGGTGGTCATCACGTTCATGAAGGTGATGTACTTCGATGCGCCATGCCCGAAGTCTCCTTTGCCTTTCCCAGTGAGTCCTCCGTAGGTTCGGCCTACATCACCAAGCCGAACCTCTGACCACGACTGCTGGAACCCCGGCAACCGCCGCTTGCCGGTGAGCAGTTCCTGCATGGCGCCTTGCTTGATCTGGCGCTTCTTGGTCAGCAGTTGCTCCAGCGAGTCGATCAGGGCGTCGGCGTCGTTGAGTACCTCTGCGATCGATCGCTCTTCTGCGACGGTCGGGGGGAAGGGTATGGCGACTCGGGAGAGCACGCCTTGGTTCATCGATGCCATGGTTGTGCCAGTGGAGTTCGAAGCCAACCATTGGCGCACCCTGAAGCTCTGAAATTGAGCTGCGACGTACTCCGGACAGTGTTCCCCGAACGGGCGAACGGCGATTCCATCCGAGCCAAGAAACCAGCCAGCCTGGGGCTGCCGAACAAGAGCCGAACGGTCGACGGCTCCCTTCCGGCCAAAGACAACATCGCCTGCTTTCAGAAGGTACTGCGGCAACCTTCTTTGCACGCTTTCAGGAACGAGCGGCGTGTGCTCAGTCAGGCGAAAGTAGCCCTCGCGAACCTCGCCAACCGAAATGACAGGCACGCCATCAATTTCTGAGTATTCGCTTGCCTTCAGCAGCGTACCGAAGGGGCCCGTCTTCACGGTGCAAAACTGCCCAATGGCTTGCTCTGTCCAGGCAGTAGGCAAGCCACCGACCGCTGCAGCAACTCGTCCGTAGGCAGGGGCTGCATTTGATGAGGTCACTTCCATGCGAACCCCATCTTCGCCAGATGCCCCGCCACCCGCGCCTCCAGGTCGTCCGCCTGCTGCACCAGCTCCGGCATGGTCCGCCCATAGCGCTCGGCCAGTTCCTTCACGCGCCCGGTCAGCGCCTGGCTCACGCGGTCCAGCTCGCCGTGCACCGCCGCACCCAGCGCCGCCATCCACTTGTGGTCCACCACCAGGGCCTTCACCTCGTCGGGGGTCAGCGTGGCGTAGCGGGCCAGGGCCTTGGCGTCCAGTTCGGCGTCCAGCGCCTTGAGGCGCTTCTTCAGGCTGCTGGCCTGATCTGACAGGGCCAGCCAGCGCTTCAGCACGGCCAGTTCATCGGCCGAGTCTGCATCGGCGGTGGCATCGCGCCCGATCTCCTTGATGCGCCACTTCACTTCCTTGTCGCTGATCTTGTCGAAGCCGCCGAACACCGCCTCGTCACCGCTGTGCTCTTCTTCCAGTTCGGCCTGTGCGGCCAGGGTGCTTTCCAGCTCGGCGCTCAAGGCGTCCAGCTCGGCCTGCTCGGCGGCGAAGTGGTGCTGCACCAGCAGCGCCTTGGGCACCAGGTCGCAGGCCCAGCCTTTGTCCACGGTCTTGCCCGGTGAGCCGTCCTTGTTCTTCTTGGTCTCCAGCACGCGGTGGGGCGTGGCCTGCCAGCCGTCTTCGGTGATGAGGTAGGCGTCGTCCTGCAGGGTCTGGGCCCAGTAGTCCATCAGGTGCTGGTAGACGGCGTAGGGGTCGATCAGCTTTTCGGCCTGGCTCGTCGCGGCGGGCGGGTGCTCGTAGTGCTGAAGCAGGCCTTCGGCCAGTTCGCCGATCAGCACCTTGGGCAGGAAGCCGGGCGTCAAGGTCTTCAGCCGCTGCGCCACGGGCCCGCGCCAGGCTTCGAAGTGCGCCTTCATCGCCTGGGTGAAGGCCTGAAACTCGGGGTGCAGGTGGATGGTGGGCTTGAGCGCGGCCGGCGCCACGGCCAGGGCCAGGTAGCCGGGCCGGCGCGGCTTGAACAGGGCGGTCTGCAAGGCCGGGCACACGGTCCAGTAGCGGCCCAAGGTGGCGGGGGCTTGCACGTCGGCCTGGGGGATGCCGCCGTTCAGGTGGGCGTCGATGTCCTGCGGGTCTTCGGGCGTGCTGCTGTCGATGTAGCGCGGCAGGTTGAGGTTGAACTCGTTTCTCTCGATCTCGTCCAGCCCCACCATGCGGGCGTAACGCGGGTCGCGGTCGTCCAGCGTGTTGAAGGTGTCGACGATGCGGTGGATGTCGCGCTCGCGCAGCCGGTTCTTGGGGCCGTCCTTCATGAAGCCCTGGGCAGCGTCGATCATGAAGATGCCTTTGCGGGGCGCCTGTCCAGAGTGGGCGCCGGCCTTGTCGATGACCAGGATGCAGGCCGGGATGCCGGTGCCGTAGAACAGGTTGGCGGGCAGGCCGATCAGGCCCAAGATGAGGCCGCGCCGCACCAGGCTCTTGCGGATCTCGGCCTCGGCATTGCCGCGGAACAGCACGCCGTGCGGCAGGATGCAGGCGGCCCGGCCGCCGCTCTTGAGCGAGCGCACGATGTGCAGCAGGTAGGCGTAGTCGCCCTGTTTGGCGGGCGGGGTGCCGAAGCCTTCGAAGCGGCCGTGGGCGTCGCCCACCAGGCCGGTGCTCCAGCGCTTGTCAGAAAACGGCGGATTGGCCACCACGTAGTCGAAGGTCTTGAGCTGAACGCCCTCCAGGAACTTGGGGTCGGCCAGGGTGTTGCCCTGCTCGATCACCGCACCGGGGTTGTGGTGCAGGATCATGTTCATGCGCGCCAGGCCGCTGGTGACCTCTTCCTTTTCCTGGCCGTAGACGCTGACGGGCGTGGGCGCGGCCTCGGCCACCTTCAGCAGCAGCGAACCCGAGCCGCAGGTCGGGTCGTACACCGTGGTGTCGGGGCTGGTCTTGGCCTTCGCGATGCCCAGCACCTGGGCCATCACGCGGCTGACTTCGGCCGGCGTGTAGAACTGGCCCTTGCTCTTGCCACTCTCGGTGGCGAAGTGCCGCATCAGGTACTCGTAGGCGTCGCCCAGGATGTCATCGCCATCGGCGCGGTGCTTCGAAAAGTCCAGGTCCTTGGATTCGAAGATGCCGATCAGGTTGGTCAGCTTTTCGACCTTCTCCTTGCCCTGGCCCAGCAGTGCGTCGTCGTTGAAGTCGGCCTTGATGCGCAGGCGGTTGGCCTCCTCCAGCGGGCGGACGATCTTCTTGTTGATCTGGTCGCCGATGTCGCTCCTGCCCTTGAGCGCCACCATGTCAGCGAAGCTCGCGCCCTCAGGAATCTGGATGGGCGCGAAGGGCTGGCCGGCGTACTTGTCGCTGACGTACTTGATGAACAGCAGCACCAGCACGTAGTCCTTGTACTGGCTGGCGTCCATGCCGCCGCGCAGTTCGTCGCAACTGGCCCAGAGCTTGGAGTAGAGATCGGATTTCTTGATCGCCATGTGTGCTTGTCTGTTCTTGTCTGTTCTTGTCGTTCTCGGTCTGAGCGGGTTCAGGCGCGAGGATATGCGCGGCCACCGGGGATTCGCAGCGAGCAGTTCCACGCCCCGATCAGCGAGGCCAGGACATCGGGCCAACAAAGAAGCGATGCAACGAAATCCCGCCCGTGGATTCCGTGCCTGAGGATTCTGGCGCACCGTTGGATTCCCCTGGCCCTTGATGCCGAGCCAGGCAGCCGGCAGCCTTCGCCCATGTGTCAAGCGACACCCAGAACCAACCCCCGGAAGGCCGGAGGCAGGCGGGGACTTGTTGAATGTCCTTGAGTGCTAACACCGGTACCAACACGCATGGCGAACACGACCATGACGCAGGGGGCGAAACCAGCCGTCATCGCCTGCGTCATGCTTCGCAACCCTGTGGCGTCAGACCCACCCCTGCTTCCACACCGCACTGTCGCGCAACTCGCGCCATTCCATTCGTTGGGTACGACCGGAATGGACGGCCTCCAGCTCGACCCATGGGATGGCGCCGCCCGGCTCGTCTGGCGGGGCGACCTTGCTGACCACGAAGTGCTTCTCCCGGTTCCGGGGGACGACGGCGGTCCACTTTGTCAGCAGCAGCTTCTTGGGATGGATGGGATTCATGAAGGAAGCAGCTGCGTGGGCCATCGGTTGCCCAAGTGGAAGCCCTGGGACAGGTCAGCGGCTTCTGCACGGCCCGCTAGAACCGCCAGAACCGCGCGCGGCACGCGCTGAACCGCCATCAGGCGGCCCTGCGGGGCGCGGGCCACCACCACCCCTCGATCAGAGACCTGCAGTGCAGACCGAGCCGTCGTGCATCTTGGCCAACCGCTCTTCACGCATAAACGTCCAGCAATGAGCCCGCTGCACGACTGCCCGCCCGAAACACCGACAGGTTCGCCATGAAGGCGTTTCGGGCCTGCAACTGGGCCACAAGATCCTCGTGGATCGAGGAACCCTGCTCCTGTGCGCGCACCGTTGAGGTCATCACGCCACCGTCAGCCTGCGCCGTATGGACCACCCGCTCACGCCGAAACCCCTCAGTCTGAAGGTTGGCCAGGTTGTGCGCCGAGGTGCGCATGGCTGCATCGGCAGCGCGCAGGCCTGAAGTGGCGATGGCGGTGATGGTCGACAAGTCGGCAGAGGAAGGTGGGCGGTGGCGACGACGGGCAGGAGCCTCGGCCCCTGCCCGTTCAAGCTTCAATCATCACGCCTTCTGGGCCTTCTTGGCAACGCCTGTTGACGCCGGCGTCAGATTGAGCCATCCGCCGCCCCCTCCCGTGAGCCGGTTGGAAGTGGCGTAAGTTGCTGATCGAATTGACATTTCAGGCAATAGTGCTGGCGCAGACATCGCCCGGCAGATGGCTCAAGCTAACGCCGGCACCAACAGTAGCCTTCGCGGAGAGCGTCATCCATGAGTGCGGGCGGTTCGTCAGAGGCAGCTACGAGGTGCCGGCCACAGAGCTGACCGAGCGCTCGGTCGTGCGGTTTGCCTGTGAACGGCGCAAGACGCTGGTACTGGCTGACCTGACCGGCGCGGCGCTCAAGTCCTTGGGACTGAACAACGACATCAGCGCATCTCGATTGCCTGCCAAGACTCTCATGGACAGTAAGAAAGTCCGCTATTATGGACAAATAGAACATTATTTGCCTATAATAGCGGAATGCCGAGCAAGCCGCCCGTTGTCTTTCCGCAAGAACAAAGGCTGCTCTCCCAGTTGGGAGAGCGGCTCAAGCTCGCGCGGATGCGGCGCAAGCTGAGCAATGCCGTCGTCGCCCAGCGGGCCGGAATCTCCCGCACGTCGTTGTACAAGGTGGAAGCGGGCGACCCTGGCGCAACGATGGGGACATACCTGCGGGTGATGGCGGTGCTGGGGCTCGAAGGCGACCTCAACGGCTTGGCGGCGGACGACAAGGTCGGACGCAAGCTGCAGGACCTGGCCCTCGAGGCGCCTGCGGCCCGCCCTCGCCGCCGGCGGGCTGAGACATCCAAGCCCGTGAACCCAGGGAGCGCGCCATGAGCGGCCAAGACAACGTCCTGGAAGTCTGGCTCGACTGCGACCTAGGGCCGCCGTGCCTCGTGGGCACCTTGGCGCATGACCGCGGCCAGATTCGTTTCCACTATGAGCGGGCCTGGCTTGGGGACCCGCGCGCGTTTGCGCTTGACCCCGACCTGACCCTCGACGACGCCCCCTTCTTTCCAAAGCCGGATTTGGGCAACTTCGGGATTTTCCTGGACTCCTCGCCGGACCGCTGGGGCCAGACGCTCATGAAGCGACGCGAGGCGCTGCTGGCGAAGGACGAGAAGCGCACGCCGCGCACGCTCTACGCGTGGGACTTCCTCATCGGGGTTCAGGACTTCACGCGGCAAGGTGCCCTCCGGTTTCGCCACGCCGGCACCGAGGAGTTTCTGGGCAACGAGAAGATGGCAGCGCCGCCTATCACCACGCTGGGTGAGTTGGAGGCCGTCGCCTACCAGCTCAGTGGCAGGCTTATCGACGACCTCGACGCGCTGCGCAAGTGGCTGACGGTGTTGGCGGCGCCAGGCGCATCCCTGGGCGGAGCACGCCCCAAAGCAAACTTCACTGAGACAGACGGCTCCTTGTGGATTGGTAAGTTTCCGGCGCGCGACGATGACCGGGACATTGGCGCGTGGGAGCATGTCGTGCACGGTCTGGCCGGCCAGTCTGGCGTCGATGTGCCGACGGCCAAGGCAGTGCGTTTGAACAACGAGTTCCACACGCTCTGCGTAGAGCGTTTCGACCGCGCCAGCGGTGCACGGCGGTTCTACGCCTCTGCGATGACGCTGCTTCGCAAGGAGCGCAGTGAGGGCACAAGCTACCTGGAGTTGGCTCAATTCCTTCGTGCCAACGGGGACGGCGCCCAGGTTGCCAAAGACTTGGAGCAGTTGTTCCGCAGGGTCGCGTTCAATGTGGCGGTCGGCAACAGGGACGACCATTTGCGCAATCACGGCTTTGTGCTGGCCGCGACAGGCTGGCGGCTTGCTCCCGCCTTCGATGTGAACCCGAACATCGACAAGGGGGAACACGTCTTGAACATCGACGATTCGGACAACCGCCCAAGCCTCAAGACGGTCCTGACCACTGCGGCGTTCTATGGGCTAGCGCCCGAGCGCGCTGAGCAAGTTGTCGAGGAAGTGGCTTGCGCGGTGGACGGTTGGCAAGACGCGGCCAGGAAAGCTGGCATCGCGCGCGGTGATGTGGAGCTCACAGCGGGGGCGTTCTCGGCACATTCAGAGTACCGGGCGACCAACGCCGGCTAGCCCGGAAATTTCACCGTACCACGTGAGTTCGACGCCGCGGCGTCGCCAGCGCCCCTGACGAGCCTGCAATTGCCTTCACATGTCGGTTGCGGCCACCTACGACCTGGGTTCTGTGGTCAGTGCGGTGGAACATGCCCGACAGCCCCACCGCGTGGGCAAGGTTCTTCTGACCGGAGCCTGGTGGGCCAGACTTTCCGGTGCCGTTCAGAAACAATGAACATCTTCCCCACCAAGTCCCGGGAGTCCACATGCTGCCCAAGACCTCGCGCTCTCAATTCGCACTGATGCCCTCTGTCGCCCTTCTCGCCCTTGTCGCCTTGCAGCTGGGCGGCCTCGTGGCGCCGGCTGCAGCAGAAACCCGCGATCCTGGGAGTGCCCCGTCGGCGAGCTCGCCGTCGGCACAGCCCGCAGCGATCGAGGTGGTGTCCGCGCGGTTCGGCGTGTTCGGCGTGGATGGATCGGGCCGCCGAATACTGCTGGAGACAGAGAACTTTCCAGCCATCTCTGCCACACCCTATGGCTGGTACATCGTCTACAAGGCCAGCAAGCCCACCGTGGTCTGGCGCGAGGAGTTTGAGCTTCCCGTGTCGCTGGACAACTGGGGCCCTGGCGAGGCGTTGGGCGTCTACACCATCTCGCCTGACCGCAAGACTGCCGTGACTGAGCGAGTCGCGCCGACGGGAGTCGGCTTCATCGCCAACCAGTGGCGCTTTACCCCCGGCGACCCGACCGGCGCGCACGCGATACGCGTCTACATCGACGGCCAATTGATCCGCGACTTCCGCTTCCGTATCGAGGGCGACCCGGTAGCCCCTCCTCGTACCCCCTCGCCGCAAGGCGGCCGGCGCGGCCCCATGATCTGAACGGTCGCCTGGCGGCCCACAGAACATCCCCAACCAACCAGTCTTACGTCTACCAATGGGTTCTTCGTCTAAGATGATGCGGTTCACTTTCTAGAAAAGTGCTGAACCGTTTTCAAAGACCTCGTTGCGCGAGGCTCGACGACATGCCCACCACCGACAAGACCATCGACCACGGCACCCTGCGCCGCCTGGTCGCAGCCGGCGCAAACGTGGGTGCCGAGGTGGTCGGCTCGGGTCGCAGCTGGGGCATCGTCATCAACTATGGCCGCAGCAGCCAGACGCTAGCGGCCACCCGAGGCCGGCCGAAGACTTTCCGGCAGTTCGAGACGCTGACCGGCTACCTGAAGGAGCTGGGCATCGTCGAGTACCGGGTCAACGCGGCAGCGTTCGAGCCAGGGGGAACCCGGAAGGAGGCCCCCGACCGGCGCAGCGTGACGGCATCCGAGCGCATGAAACGCGCCCACGAGGCGGCCGCCTACGACGCCTGGTTCCGCGATCAGGTGCAGGCCTCGATCGACGACCCGCGGCCCAGCCTGAGCAACGACCAGGCGCGCACCCAGATGGCAGCGCGCCGGCAGGCTCTGGTCAAGAAGGCGGGCACCAAGCCGGCAGGCAAGGCCGCGGCCAGGTCCTCGCGTTGAGCCGCGCCGGGCTCGAGCTGCGATGGCGGCCCATGGCGCTCGCAGACCGCGAGGCCATCCTGGAGTACATCGCCCAGGACAACGGCACGGACGCGGTCGAGTTCTTGCGGGTACTGCACGCTACGCAGCAGTGGCCAGCCCAGAAGAAGGCGAAGTGAGCCCATGGCAGACCTCACCGCGTGTTTCGGCCCATCGATGCCCGCACAACGAGTGGGTCAGCTGGCCCCGCCGTTGACCTCGTCCACCTGCCTGTTCAGCGTCCAGTAGTCATACAGCACGCCAAGCAGCAGCAGCCCACCGGTCAGCAGCCAAAGCAGTCCGGTGAGCCACTTGCCGAGATAGAAGCGGTGGATGCCGAAGATTCCCACGAAGGTCAGCAACACCCAGCTGACGTTGTAGCTCTTGCGGCCGGCCACGTAGCGGCGATCCGCGTCGCGATCCATGCCGGGGATCAGGAACAGGTCGATGATCCAGCCGACGAAAAGAAGGCCCAGCGTGAAGAACCACAGCGTGCCGGTGAGTTGACGCCCGTAGTAGAAGCGGTGCGCGCCCATGAAACCGAAGATCCACAACAGGTAGCCGATGGTCTTGCTGTGGGTGTCGGGATTGGCGGTCATGGTGTGTCCTGTCGTCAACGAGGGGCTGGACGGGCTCGAGTGTCAGCTACCTGGCAGGGCTTCGGATTCACACTGCGGCCCGAAACGGTCACTGCACACGCCAGCCCGAGCAGTCGGTCTTGTGGAATGGCTGCGTCCCAGGAAGTGGTGTAAGTCTTCAACCGCGGCAAGGCGCGAAGGGTGAAGCCCGTAGGGCGTAACCCGTAGCGCCTTGCCGCGCGGCGGCGACTCCCCC
>CANHVY010000036.1 GCA_947464185.1 Burkholderiales bacterium
ATGCGCGTGTACTTCGAGAAGCCCCGCACCACCGTGGGCTGGAAGGGCCTGATCAACGACCCCTACCTGGACGAGAGCTACCGCATCCACGAGGGCCTGCGCATTGCGCGCCAGCTGCTGCTGGAGATCAACCGCTGCGGCGTGCCCGCGGCCAGCGAGTTCCTCGACGTCATCAGCCCGCAGTACATCGCAGACCTGGTGAGCTGGGGGGCCATCGGCGCGCGCACCACGGAAAGCCAGGTGCACCGTGAGCTGGCCTCGGGCCTGAGCGCGCCCATCGGCTTCAAGAACGGCACCGACGGCAACATCAAGATCGCCACCGACGCCATCCAGGCCGCAGCGCGGGCGCACCACTTCCTGTCGGTGCACAAGAACGGGCAGGTGGCCATCGTCGAGACCAAGGGCAACAAGGACTGCCACGTCATCCTGCGCGGTGGCAAGGCCCCCAACTACGATGCCGCCAGCGTGGCCACGGCCTGCAAGGAGCTGGACGGCGCCAAGCTGGGGCCGCGCCTGATGATCGACTGCAGCCACGCCAACTCCAGCAAGCAGCACCAGCGCCAGATCGAGGTGGCAGGCGACGTGGCCGCTCAGGTCAGCGGGGGCAGTCGGCAGGTCTTCGGCGTGATGGTGGAGAGCCACCTCAGCGACGGGGCGCAGAAGTTCACCCCGGGCAAGGACGATCCGGCGCAGCTGCACTACGGCCAGAGCATCACCGATGCCTGCATCGGCTGGGACGATTCGCTGGGGGTGCTGCAGACGCTGAGCGATGCGGTGCAGGCGCGGCGGCGGGGCTGACAGGTGCGCGGGACGGCGCCCGCAAGGGCTGCCGCCCTGGCTTCGCCCGGGTTCAGGCCCGGGCGGCTCAGCCGCCCTCGCGCGCCAGCCGCTCGCTCTTCCAGTACACGTCGTCACCCCCCAGTCCGTCGAGGTTGGCGCGGTTGAGCACCCGTGCCAGCACGAACATCAGGTCCGACAGGCGGTTGAGGTACTGCCGGGGAGCCTCGTTGATGGCCTCGGCCAGGCCCAGGTGGACCACGGCGCGCTCCGCGCGGCGGGCGATGGTGCGGCTGACATGCGCCAGGGCGGCGCTGCGCGTGCCCGCCGGCAGGATGAACTCCTTCAGCCGGGGCAGGGCTTCGTTGTGACGCGCCAGGGCCGCGTCCAGGCCCGCCACGGCTTCCGGCTTGAGCAGGGTGTAGCCGGGGATGGACAGCTCGCCGCCCAGGTTGAAGAGCTCGTGCTGCACGGTCACCAGCAGTTCGCGCACGTCGCCGGGCAGGGGCTCGGCCAGCAGCACGCCGATGGAGGAGTTGAGTTCGTCCACGTCGCCCATGGCCTGCACGCGCAGGTGGTCCTTGGGCACGCGGGTGCCGTCGCCGAGGCCGGTGGTGCCGTCGTCTCCGGTGCGGGTGGCGATCTGGGTGAGGCGGTTGCTCATGGTGCGGGCGATGCTATCAGTGGATGCCAGCCGCAGGCGGGCCACCGGTCACCGAGCGGGGCAGGGTCATTCCTTCCGCCCTGCCACGCCGGATCGGCGAAGATTCGGGTTTGCACAGTCGGCCCACAGGAGACGAGACCATGAACGCCCCCCACGACTTCACGCCCCGCGTCGAGCCCCGGCCCGTGCCCGCCCCGATGCTGGCCGCCCTGCGCGCCCACTTCGGCGAGCGTTGTTCCACCGCCCCGGCGGTGCGTGAACAGCACGGGCGCGACGAGTCGCCGTTCCCGGTGACGCCGCCGGAGGTGGTGGTGTTCTGCGAGAGCACCGACGACGTGGTGGCGGTGGTGAAGCTGGCCGACCAGCACGCCGTGCCGGTGATCCCGTTCGGCACCGGTTCGTCGCTGGAAGGTCACCTGCTGGCAGTGCAGGGCGGCGTGAGCGTGGATGTCAGCCGCATGACGCAGATCGTGCGCGTGAACCCCGAAGACCTGACGGTCACGGTGCAAGCTGGCGTCACGCGCGAGCAACTCAACCGCGAGATCCGCGATACCGGCCTGTTCTTTCCCATCGACCCCGGCGCCAACGCCAGCCTGGGCGGGATGGCCGCCACGCGCGCCAGCGGCACGAACGCGGTGCGCTACGGCACCATGCGCGAGAACGTGCTGGGCCTGACGGTGGTGACGGCCAGCGGCGAGGTGATCCGCACCGGCACACGCGCCAAGAAGTCCAGCGCCGGCTACGACCTCACGCGCCTGATGGTGGGCAGCGAGGGCACGCTGGGCGTCATCACCGAGGTCACGCTCAAGCTCTACCCGCTGCCCGAGGCCGTGAGCGCCGCCATCTGCCACTTCCCCAGCGTGCAGGCGGCCGTGGCCACCACCATCCAGGTGATCCAGATGGGTGTGCCGATCGCGCGCTGCGAGTTGCTGGACGCCAACGCGGTGCGGGCCGTCAACGCCCAGAGCGGCCTGAGCATGCGCGAGTCGCCGCTGCTGCTGATGGAGTTCCACGGCACCGACGCGGGCGTGAAGGAGCAGGCCGAGACGGTGCAGGACATCGCCGGCGAGCAGGGCGGCGAGGGCTTCGAGTGGGCCAGCACCCCCGAGGAACGCACGCGGCTGTGGACCGCCCGTCACAAGGCCTACTTTGCCGGGATGAGCAGCAACCCCGGCTGCCGCACCGTCACCACCGACACCTGCGTGCCGATTTCGCGCCTGGCCGAGATCATCGACATCTCGGTGCAGGAGGCGGCAGAGTCCGGCCTGCCGCACTACATCGTGGGGCACGTGGGCGACGGCAACTTCCACCTCGCCTACCTGGTCAAGGACGGTGACCTCGGCCAACGCGCCACGGCCGAGCGCCTGAGCCTGCAGATGGTGCAACGCGCCATTGCCATGGAAGGCACCTGCACGGGCGAGCACGGCATCGGCCTGCACAAGATGGGCTTCCTGGTGGACGAGGCCGGTGTCGGCGCGGTGGACCTGATGCGCCAGATCAAGCGTGCGCTGGACCCGAAGAACATCATGAACCCGGGGAAGATCTTCGCGCTGTGACGCGTCTGCCCGCCGCCTCCCTGCGGCGGTGAGAGCCTTTCAGCGGCCCTGCAGAAGACAGGCTCAAGGGCAGGTCGGCGCTGGCAGGGTGCCGCTCTGGCGCTGCACAGTGACGGACGGGAGCAACAGGCGTTCGTCCAACCCTCCAAGTTCCAGCACCAGGCTGCCGCCTTCGCCAGTGCGCACGCCCAACGAGGCTGCAACCCCCGGCACTGCCTCGGCGCCAAACACGCCAAAGTAGCGGGCGCCCAGAGCCGGGCTGCTTCCCCACAGGCCCTTGAAGCGTTCCTGCGTGCAGCGCCGCTCCAGCGTGACGGTGTCCCCCTGCACCTCCAGGCGCCACCGCGCACCCGGGGCGGTGTCGAGCCAAAGCTCTGCCGGGGGGTTGTCGCCCGTCGAACCCAGCCCCGAGGCGGCAGGGCAAGCGGGCGACACCGCAGCGCCGGGCGCGCAGGCGGCGGCTTGAGCCCCAAAGGCCTGCAGGCCGTCAGCCGCAGAGGTGAGCCCCGTGCCCGTGCCGCCAACGCCTGGGCCGCATGCGGCCAGCAGCAGTGCCTGGAGGCACAGCCAGGCTGCCGCAGTGATCACCATCCAGCGAGGACGGGGCCGGACTGCCCAGCAGGTGGAAGGTTCAGCATTCATGACGGATCGTCCTCGGTGTCGTAGAAATACACGCCCAGGCGCACGCGGCGCCGAGGCATGGGGTCGGGCGTGTTGTTGGGTGTGAGGGTCGGGCCCGCGGAGGGTGTGCCCTCCTGGCAGCCTGGGGGCGCCACAGCCGCCGCGTCGGGTGCGTCCTCCTGATCCGACTCGAAGCGTTCCCGCGCTTCGCGCAGCAGACCGGGCAGAACCTGCTGCCATGCCGCTGTGGCCGCCTGGTGCAGGTGTGCGGCTGATGCGGGCTTGAGCCGGTCCACGTACAGGGCCTGCTCCAGGAAGTTCGCGCCGTCCTGCAGGTTGGCAGTGGCGGCGTGGGCGTGGTCGGCCAGATTGGCGGCCATCAACCCTGCCATCTCTGCAAAGCCCTGACGCGGCGCGAAGCCCTTGGCACACAAGGCGACGCAGCCGTCCTCGGCGCAAGTCACCACGCCCAGCCTCACCAGTTCTTCCCGAAGGGCTCTCGGGCGCACGTCCTGGCTGACAGCGCTCACCAGTTCATCGAACGACGCACGGGAGAGTTCTCGGGGTCGGCCTTGAGCGTCATGCCAGGCGGGGTCCGACATCCACCGGCCCACCACCTCGCCTGCCAGGGAGACCGGTGGAGTCAGATCAGCTTGAGATTCCGCAACCGCTTCGCCGCGAGTGAGCGCTCGCACGTCGCGTCTGTGGACACCGCTCAGCAGGGTCAGGGCGCTGTCGCTGACCGGCATGCCCTGGGTCCGCAACTCCTGCCGCGCAGCCTCCAGGAACGCTGGCTTGAGCGCCGCGGCAAATGCTGTGTAGGTGACCCCATGCCGCAGCAGCAGGAGCAGCAAGGGGCGCAAGGCCCGAAGCACGGTACGCAAAACGATCTGGTGACGGGTGCTCACGAGGGCTGGCCGAAAGGTGCTTGACAGGACTTCAGGTTTTGTGGGAAATTATCCCACGTCACCGATCCAGCTGCAAGAACCCGCAAACGCGGGCCCAGGGAAGGGCGGTCGGATCGGTGGCACTTTCGACGCCGTAAGGAGGAATCACCATCCGCAGGACCTGCCCAACACCCAACCCGCCCACCTGGGGGCCGACTGACCCCACGCCCGTACCCGGCCGCAGCACTGCCCGGTCGTCCCGGCAGAGGCTGGCGGTCTCGATGGGCCTCGTTGGAGGCCTCGCTGGCGCAGTGATCGCCCTAAGCGCTTGCGGAGGCGGCGGCGCATCGCCTGTCACGCCCAGCGTGCGCCCGCTGGCGGCGCTGGAACCGGTGACGGAAGGGGGGCTGGTGCCCAAGGTGCGGGAGGTGCTGCGAGGCCGCCACTCGGCCCTGGCGGCAAACCCCAACGTCAGCTTCGACCGTCTTGCCGCCACGACCTCCACGGGCCTCACTGCCCTGACAGGGGCGTCGGCACAGGCTTCGGCTGGAACAGCACCGGTCTTCTCCGGCACCAACGTGCAAGAGGCCGGCGTCGACGAAGCTGACCTGCTCAAGACCGACGGCCGCCTGCTGTTCGCGTTGGACGGCTACACCCTGCTCGACGCCCAGGACAGGCTGCGACCCCAGGTGCGCGTGGCCCGCGCCGGCGCCGACGGCAGCGTGGAGCCCGTGGCCACGCTGCCCCTGGACGTGGGCGGCGAAGCAGCCAGCCCCAAGGGCCTGCTGCTGTCCGACAAGGCCACCAGGCTGGTGGCCCTGGCGGCCACGCCCTCCTGGGGAGGTGCACCCTGCCCACCCGGGCTGCTATGCGCGCTGCCCGTGATCTCCAACACCGAACCGGTGCTGCACCTGCAGGTGGCAGACATCTCGAGCACCGGCTCCCTGACCACGGCACGGCGCCTGGCCGTGGACGGCCAGCTCGTGGCCAGCCGCCGCGTGGGTGACGTGGTGCATCTCGTCACCACCTGGAGCCCGCGTCTGGCCTACGAGGCCCTGCCTGCCAGCGCCACGGAGCCCGACCGCGAGGCCGCGCTGGCTGCGCTCAAGGCCGGCGACATTCTGCCGGGCGTGCGCATCGATGGTGGTGCCCGCCAGCCGCTGGTGAGCGAAAACGACTGCATGGTCCAGCCCAAGGCCACTTCCCTCGCACTGACCGTGACCACGCTGGTGGCCATCGACCTGGCATCGCCCACGCTGAGTACCCGCTCGCGCTGCTTGTTCGGTGGCACAGAAGGCCTGTACATGTCTCCCAAGCACCTGTATCTGGCCACCACGCGCTCGCCGCAGCCGGTCACGAGCGCCGATGGCCGCTCGGTCTTTCCCACCGGGTTCACTACCGACCTGCACAAGTTCGCCTTCGACGGCCTGAACCTCAACTACAAGGCATCGGGCGAGGTCAAGGGGCATCTGGGGTGGGAGCCGGAGCGCATCTCGCTGCGCATGAGCGAGCTCGCGGGCGACCTGCGGGTGATCAGCTACACCGGCACAGATGGCTGGGTGCTGGGGCTAGATGCTGTCGGCACCACGAGCACGGGTACAGACACCAAGCCGGCTGCCACGCCTTCGCCTGCTACGCTCACCATTCTGCGCGAGAGTGCCTCGGAAGCCACGCTCAAGCCCGTGGGCGTCCTGCCCAACCCGCAACGCCCCGCACCCCTGGGCAAGCCAGGTGAGCAGATCTACGGCGTGCGCTTCACGGGTGACACGGGCTACGTGGTCACCTTCCGCCGCACCGACCCGTTGTACGTCCTCGACCTCAAGGACCCGACTGACCCGAAGATCGCAGGCGAACTGGAACTGCCCGGATTCTCCGACGTGCTGTTGCCGCTGCCCCAAGGCCTGCTGCTTGGTGTAGGCCGCGACGCGGATGCAAGCGGCGCCGCTCTCGGCCCCAAGGTGGCACTGTTCGATGTGCGGGACCCGACCAAGCCTGCCCTCATCAGTTCGAAGACTCTGGGCGCCAAAGGAAGCGCCAGCGCCACAGACCACAGCAGCCACGGGATCAACACCCTGCAGGTGGGCCCCGTGGCCCGGGTGGCGCTGCCTGCGTCGCTGCGCACCACGGACTGGGGCCCCGAAGCGCGACATGTACTGCAGCGCCTTGAGGTCGATACGGCGACCAGAACGCTCGGATGGCGGCCTGAATTGTCTGCGCCGCAGGGCACCGACTCGTTCGATGTCAGCGCCGACCGCAGCGTGCAGATCGGTGACGCCGTCTTCTTCCTCACCCAGGGCCGCTGGGCAGGCAGCCGCTGGTGATCGCAGTACCCGGCAAGGCCGGGCCTTGAGGAGCATCTGCGCGCCGCATGACCTACAGGCGTAAGCAAGGGGCCGGGCACTTGCAGGTGCCCGTCAGCCGGCGAGCAGTGGCAGGGCCTGCCCAGGAGCCGCTTTGCGCAGGGCCCCGACTGAAGACCCTGCCCACATCAGGGCGCCGGTGCGATGATGAGGCATGAACCGCCATCTGCTGTTGCTTGCCTTCTGTCAGGGCATGTTCCTGACGAACACCGTCATCTTCATCGCGGTCAATGGCCTGGCGGGGCTGGCGCTGGCGCCGGTGGGGTGGATGGCCACGTTGCCGGTCACGAGCTATGTGATCGGCGGCGCGCTGAGCGCGCCGCTGGTGGCGCGTCTGCAGTCGCAGTGGGGCCGCAAGCGCAGCTTCCAGCTGGGGCTGGTGATGGCCGCGGTGAGCGCAGCCGCCTGCGCCTACGCCATGAGCCAGAAGAGCTTCGGCCTGCTGATGCTGGCCACCTTGCTGGCCGGCTTCTACCAGGCCAATGCCGCCCTGTACCGCTTTGCCGGCACCGAGGTGGTGGAGCCCTCGTACAAGGAAAAGGCCATCTCCTGGGTGCTGGCCGGCGGCATCCTGGGGGCCCTGATCGGCCCCAACATCGCTGATGCCTCGGTGGACCTGCTGCCGGTGCGTTATGCGGGCGCCTACCTGGCGCTGATCGGCGTGGCCGCCGTGGCCTTCGTGGCGCTGTCCTTCATCCAGTTCCCGCCGCACAAGGCGCCGGCACCCGGTGCCTCATCGGGCCGGCCGCTTGCGGAAATTGCGCGCCAGCCCACCTTCATCGTGGCCGTGGCCGCAGGGGCCCTGGGCTACGGCGTGATGAACCTGCTGATGGCCGCCACGCCGCTGGCCATGCAGCAGTGCAAGCACCCGTTCGAGAGCGCCACGCTGGTGCTGGAATGGCACGTGCTGGGCATGTTCGCGCCCAGCTTTTTCACCGGCCACCTCATCAAGCGCTTCGGCGCCCTGCCCGTGATGGGCGTGGGCGTGGTGCTGAACTTCGTGTGCGTGGCGGTGGCCCTGAGCGGCGTGGACCTGATGCAGTTCCTGGTGGCGCTGTTCGTGCTGGGTGTGGGCTGGAACTTCCTCTACACCGGCGGCAGCACGCTCTTGACCACCACCTACCGCCCCGAGGAGAAGAACAAGGCCCAGGGTGCGATGGACACCTGCGTGTTCGCCACCATGGCCGTGAGCTCGTTCTCCTCAGGCGCGCTGGTCACCACCCAGGGCTGGACGCTGCTGAACCTGGGCTCGCTGGTACCCATCACGCTGGTGGGCGGGGCGCTGCTGTGGCTGGCGGCCCAGCAGCGGGTGGCGGGCCGGGCGACGCAGTGAGCCGTGCGCGGCGCGCCGAGTTCAAAGCGCCTGCACCATTCTGAGCACCGCGACCATGCCGGGATCGTCGTAGGTGGCAACGCGGCCGGCGTGCAGCCTTGCCCGGCCGATGCGGCCCGGCTGTGGGCGCAGCGCCTGCAGGGCCGCGTGCAGCGCCTGTTCCGCGTGGAGCACGGTCCAGGGTGTGCCGTCCAGCGGCCTGGACCGCTGGACGGCCAGCAGGGCGTCGAGCAGGGTCTTGTCGCCTTCCTGAGCCTCACCAAGGCGGGCCACCGCCGCCGCGGCGTGGCCCAGCAGTTCGGCCATGTCGCCGTCACCCAGGGTAAGCGGCATCGCCGCCTGCCGGCAGGCCCGAGCGGCGGCGCGCAAGGCGGCCCCCAGCAGGGTGGCAAAGCTCGAACCTGAGGCCGCAGCGCAGCGGGCCCCGGCTTCCTGCAACAGGTCCGCCACCGTGCCGTCGGCAAGCGGCGTGCCGTCCAGCGCGCAGGCGCACCGGGCCAGCGTGGTGCCCAGATCGCCGTCACCCACGACCGCATCCAGGGCGTTGAGCTCGTCAGCGGCCTGACGCAAGCCCTGGCTTACCCGCCAAAGAGCGCGCTCGACCGCCGCGCGGTCGACGCTCATGCCGGCCGCCAGAACGGCGAGCTGGCCGGCGCCAACAGCAGCGGCTCCAACCGGCCATCCAGGCGCAGCACCGTGAGCGAGGCTCCGGCCATCTCCATTGACGTGGCGTACTGCCCGATCAAGGGGGCGACGACTGCCTGCCCCTGGCGCCGCAGGGTGCGCTCGACCGCGCGGTACAGGATGTAGAGCTCTTCCAGCGGGGTGGCGCCCAGGCTGTTGACCATGACCGACACACGGTCGCCGTGCGAGAGGTCGAGTTCGGGCAGGACGGCTTCGAGCATGGCCTGGGCCACCTGATCGGCTGTCTGCAGCGGGCCGGTCCACAGGCCCGGCTCGCCGTGGATGCCCATGCCGAAGGCCATGTCGTCGGCCCCGATGTCGAAGCCCGGCCGGCCGGCTTCAGGAATGGTGCAGGGTGACAGCGCCACACCCACGCTGCGCAGGTTGTCGCAGGCCTGCTGCGCCACCGCGGCCACCTCCTCCAGATCGCCACCGGCCTCGGCGCAGGCGCCGGTAAGCTTGAACGCGTAGGCCATGCCCGCCACCCCGCGGCGCAGGTGGCGCTGCGACGCCACGGCACTGGCCACGTCGTCGGCCACCCGCACGGCCCGCACCTCCACGCCCTCGTCCTGCAGCGCCTCGGCCGCGAGGTTGAAGTTCATCTTGTCGCCGCCGTAGTTGCCATACAGCTGCAACACCCCGGCGCCCGCGCTCACGGCACGCATCGCGGCCTCGGCGTCGGCCACCGTCTGCCCGGCGAAGACGTTGCCCACAGCGCAGGCGTCCAGCAGGCCGGGCCCGACATAGCCGACGAACATCGGCAAGTGCCCGGAGCCGCCGCCCGTGACGATGCCCACCTTGCCGGGCCGGGGCGGGGCCGCGCGCACGACCACGCGCGGGTGCCCGGGCAGTTGGCGGTACTGCCCCGGATGGGCCGCGCACAGGCCTTCGAGCATCTCGTTGACGTAGTCACCCGGTTGGTTCAGGAACTTCTTCATCTTTCACGGCCTCGGTACATCTGCGGGCGGCTGGAGCGATCAGGCCGCCAGCACCGGCTTGAGCACCTCAGCGATGCGCGCCTTCAGGCCTTCATCAGGCGGGACCATCGGGGCGCGCGGGTGGTACAGCGGCAGGCCCTGCAAGTGCTGGATGTACTTGACGCAACCCGGCAGGATCTCGTGCGGCAGCGTGTTCCACAGCCGGTTGAGGTGGAAGTGCAGTTGGCGGGCCTCGTCGTGGCGGCCGGCCTTGACCATGTTCTGCAGGCGGACCACGGGCCCGGGAACGGCACTGGTCAAGGCCGAGATGGCGCCGTGCATGCCCAGGGCGAAGCCGGGGTACAGCAGCGCATCGATGCCGCTGAGCACGATGTTGGGCTCCTTGACGTTGAGCAGCAGGTCCGACAGCGACTTGAGGTCGCCGCTGCTCTGCTTCATGCCGATCACGCCCGGCACCTCGTCCATGATCCGCAGCATGGAGTCCACGCTCAGGTAGTTCCAGGGGATCACGTTGTAGATGAGGATGGGAATCCCGGTTTCCTCCCAGATGGTGCGGAAGTGCTCGATGGTGGCCTGCTCGTCGGGCTTGAACAGGTAGTGCACGGGCGTGACCTGCAGCGCCACCACCTTCATGCCTTCGAGCATGCGGGTGCGGCGGATCGCCTGCACGGTGCTGTTGACGATGAGCCCGGCCAGGAAAGGCACGCGCCCGGCGGTGGCCTCGTAGGCGTCCTGCATCGACTCGACGAACTCGGCGTCCGACAGGGTGTGGCCCTCGCCCGTGCTGCCCCCCACCACCACGCCGTTGGCACCGGCGTTGACGATCAGGTCGATCTGCTCGCGCATGGCGTTTCGCACCAGTCGGCCCTGCTCGTCGAAGGGCATGGCGATCGGGGGCAGCACGCCGTGCAGCAGGTGGCGCAGGTCAGGAGTCTTGGAGCTCATCTTGGGGTTCCTGTGGAGGGTCTTGTGAGGGGTGCGCCGATGCGGACCGCGGAACCGGGAGGCCGTGAAGTGCGCAGATCAGGGTGTTCAGCACTTGACACGGGGTGCCCCGGTTCATAAAGTCTCTCAGCGTTCCGCATTTCGGTCAAGTGTTCCGGTATCCGGACGCTCCGGCTGAAGCCATCACCTCAACCCCTACAGGAATCCGCATGAAGCCCTCAGGAATCACCCGCAGAGCCGGCCTGGTCGCCATGAGCGCCTGGCCGCTTGCAGCCACCTCGCCCTTGGCCTTTGCGCAATCGGGGGACGCCTATCCCAACCGGGCGGTGGAGCTGGTGGTGCCGTTCGGCGCCGGCGGCGGCACCGACGTGCTCGCCCGCGTCTTCGCCGAGGCCGCCAAGAAGCACTTCAGCCAGCCCTTCACTGTCCTCAACCGGCCCGGGGCCAGCGGCGCGATCGGCCTGGGCGAGGTGGCACAGAGCAAGCCTGACGGCTACAAGATCGCGATGATGACCCTCGAGATGGTGATCCTGCCGCACCTGGGCATCGGCAAGTACCAGCCCGAGGACTTCGTGCCCATCGTCCGCCTGAATCAGGATCCCGTGGTGCTGGCCGTGAGCGCCCAGTCCCCGTGGAACACCTTGGAAGAGTTCGTAGACGCCGCCAGACGCAGCAAGGACGGCCTGCGCTTCGGCAATGCTGGTGTGGGCGGGGTCTCGCACCTGGCTGCACTGGGCCTGCAGCAGAAGCTGGGCGCCACTTTCAACCACATCCCGTACCAGGGCAACGCCCCGGCCGTCGTGGCCCTGCTGGGCGGCCACATTGACGCGGTGGTGCCTTCCCCAGCCGAGGTCTCTTCCCAGGTGGCTGCAGGCAGGTTGAGGATGCTGGCGGTCATGGGCGACCAGCGGCTGAGAGCCTTCGAGAACGTGCCCACGCTCAAGGAGCGGCGCATCGACCTGTCCATCGGCACCTGGCGCGGGCTGGGTGCGCCTCGGGGGCTGCCGCCCGATGTGCTGGCGAAGTTGTCCGACGCCGCCATGAAGGCAGCCCAGGATCCCGCCGTCAAGGAAGCGATGGACAAGCTCAACCTGGGCTACTCCGTCGCCGACGGTGCCCGGTTCAAGACGGAAATCGACCGTGACAGCGCCTACTTCAAGGCCCTC
The DNA here is from genome assembly GCA_947464185.1 of Burkholderiales bacterium. Taxonomy (GTDB): domain Bacteria; phylum Pseudomonadota; class Gammaproteobacteria; order Burkholderiales; family Burkholderiaceae_C; genus Rubrivivax. The sequence continues at coordinate 11,932 of CANHVY010000036.1, forward strand.
ATCACCCAGCTCAACCTGAAGGTGAACTGAGCGCCACCGCGCTGGCTTGGAAGGGCTGGCAACGCCCAGGCGGAAGCTTGGCGCGTTGAGGGGTCGGTACACTGCTTCATCGCTGGGAAAGCGCTGCCGGAAGGGGCGGAATGCCGTGGCCTGGCCGGGGTTCCCGGCAACGCAGAGCGCCCACGGTGACGAAGAGCCCCCAGCCCGCCCCACCCTCGCTGAGCACACCCATGGCCCTACCCGCGCCCGCTGAAAAGGACGACAAGAACCGCATCCAGTCCTATCAGCGCATGATGGACGTGCTGCAGTGCTTTACCAGCGTATCCAGGCACCTGACGCTCGCGCAGATCGCCGCGGGCACCGGCTTGCCCCGGCCGACGGTGCACCGCATTCTTGGGGCCCTCAAGGAGATTGGCTTCATCGAACAGGACGTCAGGGGCGGCGGCTACATGCTGGGCATCGGCTTGTACGAGCTGGGCAGCCTGTCCCTGGCCAACATGGACCTGCACCGCGAAGCGCAACCCTTCGTGGACCAGCTCGCGCGGCACTCCAGCGCCTCCGTGCACCTGGGGGTCTTCAACGGCCAGAGCGTCGTCGTGATCGAGCGGGAGGACTTCGAAGAGCCCCGCAAGAGCCTGGCCAGCCGCGTGGAGATCGCACCCATCCACTGCACGGGCGTGGGCAAGGCCGTGGGCGCGTACCTGCCCAAGGACCTGGTGGCCCGCATCGCGGCGGGGGGGCTGCGCCCCTACACCTCGCACACGATCACCTCGCTGGCCGCGCTGGAACGGGACCTGGCCAAGGTGCGCAAGCGCGGCTACGCCCTGGACAACGAAGAGCTGCAGTTGTTCGTGCGCTGCGTGGCCGCGCCCATTCGCAACGCCGCCGGCCGCGTGTTCGCGGCCATCAGCGTGTCCGGCCCGCCTGAGCGCATGACGGCCGAGCGCCAGCTGCAGCTGGCCTCGGTGGTGATCGACACGGCTGGCGCCATCTCCCGGCATCTGGGGTTCGACGGTACCGTGGCGGGGTGAACGCGGCAGCGGCCCACCCGGGGGGCCATGGCGACTCCACCTCGTCAGGCGAGATGAGCAGAGGTTCCCGTCGGCGAGGCCGGCCGTGCCCGGGGCCCGGCGACCCAGTCGATCCCGGCCGCGCGGCTGGCGGCGGTGAAGTCCTGGCTGCCCAGCCACCGATACTCGGCAAGCCGAAACGGCCCGATCGGATCGCCCGGCTCCGCTGTGCGGGCCGGATGGCAGGCGACCAGGGCGTTGTCGGGCAGGACGCCCAGCAACGCTGCCCAATCCCTTTGCACGGCTTGCGGAGCATCGAAAGCCTGCAAGCCACCGAAGGCCCGGTTCGCAGCCAGCCCGAGCATGTCGAGTCTTCGTGCAAGAGCCTTGGAGCCTAGCAGGCGGAACGCCATGCGCTTGGCGAACGAGTCGCGCGGCCCCACCGCTGGCCACAAGGAGCGGACCGGCACACGGCCGCCCCGCTTGGCGACCACCTCGAGCAGCGCCTCACGAACTGTGGTCAACAAGTGGACGTGCTGATGCGCATCGACAAAGTCTGGCCCGCGCCCGGCATGATCCTCAAAGGCCGTCCATTGCGCGTCAATCTCTGCAGCGAGCTCATCGCGCCGGAGTCGGCCGCAGAGTTCAAGGGCCGCGAGGTTCGCAGCTGAAGGGAAAGGCTTGGCGTCCGAGAGTGCCCGGCCCTCCACCAGATTCACATGCAGCCCGACAGATACCCGGTCGGGTATCTCCGGCAGCAACGACCATGCGCGGGGCCAGCCGGCGCCCGCCGTCATGGCGCTCACTGCGCCAAGACGGCCGCCGCAGGCGAGCTCTGCAATGGCGAGCGACACCGACTCGGAGAGCGCGAAATCGTCGGCGCAAAGCACCACGGCACGCCCGGGCGTCGACGACGGGATCACGGCTGGCGCTCCCGGGCGACGGGAGTGCCGTCGCCGATTGGCGCTGGAACAGTTCCAGCTTCGTCGATCCGCTCGACGATGAACAGCGGACGCGCCTTCACCTCCCGATAGATGCGGCTCACATAGGCGCCAAGGACAGCGACCGACAACATCTGGAGCCCGCCAAAGATCATCAGGCCGGCGGCAAGGGTCGCAAAGCCGCCCACAGCGACCCCAAGAAACAGGCGCTCAAACACGATCCAAGCGGCGTACAGAAAGGCCGCGGCGGAAACCGCCACCCCTGCGACGCCAAAGGCCTGCAGGGGCAAGGCCGAGAAAGACGTGATGCCCGTCGTCGCAAGGCGGGCGACGCGCCGCAGCCCAAAACTCGAGGCACCGGCCGTCCGCTCGGCTTGTCGGTAAGGCACCGCAATCTGCTGAAAGCCCAGCAGTGCAAACAGGCCCTTCATCATGCGCTCGCGCTCGGGGAAGCGGGCCAGCGCGTCGACTGCCTTGCGATCCAGCAAGCGGAAGTCGCCCGCCCCCATGGGCAGCTCGATCCGGTCATCGCGTCCGATGTGCCGATGGAACAACCGCCGCAGCGTGCGCTTGGACCACGGCTCTGCCAGCGGCTCCATCCGGACGCCGTAGACCATGTCGTAGCCCTCGCGCCAGCGCGCGACGAATTCAGGCAGGGTTTCCAGAGGGTGCTGGAAGTCGCAGTCCATGGCGATGACGGCGTCGCCGCGTGCCAGCGACAGGCCCGCGCTCAGCGCCGCCTCCTTGCCGAAGTTGCGCGACAGCCGGACAACCCGCACCGCCGCCGAGCGGCCTGCGGCGAGTGCCAGCGACGCGGTGCCATCGCGGCTGCCATCGTCGACCACCACGATCTCCCAGCGCATCGCCATCGCGCCCAGTCTGTCTTGCAGTGCCTTGACAAAGTCGCCTATCACCGCCGACTCCTGGTAGGCCGGCACCACCACCGACAGCAGCGGGTCCGCGGGCCGCCGCACCGGCGCTGGCAGGGCGGCGCTCATTGGGGGCTCCCGCTGCGCGGCGGCATCAACAAGAGGGCCGAGCGGGCGTCCGTGGCGATGATCTCGCCGGTGCCGGCGGCTGCCATCTGGCGCGCGCGCGCCAGCTCCATGATGCGCAGCCCCTTGCCACCGGAGGCTGCCTCGCAGGCGGCTTCAGCGGCGGGGCTGGACGCCACGCAGGCGCGGCCCTGCGAGTAGAAGGCGCCTGAGAAGCGGTAACCGTGCGGCACGACCAGCGGGAGGGCGAACTGGGGGTCGACACCGGGAACCTGCGAAAGCAGGGTCCTGGCGGATTTTTCCGTGACATTGCGCGCGACGAGCGGCGCGATGAAGGCCAGCGCCACCGCCCAGACCAGCGTCACCGCCGCCGCGGTGGGGCGCCACGGCGTGCTGGCCAGGGTCACGGCCAGCCAGATACCCAGCGGGGGCAGCGCGGTGGCGGCGTAGGTCCAGATGATGTTGCGCGAGAACGTGAACAGCAGCAGCGGCGCAAGAATCCAGCACGCCCACCAGGCAGCCCCGGTGGCCGTGGCGCTGCCAGCCTCCTGCGCAGGACGGCGGATCCGGCGCACCAGCAGGGCGATCAAGGCGATGAGCCAAGGTCCGATCGAGACCCCGGCGAACAGCCAGATCGTGCCCAGCGCCTCGCGGTGCGCGCTGCCGTAGCGGTCGCCCTGCCAGCCCGGCACCAGGAAGCGCTGAAAATGCTCTCCCACGATGAAGTAGCCCAGGAAGCCGGGGTAGGCCCGTTCGGCGGCGATGTACCAGGGAAGCGCGATCGCGACGGCCAGCAGGACCGGCCCGGGCGCGAGGAACTCACGGGCAAGGGCGAAGGGCCTTCGGGTCACCACGCCGTAAGCTGCCACCGGCAGCACGGCCAGCGCGATGGTGGCCAACCCCTTGGCCAGGGCCCCGGCGCCCAGCGCAGCCCAGAACACGTACCGGCCCAGTTTCCTGGCCCGTGCATCACCTGCGACCACGGCGGTGGCTCCGGCCATGGCCACCACCACCGCCAGCAGGTGGACGGCGTCGGTCATCACCGCGCCGGCCATCACCCAGCCCAGTGGGCACAGCAGCACGACGCAGGCGCTCCACAGGCCGGCGCCAGGGACGTGGCCGGACTCCCGCGTGGCCAGGCGTGCGCAGATCGCGGCCACCGCCAGCATCAGCAGCATCGAGGGCAGCCGCAACACGCCCTCTGAAAGGCCGAAAGCGGTGGCGGCGATCATCGACAGCCAGGTCGAGGCCGGAGGCTTGGCGAAAAAGGGCTGGGTGACGCTCGCGTGGGGCATCAGCCAGAAGTCATGCGCCAGGCCAACGCGCACGATCTCGCCATAGCGGGCCTCGGTCGTGTCGGCCAGGGGCATCACAGAAGACATCCACAGACGCGAGGCGAGGCCGATGAACAGGGCGAGTGCCAGGAGCGCAACCGTCAGCCGGTGGGCGCGGTCTGAATCCGAGCGAGATCCGATGGCGTTGGTCGCGGAAGACAGGGTCATCACCACAGCTTCCTCAGTCGGTGGTCCAAGTCGGCAGTCCAAGACGGCGTTCCGAAGCGAACGAGCGGTGGGCTTGGGGGCGCTGACTTGCTTGAGCTTCGGTCATCGACGCTGTTCCCCAAAGGACCAGCGAAGGTTGACCGTGAAGGTGACCAGCAGCACCATGGCCGTTGCAGCCCCCTGAGCGGGGAGCCAATGAAGGCCGAGAGCCGTTGTCAAACCCACCAGACAGGCACCCAGCGCGCCACCTGCAAGCGCGGTGGTCTGAAAACGCCACCACGCCGGCCAGATCGGGCCGAGGTGCCCAAAGGTATAGCGCCGGTTTCCGAAAAAGGCGACCTGGGCCCCGACCACTGCACCGGCCGCTGAACCCCAGCCAGGCGGCACGCCGAAGAACTCGACAAGAAGACCCAGCACTCCCAGGTGCACAGCCACCGCCAGAACGCCCACGCCCGCATAGCGACGCAGTTGGCCGCTGTCGGGCACAGCTTTGGTTGTGAGCGGGCATCGGGCACTCAAGACGCATGGACCTTTTCGACCGGGATCGCGTTAGCAGGTTGCTTGGCGACCGCGTCTGCCAGCGCGACCCCACAAAGCAAGGTCACCGAAGACGGCTCAGGCCACGCCCTAAACCTTGCGTAGGCTGTGGAGGTACTGCACCCGCTGGGTGCGGCTGCAGAACTCTGCTTGCTCACCCCACCCCGCGCCGGTACACCACCCAGTAAACCCCGGCCACCAGCACACTGCCGCCCACCAGGTTGCCGGCGATCACCGGCAGCAGGTTGCCCAGGATCGCACCCGCGCCCGGCGCGGTCAGGCCGGCCGCTGCGGCCGTGGGCTCCAGCAGCAGGGCCAGGGGGAAGAAGAAAAAGTTGGCCACCGAGTGCTCGAAGCCCAGCGCGACGAAGGCGGTCACGGGCGGCACCACGGCCACGGCCTTGTCCACCACGCTGCGGCCGGCCGCGGCCATCCACACCGCCAGGCACACCAGCACGTTGCACAGCACGCCGCGCAGGAAGGCCACGTCGGCAGGCAAGTCCGCCTTGGCCTGCGCCACCTTCATCGCCTGCTGCGCGAGACGGCCGCCGTTGAGCGACCCCAAGTCCGCCCCCGCCACGGCCCAGGCCAGCAGCGCGGCGCCCAGGGCGTTGCCCAGGCAGACCACGGCCCAGTTGCGCAGCACCTCAGCCGCTGACAGCCGGCCGTCGGCCCAGGCCATGGCCAGCAGGTGGTTGCCGGTGAAGAGCTCGGCCCCGGCCACCACCACCGCGAGCAGTCCGAGCGAGAACACCAGCCCACCCAGCACCCGTGTGCTGGCGAAGGACCAGGAAGGGTCGGCCGTCACCAACAAGAAGAACAGAGATCCGAAGCCGATGTAAGCGCCTGCCAACACAGCCAGCAGCAGCATCGACGCCAGCGGCAGGCGCGCCTTGGCCACGCCCAGCACCTCGATGCGCTCGGCCACCTCCCTGGGGGAGAAGGCGTCGAAACCAAGAGTGGCGGGGGCCGGGGGGGGCGGGAGCGGGTCAGAGGGGGGGATGGTCACGGGCAACACCTTGCCAGAAGCGGCCACAGTGCCACCCTGACCTCGATCAACAAGGCGTCAGTCGTCCCGAAGAAGACACCTGGCCGATACCGGGCTGGGCGTCGCGGGCCGGGGGGCGGCCCTCGGACGGCCACGCCGTGGGTCCGTCACTCGTCGCCCGCCCCCAGGCGCTCCAGCAGTCCGTTCAACTCTTCCAGAGAACCGAAAGCGATGGCGATCTCGCCTTGTTCTCCACGCTTGGTCTTGCGGTGCACGCGAATCTCCACGGCGGCGGCCAGCGCGTCGGCGAGCTTTTCCTCCAGCCGCACCAGATCGCGCGGCTTGTCCTGCTTCACGCGCAGCAGCGGCGCCTGCCGGCCATTGTTCAGCGCCTTGGCCACCAGTTTCTCCGCTTCGCGCACCGTCAGCTTGCGCGCGACCACTTCGTTGGCAGAAAGAATCTGCTGCGCCGCATCCAGCGAGAGCAGGGCGCGGGCGTGGCCCATTTCCAGGTCGCCGGCCATCAGCATCTTCTGCACCGGCTCGGTCAGTTGAAGCAGGCGCAGCAGGTTGCTGGCCGCGCTGCGCGAGCGGCCGACGGCCTGGGCCGCCTGCTCGTGCGTGAGCTTGAACTCGCCGACCAGACGCTGCAGCCCTTGCGCCTCTTCCAGCGGGTTGAGATCCTCGCGCTGCATGTTCTCGATCAGCGCCATCACGGCGGCGGACTCGTCGGGCACGTCACGCACCAGCACCGGCACCTCGTCCAGCCCGGCGAGCTTCGCGGCCCGAAAACGCCGTTCGCCCGCGATGATCTCGTAGCGCGCCGCACCGCCCTCGCCCGCCACCGGCCGCACCAGCACCGGCTGCATCACGCCCTGGCTCTTGATGCTCTCGGCCAGTTCATACAGCGAGCCCTCGTCCATGCGCGTGCGCGGCTGGTACTTGCCGGGCTGCAACTGGCTGAGCTTGAGCGTGGAGGGCGCGCCGGCGGGCGCATCCGACGCCAGCGGCTCCTTGGCCTGGGGGCCGAGCAGGACTTCCAGGCCGAGGCCCAGACCCTTGGGTTTCTTGGTGACCATGGGGGCGGATTGTGGCGCCAGCCACGGGCGCCGGAACAGCCGTCCGTCGGTCTTTGCCGGGACCGGGCCTCGGCGTTATCCCTTATCCTGCAGACTGTCGTTCACGCAGGCCCCAACACGGCGCCGCAGCACGGCGCCGCAGCACGGAGCAAAGATGTCCACCAAGGTTTTCGTCGACGGTCAGGAAGGCACCACGGGCCTGCGCATCCACGAGGTGCTGGCGCAGCGCGCCGACATCGAGATGCTGCACATCGACCCCGAGCGCCGCAAGGACGCCGCCGAGCGCGCGCGCCTGCTGAACGCCGCCGACGTGGCCTTTTTGTGCTTGCCCGATGTGGCGGCCAAGGAATCCGCCGCCCTGGTGACCAACCCGAACACCTGCATCATCGACGCCAGCACCGCGCACCGCACCGACCCGGCCTGGGCCTTCGGCCTGCCCGAACTGTGCGCCGGGCAGCGCGCGGCGCTGCGGGCGGCCAAGCGCATCGCCAACCCGGGGTGCCATGCCTCGTCCTTCATCGCCCTGATGCGCCCGCTGGTGGATGCGGGCCTGGTGCCCCGGAGCCTGCCGGTGTCGGCCACTTCCATCACCGGCTACTCGGGCGGCGGCAAGAAGATGATTGCCGAGTACGAAGCGGCGGCACAGCCTGGCGGGGACGCGAAGTTCAAGTCTCCGCGGCCCTACGCGCTGGGGCTGGCGCACAAGCACATCCCGGAGATGATGGCCCACACCGGACTGGCCACACGCCCTGCCTTCTTGCCCGTGGTGGGACCGTTCTACAAAGGCCTGGCGGTGACCGTGCCGCTGCACTACGCGCAACTGGTCGCCGGCACCGACGGCGCGGCGCTGCACCGCGCGCTGGCGGCGCACTACGACAGCGAGCGCTTCGTGCGCGTGATGCCGCTGAGCGACCCCGCCACGCTGGCCGACGGCTTCTTCGACGTGCAAGCCTGCAACGACACCAACCGCCTGGACCTCTTCGTCTTCGCCGCCGCCGACCAGGCCGTGCTCATCGCCCGCCTGGACAACCTGGGCAAGGGCGCCAGCGGCGCGGCCATCCAGGCCATGAACGTGCACCTGGGGGTGGACGAGGGGCTGGGGTTGTGAAGCGGGGCTGATGGCACAGGGCCGCGGGGAAGCTGTCCCCGCAAAGCAGGTGCCTCACCCTGCTGGCCCACTCGGCGGGCGTTACGACAAAACCGTCACCGTAGGCGCCATGCCCAGCTTCCTGGCTCGGGGTGCAAACTTCCGGTCATCGAAGGTCGCCACGCTGGCGCAAGTCTTGTAGCTGGCATGGTGCAAGGCATCGGCGAAGGCCACACCGGCATCGTTATTCGCGAGCGCCCGTTCGACCACCTCGCGGTCCTCGACGGTGACATGCATCAAACCCAGCAGGTGCCGCATGGCAGAGGCCACCTCGGCCTGCGAGAAGCCGTAGTAACCGCGCATCACCCACTCGAGCTCCAGGACGACGGTCTTGCTGACCGTCAGAGCCTGCCCTGATTCGATCAGCCGTCGTGCGGCCAGGCGTTGCCGCTTCGCCTGCGCGTCACCCGCATCGTCGATGTAGTAACGGGCGAGGACGTTGGTGTCCAGCCCGATCATCGCTTGACCAGCGAGGCAGGATCCAGATCGGCCGGAACCGCTGCCCGCCGTGACTTGAGCAATGTGAGTTCAACGCGCAGGATCTTCCCCCGGCGGTCGGCGTCACGGGCTTTGCTTCAGCGGATCAAGGCCTGGAGGAGGCGCTTGAACAGCCAGAAATCTGTATCATCAAGCCGTGAAGACAACGCTGAACCTGAATGACCAGTTGTTGGCGGACGCCAAGGCGATGGCGACGCAGCAGCGCACCAGCCTCACGCGGCTCATCGAGGAAGGGCTGCAGCTGCGCCTGCGGGCCCAGGCATCGCCTGTGAAGCCGGGCCGGGTGCGCCTGCCGGTGTTCAAGGGGCGCGGTGGGCTGGTGGCGGGGGTGAACCCCCTCAGCAACAAGTCCCTGCTCGACGCGCTGGACGATGACGCCTGACGTCAACGTGCTGGTGGCCGCCTTTCGCGCCGACCACCCGCACCACACCACGGCCCGTGTTTGGCTTGAACAAGCTGTGGCCGCCGCAGGCTCGGGTGCCTCCTTCAGTGTGATGCCCATGGTGACGGCCAGCTTCCTGCGCCTGGTCACCAGCCCGAGGATCTTTCAGCAGCCCACGCCCATCGATGAAGCCGTGGCGTTCATCGACGCCCTGCTGGCCGCGCCTGGCGTGCGACAGAGCTTGGCAGGCGCTGAGTGGCCGCACCTTCGTTCGCTGTGCGTGGAACGGCAACTCAGCGGCAACGATCTGCCTGACGCCTGGCTGGCCGCCTGCGTGGTGCAGCACGGCGAGCATCTGGTCACATTTGACCGAGACTTTCGCAAGCTGTTGTCCAGGGGACAGTTGACGGTGCTGAGTCCCTGAGGCTCAGCCCAGACCAGAGGTGAAATCCGGCCGCCCATGGACGCCCCGCCCCCGGGTACAGCCTGAGGACAGCGCCGGCGCATTGGCCGAAGATCGGGGGTCCGAGAGCCTGTGACGTACACGGGCCACGACCTTGATGCACGGAGACACTTGATGCCCCAGGCCCCCAGCGCCAGCCAGCGCGCCCGCAAGACCACCGCCCCTTCAAAGACTGCAGCAGTCACCAAGTCCGCACGCACGTCTGCACGCACCGCCCCCCGCGCCTCGCCAGCTGATGTCGCTTCGGCCGCAACCCTCGGCTTCGACGCCCTGAAGTGGCGCTGCATCGGCCCGCCGCGCGGCGGGCGGGTGGTGGCGGTGGCCGGCGACCCGCGCGACGCCATGACCTTCTACTTCGGCGCCTGCGCCGGGGGCGTGTGGAAGACCACCGACGGCGGGGTGTACTGGCGCAACGTGTCGGACGGTTTCCTCACCAGCGCCACCATCGGCGCGCTGGCCGTGGCACCGTCCGACGCGAACGTGGTGTACGCGGGCACGGGCGAGACCACCATCCGCATCGACGTGTCCTACGGCGACGGGGTGTACCGCTCCACCGACGCCGGGCGCACTTGGCAGCACCTGGGGTTGAAGGAGACGCGGCACATCGGCCGCATTTGCGTGCACCCGCAGGACCCGGACCTGGTCTACGTGGCTGCCCTGGGCGACGCCTTCGGGTCCAACCCCGAGCGCGGCGTGTACCGCTCGCGCAACGGTGGCCAGACCTGGGAGAAGGTGCTGGACCGCGGCCCCGACGCCGGCGCCGTGGACCTGGCCATGGACCCGTTCAACCCGCGCATCCTGTACGCCGGCTGCTGGGCGGCGCGGCGCAGCTTCTGGCACCTGAGCAGCGGCGGCCCGGGCAGCGGGCTGTGGCGCTCCACCGACGGCGGCGACACCTGGCAAGAGCTCTCCGGCCGCGGCGGCCTGCCCGGCGGGCTGCTGGGCAAGCACGGCGTCAGCGCCTCGGCCGCGCGCGCCGGGCGCGTGTGGGCCCTGGTGGAGGCCGAGGGCGAAGGCACCGGCCTGTACCGCAGCGACGACCACGGCGAGCACTGGACGCAAGTGAGCACTCACCGTGATCTGATGCACCGCCCCTGGTACTACACCCATGTCTTTGCCGACACCGGCCACGCCGACACCGTCTACATCACCAACCTGCAGATGTGGAAGTCCACCGACGGCGGGGTGAGCTTCAGCGAAGTGACCACGCCGCACGGCGACAACCACGACCTGTGGATCGACCCGAAGAACCCGCAGCGCATGGTGCAGGGCAACGACGGCGGTGCCTGCGTGTCGTTCAACGGCGGACAGACCTGGTCGTCCATCTACAACCAGCTGACCGCGCAGTTCTACCGCCTGGACGTCGACAACCAATACCCCTACCGCGTCTACGGCACGCAGCAGGACAACACCTCCATCAGCGTGCCCACGGCCTCCGAGTGGGGCGCCATCACGCTGGGCGACTGCACCTACCCCGGCACGGGCGAGAGCGGCTTCATCGCCGTGCACCCCACCGACCCGGACATCGTCTACTGCGGCGCGGTGGGCTCCAGCCCCGGCGGCGCCGGCGCGCTGCAGCGCTACGACCACCGCACGCGGCAGATCCGGCTGGTGAACGTGTGGCCCGAGACCACCCGCGGCATCGCCCCGCGCGAGCTGAAGTACCGCTTCGCCTGGACCTACCCGCTGGTCTTCGCCCCGGGCGACCCCAAGACCCTGTACGCCGGTGGCAACCGGGTGTTCCGCACCCGCAACGAGGGCGCGAGCTGGGAGTGCATCTCCCCGGACCTGAGCCTGAACGACCCGTCGCGCCAGGGGCACTCGGGCGGGCCGCTCACGCACGACACCGCCGGCGCTGAGGTTCACGCCACCTGCGCCTGCCTGGCGCTGTCAGCCCACCGCGCGGGCGAGATCTGGGCCTCCACCGACGACGGCCTGGTGCACGTCACCCGCGACGACGGCGCCACCTGGACCAACGTGACGCCACGGGCTCGCAGCGCGCGCATGCCCGAACTGGCCTACGTCGGCTGCGTGGAGATCTCCTCGCACGACGCCAACACCGTCTACGTCAGCGCCACGGGCTACAAACAGGCCGACTACCGGCCCTACCTGTTCCGCACACGGGACAGCGGCAAGACCTGGCAGTCGATCAACGGCGACCTGCCCCAGGGCGAGATCACGCGCGTGGTCCGTGCCGACCCGGTGCGCCCGGGCCTGCTGTTCGTGGGCACCGAGACCGGCATCTTCTACACGCTGGACGACGGCCAGCACTGGCAGCGCATGCCCGGTGGCCTGCCGGTGGCGCCGGTCTACGACCTCAAGCTCAAGGGCTCGGATCTGGTGGCGGCCACGCACGGGCGCTCCTTCTGGGTGCTGGACGACATCGAGCCGATGCGCCAGTTGCAGGCCGGGCGCGGGGCGGTACAACTGGTCACGCCACGCGACACCGTGCGGGCCCGGCTGTCCTGGAGCGCGGGCTCGGGCTTCGCCAAGAAGGGGGTCAGCTACGGCCCGGCCTTTGGCATTGGCGGCGGCACCGAGACCATGGTGGGCGCAGACAGCAAGCCCGGCCGCCGCTTCCTGGAGGTGGGTGAGAACCCGCCCAACGGCGCCCTCATCTACTACCAGCTGCCCGAAGGCTTCAAGGGGGCGGTGAAACTGAGCTTCCTGGACGAGGCCGGCCAGGCGGTCAACGTGCTGGCCAGCGACGACGCCAGCCTGCCCCACAGCAAGAAGCCCGGCACCCAGCCGGGCCTGAACCGCTGTGTGTGGGACCTGCGCCACCGCGGCCCGGTCAAGCTGGACCCGGCGCTGATGACGCGGCGCAACAAGCCGCTGGCCGAAGACGCCGAGGACATCCCCGGTCCGGCTGTCGTGCCCGGACGCTACCGCGTGGTGCTGGAAGCCGCAGGCCAGCGCCTGGAGGCGGGCTTCGCCGTGATCAAGGACCCGCGCGTGAAGACCTCGCAGCGCGCCTTCGAGCAGCAAGGTGCGCTGCTGCGCCAGCTGTACGCACGCTGGTCTTCGCTCAATGAGGGGGTGAACCGCATCCGTCTGCTCAAGCGCCAACTGCGCGAACTGGAGCGCCGGCTGGGCGCGGGCGACCAGCCCCTGGCCGAGCGCGGCAAGTCCATGGTGCTGGCGCTGGAAGCCATCGAAGGCGTGCTGGTGGACATCCACCGGGAGTCGTCAAGGGACGTGCTGCGCCACCGCGCCGGCCTGAACGACACCCTGTCCGACCTGATCAGCGTGGTGGCCATCGCCGACGAGCCGCCCACGCAGCAGGCGCGCGAGGTGTCGCAGGAGGCCATGGCCAAGGTGGACGCCGAACTGGCGCGCCTGGACGCCCTGGTGGCCGGCGAGATCGCCGCGCTGGACGCAGCGCTGCGCCAGGCGGGCATCGAGGTGGTGGGGCCGACGAGGGGCTGATGCCCGTTTCTGCAGGGTTGGCGGCCGGGTTGGGCAGTCCGGTCCCAGCCTGTCACGCGGCCGGCATCATGCGGGCTGAGGCTGGGGTTTCAGTGAGTGCCCGCTTCGCGGTTCAGGCTTCACGGCTGCGATAGTGGTAACTGTACACGTCCTGAAAGCCTAACCGGGTGTAGACCTTGCGGGCAGGCGCGTTGGCCGCGTCCACCTGCAGGTAGGCGGTGCGGGCGCCCTCGTCCAACGCCAGTTGCAGCAGGCGTGCGCACAACGCGCGGGCCACGCCTCGGCCACGCGCGGCGAGGGCGGTGAAGATGTCGTACAGGCCCACCAAGTCGGCATCGCGGGCGAACTGTCCACAGGCCTGCACCGCTCCGGCCCCATCGCGCCAGACCAGGCCGGTGTAGGGCACGGGAGACCCTTGCAGGCGCTGCGCGTGGGACTCGACCTCCAGCGCCGAGGATCCGCGCAGGGCCCCCACCGTGCGGGCGTAGCCGAGCGCGCCTTCGAGGGTCTCGCTCCAGCCGGGGGGCAGGCCCGGTGGGGCCATTTCGACCGTCCGGGCCGTCTGGTCAGTGGGGCCCGTCTGGCGAATCAGGCCCGCCCTGCCCGTCTCGCCCGTCTCGCCCGTCTCGCCCGTCTCGCCCGTCTCGCCCGTCTCGCCCGTCTCGCCCGTCTCGCCCGCCTCGCCCGTCTTGCCCGCCTCGCCCGTCTTGCCCTCCATCTCGGCCAGCACCATCACCCGGGTGTCGTCAAACATCGGCCAGCCCTGGCGCGCCAGTTCGGCATCCAGGCCCGCCGGCTGGGTGAAGGGGGTGATGCGCACCACCAGCGGCAAGCCGGCTTGCTGGAACAAGGCTTCGCACTCGACCAGTTTGGCCTGCGGGGTTCGCACGCCGGGGGCTACGGCATTGATGCAGCGCGCCCGCTTGGCCTTGCCCGGGCAGGTGCGCACGATCCAGCCGTCGAGCCAACGCTGCTGCGGCGGCGCGCTGGCGTTCAGGCTGCTGTCCTCAATGCGCTGCAGCAGCGCCGGGTCCATGTCTTGGGCCAGTACCACCGCGGCGGACGGCTGCGGCCCCAAGCCTGGATGCAGGGCGGTCGCCCCATCCTCGTCAGGGGCCGGAAGCGTCACTGCCCCAGCCTCTGCACCATCTCCTGCGCGAAGGCCACGTAGGCCTGCGCCCCCTTGGACGAGGGGTCGAACACCACACCCGCCTGGCCGTAGCTGGGCGCCTCGGCCAGGCGCACGTTGCGCGGGATCACGGTCTGGAAGACCTTGTCGCCGAAGTGCGCCTTCAACTGGTCGCTCACCTGGGTTTGCAGCGTGATGCGGGGGTCGAACATCACGCGCAGCAGGCCGATGATCTGCAGGTCACGGTTCAGATTGGCGTGCACCTGCTTGATGGTGTTGACGAGGTCGCTCAAGCCCTCCAGCGCGAAGTACTCGCACTGCATGGGCACCACCACGCCGTGGGCGCTGCACAGGCCGTTCAGCGTCAGCAGGCTCAAGGACGGCGGGCAGTCGATGAGCACGAAGTCGTGGTCGGCCTGCGCGGCCTTGAGCGCGGCGCGCAGGCGGTCGTTGCGCCGCTCCAGCCCCACCAGCTCCACCTCGGCCCCGGCCAGTTCGCGGTTGGCGCCCAGCACGTCGTAGCCGCCCTTCTCGCTGCGCTGCCGCGCCTCGGCCACGCTGGCGGACTCCAGCAGCACGTCGTACACGCTCAGCGGCAACTGGCGCTTGTCGATGCCCGAGCCCATGGTGGCGTTGCCTTGCGGGTCCAGGTCCACCAGCAGCACCCGCTGGCCGATCTTGGCGAGGCCCGCAGCCAGGTTCACGGCGGTGGTGGTCTTGCCCACCCCACCCTTCTGGTTGGCAATGCAGAAGGTGCGCATCAGGAACTGCCGAGTTTGAGGCCGAAGCCGATGAGGAAGATGCCGGCGGCACGCTCCATCCAGCGTGCCAGCCGCTGGTGGGTGCGCACCTTCTCGGTGACCAGACCCGCCAGCGCGCACAGCACCAGACAGTAGGCCGCCGTGATGCCGGCGATGGTCACGGCCATGGCCGTGAAGGTGACCATGCCCTCGTGGCGCGCCGGGTCGATGAACAGCGGGAAGAAGGCCATGTAGAACACGATGGCCTTGGGGTTGAGCAGCGTGATCAGCAGCGCCTGACGCAGGTAATGGTGCGGCTCGATGCGGATGGGCGGCGCGTCACCCTCCTTGGCGAAAAGCAGCTTCAGGCCGATCCAGGCGAGGTAGGCCGCGCCAGCATACTGGATGGCACGGAACCAGGTCGGATGCGCTGCCAACAATGCCGCCACGCCCGCCACCGCCAGCCACATCAGCACCTGGTCTCCGAAGATGACCCCGGCCGTGGCCGCAGCCCCTGCCCTGAAGCCCCCCTTGGCGGTGGAGGTGAGCAAGGCAAACGTGCCAGGCCCGGGCAGTGCCAGAAACAGCAGCACGGCCGCACAGAAGGCGCCGTAGTCGGTGATGCCGAACATGGTGGTGTGTGCGTTGAATTGAATCGCTGGAGGGTCAGCTGAACAGCGGGGTGAGGCGTGCCAGCACTTCGTCCATCAACGCAGAGGGTAGGCTGTCCACCTGTCGGCCCCTCCTCGCGCTCAAGTCCAGCAGCCTGGGCTGATCGCAGCGGATCACGCCTGTCGTTCGGATTCCGGTGATCTCCACCGCAAAGCCGATTCGGCGCGCGAAATCTCCCCCGTGGGTGATGGGGCAGACCACGGGCAGCCTGGTGGCTTCATTGAATTCGGTGGGCGATACGACCAGCACGGGCCGGCTGCCCTGCTGCTCACGCTCAGCCGTCGGGTCCAGATCGACGAGGTAGATATCGCCCCGCTTCACAGGATTTCGCGGCCTGCCACTGGGGCATCGATCCAGGCCCGGTCTTCGTCAGAAGGCGTGACCCCGGCGTAATCGGAAGCTGCCAGGAGTTCCGCCAGCGTGTACCTGGGCTTGCGGGCGGGCTCCACCACGAGCCGTCCTTCGCTGACAGCCACGTCCACACGCGCTCCGGCCTCCAACTCCAGTTGGTCCAACAGGGTGCGGGGTATCGTCAGCATGACGGAACCGCCGACTTTTCGAAGACTGGTGTGGTGCATGGCTGGTGGAGCGGGCTGGCAAGTTATATGCAAATATAACAGTGCCAGTGCCTTGGCGGCAGCTTCTGGTCAGGGCGTGTGGCGGTGCATCTGCAACTTCGAAAGATCCGCGAACCCCTGCTGCGCCAGCCGGCTGCGGATCGCCGCTTCATCGGCCGGGGACAGGCGAGGCTGGCGCGACAGGATCCAGAGGTACTCGCGCTTGGGCTCGCTGATGACGGCGTAGCGGCCGTCCTCGGCCAGCTGGATCACCCAGTAGCGGCCCCAGCCCACGGGCAGCCAGCGCAGCCACGCCGGCAGGAAGCTGACCTCCAGCCGGGCCGGGGCCAAGGTGGTACCGGTGAGGGTGCCGGTGGGGCGGGCCTGACCCAGCGCCTCGTCCATGCGGCCGTCGGCGGTGCGGCAGCGATTCTTCACCTCCACCGTGCCGTCCGGCTGCTGCCGGTAGATGGCCGTGGTGTCGCTCACACACTGACGCTGGAAGACATTGGGGAACAGGGCCACCTGGTACCAGGTGCCCATGTAGGGCGGCACTTCCAGGGAGGGCAAAGACTGCAGCGGCGCCAAGACTGCGGAGCCCGCGGGAGGCGCAGGCGCGGCGCCAGCACCCGGTACCTGCGCCAAGCTGGTCAGGGCGGCGGTTGCCAGCAGACCCGCCGCCCACCAACGTCGGGCCTTGGCAGATGGACGGCTGCGGCGCAGGGACTGCAATCGGCCGCTTTCAGAGTTCAGCTTTTTCATGGTCGCGTCTTTCTCATCCACACCAGACAGCGCTGAGCCTCCAGGCTCGGCACGTTCAGTTGTTCCACATGAAACACCTCGACTCCGGCAGGCAGGTCGGCCGCCTCGTCTTCAGGCACCTTGCCCTTCATCGCCATCCAGCACCCGGTCGGGCTCAGCAGTTGGCCCGTCAGGGACACAAAGTCGGCCAGCGAGGCGAAGGCGCGGGAGGTCACGATGTCGAATCCGGACGGCGCTGGCAAGTCCTCGACACGGGCGTGCTGGGCGCGAAGGTTCGGCAGGCCGAGCTCGGCCGCCACCTGGCGGATGAAGCTGGCTTTCTTGGCCACGGCATCCACACACGTCACCTCCCAGCGCGGCTCCACAATGGACAAGACCACTCCGGGCAAGCCCGCGCCGCTGCCCACATCCAGCATTCGCGCGCTTGGGCTATCGACACCAGGGGCCGGCCCCTGGGCCTGCAGATGCCGCCGCAGCGGGGTCACCACCGCCAGACTGTCCAGCAGATGCTGCACCAGCATGTCGGCCGGGTTGCGGACGGCCGTCAGGTTGTACACCCGGTTCCAGCGGTCGATCAACGCGAGATACCCGACCAACTGCCGGCGAGCCGACAGCGGGACCTCCAGGCCCAGGCGCTCCAGGCCCTGGCCCAAGGGGAGGGACAACGATTCCATCAGGTCGGTCATGCGGTACGGGCGGGGCTATCGAAAGGGCCAGTCTGCATCAGAACAGGAAGGCCTTGGAGTGTGTAGGCGCAGGGGTCTCGCACCGAGATCTCGCACCAGGGCCTGGGACGACAGAAGCCCTCGTCTGAGAGCTTGTGAAGTATTCCGGCGCGCCCGAGCGGGCGTTCCAAAGGGGGTCGATCAAGGCGCAAAGCACAGCCGTAGCTCGTGCTACGGCGAGCATTTGCAACGCTGAGCGGCGCCCTTTGGGGCGAACGAGCGGGTGAGTGGGGTGGGGGTATCTCACAAGCTCTCAGGCCGAGCCCGGGGCGCTGACCACCGCCAGTACATCCTCCAGGTTGGCGGGCCCTCCGGGCTCCATGCGGGCGGAGGGGCGCTGGAGTGGCCTATCGGCACCCTCATTGGGGTGGGCGCCACGCCAGGTGCACCGTGTGGCCCACCACCCTCTGCCAGGTCCGGTCAACGGCCCCTCGAGGACCCAAGTGCCGAGAAGCAGTTGCCGGATCGCTGTCTCGGCAGCTCACGCCGCCTCATCGGTGGTGGCCCAAGACATTGCAGCACCGCCTTCACGCCCTGCCCTGTCCTGCCGCAAGCGCCCCTTCTTCAGGTGCACCAGCAGCAAAGAGATGGCTGCGGGCGTGACCCCAGGCACCCGTGAAGCGTGGCCCAGGGTTTCGGGACGGTGAGCGCTGAGCTTCTGTCGTACCTCGAAGGACAGCGCCTTCACCGCCTGGTAGTCCAGGTCCGCCGGCAGCGGCAGGTGCTCATAGGCGGCGGCTCGGGCGACTTCGTCCTGCTGCTTGTCGATGTAGCCGGCGTAGCGGGTGGCGATTTCCACCTGCTCGATCACCGCATCCGCCAGCTCCGCGCCCAGTTCGGCACGCAGTGTTTCACGTGAAACAACGGCTTCGGGGCGGGCGATCGCCGCCACCTCGCTCACCGCATCGAAGCCGATACCAGGACGGCGCAGCAGGTCCAGCAGGCTGTGCTCGTGCTCCAGCGCCTTGCCCAGCAAGCGCTCGGCGTCTGCACTGGGCAGCACGGCCGGGTGCACCCAGGCCGACTTCAATCGTTGTGTTTCACGTGAAACAGCGTCCCGCTTGCGGCTGAAAGCCTCCCAGCGGACATCGTCCACCAGGCCCAGCTGGCGGCCGATGTCGGTCAGGCGCAGATCGGCGTTGTCCTCGCGCAATTGCAGCCGGTACTCGGCGCGGCTGGTGAACATGCGGTACGGCTCGGTGACGCCGCGTGTGATCAGGTCGTCCACCAGCACGCCCAGGTAGGCCTCGTCGCGACGCGGCAGCCAGGGCTCGCGGCCCCGCACCTGCAATGCAGCGTTCAGGCCTGCGAACAGGCCCTGCGCAGCGGCCTCCTCGTAGCCCGTGGTGCCGTTGATCTGGCCGGCGAAGAACAGCCCGCCGATGGCCCGCGTCTCGAAGCTCGAACGCAGTTCACGCGGGTCGAAGTAGTCGTACTCGATGGCGTAACCAGGGCGCAGGATGTGGGCGTCTTCAAGGCCGACGATGGAGTGCACGGCTTCAATCTGCACGTCAAAAGGCAGCGAAGTGGAGATGCCGTTCGGGTAGAACTCGTGGGTGGTCAGCCCCTCGGGCTCGAGGAAGATCTGGTGGCTGCCCTTGTCAGCAAACCGGTTCACCTTGTCTTCGATGCTCGGGCAGTAGCGCGGCCCCACCCCTTCGATGACGCCCGTGAACATGGGGCTGCGGTCGAAGCCGCTGCGGATGATGGCGTGGGTGCGCTCGTTGGTGTGGGTGATCCAGCACGGCACCTGCCGCGGATGCTGCGCCGCGTTCCCCAGGAAACTGAACACCGGCAGCGGTGTGGAAGGCGGGGCGCCGTCCGACCCGGGCATGCCGTCGCCCGGTTGCTCCTGCAGCCGGGAGAAGTCGATGGTGCGGCCGTCGATGCGCGGCGGCGTGCCCGTCTTCAGCCGCCCCTGCGGCAGCTTCAGCTCCTTCAGGCGCGCCGACAGTGTGACGGCCGGCGGGTCCCCCGCCCGGCCGGCGCTGTGGTTCTGCAAGCCGATGTGCACCCGCCCGTCCAGAAAGGTGCCCGCCGTCAGCACCACCGCGGGCGCCGCAAAGCGCACGCCCGACTGCGTGACGGCCCCCGTCACCCTGCCGCCTTCCACTGTCAGGTCGTCCACTGCGGCCTGGAACAGCCAGAGATTCGGCTGATTCTCCAGGCGATGGCGGATGGCCGCCTTGTAGAGCACGCGGTCGGCCTGCGCACGCGTCGCGCGCACGGCCGGGCCCTTGGACCCGTTGAGGATGCGGAACTGGATGCCGGCTTCGTCGGTGGCCGCGGCCATCGCACCGCCCAACGCATCCACCTCCTTGACCAGGTGCCCCTTGCCGATCCCGCCGATCGACGGGTTGCAGCTCATCTGTCCCAGCGTCTCGATGTTGTGCGTCAGCAGCAGCGTGGCACAACCCATGCGCGCGGCGGCCAGCGCAGCCTCCGTCCCGGCGTGGCCGCCGCCCACGACGATGACGTCAAAGCGCTTGGGGAATTGCAAAGCGAAACTCCTGGAGAGGCGAACACCGCCCGGGTGCCCAAAAAGTGGGCAGATTCTAGGGTCGTGGGCCAGAACCCGGCACGCGTCCCCGCCGCGCACAGGTGGCGGATCCTTCGTTATGAAGGGGGAGACCGGCAGCTCCCCGCCCGTAGCGCATCCCTTATTATTACAGGCGTCATTACGAAAGAGGCCCATGACCACCTTGAAACTCACGCAGATCGGCAACTCGCTCGGGGTGGTGCTGCCCAAGGAACTGCTCGCCAAGCTGAAGGTCGGCAAGGGCGACACTCTTTTCGTGACCGACGCGGCGCAGGGCGTGACCCTGACCCCTTACGACCCGGAGTTCGAGCGGCAGATGGCGCTGGCACGGCAGATCGCCAAAAAGCGACGAGACGTCCTGCGGGTTCTGGCGACATGACCCGCAGCTGGACATGGATCCAGCCAGCGGTGCTCCTCGCGGTCCATGACGAACAACTCGCTGAACACGGCGGCCCCCCTGGCTTGCGGGACGCGGCCTTGCTGGAGTCCGCCCTCGCCCGCGCTCAGCAACTGGCCGCCTACGGGCAGCCTGACGTGGCCGCACTCGCGGCCGCCTATGGTTTCGGCCTGGCGCGCAACCACCCCTTCGTTGACGGCAACAAGCGCACCGCCTTCATCGCCATCGAGCTCTTCCTGGCACTCAACGGTCATGCCTTGCGCGCGACCGACCAAGACTGCGTCATGACCATGCTGGCGCTGGCGGCAGGCGACTTGAGCGAAGACGCCCTGGCGGACTGGATCCGCGCGCACACCGCTTGAGCCCATGGATTGCCGCCCCCACTGCGCCGCCTGCTGCATCGCCCCGTCCATCAGCTCGCAGACCACCGACGCAGCCGATAACAGACCGGCTGACCGTTGACGACACGGCAAGTCACCAGGTCACGGGCTTCCAGATGGTCTGTCCGCCCGCGCCCATGACGGGGTCTGGGAACACCGCCGCCTGCAAGTGCGACCGGCGTATATGCCGCTGATGTGTGGCAACCTGGACGAGTGGCTTCGCCGCTCCGAACTTGCCTGGCGGCGTCAGCAGGAAGACGGGCTTGCCCAGTTCCTGGGCCACGATGCGAATCGGCTCAACCAAGTCCGTGTCATTGGAGACCACCACCGCAGCATCGAATCTGCCGGCCCAAGCGTCGTTGACCAAGTGGACCGCGAGATTCACATCCGAGCCCTTCTCTTCCATCGTGAAGACCTGGGCTTTCACCGCATCGGGGAGCGCTGAAGGTTTACCGCCCACGAGCCCGTTTCCGTAGCTGCCAACGGGAAGTCGCTCAGGGCGGCTGGCGGCCACGGCTGCATCCAAACCAACAACCACAACCCCCGGCGCCAGCGATGCATGGCCCCCCGCCGAGTCCGTCAGAGCTCGGCGTGCCACAGGCAGCAGCATCACCGGCCGCCAATTCGACTTCGCCAGGAAAGTGCCGAAGTGAATCTCGACTTCGGGCACCGTAGCGAGCGCCTTGAACAAGACCTGCTGTCGACCGGGCGCACCGGCGTCAACAGCACCGGAAACGCGAGCGGTGAAGTACCGCACCTTCTCGACCTTCGCCGAGGGCACCACCTGCTCGGTCAGGCTCTTCGGATTGAGCCACTTGCAACCCGTGTCCCTGATGGCGTAGTACAGGTTGAAGCCGTCTATGTAGACATAGGTCTTCACGCCTTTGCCTCCCAGAAAGAGCAAGGGCCACCGAAGTGGCCCTTGAGCCGACAGCACGCTGCCAGCGGATAAGTGCGATGAGTATAGACACCCGGCCGCGGCACTGGCAATACGCGTGTCATCTCCTCGCCACAATCAGTGCTGCGCCGCTCATCCAAAGGAGCCCCATGAATTGCCGTGCACGGTGCGGCGCCTGTTGCACCGCACCATCCATCTCCTCGCCCATACCCGGCATGCCCGACGGCAAGCCCGCAGGGGTCAGGTGCATCCAGCTCGACGACGATGAGCGATGCCGCCTCTTTGAGCACCCTGACCGACCTCTGGTGTGCAGCTCCCTGCAGCCGCACCCGGCCATGTGCGGGGACAGCAGAGGCACCGCCCTGCTGTGGCTGGCCGCCTTGGAAGAACAGACGCGGCCCAGGCGGGGGTTCTGACGAACGCCCCCCTGATGCCACCAGCGGGCGCCGGGGGGGCTGACCGCTGGGAAACCCAGACCTTGCCAGACCTGGTGCGGAACAGACCCTCTGTCCTCTCTATCATGGACGCATGGACACAAGAACAACATCGGCTCAGGCGTTCATCGAGCGCTGGCAGGGAGTTACCGCAAGCGAGCTGGCCACCGCTCAGACCTTCGTCATGGACTTGTGCGAGCTGCTGGGTGTGTCCAAGCCGCACCCGACGCCCGCACAGGACTACATGTTCGAGCGCCCCGTCACCTTCACCCACGGCGATGGCTCCAGCAGCGCCGGCCGCATCGACTGTTACCGGCGCGGCCACTTCGTGCTGGAGGCCAAGAAGCTGAAGGCCGGCACCCATACCAAGGGCTTTGACGACGGCTTGCTGCGCGCCCGCAGCCAGGGCGAGAGCTACGCCCGCGCGCTCCCGGCCGAGGAAGGGCGCCCGCCCTTCGTGATGGTGGTGGACGTGGGCACCGTCATCGAGGTCTACGCCGAGTTCAGCCGCTCGGGCGGCACCTACACCCCCTTCCCCGATCCGCGCAGCCATCGCATCCCCCTGGCCGACCTGGCCAAGCCCGAAGTGCTGGGGAGGCTGCGCAAGATTTGGACGCAACCAGACGAGTTGAACCCGGCGCTCATCGCCGCCAAGGTCACCCGGGAGGTGTCCAACCAACTGGCCCTGCTGGCCCGCTCGCTCGAACAAGCGGGGCACGCGCCGCAAACCGTGGCCGCTTACCTCTCACGCTGCCTGTTCAGCATGTTCGCGGAAGACGTGGAGCTGCTGCCCAAGGGCTCATTCCAGGCGCTGCTGCTGCAACACCGCGAGAACCCCGCCACGCTGCAACTGATGCTGCGCAGCCTGTGGGCTGACATGGACCGGGGCGGCTTCTCGGTGGCGCTGGTCAAGCCGGTGTTGAAGTTCAACGGCAAGCTGTTCAAGGGCGACAGCGCCGACGGCTACAGCCTCTTGCTCACGCCCGAGCAGATCGACCTGCTGGTGCAGGCCGCCCGCGCCAACTGGCGCGAGGTGGAGCCCGCCATCTTCGGCACCCTGCTGGAGCGCGCGCTGGACCCCACCGAACGCCACGCCCTGGGCGCGCACTACACCCCCCGCGCCTACGTGGAACGGCTGGTGCTGCCCACCGTCATCGAACCGCTGCGCGCCGAGTGGGCCAACACCCAGGCCGCCGCCCTGCTGCTGGCCCATGAAGCTGCCGAGCTGGAGGCGAACCCTCCCGCACCCAAGTCCAAGGCCGATTTCGAGGGGCTCAGCAGCAAGGCGGTGGCAGCCCTGGACGCCAAGCATCGTGAGGAGCGTGACAAGCACCAATCGGCCGTGCGCGCCAAGTGGAAGGAAGCGCGTCAGCAACTTCGTGACTTCCTGCACCGCCTGTCCACGCTGCGCGTGCTGGACCCGGCCTGCGGCAGCGCCAACTTCCTGTACGTGACGCTGGAGCACCTGAAGCGTCTGGAGGGCGAGGTGCTCAACCAGCTCAATGCCCTGGGCGACACGCAAGAGGCGCTGGACCTGGGCCGTGAAACCGTCACCCTGCAGCAACTGCGCGGCATCGAGCTGAACGAGCGCGCCGCCGCCCTGGCCGAGCTGGTGCTGTGGATTGGCTTTCTGCAGTGGCACATCCGCACCAACGGCCAAACCGGCGTGGCCGAACCCGTGGTGCACGACTACGGCAACATCGAGCACCGCGACGCCGTGCTGGCCTACGACCGCCAGGAGCTGATGACCGACGCCGCGGGCCAGGTGGTGATGCGCTGGGACGGAGTGACCTCCAAGCCCCATCCGGTGACCGGGCTGCTGGTGCCAGACGAAGCGGCGCAAGTGCCCCAGTGGCGCTACGTCAACCCCCGGCAGGCCGCGTGGCCCCGGGCCGACTTCATCGTCGGCAATCCGCCGTTCATCGGCAACAAGCGCATGCGGGTGGCCCTGGGCGACGGCTACGCCGACGCCCTGCGCGCCGCGTGGCCCGAGGTGCCCGAGAGCGCCGACTTCGTCATGTACTGGTGGCACAAGGCCGCCGAGACGGTGCGGCGGGCCCAAGCCGAGCGCTTCGGCCTCATCACCACCAACAGCCTGACCATGATTTTCAACCGGCGGGTGATTGAGGCGCACCAGACCGCCACCCCGCCGCTGAGCCTTGCGTATGCCGTGCCTGACCACCCGTGGGTGGACAGCGCCAATGGCGCCGCAGTGCGCATCGCCATGTCCGTGGGCGTGCGCGGCACCGCCGAGGGCAAGCTGCAGACCGTCACCCAGGAGCGAGACGCCGAGAGCGGGGAAGTGGATGTGGAGCTCGCGACGCGGCAGGGGGTGATCCACTCCGACCTAAGAGTCGGCGCGAACCTCACCCGTTGTGTGAAGTTGGCTGCGAACGGCAGGTTGTCGTACATGGGGATGATTCCCCTGGGCGCGGGCTTCTGGGTCGACCAACAGCGGGCACAGGCCCTTGGCCTCGGGACTGTGCTCGGTCTTGAGCAGCATGTGCGGAGGTATGTGAATGGCAAGGACCTGACGGCCACTTCACGCGGGATTCTGGCGCTGGACTTCTACGGGCTATCTGAGGTTCAGCTCCGTGACCGCTTCCCGGCTGCCTGGCAATGGCTGTACGACGAAGTTAAGCCCAAGCGCGACCAAGACAAGCGACCCTCACGTCGCCGGAACTGGTGGCTCTGGGGGGAATCGGTGCCCAAGTTCCGTGAGGCGGCCCGAGGATTGCACCGCTACATCGGCACCGCCGAAACTGCCAAACACCGCACCTTCGTCTTCATCGACGGTGATGTGTTGCCAGACCAGAAGGTCAGGGCGATTGCCAGCGATGACGCATTGATTCTTGGCGTTTTGTCGAGCCAAGTTCATGTCTGCTGGGCGCTCGCCACGGGTGGAACGCTTGAGGACAGGCCGGTCTACAACACCACGACCTGCTTTGAGCCGTTCCCCTTCCCCGACCAGGACCCGTCCGGAGCACTGGCCGAGCGCATCCGCACGCTGGCCGAGCACATCGACGCCCACCGCAAGGCCCAGCTCGCGGCCCACCCGGACGCCACCCTCACGGCCTCGTACAACGTGCTGGAGAAGCTGCGCAGCGGTGAGGCGCTGACCGCCAAGGAGAAGGTCGTCCACGAACACGGTCTGGTGGGCGTGCTCAAGAGCCTGCACGACGAACTGGACGCCGCCGTGCTGCAGGCCTACGGCTGGGCCGACCTGACCCTGCCCGCCGACACCGACGCGTTGCTGGTGCGGCTGGTCGAGCTGAACGCCAGGCGCGCGGCGGAGGAAGCGGCCGGCACGGTGCGCTGGCTGCGCCCGGAGTTCCAGCAGGCGGGGCAAGGCGAG
>CANHVY010000037.1 GCA_947464185.1 Burkholderiales bacterium
TGGACCTTCTCAAGATGACGGTATCTTTGACGGTATCCAGCGGCCTTCCGTCCAAGAAGGCTATACGCGACAAGGACTTGGCGGCTCAATTGATGACTGAGTGGGAGTAGGGCGTTCGAGTTCTATCGCGCTCCAGCGAACTCGTTACGCTCCACCGCCTTTAGAAACTGCGTCACTTCCTCCTCGAGCTCGAGACGCGCCGGCAGTTCCACGGGCAGGTGCGAGCCGTTCGACAGCTCTCGCAGACGCTTGTCCCCGAGAACGCGATCGAACGCAGGCCGGCTCATCGCGGTCGGCGTCCAGTTGTCCGCTCCGGGGTGCACCAGCAGCAGAGGGCAGCGAGGCTCCAGGCGCGGCACGTCCAGCGTGTGCATCGTGCGGAAAAGGCGGCTCGGGATCCGCAGGCCGCCGAGCAGGTGATCATTCTCGAAGTACTCGGCCATCGCCGGATGGTTGGACATCCGGTCCATGGGTGCCGCCAGACGAAGCGGAAGCCGCAGCCGGTCGACGATCGAAGGCATCCATCGAAAACCCAGCAAAGACGCCTCCCCCAGCCATCGCCACTTCGCGGCCCTGGCGAAGGTGGACGGATCGCTCATGTCGAGCAAGGTGGTGGCGATGACGCCCTGCACCCCTCGCGCCGCCTGGGCTGCGAGTGCCGCTGTCATCCCGCCGACCGATAGACCCATCAGGACGACGGGGCCCTGGCAATCGTCTGCAAGGGCAGCGACCACCGCAGGCCACTCGCCGTAGTCCCACCGGAAGTCCGCACTCGGGCGGGTGAGACCGTAGCCCGGCAGGTCAGGGGCGAGCGCGAGCCACCCGAGCCCGGCTGCGAAATCCGCGAGGGGGGCGAGAATCCGCCCGTGGCCGCCCGCGCCATGGACGAGGATCAGCGTGCCCCTCGCTCGTCCGTCGGGGCGCCATTCGTCGAAATGCAATTCATGACCACGGACGGTTCTCCACCGCTCGATCGGTACGTGCCGGATGGGGATGCCGAAGGTGTCGAGCAGCAGTTGCCGGTAGCGGTGCCACGAGGGCGAGTTGGCGTAGGTCTCCACTGGGGCTCACAGTCGATTTCGGTGGGCCAGTATCTGAGCAAGAATTCATGTTCAGCTACTCGGATCCGCGGACCAGATCACCCATGACCCCCAAACGTCCGAAGCGAGGCGTCCGCCAGGCCAGGCAGGTGCGCGCGCAGTCGACCGTCAAGGCCATACTCGAAGCGGGTGCTCGGATTCTGGCGGAGGGTGGGTGGCCGGCCTTCAACACGAACGCCGTCGCGATGCGTGCCGGTGTCTCGATCGGTTCGCTCTACGAGTACTTCGAGAACAAGCAGGCGCTCATCGACGCCATCGCCGATGGTCATCTCGCCGCGGGTGAGGCGCTCTTGGCCGAAGGCGCGGCAAGGCTCGGGAACATCACGCACAACGCGGAGCTGATCACGGCTCTGGTCGAGAGCGCCGTCATGCTGCATGCGCGCGAGCCGCGCCTGCATCGGGCACTGTCGTCCGAGGTACCGCTGTCCTCGAAGGTCCGCGAACGTGCGGAGCGGTTACGCCAGGGCTTGACCGGGCTTGTAGCCCAATGGCTCGCCTCGCGGGTCGCCGAGCCTCGTATCGCGGCGCAGCTGCTGGTCGACACCACCGATGCCGTGGTTCACCGGTGGTGGACAGAGGACGATGGCCGCCTGGTGCACGCCGAGCGTCTCGCTTTCGAGCTCAAGTCGATGCTCGGTCTCTACCTTCGCGATCTCATATCCCGCTCAGACGACTGAGCCGCTCTCGCCCAGTAGGCGCCTGTTCGCACCACCTCGGATCGTGGTGACACGAATACCGATCGACTCAACGTTCCGATATGCAGGTTAATATTGACAGCTACCGGCAAAATGGAACATCATGACCCCGTGGACTCCAACCATCAGCGAATACTGGCGCTCGCGGCCAACCAGGGTCTGATCCGGCCTCGGGACCTGGATGAATGGTCTCTGCCGCGTGTCGCCCTCACGAGGCTGGTTCGTCAGGGGCGCCTTGAACGCGTAGGGCGGGGTCTGTACGCGCCCCCCGGTCGGCCCGCGTCAGAGCATGGCTCCATGGCCGAGGTCGCCCGCAAGCACCCGCAGGCCATCGTCTGCCTGCTCTCTGCGCTGCGAGTGCACAGTCTGACGACCCAGTCTCCGTTCGAGCTCTGGGTGGCCATCCCGAACAAGTCGCGCGCGCCCAGGATCGACTACCCCCCGCTGCGGGTCGTTCGCTTCTCCGGTGTCGGCCTGACCGACGGTGTCGAAGAGCACCTGATCGATGGCGTCGTGGTCCGCGTGACCAGCGTCGCACGCACCGTCGCTGACTGCTTCAAGTTCCGCAACAAGATCGGTCTGGATGTGGCCCTGGAAGCCCTGCGCGAAGCCTGGGCCGCGCGGCGGGCGACCATGGACGAGCTCTGGCGCTACGCGGTTCAGTGCCGGGTCGCCAACGTGATGCGCCCCTACCTGGAGAGCCTGTCGTGACAGGGCGAAATGTCGTCGAATCGAAGGACTCGCCCTGAATGACGCCAACGCGGCACTGGGGCGCTTCCCGCGGCCGGTCGTCGTGGCCGCAAGCGAGCAATTCACCGCTTCGTGGTCGGTGGACGGCTGGTGGGCCGTGGTCACGGGAGGAGAGTGGTTGAGCGCGTCGACGGTAAAAGTTCGGCCTGAAAGATCTGATGCGACAATGACTTACGTGCAGTGGTGACGGTAGTCTTCGAGGCAAATGCGATGGTTCTCCCGCAGAGGACGACACTCCAGACCAAGCCCTCGCCAAGGCCGATAGACATCGATAGATCTCGAAACGTGCATCCCGCGCAAATCGCCCGGAAACCCGCGCCAATGCTGGGCCTCATCAAAGTGTCGGCAGCCCTGACGGCACCAGTCGGCCTTCGCACGGCCACGCCTAGTGTTACCGAGGGATTGCCGGCTCCCTTGGCGATTGAGTGGGAATAGACCGATGACCGACGCCTTCTTCCAAACGCCATTCCCAGCCGCGCCCGACCTCGTGCCGATGACGCGCATTGCGTGCGATGTAGACCCGGTGGTCAGTCTGGGCGACGCCCCTACAGGCGAGCGCCGCTACGTGCCGCTGAGCGGCGGCATCGTGCAAGGGCCGGAGATCAACGGCCGTATCCGTGCGGGTGGCGTGGACTGGCAGGTGGCACGCCGCGACGGTGTGCTGGAGATCGCCGCGCATTACGTGATTGAAACTGATGCCGGCGCACTGGTCGAAGTGCAGAGCACGGGGTTGCGCCACGGGCCGCCTGAGGTGTTGGCCCGCTTGGCCGCAGGCGATGTGGTGGACGCTTCGGACTACTTCTTCCGTACGCTGGTGCGCTTTTCCACCGGCCATCGGGACTGGCTGCACCTCAACAAGGTGATGGCGATTGCACGTGGCCAGCGCCAAGCCCGCAAGGTGCTTCTGGACCTTTACCGGTTGACGTGATCTCACCTGCCCAGACCACGCCTGTGCTGCTGGCGAACGACGCTGAGGCGATGTCTCTTGCGCTCGCACAGGCGCGTCTGGCTGCCAGCCAGGGAGAGGTGCCTGTCGGGGCCGTGCTGGTGCGCCGCAGGCCCGTGGCTGCGAGCCCCCTGGAAGTGCTGGCGCTGGGCCACAACCAGCCCATCGCGCTGCATGACCCCACCGCGCATGCCGAGATCGTGGCTTTGCGGGCGGGCGCATCGCAACTGCAAAACTATCGATTGCCCGGCTGCGAGCTCTTTGTCACCTTGGAACCCTGCGCCATGTGCGCCATGGCCTTGATGCATGCGCGCATCAGCCGGGTGGTGTTTGGGACGCCGGACCCGAAGACAGGTGCAGCGGGTTCCGTGGTCAATCTCTTTGCCCAGCCCCAGCTGAACCACCACACCACGGTGGAAGGTGGCCTCCTGGCTCCAGCCTGTGGCGAGATGCTTCGGGAATTCTTTGCTGAACGGCGGCGTGCTTCCGGTTGGAGGAACTCCGCGCCTGCCGAGCCACTTTTGCCACCGAGTTCATGACGTCCCTGACCATCTTTTCCCCTTCCGGCGTCGTGGCGCGCCCACCACAGCTGCGCGTGGCTGCCCGACGTTTGTCAGCCTTGGGCTTCGGCGTCCAGGTGGACGAGGCAGCCACCGCGCGCCATCAGCGCTTTGCCGGCGCTGACGAGGTGCGTCTGGCCGCCATCCACCGCGTGGCGGAGGCTGCGCCGTCCGTGGCCATGGCCAGCCGCGGGGGCTATGGGCTCAGCCGCTTGCTGGACGGCCTGAACTGGCCACTGCTGGCGCGCAGTGTGGACCGGGGCACGCGTTGGGTGGGCTACAGCGACTTCACCGCACTGCATCTGGGGCTGCTGGCTCACGCCAAGTCCCCCAGCTGGGCCGGACCCACAGCGCTGGACGCCTTCGGTGGTGAAGTGGTGGACGATGTCACCGAGGGCTGTTTCACCGAGGCCATGAGCGGCGAGCTGGAGGCCCTGGGCTTCCGCACCGAGGCGGGCTTGGACGGGCTGGAGGTGCGCGGCATGCTCTGGGGCGGCAACCTCACCATGGTGTGCTCCCTGCTGGGCACGCGCCACTTTCCGAAGGTCATGGGTGGTGTGCTGTTCCTGGAAGACGTCAACGAGCACCCTTATCGGGTGGAGCGCAACCTGCTGCAGTTGCAACAGGCTGGGGTGCTGGACGCGCAGAAGGCGGTGTTGCTGGGCGCTTTCACCGCTTGGAAGCCCTCGGTGCTGGACCGCGGTTACAAGCTGAATTCTGCCGTGGCGGCACTCAGGGCCCGGGCGAAAGTCCCCATCCTGTCGGGTCTGCCCTTCGGCCATGTGGCCACCCAGGTCAGCCTGCCCGTGGGGCGGCGGGTGACCCTGGCGGTGCAGGGCCGCGATGCCTTCGTAGGGTGGTGAGACAAGCCCGGCTGCCGGAACCTCCTGGCAACGGCAGCGCTGGTCTTCGGGCCCTCACTTCGGCGCCAGGCGAATGGCACCGTCCAACCGGATCACCTCGCCGTTGAGCATGTCGTTCTCGATGATGTGCTTGACCAGCTTGGCGTAGTCCTGCGGCGTGCCCAGGCGGCTGGGGAAGGGCACGCTGGCGGCCAGGGCGTCCTGCACGTCCTGCGGCATGCCGAACAGCATGGGCGTGCCGAAGATGCCGGGGGCGATGGTCATGTTGCGGATGCCGTTACGTGCCAGATCGCGCGCAATCGGCAGCGTCATCCCCACCACGCCGCCCTTGCTGGCAGAGTACGCAGCCTGGCCGATCTGGCCGTCATAGGCGGCTACGCTGGCTGTAGAGATCATCACGCCGCGCTCGCCCGTGGGCTCAGGCGTGTTCTTGCACATGGCTTCGGCTGCCAGGCGGATCATGTTGAAAGTGCCGATCAGGTTGACGCTGATGGTCTTGCTGAAGTTGGCCAGGGGGTGCGCGCCGTCCTTGCCCACGGTCTTGATGGCGGGGGCGATGCCGGCGCAGTTCACCAGGCCCATCAGCTTGCCGGCGCTCGTGGCAGCCGCCACGGCAGCCTGGGCGTCGGACTCCTGACTCACGTCGCACTTGACGAAAACGCCACCCACCTCGGCGGCCAGGGCCTGGCCCTTTTCCACCTGAAGGTCAGCGATCACGACCTTGGCGCCCTGGTCAGCCAGCATGCGCACGGTACCTTCGCCGAGGCCTGACGCGCCACCGGTGACGATGAAGACCTTGCCTGAGATGTCCATGAGGAGAGTTCCTTTCTTGAGTGATGCAGGGTAGAGGGAGTAATCTTTGCGTGAGAAAGCCGCCCGTGGGCGGCTTGGGCAGTGGAGCCGAGGAACTCAGCCCAGCGCAACCAACGCCCGTGCGGTAATCTCGTCCACCGTGCCCATGCCGGAGATCTTGGCATAGCGCGGGGACGAGCCATCGCCCGTGGCCGCCCAGGCCGAGTAGTAGTCCACCAGGGGACGGGTCTGCGCCTGATAGACCGACAGGCGCTTGACCACGGTTTCTTCCTTGTCGTCGTCACGCTGAATCAGGGGCTCGCCAGTCACGTCGTCCAGGCCTGCCACCTTGGGCGGGTTGAACTTCACGTGATACGTGCGGCCTGAGGCCACGTGGGCGCGACGGCCGCTCATGCGCTCGACGATGGCCGAATCGGGCACGTCGATCTCCAGCACCACATCCAGCTTCACGCCAGCGGCCTTCATGGCATCAGCCTGCGGAATGGTGCGGGGGAAGCCGTCGAACAGGAAGCCGTTGGCGCAGTCCGCCTGAGTGATGCGCTCCTTGACCAGTCCGATGATGATGTCGTCGCTTACCAATCCGCCAGAGTCCATCACTTTCTTGGCCTCCAGGCCCAGAGGCGTGCCCGCCTTCACGGCGGCGCGCAGCATGTCACCCGTGGAGATCTGCGGAATGCCGAACTTCTTGCAGATGTGGGTGGCTTGCGTTCCCTTGCCGGCGCCGGGGGGGCCCAAAAGGATCAGTCTCATCGCGGTCCTCGTCTCGTGGAAGGCAGAGCTGCCTGTGAAGGTGCTCTGCTGGTCTTGTGGCTGTCATTCGTGACTGTCATGGATGCAGGGCAATGCGTCGACTTGCCCTCCGGGCAGGTTACCACGCAAGACCTTCCTGGAACTTTCAGCGTCAGGGCCTGGAGGGTCTGCTCAGAACGGCGCGCACGCGCGCCAGGTCTTCAGGGGTATCCACGCCCGTACCCGGTGCCGTGTCCGTGATGTGCACTGCGATGCGCTCGCCGTGCCACAGCACCCGCAACTGTTCCAGCGCCTCGGTGCGCTCGATGGGCGCTTGTGGCAGGGTCGGGAAGCGGCGCAGAAAGCCCGCGCGGTAGGCGTAAAGCCCCAGATGGCGCAGCGGGACCGGGTCACGGGGCAACATGCCAGGGGTGCCGTCGCGGTGAAAGGGTACCGAGGCGCGTGTGAAGTACAGGGCGCGTCCGGCGGCGTCCAGCACCACCTTCACCACGTTCGGATTGAGCCAGTCCGCCAGCTCTTCGATGGGGTGTGCCACGGTGCCCACAGGGCAGTCCGGGTGTTCGGCCAGCAGGCCAGCGCATCGATCGATCAGGTCAGGCTCGATCAGGGGCTCGTCACCCTGGACGTTCACCACGACGTGATCGCCATCCAGGCCCAGCCGCTCGCAGGCCTCGGCCAATCGGTCACTGCCGCTGGCATGGTCTGCCCTGGTCATCACGTGTTGCACCCCGTGGGCGTCGCATGCAGCAGCCACCTCCGGTGCGTCGGTGGCCACCACCACCTGGCCAGCGCCCGAGCGCTGCGCTTGCCGCGCGACGTGCACGACCATCGGCAGTCCGGCGAGGTCCAGCAAAGGCTTGCCCGGCAGCCTAGTGGAGGCCAGACGGGCGGGCACCAGCACAGTGAACGATGTCTGGCTCACGCGCACGCACTCAGGTCTGATGTCCATCTGACGCGCGAGCGTCCAGATTACGGGCCTCGGTTTCGAGCATTACGGGAATGCCGTCGCGAATGGGGAAGGCCAGGCGGTCAGCCGGGCACGCCAGCTCGGCGGGCCGGGCGTCCTCGTCGCGCAGCATTTCCAGCGGCCCCTTGCACACGGGACAAACGAGAAGCTCGATCAGGCGGTGGTCCATGTTCAGGTTCTGCGCAGGGGCAGGAGCAGATGCTCCAGGGCATCGACAGTGCTGTCGGGGATCGCAAAGTCTAGCGTGGCCACGTGCAGCGCGGCCGCCTCGGCGGCGCTGAGCTGGTCGGGCGGGAGCTTGACGGCGTCCTTCTCCGTCATCACCACACAGGGCGCGTCTGCAGGCCAGGGGCGAGGCGTGAGCCTGGCGTGGTCTGGCAGCGCGCAGCGCTCCACCTCCATGCCGGCCTGCTCCAGCATGACGAAGAAACGATCGGGGTGGCCGATACCTGCCACCGCCAACACCCGGCGACCATGCCAGGCCTCCAGGCCTTGCATCGCCGGTGCACCCTGCCACCACGCTACCAGGGGTTGGATGCCCGCCAGCCGACGGCGAGCACAAGGGCCGGGCAGGGGCGTGCTGGGTCGCGCGGCGTTGTAAAGCAGAACGGTCCGGGGAGGCAGGTCCCTCGGAAGCGGTTCGCGCAGCGGCCCGGCGGGCAGTTGCAGGCCGTTGCCGGCGCCACGGTCGTCCAGCACCACCAACTGGGCATCCCGCGCCAAAGCCATGTGCTGCAAGCCGTCGTCGCTGATCAGCACGTCCACCTCCGGGTGATGCGCGCACAGCGCCTGGGCAGCCGCCACCCGCTGGCGGCATACCCACACGGGCAGGCCGGTTCGCAGGGCCATCAAGAACGGCTCGTCTCCGGTTTCCGCGGCGGCGGAGTCGGCGCCGATCTGCAGGGGTTTGGCTGCATCGGAGCGCTGGCCGCCATAGCCGCGCGACACGATGCCCGGATGCCATCCCCTGCGCTGCAGCGCCTGCGCCACGGCCATCACGGTGGGCGTCTTGCCGGCCCCGCCCACCACCCAGTTGCCCACCACCAGCACCGGCACTGGGGCATGCCAGGGCCGTCGCCAGCCCCAGCGCCAGGGGCCCTGGACCGCCCAGCGAACAAGCGCGTAGACCCGGCTGATGGGCCACAAGAGGAGGGAAACAGCACTGAGGCGCGGTCGCCACCAGGCCCGCTGGAGGGCATCACGCGGCGCCATGGGCTTCAGGCGGCGCCATGCATTTCAGGCAGTTGCAAGAAGACAGAGGGGCGCTTCGCCCACGAGGTCGCTCAGTTCCCTCGCTGGGCCGTCTGCGCCGCGAAGGTGATGCGCACCAGCCCCGCGCGGCGGGCGGCGTCCAGGACGTTCACCACCGACTGATGGGCTGACAGGGCGTCGGCGGTGACCACGACCACGGTTTCAGGCTTCCCGGAAGAAAGCTCCTGCAGGCGGGCTGCCAACACATCCACGCTGCGGCCTTCCAGTGGCTGTCGGTTGACGGTGTAGCGCCCGTCGCTGGCCACCGACACGATCAGTTCCTGGGGCCTGTCCTTCAGCTTTTCGGCATCAGCCGTGGGCAAGGTGACCTGCAACTCGGTGAAGCGCGAGTAGGTCGTCGACAGCATCAGGAAGATCAGCACGACCAGGAGCACATCGATGAACGGGATCAGGTTGATCTCTGGCTCATCCTGTACTGCAGAGCGCCTGAAATTCATCAGCTGGCGCTCCCGCGGCTGCCGTACCCCAGGCGCATCAGGTGGGGCACCATGCGCTCGACGGCGAGTTCCATCCCCAGGCGAAAGTTCTCCACCCGGGCGCGAAAGTAGCGGTGGAACATCAGGGCGGGGATGGCGATGATCAGCCCGAAGGCGGTGTTGTAGAGAGCGATGGAGATGCCGTGCGCCAGTTGCTGCGGGTTCTGGCCGCCAGAGGCCGGGGCTTGGGATGCGAAGATCTCGATCATGCCCACCACCGTGCCGAGCAAGCCCAGCAGTGGAGCCGACGTGGCGATGGTGCCCAGCGCATTGAGGTAGCGATCCAGGCGGTGAACAGCTTCCCGGCCCGCGTTCTCAAAGGCTTGTCGCAGGTTCTGTTCGTTCAGGCGTGGGTCGGCGAGTACAGCCCTGAAGCCGGCAGCAAGAATGCCGCCCAGCACCGAACTGGTGGACAGCTTGTCGACCACGTCGGCAGGAGGTATGGAGCGTCGGGAGACCGCGATGACTTCATCCACCAGCGTGGGCGGCAGCACCTGGCGTGCGCGCAGGCTGTTGAAGCGCTCGAAGATCAAGGCCAGCGCCACTACCGAGCACAGGATGAGAGGCCAGATGGGCCAGCCGGCCGCTTGTATGATGGAAATCAAAGGGATGCCTGTGGAATGACATGCATCTGCCGGCACGTGCATCACAGGCGAACAGCCCGCCGCTCACGAAGTGGCTTACCAGCAGTCGGCTGGATTATGTCCGATGCCCCTGGCGCGCAAGGCTGTTGGCGCCAGTTCTGCCGGGGGCATGGTGCGGGCTTGTGGATATCTTTGTGGATATCCGGTCGGCGCCAAGGCTTCAGCGAGATGCGCGTCCCGAACTACGGCCTGCAATTTCAATGCAACTCCCGAAAAAACAATGCGTGACAAAGACTTGCACGACAGCATGAAGCCTGCGGGGATGAAACCGGCTGTGGGGCCGCATGAAATCGAGCCTGTGGATGACCGGGCCCATCGTGACAAGGCTTGGCAGGCCTTATGGCCCTGATGGACGGCACGGATCGGCGCCCCATGGATCGCACCTGGAGTGTTGCGGCGCTGCTCCTGGCCATCTCCGATGCCCTCGCGGCGCGGCTGGGCAGCGTGGTGGTTTCGGGGGAGTTGGCAGGCCTGTCTCGCGCGGCCAGTGGTCACTGCTACTTTTCGCTCAAGGACGCGGACGGCGCGCCTGCGTTGGTGCGCTGCGCCATGTTCAGGCGGGCCGCCAGTCTGTTGGATTTCGCGCCCGCCGATGGTCAGAAGGTGGAGGTCCGTGGACGCATCGTGGTGTACGAGCCCCGAGGCGAACTGCAATTCGTGGTCGAGTCCATGCGGCGTCAGGGGGCGGGCTCGCTG
The DNA here is from genome assembly GCA_947464185.1 of Burkholderiales bacterium. Lineage (GTDB taxonomy): Bacteria > Pseudomonadota > Gammaproteobacteria > Burkholderiales > Burkholderiaceae_C > Rubrivivax. Next base: position 10,533 of record CANHVY010000037.1, read on the forward strand.
TACGAAGAGTTCCTGAGGCTGAAGGCCCGGCTTGAGGCGGCCGGCTTGTTCAGCCCGCAGCGACGGCGTGCGCTGCCTGCGTTTCCGCGGGTGCTGGGGGTGGTGTCTTCGCTGGGCGCAGCGGCTTTGCAAGATGTGCTGAGCGCCCTGGCGCGCCGGGCGCCGCAGGTACGCGTGGTGGTGTATCCCTGTCTGGTTCAGGGCAGCGATGCGCCACCGTCCATCGTGGAATCGCTGCGCCGCGCCGCCGAACACGGCCAGGCCGACACCCTCTTGCTGGTCCGCGGCGGGGGCTCGCTGGAGGACCTCTGGGCCTTCAACGATGAGCGGGTGGTGCGGGCGGTGGCGGCCTCGCCCATTCCGGTGGTCTGTGGAGTGGGGCACGAAACCGATGTCACACTCAGTGACCTGGCGGCCGATCTTCGCGCCCCCACGCCCACCGCGGCGGCGGAACTGGCCGCCCCTGTCCGCGAGGATTTGCTGGAGCGACAGCAGTCCGCGCAGCATCGACTCTCCAGGGCGTGCCTGCGCAGCCTGGAGCGCCAGGCTCAGCGGCTGGACTTGCTGGCAGAACGCGCGCAGCGGCCGCGCCAGGCGCTGGCTTCTTGTCGCCAACGGCTGGATGCCCTGGAGTCAAGGTTGGGTCTCGGGTTACGGTCGCGGTGCACCCAGGAACTACTGAGGGCACGAGGCCTGGAATCCCGTTGGCGCCGGGCCCTGGCGGCGACAGTGGAGCATCGGCAATGGCGATTGCAGGCTTTGGCCACCCGCCTGGAGGCGGTGAATCCCCGGGGGGTGCTCAAGCGGGGTTATGCCTGGGTGGCGCGCCCGGATGGCCGGCCGGTGACCCAAGCGGGGGCTCTGCGCTGTGGTGATCCCATAGACGCCGTCTTCGATGACGGGCAGGTGAGGGCCAGGGTGGAGTTCGTCGAAGGAGGTCCTGTCGATGATGCTTCACCCCGCCATCGCGATGTGAACTGAGCACCCGCCGCACGCGTCTCGTGGGGCCTGCCTACAATTCGCCGCGATAGGTGTGACGCCCGGATCTCCAAGGCTTCGTGGCGCCCTGAACGCCTCCTGTCAGGCTCGCAGCCTGTCTCCCCTTCACCACTGCAAACACGAGGAACCTCATGGAACACTCCCTTCCTGCTCTGCCTTTCGCCATTGACGCCCTGGCACCTCACTACAGCCGCGAAACCCTGGAGTTCCACCACGGCAAGCACCACAACGCCTATGTGGTGAACCTGAACAACCTTCAGAAGGGCACCGAGTTCGAGTCCATGACGCTCGAAGAGATCATCAAGAAGTCCTCGGGCGGCGTCTACAACAACGCTGCCCAGATCTGGAATCACACCTTCTTCTGGAACTGCATGAAGCCCGAAGGCGGTGGCGAGCCCCATGGCGCGCTGGCTGCGGCCATCCAGGCCAAGTGGGGCTCTTACGCGGCTTTCCGCGAGGCCTTCGTGAAGTCGGCCGTCGGCAATTTCGGCTCGGGCTGGACGTGGCTGGTGAAGAAGGCCGATGGCACCGTGGACATCGTCAACACCGGCGCCGCAGGCACGCCGCTGACCACGGCTGACACCGCCTTGCTGACCGTTGACGTGTGGGAACACGCCTACTACATCGACTACCGCAACCTGCGCCAGAAGTTCGTCGAGACTTTCCTGGACAAGCTGGTAAACTGGGGCTTTGCCGAGAAGAACTTCGGCTGAACGCTTGGTTGACGTACTCGACAAAGGCCGGCATCGCCGGCCTTTTCAGTTATGGGCCGCGAAACCCGTGCTTTCAGGGCTTGAACGTCAGGGCTTGAACGGCGGACCCTTGAGCCGGAACCCCGGCTTGATGGCGCGCTTGGAGAACCAGCCCTGGTTCATCTCCAGCGCATAGCGCACGGGCTTTTCCGAACAATGGGAGGCCTCGGACCTGGGCTTCATCTCCGCGATGTTGACCACCGTGCCGTCGTCCTCGATGAAGGCGATGGAAAGTGGCAGCAGGGTGTTCTTCATCCAGAAGCAGCGTGGCGACACGTCGTCGAAGACGAACAACATCCCCTCATGGGTGGCCATCTCGGTGCGCATCATCATGCCGGTCTGCTGCTGTTCAGGCGTGCGCGCCACCTCCGCCACGATGTTGTGCATGCCTGCCTGCAGTTGCACCGTCGGCAGTCGAGGCTGCGGGATCTGCTGGGCCCAGACCGGCCCGCAAAGAGTCAGACCCATGATGAACTGAAGCAGCAGGCCTCGCAACCGGGCGCCCGTGCCGCCGTGCTCGGCCAGCGCTGAAACTGCCCATCGCGGCATGAGGGGGCTCCATGAATGCTTGACGCAGGTCATGTGGTGAGTGAGAGTGATCGCGCATCATTATGGAACCGTCTCTTTCAGGACCTCGCAGCGCCCCGATACCTGCCCGGCCGACTGCGCCGCCGGTACCTACTGCTTCCTACTGCATGAGTTCCACCGAAGCTCTTCCGGCTGGTATGGCCTGCGCGCCTGCGCTCGCGCGTCGCATGGAGGTTCTCGCCGCGGTGGACGAGCCGGAAGAGGTGGCGCGTTTCACGCGGTGGCAAAGCGACGCCGCTGGTGCGCGCATCGGGGTGTCGTCATTTCAGTTGTCGGGCATGCACTGCGCTGCCTGCGCGGGCATCATCGAGCAGGCAGTTGCCGGCCTGGAGGGCGTGCAAGAGGTACGGGTCAGTGCCAGCGCGCAGCGGGCCACTGTTCACTGGGATCCTGCGCGCACGCGTCCTTCGCAGCTTATCGAGGCGGTCCGGCGTGCGGGCTACGAAGCGGCGCCCGATGCCGCGGTGGCCGCACGCGAACTGCGGCGCCAGGAGCACCGCCACACCCTGTGGAGGCTGTTCGTTTCGGGCTTCCTGGCCATGCAGGTCATGATGATGGCCACCCCTTCCTACGTGGCGGCCCCGGGCGAGCTGAGCGACGACCTGAGGCAGTTGCTGAACTGGGGCAGTTGGATCCTTTCGGTGCCGGTGTTGTGGTTTGCCGGCATGCCTTTCCTGCGCGGTGCCTGGTTCTCGCTTCGTTCGCGGCGCATGGGCATGGATGTGCCCGTGGCCCTGGGCCTGCTGGTGACTTTCATCGCCAGCACCGCATCCACTTTCGACCCCGCGGGCCCTTTTGGTCCGGAGGTGTACTTCGACTCCCTGACCATGTTCCTGGCCTTTCTGTGGCTCGGGCGCTTCCTGGAGATGCGGTCCCGCCACCGGGCCGCCGAGCGTCTGGAATCCACGGCGGCCTCCATGCCGCAGACGGCCTTGCGGGTGTCGGGCGACGGCACCACGGAGCAGTTGAGCGTGCATCGGCTTCAGGTGGGGGACCGGGTGCGGGTGCCCCGAGGCGGGGTCGTGCCGGCCGACGGCGAGTTGCTGGGCGATGGTGCTGACGTTTCCGAGGCGCTGATCACCGGTGAGTCTGCCGCCGTGGCGCGCCGCAGGGGAGAAGGCCTTTGGGCAGGCAGCCTCAACCTGGGGGTTCCCTTCGACATGCAGGTGGCCAGACTTGGGGCTGACACCCGCCACGACGCCATCGTGGCCCTGATGCGCGAGGCGTTGTCATCCCGTCCGGCCTCGGTGCGTCTGGCTGATCGATGGGCGGGGCCCTTCCTGTGGGCGGTGCTCGTGCTGGCGGCGCTGGCCGGCCTGGCCTGGTGGATCATCGAGCCGGCACGCGCCTTGTGGGTGGTGGTGGCGGTGCTGATCGTGACTTGCCCCTGTGCGCTGTCACTGGCCACGCCTTCCACCCTGGTCGCGGCGGCTGGCGGTCTGGCACGGCGTGGGGTGCTGCTGCGCCGCCTGGACACCTTGGAGGCCATGTCCGGCGTACAGCAGGTGTTCCTGGACAAGACGGGCACCTTGACCGAAGACCGCTTGGAGTTGCGCGACGTGCACTTGCTGGACCTGGCCGTGGTGGCCACGGAGCGCGAAGCGCTGGAGATTGCCGCCAGCCTTGCGGCTTGGTCGGCTCACCCCTTGTCCCGTGCGCTGGTGCAGGCGCTGGCCCTGGAGCATGCCCGAGGCGCCCAGCAGCTACCCCGCGATGCAGAAGCCTCTGTCTGGACAGGGCTGCAGGAAACCCCCGGCGCTGGGCTTCAGGCCCTGGATGCTCAGGGCAGGGCCTGGCGCCTGGGGTCTCCTGCATGGGCGTTGGGTGGTGGCGATGCAGGAACGAGTTCCCTGGGCGGTTTGCGAGCAGGGGGTCAGCACGGGGTGGTGTTGTCCTGCCAGGGCCGGTCCGTCGCTGCCTTTGGCTTCGAGGAGTTCATGCGCGGTGGTGCGCAGGACGCGGTGCTGAGCCTGCGCAGAGCCGGGCTGCGCTTGTCATTGTTGTCGGGTGACAGCAGGGTGCGAGTCCAGGCCTTGGCGGAGCGACTGGGGCTGCAGGCCTGCGAGGCGGGGCTGTCTCCCGAGGACAAATTGTCCATGTTGAAGCAGGCCCAGGCCGCTGGCCTGCGCAGCGCCATGGTGGGCGACGGCTTGAACGATGCCCCCGTGCTGGCGGCCGCCGACGTGTCGGTGGCCATGGGACACGGCGCGCTCGCTGCACGGGAAGGAGCGGACGCCGTCATCGTGTCTGGTCGCCTTGACGCGCTGGCGGACTTTCACCGCACCGCACGTCGCACCATGCGCATCGTGCGCCAAAACCTGTCCTGGGCCGTGGCCTACAACGCGATCTGCATCCCCTTGGCCCTGGTCGGATGGATGCCCCCTTGGGCTGCCGGTCTGGGCATGGCCGGCAGCTCACTGCTGGTGATGCTCAACGCTCAGCGCGCAGGTTCGTAAGCCTCGTGCCGGTCTGAACCCCGAAGTTCCACCCCCATGGACATCCTCTTCCTGTTGATTCCACTGTCGGCTGTGCTGGTGCTGGGCATCGTGGCGGTGTTCGGCTGGGCTGTGCACGGCGGACAGTTCGACGACCTGGAGCGCGAGGGCCAGCGTCTTATCGTTGAAGACCCGGAAGCGCTTGATGAAGGTCAAGCCTCCAGCGAGGCTGCACCGCAACAATCCTCCAGAAGGCCCGAATAGCGGGCCTCAGCGCCCCTCACAGGGCGCTGGTGCCGGGCGATATCGAGAACTCGCCAGGCGGCACGAGGTGGCATCTCGGCTGAGGGCAGGAGGATCTTGATGAAGTCTGATCAGCGCGGCGCAAGCGTCGCCTATTTCGACACGCCGGTTCGGTGGTTCGCACTTGCGGCAGTGCTGTGGGGTGTGGTGGGCATGCTGGTGGGGGTGATCATCGCCGCCCAGCTGGCCTGGCCGGAACTCAACCTGGGCATTCCCTGGTTGAGCTACGGACGCTTGCGGCCGCTGCACACCAACGCCGTCATCTTTGCCTTCGGGGGGTGCGTGCTGTTCGCCACGGCGTACCACGTGGTGCAGCGCACGGGTCAGACCAGGCTGTTTGCGCCGGGCCTGGCCATGTTCACCTTCTGGGGCTGGCAACTGGTCATCGTGCTGGCGGCCATCACGCTGCCTCTGGGAATCACCTCCAGCAAGGAGTACGCCGAACTGGAGTGGCCTATCGATCTGCTGATCGCTGTGGTCTGGGTGGCCTTCGCGGTGGTGTTCTTTGGCACCGTGGGCACGCGCAAGGTGCGGCACATCTACGTGGCCAACTGGTTCTTCGGCGCCTTCATCATCGCCGTGGCCTTGCTGCACATCGTCAACAGTGCCGCCATCCCGGTGAGCCTGACCAAGAGCTACTCGGCCTATGCGGGCGTGCAGGACGCCATGGTGCAGTGGTGGTATGGCCACAACGCCGTGGGCTTCTTCCTGACCGCCGGCTTCCTCGGGATGATGTATTACTACATCCCCAAGAAGGCCGAGCGTCCGGTGTACAGCTACCGCCTGTCCATCGTGCACTTCTGGGCCCTGATCTTCACCTACATGTGGGCAGGCCCTCACCACCTGCACTACACCGCCTTGCCGGACTGGGCGCAGTCCATCGGCATGATCTTCTCGCTGGTGCTGCTGGCGCCCAGTTGGGGCGGCATGATCAACGGGATCATGACGCTGTCGGGCGCCTGGCACAAGCTGCGTGACGACCCGATCCTGAAGTTCCTCATCGTGTCGCTGTCGTTTTACGGCATGTCCACCTTCGAGGGGCCGATGATGTCGATCAAGACGGTCAACGCCCTGAGCCACTACACGGATTGGACGGTAGGCCACGTGCACTCCGGCGCGCTGGGCTGGGTGGGTCTGATCTCGATGGGCTCGCTGTACTACCTGATTCCCCGCATGTACGGCCGCAAGCAGATGTTCAGCGTCAAGGCCATCGAGCTGCACTTCTGGATCGCCACCATCGGCATCGTGCTGTACATCGCTGCGATGTGGATCGCCGGTGTCATGCAGGGTTTGATGTGGCGCGCGGTCAACCCCGATGGCACGCTGGTCTACAGCTTCGTGGAGAGCGTGAAGGCCACCTATCCCTTCTACGTGATCCGTCTGCTGGGCGGTGTGCTGTACCTGTCGGGCATGTTGTTGATGGCCTGGAACGTGGTGATGACGGTGCGCTCGGGGCGTCCTGAAGTGGCGCAGGTGCCGGCGGTGAACGTGGCGCACGCCTGAGGCAAGGAGAACACAAATGGCTCATTCAAACCAGACCCCCAAAGGCCACGAGCGCATCGAGACCAGCAACTTCCTGATGATCGTGTTGATTCTCCTGGCGGTGGCCGTCGGTGGCCTCGTGGAGATCGTGCCGCTGTTCTTCCAGCGCTCCACCACGCAGCCGGTGGAAGGGCTCAAGCCCTATACCGCTCTGCAGTTGGCCGGGCGTGACGTCTACATCCGCGAGGGTTGCTACAACTGCCACTCCCAGATGATTCGCCCCTTCCGTTCCGAGACCTTGCGGTATGGGCCTTACTCGAAGGCGGGCGAGTTCGTGTACGACCACCCCTTCCAATGGGGCAGCAAGCGCACGGGCCCTGACCTTCACCGCGTGGGCGGCAAGTACAACGACGAGTGGCATCGTCTGCACCTGATCTCACCCCGCTCACTGGTGCCGGAGTCCAACATGCCGGCTTACCCGTGGTTGGAGAACGCGCAGATCGATCCCGCATCCATGGCGCCCCGGCTGAAGGCTTTGCGCACCTTGGGGGTGCCCTACACGGACGAAGAGGTCAAGGCATCGGGCGAGGCCGTCAAAGGCAAAACCGAGCTGGATGCGCTGGTGGCCTATCTGCAGGTGCTGGGCACTGCAGTCAAGTGAGGTGAATCATGGATATCAATGATCTTCGCAGTGCTGTCACCGTCATCAGCCTGCTGTTGTTCGTGGCGCTCGTGGCCATCACCATGAAGCGCTCACGGCGCAGCGAATTCGAAGAGGCAGCCCGCCTGCCGTTTGCAGAAGATGTTTCCCGGGAGGACCGGTCATGAGTGATTTCATCTCCGGCGGTTGGTCCATCTTCATTGGTGCCCTCACCATCGCAGGTCTGGTGGCCTGCTTGGCCCTGCTGATCATCGCCAGCAGGCGACGAGTGATGTCGGATGACAACACCACAGGTCATGTCTGGGACGAGGACCTGAAGGAGTTGAACAACCCGCTGCCTCGTTGGTGGATGTGGCTGTTCGTCATCACGGTGGTCTTTGCTGGCGCTTACCTGGCTCTGTATCCTGGCTTGGGCAGTCACCCAGGCTCTTTGAAGTGGAGCAGTTCCGGCCAACTCCAGACCGAGACCGAGAAGGCAGTGGCGGCCATGACACCTGTGTACGCCAAGTTCGCCACCATGAGTGCCGCGGACCTTGCCAAGGAACCGCAAGCCATGGGTATCGGTGAGCGCCTCTTCCTGAACAACTGTGCTGCCTGCCATGGTTCAGACGGCCGTGGCAGCAAAGGCTTCCCGAACCTTGCTGACGGCGATTGGCTCTGGGGTGGCAGCCACGATGCGATCAAGGAGGCCATCACCAAAGGGCGCATCGGGGTCATGCCAGCGATGGCTGCCGCCCTGGGCAGCGCGGAGGATGTACGTAACGTCGCCCACCATGTGCTGAGCTTGTCCGGCAGCGCCCATGACGCCGTGGCGGCAGCCTTGGGCAAGCCCAAGTTCGCGGCCTGCGCCGGATGCCACGGCGCGGACGGCAAGGGCAACCAAGCCCTTGGTGCGCCCAATCTCACCGACAAGGTGTGGCTGCACGGCTGGGGCGAACAGGCCATCGTCAGCATCATCACCAATGGCAAGAACAACGCGATGCCAGCCCAGGCCGCGCGCTTGACACCAGAGCAGGTGCACGTGTTGGCCGCTTACGTTCTGAATTTGTCGCAGTCGACAGCCGTGGCGTCCAAGTGAACCAGCGCAGCTCGAAAGCCAGGGCTGGTCGATGACCCAGGCTGCGGGAACCGTGCCCCCGCCAGACGATGACGCCTCGGGTGCCATCGTCTCGCTCTATCAGACACAGCGCAAGATCTACCCCCGGTCCGTCACGGGATGGTTCGTGCGTTGGCGTTGGGCGCTGGTGTTCGCCACCCAGTTGCTCTACTACGGGCTGCCTTGGCTGCAGTGGAATGACCGGCAGGCGGTGCTGTTCGATCTCACCAGCCGCCGCTTCTACATCTTCGACCTTGTCCTGTACCCACAGGACTTCATCTACCTGACCGGTCTGCTGGTGATCAGCGCTTATGCGCTGTTCCTGTTCACCGCCGTGGCGGGACGCTTGTGGTGCGGCTACGCCTGCCCGCAGACGGTCTACACCGAAGTCTTCCTGTGGGTGGAGCGGCGCATCGAGGGCGACCGCGCAGCGCGCATGCGCCTGGACGGCGGCGCGTGGACGCTGGACAAGATCTCGCGCAAGACCGCCAAGCATGGGGCGTGGCTGCTGATCGCGCTGTGGACTGGCTTCACCCTGGTGGGCTACTTCACGCCCATCCAAAGTTTGTGGGCCCAGGCGCTGACGCTGGATTTCGGCCCGTGGGAATCGTTCTGGGTCCTGTTCTACGGCTTTGCCACCTACGGAAACGCCGGCTGGATGCGCGAACAGGTCTGCAAGTACATGTGTCCTTATGCGCGCTTCCAGAGCGCGATGTTCGACAAGGACACCCTGATCATCAGCTACGACTCGGCCCGTGGCGATCCGCGGGGGGCCCGAGGACGCAGGGCCGACCCGAAAACCCTGGGTCTGGGAGACTGCATCGATTGCGGGCTGTGCGTGCAGGTGTGCCCGACCGGCATCGACATCCGCAAAGGTCTGCAGTACGAGTGCATCGGCTGCGCAGCCTGTGTGGACGTGTGCAATGGCGTGATGGACAAGATGGGCTATGCCAGGGGCCTGGTGCGCTACGCCACGCAGAACAGCATGGCCCAGGGCTGGTCAAGCCGCCAGATGTGGTCGCGCGTCTTCCGTCCCCGGGTGCTCGTGTACTCGGCGGTCTTGGTGTTGATCTGTGCTGGTCTGGTGATCAGCCTGTGGTTGCGCGACCCCTTCAAGGTGGACGTCGTGCGCGACCGCGGCTCCCTGGCGCGTCTGGTGGAAGACGGACGCGTGGAGAACGGCTACCGCATCCAGCTCATGAACGCTACAGAGCATGCCCAGCGATACCGCATCACCGCCAGTGGGTTGCAGAATGCGCAGGTCGTCGGGCGGTCGGAACTGGATCTGGGCCCTGCGGAGGCGCGCTGGGTGCCCCTGGCCGTCCAAGTCCCCCCCGAAGTGGCGGCAGCAGCAGGGGCTGGTGCCCACGTCCTGACCTTCAACATCGAGCGCCTGGCCGGTACAGGTCAGGCACCCGCGAAGGTAGCGGAGCGATCCACATTTGTGATTCCGAGGTGACCGAATGAACACGAACAAACCGTCTTCTTCTGACGCCCCCCCGCCGCCTTGGTGGCAGGTGGGCATGGTCTGGCTGGTTCTGGGAGGACCCGCGGCCGTGGTGGTGGCGGGCATCGTCACGGCGGTCATTGCCGTGCGGGGCGCGGAACCCGTGCTGACCTCCCAGGAAAGCGCAAAATTCTCTGATCGGCCTGCGGTGCAGGGACGCAACCATGCGGCTACGGCTCAGCCCACCCAGTAGGCCATTGCCCTCGCGGGCCTGGATGGTCAAGGAGGTGCGGGGGGAGGCGTCGTGAAGGCGCCCGGCAGCGCGGTCAGCAGGTGGTCGCGTTGACGATCTGCCGCAAAGCGTTCTGGTCGACGATCCTGATTTGCCGCTGCTTGACCTCCAGCACACCGTCGTCCTGCAGCCTGGAGAACGTGCGGCTCACGGTTTCCAGCTTCAGGCCCAGGTAGCTGCCGATTTCCTCGCGGGTCATGCGCAGCACGAGTTCACTGCGTGAGAAGCCTCGCACGTGCAGCCTTTGCGTCAGGTTCAGCAGGAAGGCCGCCACGCGCTCTTCCGCCCGCATGCTGCCCAGCAGCAGCATCACGCCGTGGTCGCGAACGATCTCCCGGCTCATGATCTTGTGAAAAACGCGCTGCAGTTCGGTGATCTGCATCGAAAGCCCTTCCAGATCATGGAAGGGGATCACGCACACCGTGGAATCCTCCAGCGCCACCGCATCGCAGGCATGCCGGTCCGTGCTGATGCCGTCCAGGCCGAGCAACTCGCCCGACATCTGGAAACCGGTGACCTGGTCACGACCATCCTCGGCGGATACACAGGTCTTGAAGAAGCCTGTGCGCACGGCGAACAGCGACTGGAAGCTGTCGCCCGCCCTGAACAGGGTCTCGCCCCTGGGAACAGTGCGGCGGGTGGCCACCAGCTCATCGAGCTGTCCCACCTGCTCGGGTGACAGGCCCACGGGCAGGCAGAGCTCGCGAAGGTTGCAGTTCGAACAAGCCGCTTTCACGGGGCCGATGCGAACGGGGGTGACGACGCTCATGATCTGATCCTCCGGCGACCCGATCCAGCCGCGCGGTCGACCTTTGGCGACCACGACGCGGAACCGCTTGTTGCTTTTGTGTGTCCGGGCGGACCTCGATTGCCGCCCCGGCTTGTTCCAGGTCAAACCCCCTCGGGCCCGACCGAGGCAAAGTGTATGCCGATGAACGAACGGCCTGGAGAAGCGCAAGTCCGCTTACCGGAACAGTTGCTGAAGGAACTGGAAACTTCCGGCCCGCGCTACACCTCTTGCCCGGCGGCTGACCGCTTCAGGGAACCCTTCGACGGCGCTCCGGGCCTTACCGGCAGGCGCTGGAGCGCGAGATGGCCTTGCACTCGGCCATCACGGAACCTTCACAGCCGGTGTCGCAGTTGCACTTGGGTGGGGGAACGCCCACCTTCCTTTCAGACGCCGAGTTGGCGGAGCTGATGCGCGCTATCCGGTACCAGCAGACAGAGGCGGACCGCTCGCGGTTTTCGCGCATCATCCGAACATGGATGTCGCCCTCGCATTGACGGGGCTCCTGATGGGGCTGGCTGGCGCGCCGCACTGCGCGGCGATGTGCGGCCCTGCCTGCGCCGCGCTGTTGGGCCGTTCAGGCCGACCTGTCGCCGTGGGAGGCGGGGTGCAGGCGGTGCAAGCCGCCGGGACAGGCGTTTGGTGGTTCCATGGCATGCGCGTGGCGGGTTACGCCTTGGCCGGAGGTCTGGTGGCCGGGGGCGTGGGCCTTCTCGCCTGGGCAGGCCAGGCGGCGCCGCTGGTGCGCCCTGTCTGGACCCTTTTCCATGTGGCCGCGCTGGTGCTGGGTCTGTGGCTGGCCATCACCGCGCAGCAACCGAGCTGGATGACGAGGGTGGGCAGGGTGCGAACGGGTGTTGGTGAAGCGGGGGCGACACGTGCCGGGTTGGGAGCGCAACCCGTGCGCTGGGCAGGCCGATCGCGGGACCTTCGGGTCGGCCTTGCTGGGGGGGGGTGGGTGGCTTGGCCCTGCGGCCTGCTTCAGTCCGCGCTGGTGGTGGCCGGGTTGGCCAACACACCTGTTGCTGGCGCAGCGGTCATGGCGGCCTTCGCGTTGGCTTCGGCCTTGGGGCTGCAACTGGCACCTGTCTTGTGGTCTCGGTGGCTGTCAGGTGGCGCCATACGCTCCCAGGCGCAGACCTTGAATCGCCCGATGATCCGTCTGGCGGGCGCGTTTTTGGCGCTCGGCGCGCTGTGGGCCCTGGGACACGACGTCTGGGGCCAGGTCTGGGCTTACTGCTTCGGCTGACCGCTCTCGAGGCAAGCCCAATGCAAAACGCCCGGGCAGAGCCGGGCGTCTTGACGGGTTGCACGGCAAACGTGCAAGCCCAAGATTCGAAGAATTACTTCTTCTTCTCTTCCTTCTTGGCAGCGGAGGCGGCCGGCTTGGCGGCTTCAGCCTTCTTCTCTTCCTTCTTGGGGGCCGGTGCTTGGGCAAAGGCGCCGAAGGAGAACGCGGCGGCGATCAGGGCAGCCAGGATCTTGGACATGAAAATTACCTTTCGAAAGTTTTGAATTCACCACCCGTCGAGGGGTGGCAAGTCAAAAACGCGTGGGCGGGTCAGTCGGTTGACAGGTCGGTCCACTAGAATTTCACCCGTTTTCAACGGCTGCACAAAGCCAGAGGCGGAGACCCATCACATGTATCAGCACGTCAAGGTTCCCGAGGGCGGGAAGAAGATTACCGTGAACGCGGACTTTTCCCTGAATGTCCCGGACCAGCCCATCATCCCGTACATCGAGGGCGACGGGACCGGCTTCGACATCACTCCGGTGATGCTCAAGGTCGTCGACGCCGCGGTGGCCAAGTCGTATGGCGGCACCCGGAAGATCCACTGGATGGAGGTCTACGCGGGCGAGAAGTCCACCCGCATCTACGGCCCGGATGTGTGGTTGCCCCAGGAAACCCTGGACATCGTGCGCGAGTACGTGGTGTCCATCAAGGGGCCGTTGACCACCCCCGTGGGGGGCGGCATCCGCTCGCTGAATGTGGCGCTGCGCCAGGAACTCGATCTTTACGTGTGCTTGCGTCCCATCCAGTACTTCAAGGGCGTCCCCAGCCCGCTGAAGGAGCCGGAAAAGACCCACATGGTCATCTTCCGCGAGAACTCCGAGGACATCTACGCGGGTATCGAGTACGAGGCCGAAAGCGACAAGGCCAAGAAACTGATCAAGTTCCTGATCGACGAGATGGGGGTCAAGAAGATCCGCTTCCCGAACACCTCAGGCATCGGCATCAAGCCCGTGTCGCGTGAGGGTACCGAGCGCTTGGTACGCAAGGCGATCCAGTACGCCATCGACAACGACAAGCCTTCGGTCACCATCGTGCACAAGGGCAACATCATGAAGTTCACGGAGGGCGGCTTCCGGGATTGGAGCTATGCGCTGGCCCAGCGTGAGTTCGGTGCCGAGCCCATCGACGGTGGCCCGTGGTGCAAGATGAAGAATCCGAAGACCGGGCGGGAGATCGTGATCAAGGATTCCATCGCTGACGCCTTCCTCCAGCAGATCCTGCTGCGCCCCGCAGAGTACTCCGTCATCGCGACCTTGAACCTCAACGGCGACTACGTGTCCGACGCCCTGGCGGCACAGGTGGGCGGCATCGGCATTGCGCCCGGTGCCAATCTGAGCGACTCCGTGGCCATGTTCGAGGCCACCCACGGGACGGCCCCGAAGTACGCAGGCAAGGACTACGTCAACCCCGGCTCGGAAATCCTGTCGGCGGAGATGATGCTGCGCCACATGGGCTGGACCGAGGCCGCAGACATGATCATCGCCTCCATGGAGCGCTCCATCCAGAGCAAGAAGGTCACCTATGACTTCGCTCGGCTGATGGAAGGCGCCACCCAGGTGTCCTGCTCTGGATTCGGCCAGGTCATGATCGACCACATGTAACTCCGTGTGATCGGCGTGGGGCGCGCCCCCGCCCGTTCGCTCGGAACCCGCGCCCCGTCAGGACGGGGTCTGCACTGGCGCCCGGCCGTTCACGACGTGCCGGGCGTTTCCTTTCCTGCGGACAAAGGGGGTTGTTTCCAGTTGTGAAAGTGATCCCCCACGATGCGGCAGACACGGCTTGCTGTGCATAGAATCGTTCATGCCTGACAGTCCCGACAAACCCCGATCGCCGGCGCCCAAGTTGCCAGGCGGTGGTGGGCACGGCGCTGCGGTGGTCGAGCGCCAGACGGCGCGTACCAAGCCGCCATCGCTGTTCCAGGTGGTCATGCTCAATGACGACTACACCCCGATGGAATTCGTCATCCGCGTGCTGCAGCAGTTCTTCCAGCACGATCTGGAAACGGCCACGCTGATCATGCTGAAGATTCACCACGAAGGTCGTGGCGTCTGCGGGGTGTATACCCGGGATGTCGCTGCCACCAAGGTCGAGCTCGTGCTGGCAGCAGCCCGGCGAGACCAGCACCCGCTGCAATGTCTTATGGAGTCCGCATGATTGCGCAAGAACTGGAAGTCAGCCTGCACATGGCCTTCGTGGAGGCCCGGCAGCAGCGGCACGAGTTCATCACGGTGGAGCATCTGTTGCTGGCCCTGCTGGACAACCCTTCCGCTGCAGAGGTGCTTCGCGCCTGCACGGCGAGCATCGATGACCTGCGCAAGAGCCTCACGTCCTTCATCAAGGAGAACACCCCCACGGTGTCAGGCACGGAGGAAGTGGACACGCAGCCCACGTTGGGCTTCCAGCGGGTGATCCAGCGCGCCATCATGCACGTGCAGTCCACAGGCAGTGGCAAGAAGGAGGTCACCGGGGCGAACGTGCTGGTGGCCATCTTTGGCGAGAAGGATTCGCACGCCGTGTACTACCTGCATCAGCAGGGTGTGACCCGTCTGGACGTGGTGAACTTCATCGCACATGGCATCAAGAAGTCTGACCCGCCGGAGCCTGCGAAGTCAGGGGAGGGTGCCTCTCAGGAAGGCAGCGACAAGGAAGAACCCGCTGACGGCAAGGCCACGCCGCTGGATCAGTTCACGCAGAACCTCAACCAGATGGCGCGGGACGGCAAGATCGACCCCCTGATTGGCCGCGAGCACGAGGTGGAGCGCGTCATCCAGGTGTTGTGCCGTCGCCGCAAGAACAATCCCCTGCTGGTGGGAGAGGCCGGGGTGGGCAAGACGGCCATCGCCGAAGGTCTGGCCTGGCGCATCACGCAGGGTGACGTGCCCGAGATCCTCTCGGCTTCCACTGTGTATTCGCTGGACATGGGCGCCTTGCTGGCGGGCACCAAGTACCGGGGCGACTTCGAGCAACGGCTCAAAGGCGTGTTGAAGCAGTTGAAGGACCAGCCCAACGCGGTGCTGTTCATCGACGAGATCCACACGCTCATCGGAGCGGGAGCCGCCTCGGGCGGTACGCTGGATGCGAGCAACTTGCTGAAGCCCGCGCTCTCCAACGGCTCCATGAAGTGCATTGGCGCCACCACGTTCACCGAGTACCGTGGAGTGTTCGAAAAGGACGCAGCGCTTTCACGCCGCTTTCAGAAGATCGACGTGGTGGAACCCTCGGTCGAGCAGACGGTGGAGATCCTCAAGGGGTTGAAGACCCGATTCGAGGATCACCACGGCATCAAGTACGCCTTGGGCGCATTGCAGGCGGCGGCGGAGCTCTCGGCCAAGTACATCAACGACCGTCACCTGCCTGACAAGGCCATCGACGTCATTGACGAGGCGGGGGCCGCACAGCGCATCCTGCCCAAGAACAAGCAGAAGAAGACCATCTCCCGCGCCGAGGTCGAGGAGATCGTGGCCAAGATCGCCCGCATTCCGCCGGCCAGCGTGTCCACTGACGACCGCAAGCAACTGAAGACCCTGGACCGTGACCTCAAGAGCGTGGTGTTCGGTCAGGAGCCAGCCATCGATGCGCTTGCCGCCTCGATCAAGATGGCCCGCTCTGGCCTGGGCAAGCCCGACAAGCCCATCGGGTCGTTCCTGTTCAGCGGCCCCACGGGCGTGGGCAAGACCGAGGTGGCCAAGCAGCTTGCCTACATCCTGGGCATCGAGTTGATTCGCTTCGACATGTCGGAGTACATGGAGCGCCACGCAGTCAGCCGTCTCATCGGTGCGCCCCCAGGCTATGTCGGGTTCGACCAAGGGGGGCTGCTGACAGAGGCGGTGACCAAGAAGCCGCACTCGGTGTTGCTGCTCGACGAGATCGAGAAAGCGCACCCGGACGTCTTCAACGTCTTGCTGCAGGTGATGGACCACGGCTCGTTGACCGACAACAACGGCCGAAAAGCCGACTTCCGCAACGTGATCCTGATCATGACCACGAATGCGGGCGCCGAGACCATGAACAAGGCCACCATCGGCTTTACCAGCAAGCGTGAGCAAGGTGATGAGATGGCCGACATCAAGCGCCTGTTCACCCCCGAGTTCCGCAACCGGCTGGATGCCATCGTCAACTTCCGCGCGCTGGATGAAGAGATCATCCTGCGCGTGGTGGACAAGTTCCTGCTGCAACTGGAAAGCCAGCTGGGCGAGAAGAAGGTGGATGTCACGTTCACGGATGCCCTGCGGCGGCACCTGGCCAAGACGGGTTTCGACCCCCTGATGGGCGCGCGGCCGATGCAGCGCCTCATCCAGGACACCGTTCGCCGCGCATTGGCCGACGAGCTGCTGTTCGGCCGGCTGGTCGATGGTGGCCGGCTGAAGGTGGACGTGGATGAGACAGGCAAGGTGCTTCTGGACATCCGACCGCCCCGCAAGAGCGACCGTTCCAAGGCAGAGCCGGCAACCGTCTAGACCTACAGAGCTTCGTCCTCCAGACCCCACGGGGTGGTGAGCGGAGTCGGCGGGAGGCGCGCCAGCGGGTCTTGCCGGAAATAGCGCATCAGCAGGCCGTATACCGCAGGGTGTTCGGCCTGCAACACTTGCGGAGCCACAAAGAAGGCCTCACTGGCCACGGCGAAGAACTCGCTAGGGGATTCTGCGCCATAGGGGTCCAGGTCCGTCGGTGCGCCCGAATCCACCATCTGGCAAAAGGCTTGATAGGCCGCGTCCAGGCCGGCGCACCACTCTTGGCGGGTTATGTCGGTGGGCAACAGGGGCAGACCGTCGGCCAGTCCGTCGGCCATGTCCAGCACGTGGACGAATTCGTGGATCACGACGTTGTAACCCTGCGCCGCGCGGGCGCCGGCCGAGCGGACGTCGCGCCACGACAGCATCACCGGCCCCCCCTCGAGTGCCTCGCCTGACAGCGTCTCCTCGAACTCATGAACCACCCCGTCGTCATCGGCAAACGATCGCCGGGCCCGGGCCAGACCGGGATGGACGACGATGCCGATGAAACCCTGGTAAGCATCGAGATCCATCCGCAGCACGGGAAGACAGGCCTGCGCGGCAATGGCCACCGCCATGTCGTCGCTGATCACCAGTCCATGCGCGCCCGTGAACTCCTTGCGGTCCAGGAAGAGGCTGGTCATTCGTCGCAGCGCAGCCTCGTCAGTTGTGCCAGCGCGGGGCAGGAAAGGGAAGCGCTTCAGGGTTCGGCGCCAGAGGAGGTCGGGTATGGCCTTGCGGGCCACCGCCGCAGCCTCCCGCCGCTGTCGCAGCCCTTGCAGCAGGCGCGACCACATAGGTCGTCAGGCCTCCTCTGCAGGCAGGCCAGTCGATCCTGCGAGCGCGAATGAAGGTGCCCTCCGGCTCAAGCCGTGGACGTCCAGTCTCAATACTTCGGCGCGGCAAGGGGCGTGGTCCAGGTCCCAGTCGCTGAGAACGCTGCGAGACCTTCCTTCACCCCACACCTCGTCGCCCGGGCGGTGGGTATGGCCGTGGATCAAGGTGCTTGCACGGGCTTGAGCGAGCCAGGAGACCCCTGCGTCGCGGTCCACATCGGCCCAAAGTTGTGGATCGGGTGCTGCCGACTTGCGTGCGCGGCTCTGGCTTCGGATGCCGCTGGCAATGGACCAACGCTCGTCGAAAGGCCGGCTCAGGAAGTCTTCCTGCCAGCGGGCACTGCGAACCTGTGCCCTAAAGCGCTGGTATGCGGTGTCTTTCAGACACAGGGCGTCGCCGTGGGTCAACAGCCACCTTGCGCCGAACGCACTCAGGCAAGTGGGGTCTGCCAGCAGGTGCAGCCCCGCTGCCTGCGCGAACGCGCGTCCTGCCAGAAAGTCACGGTTGCCGTGCATGAACCCCAACCACCGACGCTGAGTGTGCGCCTTCAGCGTGTCTGCAATGGCCCGTTCGAAGGGCCGTGTGCACTGGTCGTCGCCAACCCACACCTCGAAGAGATCCCCCAGGATGAACACGGCGTCGGCATCCGTGCCGGCCAGGTACGCTGCGAACGCCTCAAAGGTGCGTGGTGTGGACTCGCACAGGTGCAGATCGGATACCAGCTCGATGGCTTGCCACTGAGCGGGTGCGATGAACTCGGCCATCTGCGTCACGGTACCTGCCAGTGCGAGGGGATCCGCTGCAGAACCGAGGCCGCCCAACGCCATCGCTGCGTCAGACCACCTCGACGGCCTTGTCGATGGTCACGTTCTCCAGGGGCACGTCATCTTGGAAGCCGCGCCGGCCCGTCTTGACCGATTCGATCGCATCCACCACGTCCTGACCCTGCACGACACGGCCGAACACGGCGTAGCCCCAGCCTTGAGCGTTGGACGCACGGAAGTTCAGGAAGCCGTTGTCAGCCGCGTTGATGAAGAACTGGGCGGTGGCACTGTGGGGGTCTGAGGTTCGCGCCATCGCCACGGTGTACTTCTGGTTCAGCAAGCCGTTGTCGGCCTCGTTGGTGATGGGTGTGCGTGTAGCCTTCTGCTTCATGTCGGCGTCCATGCCGCCCCCCTGGACCATGAAGCCCTTGATCACCCGGTGGAAGATCGTGCCATCGTAGTGCCCGGCCTTCACGTAGCTCAGGAAGTTCTCCACGCTCAAAGGCGCCTGGGCGTCGTCAAGCTCCAGGCGGATCACCCCGGCAGAGGTGTGCAGTTCAACGGTCTTGGCCATGTCATTTCTCCAGGAGAGTAGCCTTGCGGATCAGGATGGGGGTGACGGGTACGTTCTGGTGGGGCCCGCGGGTGGTGGTAGGCGCAGACTTGATGCGTTCCACCACCTCCATCCCGGCCACCACCTTGCCGAAGACGGCATAGCCATGACCGTCGCGCGAGTTCGCGGCGTCAAGAAACGCGTTGTCCCGCAGGTTGATGAAGAACTGCGCCGTGGCAGAGTCGGGCACCATGGTGCGGGCCATCGCCACTGTGCCGCGCAGGTTCTGCAAGCCGTTTCTTGCCTCCAGCGGTATCGGCGCCCTCGTGGCCTTTTCGATCATGTTCGGCTGCATGCCGCCGCCCTGGATCATGAAGTTGTCGATCACGCGGTGGAAGATGGTGCCGTCGTAGTGACCTGAGCGCGCGTACTGGATGAAGTTGTCCACCGTGCGCGGTGCCTTTTCCGGATCGAGTTCCAGCGTGATGTCGCCTTCGCTGGTGGACAGCACCACCTTCTGCGCCCATGACGCACAAGGAAGCGCGAAACACAGCAGCAAGGTTGCCAGGGTTCGGGCGAAGACTGGGCTTGTCGACAACATGAGCATGGGGTATGGAACTCCAGGGAACAGGGGATGGGCAGGTCGTGAACTTGGGTGACCCGCTGGTCCTGCGGCAGCACCGTCATGGTTACCGACACAGGCCACTTGGTCAGTCTATCCGCAGGCGGCCGCTATACTGATTTTGGGGTTTGCCGTGACGATCACGATCCTGTGCAGCAGCCCTGTGTGTTGCCCTTTCTCCCGCTTTTTTTCCTGCCAGGTTCACTGCCTGTGAGCCTGGCCTCAGAGTTTCGTCCTGGCGTTTTTGGGACGGTCCGCGAATGAGCCTTCACGTCCACAATTCCCTGACGCGGCACCTCGAGCCGTTCCGCTCCATCGAGCCCGGTCATGTGCGGATGTATGTCTGCGGCATGACGATCTACGACCTCTGCCACGTGGGCCACGCGCGCATGATGATGGCGTTCGACGTGGTGTATCGCTGGTTGCGCGCGAGCGGCTGGCGGGTGACCTACGTGCGCAACATCACCGACATTGAGGACAAGATCATCCGACGTGCGGTCGAACGCGGCATCACGATACGGCAACTCACCGACGAAATGATCGCTGCGATGCGTGAGGACATCGGTGCTCTGGGCATCGAAACGCCTACACACGAACCCCGGGCGACGGACTTCGTGCCGCAGATGCTGACGATGATCGGCTCGCTGCGTGAGAGAGGTCTGGCCTACGTTGGTTCGAACGGAGATGTCAATTTCGCGGTGCGGCGGTTTCCGGGCTATGGTCGCTTGTCAGGCAAGTCGCTGGACGAACTGCGCGCTGGTGAGCGTGTGGCGGTGGCTGATGGCAAGGAAGACCCGCTGGACTTCGTCTTGTGGAAGGCTGCAAAGGCCGATGAACCTGATGACGCCCGGTGGGACAGTCCCTTCGGTCCGGGGCGCCCCGGGTGGCATATCGAGTGCTCGGCCATGAGTTGCACTCTCCTGGGCGAGCACTTCGACATCCACGGCGGAGGCCTGGACCTGCAGTTTCCGCATCACGAGAACGAGATCGCCCAGAGTGAAGGGGCCACTGGCAGGCCGTTTGTGCGCTACTGGCTGCACAACGGCTTCCTCAACGTCGACAACGAGAAGATGTCCAAGTCGCTTGGCAACTTCTTCACCATCCGAGAGGTGCTCCAGCGATACGACGGCGAGACCGTACGCTGCCTGATGCTGCGTACCCACTACCGCAGCCCCTTCAATTTCAGCGACACCCACCTGGACGATGCTCGCAGCGCACTTCGCAGGTTGTATGGTGCGCTGGATGCGGTCGCTGCCACCGAGGGCACTGAAATTGACTGGACTGCTGGTGCGGCGATCCACTTCCGCGCAGCCATGGACGATGACTTCAACACCCCGCAGGCCATGGCGGTGTTGTTCGATCTGGCCTCCGAGGTGCACCGCACCCGAGACGCCGCACTGGCTGGCCAACTCAAGGCACTGGGCGGCGTGCTGGGCCTGCTTCAGCAGGTGCCGCGCGGATTTCTGCAGTCCGCCGCGGGAGCGGGTGCTGCCGGTCTGGACGCCGCAGCCATTGAGCAGCGCATCCAGGCCCGTGCTGCGGCCAAGCAGGCGCGGGACTTCGCTGCGGCCGATGCAATCCGCGCGGAACTTGCAGCCCTCGGAGTGGACCTGAAGGACACCCCCCAGGGCACCACCTGGGTGCGGGCATGATCCCTGCTTTTGGCTTTGATCATGGATGTACCTGGCCTGTTGCCTTCCCCTGACTGATAAGCCCTCTGTGACGTCTTCACCCCATCACGCCGCTGGCAGGTCGTGGGAAGCTCCCGTGTCGCCCGAGTATTGGGACACGGCCTGCAAGCATCTCAAGCGCAATGACCGGGTGATGAAGCGACTGATCCCGCGTTTCGGCGAGGCGCGCCTGCAAAGCCGTGGCGACGCATTTACCACCTTGTCACGCTCGGTGGTGGGGCAGCAGATCTCAGTGAAGGCAGCACAGTCGGTGTGGATGCGGTTTGCGGCGCTGGCCAGCCCACAAGGCGGGCCCTTGATGCCGCAAGCTGTGACGGATCTCGACGTTCCAGCCCTGCGCGGTGCGGGCCTGTCTGCGCGCAAGGCGGAGTACCTGCTGGACCTGGCCTCGCATTTCACTGGCGGACAGGTGCGCGTATCGCAGTGGGATGCGATGGCCGACGAGGCCATCATCGAAGAGTTGGTGGCCATCCGCGGCATCGGCCGCTGGACAGCCGAGATGTTTCTCATCTTTCACCTGATGCGACCGGACGTGCTGCCGCTGGACGATCTGGGTCTCATCAAGGGCATCAGCCTGAACTATTTCAGTGGTGAAGCCGTGTCGCGGGCTGAGGCGCGAGAGGTGGCCGAGGCCTGGGCGCCTTACCGCTCCGTCGCCACTTGGTACCTGTGGCGAAGTCTCGACCCCTTGCCGGTAGACTATTGACCATCGAAGCCCACCCGGCCACGCATCATCGATGAGCAAGAAGCACTTCCTCGAGTTCGAGCACCCCATCGCCGAACTGGAAAGCCGGATAGACGAACTGCGCTACGTGCAGAACGAGTCGGCGGTCGACATCTCTGAAGAGATCGACCGGCTGAGCCAGAAGAGCCAGCAACTCACCAAGGACATCTACGCCAGCCTGTCACCCTGGCAGGTGACGCAAATCGCGCGGCACCCCCAGCGTCCGTACACGCTGGATTACGTGCAGGAAATCTTCACCGATTTTCAGGAATTGCACGGCGACCGCGCCTTCGCGGACGACCTGTCGATCGTGGGTGGGCTCGCGCGCTTCAATGGCCAGCCCTGCATGGTGCTGGGGCATCAGAAGGGACGTGATACCAAGGAGCGCGGTCTGCGCAACTTTGGCATGTCCCGCCCCGAGGGCTACCGCAAGGCCTTGCGCTTGATGAAGCTGGCCGAGAAGTTCCACCTGCCGGTCTTCACGTTCGTGGACACCCCCGGCGCCTACCCCGGTATCGGAGCGGAAGAGCGGGGCCAGAGCGAGGCCATCGGACGCAACATCTTCGAGATGGCCCAACTTGAGGTGCCCATCGTCACCACCATCATCGGGGAGGGGGGCTCGGGCGGTGCTCTGGCCATCAGCGTGGCCGATCAGGTGCTGATGCTGCAGTACTCCGTGTACTCGGTGATCTCCCCGGAGGGCTGCGCCTCCATTCTCTGGAAGACCGCCGAGCGAGCGTCGGACGCGGCTGAAGCCCTGGGTATCACCGCACACCGATTGAAGGCCCTGGGGGTGATCGACAAGATCGTGAGCGAACCCGTGGGCGGCGCCCATCGCAACGTCAAGCAGATGGCATCGCAATTGAAGCGGGCCTTGAACGACGCCCTGCGCCAGGTCTCGGATCTGAAGCCCAAGGATCTGCTGCAGCGCCGCTATGAACGTCTGCAGTCCTACGGCCGCTTCACCGACACGCGGGACCGCTGAGCCCGCCGCAGCGGACTCTGCCGTACGTCGTCTGGGCGTGGCGGTCAGTGGCGGGCGCGATTCAATCGCCCTGCTGCATGCCGTGGCCCGGCAAGCGCGAGGAACCGGCCTGGAGGTCTGGGCTCTGCACGTACACCACGGATTGATGCCGCAGGCCGACGACTGGTGGACTGCCGTCGAGCAGCAATGTGCGCGCTGGCGTCGTCGGGGATGGCCGGTGCGGTTCGCGGGTGAAAAACTCTCTGGCGAACCAAGCGCCGGCCAAAGCATCGAAGCCTGGGCCAGGGCAGGGCGCTACGCTGCGTTGGCACACATGGCGCGTGAGCGTGACCTGTCTCTGGTGCTGCTGGCCCAACACCGGCAGGACCAGGCCGAGACCGTGCTGCTGCAGGCTCTGCGCTCCGGTGGTCCCGCCGGCCTTTCAGCGATGCCCCGGTCCACTCAGCGGCAAGGGATCCACTGGGTACGCCCCTGGTTGGACCAGCCGCGTGCGGCCCTCGAAGCCTACGCCAGGAAGTTCCGCCTGCAGTTTGTCAACGATCCGAGCAACCAAGATCCCCGCCTGGGGCGCGGTCGCCTGAGGGAGCAGGTGTGGGAGGCGTTTGCGAGCGCCTTTCCCCATGCCGAGGTGGCCTTGGCGGGTACCGCCCGACGCATGCAGGAGGCTGCGCAATGCAATGCCGAACTGGCTGCCATGGACATGGCCCCGTGCGTGGGAGAGGGTGGCACCCTGGTGCTGGCTCCGTGGGCGCTCCTGTCAGCAGCCCGGCGAGCGAATGTGCTGCGCCACTGGAGTGCCCAATGGAGTGCCAAGGGCATGCCCGAAACATTGGTGGCGCGCCTCTTGGCAGAAGCCATGAGCGCGCGCAACGCAAGCCGATGGCCGGCGCCAGGCGGTCAGATCATCCGTCTCAAAGGTCGGCTGTCTTTCTGCACTGCTGCTGCTTGAAACGTTTGCACTGAATCAGGATGCTGCGCTGCAGCAGATAAAATCGCGGCTCCGTTGATTCCGCTACAAAACTCATTGCGGTGCCTTGCGGCGACGCATGACCCTGACCATGGCCTTGATCGTCCACAAATACGGGGGAACCTCAATGGGTTCCACCGAGCGCATTCGAAACGTCGCCAAGCGTGTGGCGAAATGGGCCCGGGCAGGCCACCAGATGGTGGTTGTGCCGTCTGCCATGAGCGGGGAAACCAACCGCCTTCTCGGCTTGGCGAAGGAATTGATGCCCGATCCCCGTGAGCCCCAATCCCTGCGTGAACTGGACATGATCGCGAGCACGGGCGAGCAGGTGTCGGTAGGCCTTCTGGCGCTGGCCTTGCAGGCCGAAGGGTTGGATGCCGTCAGCTACACCGGATGGCAGGTGCCGGTGAAGACTGATTCCGCCTACACCAAGGCCCGAATCACTTCCATCGACGATGCGCGCATCCGTGCCGATCTGCAGCAGGGAAGGGTGGTGATCGTCACAGGCTTCCAGGGCATCGACACCCTGGGTCACATCACGACGCTGGGGCGCGGTGGCAGCGACACCTCTGCCGTGGCCGTGGCGGCCGCGATGAAGGCCGACGAATGCCTGATCTACACCGATGTGGACGGCGTCTACACCACCGACCCTCGCGTGGTTCCCGAAGCACGGCGCATGTCCACGATCAGCTTCGAGGAGATGCTGGAAATGGCCAGCCTGGGCTCCAAGGTGCTGCAAATCCGCTCCGTGGAGTTCGCAGGCAAGTACCGCGTGCCGCTGCGTGTGTTGTCGAGTTTCACCCCCTGGGACATCGAACTGGCCGAAGAGGCTCGCTCGGGTACCTTGATCACTTTCGAAGAGGACGAGAAGATGGAACAGGCCGTCGTTTCCGGCATTGCGTTCAACCGTGATGAAGCCAAGGTGACCGTGCTCGGTGTGCCCGACAAGCCGGGTGTGGCCTACCAGATCCTGGGCGCTGTGGCGGACGCGAACATCGACGTGGACGTCATCATCCAGAACGTGTCGCACGACGGACGCACCGATTTCTCCTTCACCGTCCCCCGCAACGACTATGCGCGGGTGATGGACCTGCTCAAGGGACAGGTCGCGCCTGCCATGGGCGCGACTGCAGTCACGGGTGACCCCAAGATCTGCAAGGTCAGCATCGTGGGCATTGGCATGAAGAGCCATGCAGGTGTGGCGGCGAAGATGTTCCGGACACTCAGTGAAGAGTCCATCAACATCCAGATGATCTCCACCAGCGAAATCAAGACCAGTGTCGTGATCGACGAAAAGTACATGGAGCTCGCGGTGCGGGCGCTGCACCGGGCCTTCGAGCTCGAAGCCGCAGCCGCTTGAACTAGAATGTGTATGTGCTGGAGTCGTGACCGAGTGGCCGAAGGTGCTCCCCTGCTAAGGGAGTATGTGGGCAAAACCTGCATCGAGGGTTCGAATCCCTCCGACTCCGCCAGACAGACATGCAAACGGGCCCTTCGGGGCCCGTTTTGCTTGTAGTGTCGACTGCCTCAACAAGGCAGAGTCGAAACTTGCCCTATCTGCTGGGTCTGCGAGCACCAGATGGTGGAGGGCCGCTGGGCCGGGTTTCCAGGTGGCGGAATGTGATCCGTCCTTTGGTCAGGTCGTATGGGGACAGTTCCAGCGAAACGTTGTCCCCCGCAAGGATGCGGATGTGGTTCTTGCGCATCTTCCCCGATGTATACGCAACCATCTGATGCCCATTGTCGAGCGTGACGCGATAACGGGAGTCGGGCAGGACTTCATCGACCTTGCCGCGCATTTCAATCAGTTCTTCTTTGGCCATTGCTTATGGAGTTGTCCGCAGGCGGCATCGCAGCAGCGGCCAGCGGAAATAAAGACAAGCACCCGAACTGTGCGGGCGCCAAGTCGACCGCCGATATCGGTAGTCGGGAGAATGCAACCAAGGTCGCCATCCAGCGAGAGCCTCAGCAACTTCGCAGGCTCGTCGTAAAGCGAAACCTGACCGCCGTAGTGTAACGGCGGGCGCGGCTCAAGTGCTCAGGTGATCCTCGTATGTAACACACAAGTTAACATAATATACA
>CANHVY010000038.1 GCA_947464185.1 Burkholderiales bacterium
ACCTGCGGGTGCAGTTCAACAAGGTGCATGGCTTCTACATCGAGGTCACCGCCTCGGGCCTGGACCGCGTGCCGGAGGACTACCGACGGCGCCAGACCTTGAAGAACGCCGAGCGCTTCATCACGCCCGAGCTCAAGGCCTTCGAGGACAAGGCCCTGTCGGCGCAGGAGCGCTCGCTGGCCCGGGAGAAGTGGCTGTACGAGCAGGTGCTGGACGCGCTGCAACCCCACCTGGGAGCCCTCAGCGCACTGGCGCGAGCGCTGGCCACGCTGGACGCCCTGTGCGCCTTGGCCGAACGTGCGGCCACGCTGGGCTGGACGCGTCCGGCCTTCGTGAACTACCCCTGCATCGAGATCGAGGACGGACGCCACCCCGTGGTGGAGCAGCGCCTGCGCGAAACCGGTGGGCCGGACTTCATCGCCAATGACTGCCGGCTCGACGCCCGCACCCGCATGCTGGTGATCACCGGACCGAACATGGGCGGCAAGAGCACCTTCATGCGCCAAGTGGCGCTGACCGTGCTGCTGGCCTCCATGGGCAGTTTCGTGCCCGCGCGCACCTGCCGCCTGGGGCCGGTGGACGCCATCCACACGCGCATCGGCGCCGCCGACGACCTGGCCAACGCCCAGTCCACCTTCATGCTGGAGATGACCGAGGCGGCGGCCATCGTGCACGGCGGCACCGAGCACAGCCTGGTGCTGATGGACGAAATCGGCCGGGGCACCAGCACCTTCGACGGCTTGGCGTTGGCCTCGGCCATCGCCACGCACTTGCACGACCGCTGCCGCGCCTTCACCCTGTTTGCCACGCATTACTTCGAGCTGACCGAGTTCCCCGTCCGGCACGAGCGCGCCAGCAACGTGCATGTGAGCGCCGTGGAAAGCGGTCATGACATCGTGTTCCTGCACCGCATCGAGCCCGGCCCGGCCAGCCGCAGTTACGGCGTGCAGGTGGCGCGCCTGGCCGGCATGCCCGCTTCGCTGGTGCGCCAGGCGCGGGCCACGCTGGAGGCGCTGGAGACGCAGCAGCAGGCCCACGCCGCGCAGGTGGACCTGTTCGCCGCGCCGCCCACGCCGCCACCGGCCGCGGCGCCCAGCGCGGTGGAGGACGCCCTGGACACGCTGGACCCTGATAGGCTCACGCCCCGCGAAGCGCTGGACGCGCTGTACCGACTCAAGCACCTCCGACAGAACACCCCGTCATGACCTACTGTGTGGGCATCCGCCTGGACGCTGGCCTCGTCTTTTTGTCCGACTCGCGCACCAACGCCGGGCTGGACGCCATCAGCACCTTCCGCAAGATGATGATCTACGAGCGGGCCGACGACCGCTTCATGGTCATGCTGTCCGCCGGCAACCTGAGCATCAGCCAGAGCGTGCGCGAGATCCTGCAGGTGGAAAAGATCGACCGCGGCCCGCACGAGGAGCCGCTGACCATCTGGAACGCCACGAGCATGTTCGACGCCACCCGCGTGCTGGGCAGCGCCGTGCGCCGGGTGTACGAGCAGGACGGCCCGTCGCTGCGTACCGCGGGCATCGACTTCAACACCAGCATGATCTTCGGCGGCCAGATCAAGGGCGAGGCCATGCGCATGTTCCTGGTGTATTCGGCCGGCAACTTCATCGAGGCCACGCGCGAGACCTGCTTCTTCCAGGTGGGCGAGAGCAAGTACGGCAAGCCCATCCTGGACCGCGTGCTGACGCCCGCCACGCCGCTGGACGAAGCGGCCAAGTGCGCCCTGGTCTCCATGGACTCCACGCTCAAGTCCAACCTGTCGGTGGGCCTGCCGCTGGACCTGCTGATCTACCGCGACGGCGAGTTCCGCAGCGACCGCGTGGTGTGCGTCGACGAGCACAACCCCTACTTCCGCATGATCCGCAGCACCTGGGGCCAGCGGCTGAAGGAGGTGTTCGAGGGCATCGAAGACCCGCGCTGGGATGGCGGGCAGGCCCAGCACCCGCTGATGACCGGCAGCGATCGCTTCGAACCCATGCGCAAGATCGCCCACCCTGACGAGCGCATCGTGTGACGGGCCGTCGTACCCCAGGCGGCGCAGCGCCGCACTCCCAGCAGACCCGGCAGGCTGAACATGCCGAACATGCCGAGGCTGAAGGCACCCTGGTCTTCAGCCATGCCAACGGTTTCCCGGCCGCCACCTACAGGCGGCTGTTCGACCGGTGGAGAGCAGCCGACTGGCGCGTCATCGCCGTCGAACGCTTCGGCCATGACCCGGCCTTCCCGGTCACCAGCAACTGGCCGCGCCTTCGCGACCAGCTCATCGCCTTGGTGGATTCACAAGCGGGCGGGGGTGGACCGGTCTTCCTGGTGGGCCACTCGCTGGGCGGCTACCTGAGCCTGCTGGCAGCCTGCCGCCGCCCCGATCTGGCGCAGGGCGTGGTGCTGCTGGATTCCCCCGTAGTGGCCGGGTGGCGCGCCCACGGCGTGCAGGTGGCCAAGGCCACGGGCCTGATCAAGCGCGTGTCGCCAGGACGCATCTCCCAGACGCGCCGCCACCACTGGCCCTCCGCAGAGGCGGCCTTGCAGCACTTCGCGGGCAAGACCATGTTCGCCCGCTGGGACCCCGAGGTGCTGGCCGACTACATCCGCGCCGGCACCGAAGCGGACCCCGAACTCGGTGGCGTGCGCCTGGCCTTTGACCGCGCGGTGGAGACCCGCATCTACAACACCCTGCCGCACCACTTCAGCGCCCTGCTGCAGCGCCACCCGCCCGCCTGCCCGGTGCACTACCTGGGGGGCACACGATCGGCGGAAGGACGCCAGGTCGGCATGGCCATGACGCGTGCCCTGACCCAGGGGCGCATCGGCTGGATGGAGGGCACCCACCTGTACCCCATGGAGCGGCCGGACGAAACGGCGCAGGCGGTGCTGGACGTGCTCAAAGGCATGGGCGCGGTAGCAGCCGGGGCACCGGCCGCGCCACCTCAAAGCGGGTCGTAACGCCCCAGGCGCGCCATGGTGTTGCCGGGCTTGAGGTGGTTCATGCCGGGCATCACCAGCACACAGTCGTCATAGGGCGCGTGCCAGACCTGCTCGCCATCCTGGGCCATCGGGGTCCCCGCGCGGTGCCCCTCCCCCAATGACACCACCGGCACCAGGAAGCGGAAATCCGCGGAGCGAGCCACCACGGGCTCGGTCACCCGCACCGTGCGCTGCACAGCGGGCGGCTGCAGGCGCAGCCGCTGTGCCGCCCAGGCGTCGTCCACCACGCCCGTCAGGCGCAGATAACGCACCAGGGTGTCCCATGCCACATCGGCGGCAGAACGCTCCCAATGCTGCCCGCACTCGATGAGCAGGGCACGCTTGGGGCTGGCGGGATCGCTGAAGCCGCCGCGCTCCACCATCCGCAGACCTGCGGGGTGGCCGGTGTCCAGCAGCAAATCGCCCGGTACGCCCAATTCCCGTGCATAAGCCGCATTCTTGTCGGCCGTGCCACACACCATGATGGGGCGGCAGGGCTCGCTCATGGAGTGGATGTCCAGCACCAGGTCGGCCTGGTCGACGAAGGGCTGCAGTTCGCGGGCCCTGCGCAGTTCCACCGAATCGCCCGTGCCGAAGAGGCGGTCATCACCCCAGACACGGTTCAGGTCCTCGTCCACGCAGCGCGAGCGGTGGGGATCGGCAGGGTCAAACCGCTGGTAGGCCGCCACGTTGGCGAACACCAGGATGAGGCGGCCCTGGCGCGGGCGCAGGCCCTCGCGCATCAGGGCAACCAGGGCGATGGCCCCGCAGATCTCGTTGCCGTGCGTCAAGGCCTGCACCAGCACGGTGGGGCCCGCGCGGCCAGACTCCAGCACGTGGACCCAGTCGACACCGGTGCCCCCATCCCTCCAGGGACTGATGTCGGGGGCCTCCAGTTCGATGCGTGGCTTGTTCATGCGGCGCCCTTTCGGCATGTGAAACAACTGGAGGCCATTCTCGACGGATCAAGGTCCGGACGTCGCCCGAGACGGGCCTCGCGACGGCGATCTGTACACGCTCCAAAGCCCCAACTTGATCCGGGCGTACCCCGATGGCCGGCTGTCAGGAAACGGATAGCATCTGGCACGGTTAGTGCATGGTGCACTGCAGCACGCATCTTCAGGAGATCTGATCATGAGCATGAACGAGCACGACATCAGGAACCTCGTCGAAGAGGTTCGCGAAGGCAAGCTGCCGCGCCGCAGCTTCATCCAGCAGATGGTCAGCGTGGGCCTGACAGCACCCATGGCGTCCATGATGCTGATGCACTATGGCGTGGCCAATGCGCAGACCGCCCTTCCCTACAAGCCCACCAGGCGCGGTGGTGGCGGCACGCTCAAGCTGTTGTGGTGGCAGGGCGCCGTGCACTTGAACCCTCATTGGGCCACGGGTACCAAGGAACAGGACGCCAGCCGCATCTTCTACGAGCCCCTGGCCGGCTGGGATTCCGAGGGCAACCTGATGCCGCAACTGGCTTCGGAGATTCCCACCCGCGAGAACGGCGGTCTGTCAGCCGACGGCCGGTCGGTCACCTGGAAGCTCAAGCGCGGGGTGACCTGGCACGATGGACAGCCCTTCACGGCTGACGACGTCCTCTTCAACTGGGAGTTCTGCAAGGACCCGGCCACGGCGGCGTCCAACATCGCCACTTACCGCGACATCCAGGTCGTGAAGGTCGATTCGCATACCGTTCGCGTCACCTTCCCCAAGCCCACGCCGTTCTGGGCCGAGCCCTTCGTCGGCACCAGCGGCATGCTGTTGCCCAAGCATGTGTTCGGGCCGTTCATTGGAGCCAAGTCGCGCGAGGCTCCGGCCAACCTGAAGCCCGTAGGCACAGGTCCGTACATCTTCAAGGACTTCAAGCCGGGCGATCTGATCCTGGCCACGGCCAACCCGAACTACCACGTCCCCAACCGACCCCACTTCGATGCGCTGGAGGTCAAGGGCGGCGGCGATGCCATCTCCGCCGCACGGGCCGTGCTGCAGACCGGCGAGTACGACTACGCGTGGAACCTGCAGGTCGAGGACGAAATCCTCAAGCGCATGGAAACGGCGCCGGGTGCGCGCGGCAAGGTCACCATCGTTGCTGGCGGCAATATCGAGTTCATCCAGATCAACCCCACTGACCCGTGGAACGAGGTCGAAGGCGAGCGTGCCAGCGCGAAGAGCAAGCACTTCGCCTTTCAGGAAAAGGCCGTGCGCGACGCCATGGGCCTGCTGGTGGACCGCAAGAGCGTCCAGGACTTCATCTACGGCCGCACGGGGGTGGCCACCGCCAACTTCCTGAACAACCCGCCACGTGTTCGCAGCGGAAACACGAAGTTCGAGTTCAACATCGACAAGGCCAATCAGATCCTGGACGCGGCGGGATGGCGGCGAGGCACGGACGGTATCCGTGCCAAGGGCAACGTCAAGCTCAAATTCGTCTACCAGACCTCCGTCAACCAGCCCCGCCAGAAGACCCAGGCCATCATCAAGGACGCCTGCACCAAGGCCGGCATCGACCTGGAGCTCAAGAGCGTGACGGCTGCGGTGTTCTTTGGCGGCGACTTCGCCAACCCGGACACCTATCAGAAGTTCTGGTGTGACATGCAGATGTTCACCACCACGATGACCCAGCCCGACCCCCAGGTCTTCATGGAGCAGTACTGCTCGTGGGAACTGGCCACGAAGGCCAACAAGTGGGCGGGCCGCAACATCAGCCGCTGGCGCAGCGAAGAGTACGACCGCACCCACACGGCGGCGCAGTCCGAGCTCGACCCGGCCAAGCGTTCGGCGATGTTCATCCGGATGAACGATCTGGTCATCAACGACGGGTACATCATTCCGGTGGTCTTCCGCCCACGGGTGTCTGCGGCCGGCTCCAAGCTCACCGCCCACCTGTCCGGCTGGGACAACGACACCTGGGCGCTGGCGCACTGGTTCAAGGAAGCCTGAGCGGCGCTGAGTTGTGGGAGCCTATGTCCTGAGGCGACTGCTGATTGCCCTGCCCAGCCTGCTGGGCATCAGCGTCATCCTGTTCACGGTGCTGGCCCTTGCACCGGGCGATCCGTTCGAGGAGCTGGCCACCAACCCGAACGTGCCGCCCGAGGTGCGTTTGCAGTTGCGCGCCTCATTGGGTCTGGATGACCCGGTGTGGCAGCGCTATCTGCACTGGCTGAGCTCGATGTTGCGCGGTGACTGGGGTTTCTCTTTCGTCAGCCGCATCGACGTCGATCAGCTGATCTGGCAGCGTTTGCCCGTCACCATTGCCGTCATTGGCGCCTCACAGATCCTGGCTCTGCTGGTGGCCCTGCCGGTCGGCGTCCTGGCCGCTGTGAAGCCCTACTCCTGGTTCGACCGCATCGCCAGCACGGTGGCGTTCATCGGCTTCTCACTGCCGACCTTCTTCACTGGCGTGATCTTCATCCTGTTCTTCTCCATTCACCTGGGCTGGCTGCCCTTCGTCTTCCGCACGGACATCAACGCCACCGGCCTGGAGTGGTGGTGGGCACACATCAAGCAGTCGATCATGCCAGTGACGGTGCTGGGCCTGTTCCAGGCGGCCAGCTACATGCGATACGTGCGCAGCGCCGTGCTTGACGTCATTCGGCTCGATTACGTGACCACCGCGCGCAGCAAGGGCCTGGGCGAACGTGTCGTGGTGCTCAAGCATGTGGTGCGCAATGCACTCATCCCCGTGGTGACCTTGGTGGCGCTGCAGATGCCCGCCGTCTTCGGCGGCGCCATCGTCACCGAACAGATCTTCCGCATTCCGGGCATCGGCTCGCTGCTGATCGACGCGATCCTGCGCAACGACACCCCTGTGATCATGGCCGTGACCTTTGTGTTCAGCTGCCTGGTCATCTTCTTCAACCTCATCGCAGACGTTCTCTATGGCTGGCTCGACCCCCGCATCAGCTACAAGTGAGCTGGGCAAGCCGGCTGACAGCGTCTCGCCGTGGACCGAGGCCTGGCGGCGCTTCAAGCGCCACCGCCTGGCCTACTGGAGCCTGTGGGTGCTGGGCCTGCTGGTGCTGGCCGTCCTGCTCGGACCGATGTTCTACAAGGTGGGCGTCAACGACGTGGACTTCCAGGCCCGTCTGGCGGGTCCGTCATGGAAGCACCCGATGGGCACGGACGACCTGGGCCGCGACATCCTGGCGCGCATGCTCTACGGGGGTCGGATCTCGCTGGCCGTAGGCATGTCGGCCATGTTGATGGCCATCACGGTGGGGGTCATCATCGGAGCCGTTGCAGGCATCTCGCGGGGCTGGGTGGATGCCGTGCTGATGTGGGTGACCGACCTGTTCCTGAGCCTGCCCCAGTTGCCGTTGCTGCTTCTGCTGATCTTCCTCTTCCGAGATCCTTTGAAGCAGATGTTCGGCCTGGAGGTCGGCATCTTCATCTTGATCGTGGTCGTCATCGGAGGCTTCCGATGGATGCCGGTGGCACGCCTGGTGCGAGCGCAGTTCTTTTCGCTGCGCGAGAAAGAGTTCGTCGAGGCCGCGCGGGCGCTGGGCGCCAGCACGCAGCGGCAGGTGGTGCGCCACATCCTGCCCAACAGCCTGGGCCCGGTGATCGTGGCCGCCACCATCGACGTGGCCGCCGCCATCATTGCCGAATCCACCCTGTCGTTCCTGGGCCTGGGTTTCCCGCCCGACATTCCCACCTGGGGCCGCATCCTGTACGACGGGCGCGACTACATGGATCTGGCGGTGCACTGGGCGCTGTTTCCCGGCCTGGCGATCTTCGTGACGGTGCTGACGATCAACTTCATCGGTGACGGCCTGCGCGACGCGCTGGACCCCCGCCGCGTGCTCTGAGGGTCCACCCGTGCCCATGCTGGAGATCAAGGGTCTGAAGACCCATTTCAAGACCGACGACGGCTGGCTGCACGCCGTGGACGGCGTGGACATGACGCTGGACGCCGGCGAGACGCTGTGCGTGGTGGGTGAATCGGGATGCGGCAAGAGCGTCACGGCCAAGACGGTGATGAAGCTCATCGACATGCCGCCGGGCGAGATCGTGGCCGGTCAGGTGCTGTGGCAAGGGCGGGACCTGGTGCCCCTGTCGCCGCAGGAGATGCAGTCCATCCGCGCCAAGGAAATCGCCATCATCTTCCAGGAGCCCATGACCAGCCTGAACCCGGTGTTCACGGTGGGCGAGCAGATCGCCGAGAGCCTGCGCCTGCACGAAGGCCTGTCGCGCAAGGACGCCATGGACCGCGCGGTGGAAATGCTGCGGCTGGTGCGCATTCCCACACCCGAGCGCCGGGTCAGGGACTACCCGCACCAGTTCTCCGGCGGCATGCGCCAGCGCGTGATGATCGCCATCGCGCTGGCCTGCAAGCCCAAGCTGCTGATCGCCGACGAGCCCACCACGGCGCTGGACGTCACCATCCAGGCGCAGATCCTGGACTTGATGGCCGAGCTGAAGTCCACCATGGGCATGGCGGTGATGCTGATCACCCATGCCATGGGCGTGGTGGCCGAGGTGGCGCAGCGGGTGGTGGTGATGTACGCCGGCAAGGTGGTGGAAGAGGCCACGGTGGAGGAGTTGTTCGCCAATCCGCGCCACCCCTACACCCAGGGCCTGATCCGATCCATCCCCCGCATTGATCTGGCCGCCACGCACAAGACGCGGCTGGAGGCCATTCCGGGCACGGTACCCAAACTGATAGACCCCGCTGAAGGTTGCCGCTTCGCAGGCCGCTGCCGCCACGCTACGCCGGCCTGCAGCGCAGCGACGCCAGAACTGCTTGAGGTGTCGCCCGGGCACAAGGTGGCCTGCTTCCTGGAGGTCGCATGAACGCCCCACTGCTGCAGGTCAAGAACCTGGTCAAGCACTTCCCCATCAAGGGCGGCCTGCTTCAGCGTGAAGTCGGCCGGGTACATGCGGTGGACGGCCTCAGCTTTGATCTCACCGCAGGCGAAACCCTGGGCGTGGTGGGTGAGTCAGGGTGCGGCAAGAGCACCATGGGCCGCTGCCTGCTTCGGCTGATCGAGCCCACCTCGGGCGAGGTCTGGTTCGAAGGCAAGAACGTCACTGCTCTGGGCAAGGACGATCTGCGCGCCATGGCGCGCGACATGCAGATCATCTTCCAGGACCCGTACGCCTCACTGAACCCGCGCATGACGGTCGGTGCCATCATTGGCGAGGCCCTGACCATCCACAAGCTGGCCCCCACCAAGGAGGCCTACCGCGACCGCATCGTCGAGTTGCTGGAAACCGTGGGCCTGAACGCCGACCACATGCGGCGCTACCCGCACGAGTTCTCCGGCGGGCAGCGCCAGCGCATCGGCATTGCGCGCGCCCTGGCGGTGAGCCCCAAGCTCGTGGTGTGCGATGAGGCCGTGTCAGCCCTGGACGTCTCGATCCAGGCGCAGGTGATCAACCTGCTGGAAGACCTGCAGGCCAAGTTCAACCTGACCTACATCTTCATCGCGCATGACCTCTCGGTGGTGGAGCACATCAGCGACCGGGTGGCGGTGATGTACCTCGGCCGCATCGTCGAAATCGCCCCGGCTCGCGACCTGTACGTCACCCCGCGCCACCCGTACACCGAGGCGCTGCTGTCGGCCGTGCCCATTCCGGACCCGACCATCAAGCGCAAGCGCATCATGCTGCAAGGCGATGTGCCCAGCCCCATCAACCCACCGACGGGCTGCCACTTTCATACGCGCTGCCCCAAGGCGCAGCACCCGCGCTGCAGCACCGAAAAGCCCGAGCTCAAGCAGGCGGCTGACGGCCACTGGGTGTCCTGCCACTTCCACAACTGAGCCGCCGGCGTAACCTGCGGCGGCGCTTGGGCGCCAAGCGGGGATGGTGGCGTCTCAATCCACCTGCGGCAGGGTGATCCAGCCCTTGCCCGCAGCCTGGACGCGGATCGATCCGTCGAACACCGCCTCCAGCGCACGGTGCAACGAGGGGTCGTCGCGCAGACCCTGCGCCACCGCGCGCCCGTCCCGCAGCACCAGCAAGCGGTCGGCCTGCAGCGCCAGGTTCAGGTCATGCAGGACGCTGACCACCACCTGATGGCGCGCCAGGGTGCGGCACAGGCGCACCAGCGCCACCTGATGAGGCGGGTCCAGATGCGCGGTGGGCTCGTCCAGCAACAGCACGGGGGCCTGCACCGCCAGGGCGCGGGCCAGCAGTACCCGCTGGCGCTCACCACCGCTCAACTCCGACAGGGGACGATGCGCCCAATCCTGGCACTCAGTGGCGCGCATCGCGGCCTCCACGGCGGCTTCGTCCTGCGGCCGAGGGGCACCGACCAGGCCCAGGTGCGGGATGCGACCGAGCATCACGACGTCCCGCGCACTCAGGTCGGAGACCGACTCCGTGGACTGCGCCATCCAGGCGATACGCTGTCCACGTTCCCTCACGGGCCACTCGGCCAAGGTGCGGCCCTCCAGCCGGACACCCCCGGCTTCGAGGGCCAACAAGCCGGCCAAGGCGCGCAGCAGGGTGGACTTGCCGGCGCCGTTCGGTCCGACCACAGCTGTCCATCCCAGCGGGAATTCGGCGTCCACCCCCCGCAGCACGGGGCGGCGGCCCAGCCTGACCTGCAACGCGCGGGCCTCGATCACGACCGGCCTCCCCTGCGCTGCAACAGGCGCAGCAGGTAGCCCCCACCGATCACCGCCGTCAGCACACCCACCGGCAGTTCCTGGGGTGCTGCCACCGTGCGCGCCACCAGATCAGCCACCAGCAACAGCACTCCGCCCGTGGCAGCACTGGCCACCAGCACCACGCCATGTGAAGCGGTCACGCTGCGGCGCACGATGTGGGGCGCCACCAGCCCCACAAAAGCCACCAGCCCCGCCTGTGACACGGCCAAGCCCGTGGCCAGGGCCAGCAGGCCGACAAAGACCAGCCGCAGACGCCCCAGATCCAGGCCCAGGCTCAGAGCACCGTCATCGCCCAGGGCCAGGGCGTCGAGCACCCTGGCGATGCGCCATGCCAGGGGCAGCGCCACCAGCAACCCCGCCGCCAGCCAGCCCACGCTGGCCCACCCCAGGTAGGCCGTGCTGCCCAGCAGGAACCCCTGGCGGGCGCGCAAGGCCTCAGGAAAGGCCGAGGTCAGCAGGTCGCCCACCGCCATCAGCATCACCCCCACCACCACGCCGGCCAAAAGCAGACGGGGCGTGTGGCGCGCCCCGCGGGCGAGCGACAGCGTGAGCGCCATCCCCAACAG
Source organism: Burkholderiales bacterium (assembly GCA_947464185.1). Lineage (GTDB taxonomy): Bacteria > Pseudomonadota > Gammaproteobacteria > Burkholderiales > Burkholderiaceae_C > Rubrivivax. The sequence continues at coordinate 11,159 of CANHVY010000038.1, forward strand.
CGCCCCGGCAAAAGCGGCCACGACGATGCCCACATCGGCCAACACATGCACGGAACCGGACACCGCCGTGTCCACGCCGGAAGAGCCCTGGGCCGACACCATCGAGGTGGCTGCCAGCACCGCCACCACCGCCACTGACGAGCCAGCAGCGGTGCCCAGCAGATAAGGGTCCGTAAGCGGGTTGCGGAACAGGCCCTGGGCGATGGCGCCGGCCAGGCCCAGCAAGGCCCCCACCAGCCCGGCGCCCAGCGTGCGCGGCAGGCGGATCTCGAACAAGATGGTGCGCGACCCTTCATCAGAGCCCCATCCCTGCGGCCAGGCAAACCCCTCGCTGCCAGCCGCGAGCCCCGCAGCCGTTGCCATGACCCACAGCAAGGCCAGCACCCAGGCTCCCAGGCGGCGGTTGCGGCGCTCGAACTCCGGCATGGTGAGGCTCAGTTTCTGGGAAGGGCGACGCCGCTCGTGGGCGCAGCGGGTGCCGTCGAGGTGAGCGGCGGCAACCCGGCCAGACAGGCCGCCATCGCCCGCGCGGCCTCGCCCATGCGCGGCCCGGGGCGGATCAGCAGTTCGTAGGTGGCCTCGTCAAAGGCGCAGACCTGCCCGCCGCGAAGCGCCGGCAAGCGGCCCCAGCCGGGTCGGCTGACCATCTGCACGGCATTGCGCCGCGCGGCGAGGATCACCTCCGGCTGCGCCTGGACCACGAACTCCGGGCTGAGGCGGGGAAAGGCGCCCAGAGCGGCCGGCGCAATGTTGCGCAGATGCAGGCGCTGCAGCGTCTGCCCGACGAAAGAGGCCTCGCCCGCGGCATACGGCGTGGCGTCTGTCTCGAAGTAGACCCGCCGACCGCGCAGAGCCTGGGGCACCTGCGCCGCCGCCGCCGCGATGTCGGCCTCCACGGCCTGCCAGGCGCTCTGCGCCGCCTGCTCAGCGCCGAACAACTGCCCCAAGCGCTGCAACGTGGCGCGCACCTGTTCATGTCGGTCGGAGTCGAAGCGAAGCACCTTCAGGCCGAGGGACTCCAGACGCGCCAAGGCGCGGGTGGACGATGCCGCCAGCACGACATCGGGGCGCAGTGCCACGATGCGCTCGACCACCGCATCGTCCAGCCCGCCCAGCTTGGGCAGCGCCACCACGCGCGCCGGCCAGTTGGAGTAGCGGTCCGTGCCGACAAGCCTGTCACAAGCCCCCACCGCGCAGACCGCTTCCGTGAGGCTGGGCAGCAAGGTGACCACGCGTTGCGGCGGTGTGTCGAAGCGGTGCTCGACGCCGCGGTCGTCACGCACAGTGGCCTGCTGTGCGAAGAGGGCACCACATGCCCCCCACAGCGCCAGGCCCAGGGCCCGACGCCGAAGGCGTACTCCAAGGTCAGAACGACCCGGCATGCCGCAGCACCAGCCAGGCCTGCCGGCCCAGCCCCTGGTAGTCGCGCACCGGCTGCAAGTCGCGGTCGGTGGCGTTGAGCAGCTTGGTCTGCAGCGTCCAGTGCCGGTTCAGCCGCCACTGCGCGGACAGGTCCAGGGTGGTTTCAGACGCCAGCATCACGCCACCATCTGGACGGGCCCCCAGATGCAGCAGGTGGGCGCCCCAGGTCCAGTTGCCCTGGCGCCATTCGGCGCTCCCGTGCGACTGGTGCGTCGCACGCCGGTTCAGCCGCTGGCCGGTGGAATCGTCCTTGGCATCGACGAACTCCAGACGGGCCTTGAGCCCGAGCGCGCCGAGCTGGTGCTGAGCCGCGAGCGAGGCACCCTGCAGCGTGGCCCGGGCGATGTTGCGGGCGCAGCCATAGGCATAAGCCGGGTCCGCCGGGCACAGCGCGGCGTCGGCCTCGTAGCCGATCAAGTCGCTCACGCGGTTGCGGTAGACCGTCAGCGCGGCCGACGAGGCCCCGCCGCGCCAGTCCAGCCCGGCCTCCACGCTGCGCCCGCGCTCCGGGCGCAGCGTGGCCACGCCGTAGCCCGGGTAGTACAGGTCGTTGAAGCTGGGCACGCGGAACGTGGTGCCGGCCAGCGCACGCAGCCGCCAGCCGCCCGTCAATCCGCGCGTGAGGCCGGCGCGCCCAGTGGTGACCAGGCCCACGTCCGACGGGTCGTCGCGACGCAGATCGGCCTGCCAGGACCAGCCGCCCTGGCGGCCGGCCAGCGCCAGCACGGCGGCCATGCTCTTGCGCTGCGGGTCGACGGCAAAGCCGCTGGCCTGCGCCGACTCGTCCAGTCGCTCCAGCGCCACGGTGGCGTCCAGCCCCGTCCCCAGCCGGTGGTTTACCTGCAGCGACTGCTGCTGGCGCACCGTCTTGAAGCGGTCGATCACCTGCCCGCCCGAGCGCAGGTCGTCCACGCTGTGTGATGCGCGCGCCAATACGCTGAGGCCAGGGCGGATCGCGCCTTGCCAATCGAGGGCGGCCACGTCGGTGGACAGGCGGTTGCGGAAGTCGCCGCTGTTGTCGGGGGCGTAGGTCGGCGGCAGGTATTCGCTGCCGTCGTACTGGGCGTCCAGGCGCGAGCGCATCAGCACCAAGCCGATGCGGTGGCCGGGCGCGAGCGCCAGCCCCACGCGGGCCTGGGCGCTGTCCAGCGCATAGCCATCGGCGTCGGGGTGGTGGTTGCCAAAGCGGTCGTTCGGGCGAACAGCCGAGACACCCCGGCTGCGCTCATGCCCAGCCGAGACCGTCAGGTCCCACGGGCCGGTGCGGCCGCCCACGGTAAGCGAGGCTTCCCGGCTGCCGTAGCCGCCCGCCGCCACCGCAGCCTCCAGACCCGGACGCTGCGGCGCCTGGCGCGTGAAGACCTGCACCACGCCGCCCACCGCGTCTGCGCCATACAGGCTGGAGGCCGGGCCGCGTAGCACCTCGACGCGCTCCACCTGCGCCAGGCTCAGGCCGTCGATCTGCGCAAATCCCAGCGTGGCCGAACCGATGCGCACGCCGTCCACCAGAACGATGGTGTTGACCGCCGCCGCGCCGCGCAGCAGCGCACCCGTGCTCTGGCCGGGTCCGCCGTTGCGCGACAACTGCACGCCCGCCTCGCGCCGCAGCAGGTCGGCCAGTGAATCAGCGGTCGAAGCCTCGATGTCGGCGCGCTCGATCACCACCACATCGGCGGCCAGCAGGTCCTGCGTCATCGGCAGCCGGGTGCCGGTGACGACCAGGCGCGCATCTGGCGCGAAGGTTCCCACTGAGCGCGTCGACTGGGCATGGGACAGGCCTGAAGCCACAACACCCACGGCAGACAAGATCAGGCACGCACGGCGGTGCCCATGACAGGAGAAAGAAGGAAGACTCATCGCGAAACACTCCAGCCGCACACCCCGTGCAGCCCAGGTTGACACCTGGCCGAAGTTGCCAAAGCTGGTCGTGCCGGCGTGCCTGCGGTCGCGGCACCGGCCGCGCAACGCCTCCCACGCCAGACACCGCCCTCCGCGACGTCAGCCACCCGTGCATCAGGCCGGTATCCGGGCTCGCGAGTGCCGGGCCCTCCTTGCGGAGGACCCGAAGCGCGCGACGCCTTCCCAGGCATTCAAGGCCCAGTGGCTGCGTTGTCACGCGCTCCTCGCTGACCGTTGCGGGGGCAGCGCCGGAATCGTCAGGGGCCAGAGCGTGACTTCTCACGCCCAGACACCTCACCCACCGGCTTCCCGTTTAACCCACCGCTGCGAGCGCAGCAGCAGGCACCTGGTGCAAGCACGGACATCGTAACGCCCTCAGCTTTCATGCCACCTGACACCGCCTTGACCCGAGGTCGGCGGCGCAGGTCTGAGGTGCTTTCGCAAGCGCTCGCATGGGTAAGCGCGACCCCTCGGCCGGTATACTTCGGCTTTCCCACTGGGCAGTCTCCGGCGCGTTCTCCGCCTCCCGGCCTGCCACCCAGAATGACCAAGTTCGTCTTCGTCACCGGCGGCGTGGTGTCCTCCCTCGGAAAGGGCATCGCCGCGGCGTCCCTGGCTGCGATCCTGGAGTCCCGCGGCCTCAAGGTCACCCTCGTCAAGCTCGATCCCTACCTCAACGTGGACCCGGGGACGATGAGCCCCTTCCAGCACGGCGAGGTCTTCGTCACCGACGATGGCGCCGAGACTGATCTGGACCTGGGCCACTACGAGCGCTTCATCACCACGCGGATGAAGCGCACCAACAACTTCACCACCGGCCAGATCTACAAGAGCGTGCTCGAGAAGGAGCGGCGCGGCGACTACCTTGGCAAGACCGTGCAGGTGATCCCGCACGTCACCAACGAGATCCAGGAGTTCGTCAAGCGCGGCGCAACCGACGTGGATGTGGCCATCGTGGAGATCGGTGGCACGGTGGGCGACATCGAGTCCCTGCCCTTCCTGGAAGCCGTGCGGCAGTTGAGCCTGAAGCTCGGCCCGACCAACACGGCATTCGTGCACCTGACCTACGTGCCCTGGATCGCCGCGGCCGGCGAACTCAAGACCAAGCCCACGCAGCACACGGTGCAGAAGCTGCGAGAGATCGGCATCCAGCCCGATGTGCTGCTGTGCCGGGCGGACCGGCCCATCCCGGACGATGAGCGCGAGAAGATCAGCCTGTTCACGAACGTGCCGCTGCATGGCGTGATCTCGATGTGGGACGTGGACACCATCTACAAGGTGCCCCGCATGCTGCACGAGCAAGGGCTGGACGAGTTGGTGTGCATGAAGCTGCAGTTGCTGACCAGACCGGCCGATCTCAAGCGCTGGGACTCGCTGGTGCACGAGGTGGCCCACCCGGCAACCAGCGTCAAGATCGCCATGTGCGGCAAGTACACGGACCTGTCGGACTCGTACAAGTCGCTCAACGAGGCGCTGCGCCACGCTGGCATCCACAACCACGCCCGCGTGGACATCGAGTACGTGGACGCCGAGACACTGAACCCCGGCAACGTGACCCACCTGGAGCGCTTTGACGCCATCCTCGTGCCCGGGGGCTTCGGCAAGCGCGGCATCGAGGGCAAGATCTGTGCGGTGCAGTTCGCGCGTGAACGCAAGATTCCGTACCTCGGCATCTGCCTGGGCATGCAGGTCGCGACCATCGAGTACGCCCGGCATGTGGCGGGCTTGGAGGGCGCCAATTCCACCGAGTTCGAGCCCGACACGCCACACCCGGTGATCGCCCTCATCGATGAGTGGCAGGACCGCGACGGTTCGATTCAGAAACGCGACGCCCATTCCGACCTCGGGGGCACCATGCGCCTGGGCGCCCAGAGCTCTGACGTCCAGCCCGGCACCCTCGCGCACGAGATCTACGGCCCCGTGGTCACCGAACGGCACCGTCACCGCTACGAAGCCAATGTGCATTACCTGGACCGACTGCAGCAATCCGGCCTGGTGATTTCGGCGCTCACCCAGCGGGAGAAGCTCACCGAGATGGTGGAGTTGCCACGCGAGGTGCACCCCTGGTTCGTGGGGGTGCAGTTCCACCCCGAGTTCAAGAGCACGCCCTGGGGTGGACACCCGCTGTTCAGCAGTTTCGTCAAGGCCGCGCTGGACCATCAGCGGTCAGCGCCTGCTGCGGGTGCTGCCGGTGCAGCGGCGGCTGCAGCCGCCTGAGTGGAAGCAGCAGGCATGAAGCTGTGCGGCTTCGAGGTCGGCATCGACCGTCCCTTCTTCCTCATCGCCGGCACCTGCTCCATCGAGGGGCTGGACATGTCGCTGGAGGTCGCCGGCCGCTTGAAGGAAGCCTGCACCCCGCTGGGCATCCCGCTCATCTACAAGGGCTCGTTCGACAAGGCCAACCGGTCGTCGGGCGCCAGCAAGCGCGGCGTTGGCCTGGACGCCGGGCTGAAGATCCTGGACGAAGTGCGCCGCCAAACCGGCCTGCCCGTCATCACCGATGTGCACGACGAGGCGCAGGTGGCTGAGGTGGCCAGCGTGGTCGATGTGCTGCAGACGCCCGCCTTCCTGTGCCGGCAGACCGACTTCATCCGCGCCGTGGCGCAGTCCGGCAAACCGGTGAACATCAAGAAGGGCCAGTTCCTGGCGCCCTGGGACATGTTGAACGTCATCGACAAGGCACGCTCGGCCGCGCGTGAGGCGGGCCTGTCGGAAGATCGCTTTCTGGCCTGCGAGCGCGGCGTGAGCTTCGGCTACAACAACCTGGTGGCCGACATGAGCAGCCTGGCCGAGATGCGCAAGTCTGGTGCGCCGGTGGTGTTCGATGTCACCCACTCGGTGCAGAAGCCCGGCGGCCTGGGCGCCAGCAGCGGCGGCGCGCGTGAGATGGTGCCGGTGCTGGCCCGGGCGGGCGTCGGCGCCGGTGTGGCCGGCCTGTTCATGGAAACCCACCCGCGGCCGGCCGAGGCCTGGTCGGACGGGCCCAACGCCGTGCCCTTGAAGCACATGCCGGCCCTGCTCGCGCAACTGGTGGCCCTGGACCGTGTGGTCAAGTCCCAAGCGCTGCTGGAAGACGACTTCGCCAGCTGAACGCGCGCACTGCTGCCACACCCATATTCCTCAACTTTTCAGAGAACCCACCCCATGAGTGCCATCGTCGACATCGTCGGCCGCGAAATCCTCGACAGCCGAGGCAACCCCACCGTCGAGTGCGACGTGCTGCTGGAGTCCGGCACCATGGGCCGCGCCGCCGTGCCCTCGGGTGCGTCCACCGGCAGCCGCGAGGCCATCGAGCTTCGCGACGGCGACCAGGGCCGCTACCTGGGCAAGGGCGTGCTGCGCGCGGTCGAGCACATCAACACCGAGATCTCCGAAGCGGTGATGGGCCTGGACGCGAGCGAACAGGCCTTCCTCGACAAGACCCTGATCGACCTGGACGGCACCGAGAACAAGAGCAAGCTCGGCGCCAATGCCACGCTGGCGGTGAGCATGGCCGTGGCCCGCGCTGCGGCCGAGGAGTCCGGCTTGCCGCTGTACCGCTACTTCGGCGGCATGGGCGGCATGCAGATGCCCGTGCCCATGATGAACGTCATCAACGGCGGGGCCCACGCCAACAACAGCCTGGACCTGCAGGAGTTGATGATCATCCCCGTGGGCGCACCGAGCTTCCGCGAGGCCGTGCGCTGGGGCGCCGAGACCTTCCACGCCCTGAAGAAGATCATCGACGGCCGCGGCATGCCCACCGCCGTGGGCGACGAGGGCGGCTTCGCCCCGAACGTGGAAAGCCACGAGGCCGCGATCCAGATGATCCTGGAGGCCATCGACAAGGCGGGCTACACGGCTGGAGAGCAGATCGCCATCGGCCTGGACTGCGCGGCCAGCGAGTTCTACCGCGACGGCCTTTACGTGCTGGAAGGCGAAGGCGGGCTGAAGCTCACGGCCGAAGCCTGGACCGACATGCTGGCCACCTGGGTGGACAAGTACCCCATCATCAGCATCGAGGACGGCATGCACGAGGGCGACTGGGCAGGCTGGAAGCACCTGACCGAACGCCTGGGCCGCAAGGTGCAACTGGTGGGCGACGACCTCTTCGTCACCAACACCAAGATCCTGAAGCGCGGCATCGACGAGCGCATCGCCAACTCCATCCTCATCAAGATCAACCAGATCGGCACGCTGACGGAGACCTTCGCCGCCATCGAGATGGCCAAGACGGCAGGCTACACCGCTGTCATCAGCCACCGCTCGGGCGAGACCGAGGACTCCACCATCGCCGACATCGCGGTGGGCACGAACGCCGGCCAGATCAAGACCGGCTCCATGAGCCGCAGCGACCGCATTGCCAAGTACAACCAGCTGCTGCGCATTGAGGAAGACCTGGGCGACGTGGCCCGCTACCCCGGCAGGGCGGCGTTCTACAACCTGCGCTGAGGGCCATGTCGGCGCGCCAAGGCTCTGGCCCACCACCCGGTTCAACCGGGCGGGGGGACAGTCTCGGCACGTGCCGGGGGGCCTGAAGGGACACCGTGCGCTGGGTCACCATCGCCCTGGCCGTTCTCCTGCTGTTGGTACAGGCCGACCTGTGGCTGGGCCGGGGCAGCCTGCCCCAGGTGTGGAAACTTCAGCGCGACCTGGCGGGTCAGCAGCAGACCAACGAGCGTGCGCGGGAGCGCAATGCCCGCGTCACGGCCGAAGTCACGGACCTCAAGGAAGGCCTGGAGATGGTGGAAGACAAGGCCCGCAGCGAACTCGGCATGCTCAAGCCCGACGAAGTTCTGGTGCAGGTTTCCCGGCAGCGGTGATCCGGCCACCCGCGCGGGTGGCCGATAGCCACCAGCCTGACGGCTCGCCGGCATGAGCTCCGGTGGAGGCCGTCCTTCCAGCGAAGGCCGATCAATTCACGGCGTCCGATCCCGGAGGATGATCCGCCGGGGCGGTGAAGAGTTCTCCCACGTCCACCGCATCGAAGCGGTACTGCTGGCCGCAAAACTCGCACCCCACCTCGACATCACCCCGTTCGGCAACGATGGAGTCCACCTCCGGGCGGCCCAGTGACCTCAACATGCCCCCCACGCGCTGGCGCGAGCAGGTGCAGGCGAAGCGTGGCACCTGGGGCTCGAAGCGCAGCACCTTCTCTTCCCAGAACAGACGGCGCAGCACGGTGTCGGCGTCCAGGCCCAGCAGTTCCTCCCGGGTCAGCGTGGCCGCCAGGTGGGCGATGCGGTTGAAGCCCTCGCTCAAGCCGATATCGTCCTCGTTGCGCCGGCCCGCGCGGCCCTCCAGGTTGGCCTCGCCCTGCACGGGCAGGCGCTGGATCAGCAAGCCCGCCGCCATGTCATCGTTGGCGGCCAGCACCAGCCGGGTGTCCAGTTGCTCGCTTTGCAGCATGTAATGCTCCAGCACCTCGCTCAGGGCCTGAAGCGGCTCGCGGTGATCGCCGTGCAGGGGAACGACCCCTTGGTAGGGTTGCTGGCCGGGCAGGCGGTCCTGCGGGTCCAGCGTGATGGCGCAGCGCCCCTGGCCGTGGACGTTCAGCAAGGCCTCCAGGCGGGCGCCGTCGGGCACTTCGCCCTTCACCGTGGCGGTCACCCTGAACCCCAGGTCCGGCCGGGCCTCGGCCACCGCCAGTTTCACCGGGCCATCGCCCTGCATCTGCAGGATCAGCGACCCGTTGAACTTGATGTTGGCCTGCATCAGCACGCTGGCGGCCGCCATCTCCCCCAGCAGGCTGCGCACGGGCGCCGGATACGCCCCCTGGCCGCCCTGGGCCGGATCGCGCCGCGCCAGCAGTTCGCGCCAGCTGCCCGTCAGGCGCACCAGCATGCCGCGCACCGGCAAGCCGTCGAAGAGAAACTTGTGAAGTTCACCCATGCCAGCCCTCACGCCCCCTCCACGCGGCGCAGGCCGTCACGGTGCCGGGCCGCATTGGCCACGTAGTTCGCCGCGCTCTGCTTCAGGCGCTGGGCCTGGTCGGCCGTCAGCTCGCGCACCACCTTGGCGGGCGAGCCCATGATCAGCGAGTTGTCTGGAAATTCCTTGCCCTCGGTGACGAGCGATCCGGCGCCCACCAGGCAGTTGCGGCCGATGCGCGCGCCGTTGAGCACCACGGCCTGGATGCCGATGAGCGAACCGTCGCCGACGGTGCAACCGTGCAGCATGACCTGATGCCCGACCGTGACGCCCTGGCCCAGCGTCAGCGGAAACCCGTGGTCGGTGTGCAGCACGCTGCCGTCCTGCACGTTGCTGCCCTGGCCGATGACGATGGGCTCGTTGTCGCCACGGATCACCGCCCCGTACCAGATACTGGCACCGGCCTCGAGGCTGACGTTGCCGATGACCGTGGCGTTCTCGGCCACCCAGGCTGTTTCGTGGACCACGGGAACAGTGTCGTGCAACGCGTAGACGGCCATGGAAACCTTGCAGCTTGGACAAAACGGATGGAAGATCAGGGCTTGTTGAACCGCTTGATTCTAGGGATGGACCTGCGCTGCCTGGCCCTCGACGCCCTGACCGAACCCGACCCCACCCGCAAGGCGGCCTCGGTGGAGGCCGGCTGGGCGCTGGCCTTGGCCGGCTGTGACGCCGATGCGGGCCTGGAACTCACCGCCCGCCTGACGCTGCCGGGCCGGCCCGAGCGGCCGCACCTGGTCGACCCGGCCTCCGTGCCCCGGCGCAGCCCCTTCACAGCCGAGGGACGGGCCGCCCTGCTGCACGCTGTGGCCCACATCGAGTTCAACGCCATCAACCTGGCACTGGATGCCGTCTGGCGGTATGCGGACATGCCGCAGGCGTTCTACCGCGACTGGTGGTTGGTGGCCGCCGACGAGGCTCGCCACTTCAACTTGCTGCGGTCCCATCTGCAGTCGCTGGGCCATGACTATGGCGACTTCGACGCCCACGACGGCCTGTGGAGCATGGCAGAAAAGACCGCTGAGGACATCGTCGCGCGCATGGCGCTGGTGCCGCGCACCCTGGAGGCGCGCGGTCTGGACGCCACCCCGCCGATGCAGGCGCGCCTGGCGCGCGCGGGCGATCACCGTGCGGTGGAGATCCTGGGCGTGATCCTGCACGACGAGGTCCAGCACGTGGCCATTGGCAACCGCTGGTACCGCTGGTTGTGTGAAGAACACGGGCTGGACCCACAGGCGCACTACCCGGTCCTGGCACAGCGCTATGGCGCACCGCGCCTGAAGGGCCCGTTCAACCTGGAAGCCCGCAGCCGAGCCGGCTTCACGGATCAGGAACTGTCAACGCTGCCGACCGATTGAGTCCAGGCAGCGCCCCGAAAGCCATCGCAGCGGCGCCCCGTTCAGCCGCGGGGGTGGTGCGTGGCGTGCAACTGGCGCAAGCGCTCACGCGCCACGTGGGTGTAGATGGTGGTGGTGGAAATGTCGGCGTGGCCCAGCAGCATCTGCACAGCCCGCAGGTCAGCGCCATGGTTCAGTAAGTGCGTGGCGAAGGCATGGCGCAGGGTGTGCGGTGACAAAGGCACCTGGATGCCCGCCGCCAGCGCGTAGCGCTTGACGAGGATCCAGAACATCTGGCGGGTCATGGCGCCGCCTCGCACCGTGACGAACAGCGCGTCGCTGACCTGTCCGTGCAGGATCGCGGCACGGGCCTCTTGCAGGTAGCGGCGGATCCAGGCGTGAGCCTCCTGCCCGAAGGGCACCATGCGCTCCTTGGAGCCTTTGCCGATGACGCGCAAGGCCCCTTCGCTCAAGCCCACATGCACGGTCTTCAGGCCCACGAGTTCACTCACGCGCAGGCCGCTGGCATACATCAGCTCGATCATGGTGCGGTCGCGCAGACCCAGCGCCGACTCGGTGTCGGGCGCCGCGAGCAGGGCTTCCACCTGCGCCTCGCTCAAGGCTTTGGGTACGCGCAGGGGCTGACGGGCCGCCAACAGCTTCAAGGTTGGGTCGGCGATGCACAGACGCTCGCGCAGCGCCCAGCGGAAAAAGCGCCGGAACACTGTCAGGCGCCGGTTCGCCGTGGTGGCCCGCGTGGCCGTGTGGCGCTCGCTCATGTAGCCCAGCAGGTCGGACTCGCGCGTGTGTTCGAGCGTACGCTGCGCGCTTGACTCCAGCCAGACCGAGTACAGGCTCAGGTCTCGCCGGTAGGCCGCCAGGCTGAGGGGGGCCAGGCCGTCCTCCACCCACAGGGTGTCGATGAAGCGGTCGATGAGGGGTGCGCTGCGCATACGCCGAAGAGGAGCTTGACGGCCTGTGGGTGATCCGAAACGGTCCCGTAAAAAAAGGCCACCCGAAGGTGGCCTGTCCGGCGTCTTGCCCGCTGAGCCTCAGTCCAGCGTGAGCTTCTGCTGGGCGACCACCTTCTTGTAGACGTCGAACTCCGCACGGATCTGCGCAGCAAACTCGTCTGGCGAGTTGGCCACGATCAGGGAGCCGGTGTCCTCGATGCGCTTCTTGACATCAGGCATGGCGACCGTGGCCTTGACCGCCGCGCTGACCTTGTCCACGACCTCCTTGGACAGACCCTTGGGGCCGTAGATGCCGTAGTAGGCCATGCGATTCACAGGCTCCAGGCCCACGTCCTTGAACGTGGGAACGTTGGGCAGTTGGCTCAGCCGCTGCGGAGCCGCCACCACAATGGGAATCAGACGGCCATCGCGGATGAACGGCAGCGCCGAGGGCATGTTGTCGAAGATGACCTGTACCTGCCCTGCCACGGTGTCGTTCAGCGCAGGACCGGCCCCCCGGTACGGGATGTGGGTCATGAAAACCCCCGCCAGGTTCTTGAACAGTTCGGTCTGCAGGTGACCAATGCCGCCAGTGCCCGAACTGGCGTAGCTGTACTTGCCGGGATTCTTCTTCAGCTCGGCGATGAAGCCCTTGTAATCCCGCGCCGGGAAGCTGGGATGGACCGCGATCACGTTGGGCGTGGCGGCGATGTTGATGATGGGGGTGAAGTCGGTCAGGGGGTTGTAGGCGATCTTGGGATTGATGGCCGGGTTGGCCGCCGTGGTGGACACGGTGGCCATGCCCAGGGAGTAGCCATCGGGCGCCGCCTTGGCAGTTTCCGTGGCCCCAACCGATCCCCCACCGCCGGCCTTGTTCTCGATGATCATCTGCTGACCGAACGGACCGCCAATCTTCTCGGCCACCACCCGCGCCACGATGTCGGTCGTGCCGCCCGGGGCGAAGGGCACCACCAGGCGCACCGGCTTGTTGGGATAGGGCTGGGCATGGACCAGCGGCGCAGCCAGGAGGGTGGCGCTCACCAGGGGAAGGAGGATCTTCATCTTCATTGTGGGTCTCCAGTGCAGTTCGCAAAGAGCGGATGTCGCAAAGGGTGGAGTGTGCCTTGGCCGGGGCGCCCCCAGGATCATCAAGGGATGCAGGGCCAGCGCCCACGCCTGCGCTGACCGCCGCAGTGCCGGCCGCTCGCTCAAGAGGCTTCCTGCGCCAACGCCCAATCCAGGTGCTCGCCCAGGAAGTCGTCGGCGCCGACCCGCTCGGCCTCCAGCGCGGCCCGAAGGTCTGCCGCCGGGCCGGGCTCCCGGGCCTGTCGCAAGGCATTGCCCAAGGCCACCGCCAGGTTGCGCCGCCACCTGCGCCAGCCGATGCGACGGATGGCGCTGCCCTCGGTACGGCGCAGCCAGGTGGCTTCGTCCCATGCCCACAGCGTCAGCAGCGTGGCGCCTGACATCCCCTCGCGTTCATCGAAGTCCGGCAGCACGGCGCGCTGCGCAAACTTGTTCCAGGGGCACACCAGCTGGCAGTCGTCACAACCGTAGATGCGGTTGCCCATCGCGCGGCGGAACTCCTGCGGTATCGGTCCCTCATGCTCGATGCTCAGGTACGACAGGCAGCGCCGTGCATCGAGGCGGTACGGCGCCACGATGGCCTGCGTGGGGCAGACGTCCAGGCAGGCGCTGCACTGGCCGCAGTGCGCACTGACCGCGGGCGTGGGGGGCAAGGCCAGATCGACAAACAGTTCGCCCAGGAAGAACATCGAGCCCGCCTCACGGTGCAGGGCCAGGGTGTGCTTGCCGCGCCAGCCCACGCCGCTGCGCGCGGCCAGTTCCACCTCCAGCACTGGGGCAGAGTCGGTGAAGGCGCGGTGGCCGAACGGGCCCAGCCACCCGTTCAGGGCCTGCGCCAGCTTCTGCAGGCGCTGACGCAGCACCTTGTGATAGTCCCGGCCGCGGGCATAGACCGAGATCACCGCCTGGTCCGGGTCCGCCAGGCGAGCCTTTTCCCGGGCCACCCAGTCCTGCGGGTCGGCGGACCCGCCTGCATCTGGCGGTGGCCGCGGCAGATAGTCCATGCGTGCGCTGATGACGCTCACCGTACCAGGCACCAATTCGGCCGGCCGGGCCCGCTTCATGCCGTGGGCCGCCATGTACCCCATGGATCCGTGAAAACCTGCCGCCAGCCAGGCCCTCAACCCCGGCTCAGCCGTGGACAAGTCGATGCCGGACACCCCGATTTGGGAGAATCCAAGCGTGCGCGCCTCCTGGCGGACACGTGCCAGCAGGTCTTGCCCCTGCAGCCCCTCACCTTCCGGCCGATGCACCACGTTCATCCGACGATTCTAGAAACCAGGGCCTGGCAGTGGGCCGACGAAGCGGCGTGTGCGTCCTTCGCGCAGCGCCTGGCCCGCCAGGCCGGCTTGAAGCGTGCTTTTCTCACCTTGCAAGGGCCGCTGGGGGCCGGCAAGACGACCTTCGTGCGCCACCTGCTGCGGGCACTGGGGGTGGCCGGCCGCATCAAGAGCCCGACCTACACCGTGATGGAGCCCTATCAGGCCCCGGGCCTGGAGATCGCGCACTTCGACTTCTACCGCTTCAACGACCCCCGAGAGTGGGAGGACGCCGGCTTCAGGGATGTGTTCGCAGGGCCCGGCCTGAAGCTGGCGGAGTGGCCGGACAAGGCGGCGGGCGCCCTGCCCACGCCCGACTTGGCATTGCACATTTCGCCGCAGGACCCCAGCCCCGCCGATACGGCCGACAAGGGGCGCGTCGTGGCAGGCGACGACACGGGCGACCCGACCTCGGCCCCGCGCGAGGTGCGTATCGACGCGCTGACGCCCGCTGGTCAACAACTGCTGGCCGCCTTGGCCGGGGCCGAATGACCGTGCGCCCCGGCGACCTGCACCCTGGAAGCGGCAACCGCACTGCCGCAGGCAGGGCCCGCCGCCGGGCGCTGGCGCGCCTGGGCGCACTGGTCCTGGCGGTGACCGTCAGCGACCTGGCACGGGCCGTGGCCATCCTTGCCGTGCGGGTGTGGCCGGCAGCGGATTACACGCGCGTCACGATCGAGAGCGACGCGCCCCTGACGGCCCGGCAGTTCCTCACGCCCGAAGGCCCGCCCCGGCTGGTGATCGACATCGACGGCCTGGAGCTCGACGGCGCGCTGCGTGAACTGGTGGGCAAGGTCAAGCCTGACGACCCGTTCATTGCCGGCGTGCGGGTCGGGCAGTACCAGCCGCGCACCGTGCGACTGGTGCTCGACCTGAAGCAGGCGGTGGCGCCGCAGCAGTTCGTGCTGGCCCCCGTGGCGGCGTACCGGCATCGGCTGGTGCTGGACCTGTTCCCCCAGGTGGAGCGCGACCCGCTGCTGGCCCTGGTGCAGGAGCGTGAGCAGGCCTCGCGCCAGGCGGCCCAGGCGGTGAAAGATGCCCTGGGCGAGTTCATCGGGCGCGTGGAGCGTCCCATGGCGGCAGCGCCCGCTGCGGGCAGCGCTGCGCCCGGGCCGATGCCGGGTCCCGTCGCGCCTTCCGCAGCCGCAGTGCAGACCCCTGCGCCGCCTGAGGAGGCGGCACCCACCGCCCTGCCCGAGGGCATCGACCGGCTGGTCATCGTGGCACTGGACCCTGGCCATGGCGGAGAGGATCCTGGCGCCATCGGCCCCACCGGCCTGCGAGAGAAGGACGTCGTGCTGCAGATCGCGCTGCAGTTGCGCGACCGTTTGAACGAGCAGCGCGGCATGCGCGCCATGCTGACGCGCGACGCCGACTTTTTCGTGCCGCTGCACCAGCGGGTGCGCAAGGCACGGCGCGTGCAGGCCGACCTCTTCGTCTCCATCCATGCAGACGCCTTCATGCGCCCCGAGGCGCGCGGGGGCAGCGTGTTCGCGCTGTCCACGGGTGCAGCCACCAGCACGACCGCGAAGTGGATGGCCGACCGGGAGAACGCCGCCGACCTGGTGGGCGGCGTCAACGTCGCGGTCAAGGACACGCAGGTGCTGCGGGCGATGCTGGACATGAGCACCACCGCACAGATCAAGGACAGTGTGCGTGCGGGCCAGGAGGTGCTGAGCCGGCTGGGGCGGGTGGGTCGCCTGCACAAGCCCCAGGTGGAACAGGCGGGCTTTGCGGTGCTGAAGGCGCCGGACATCCCCAGCATCCTGGTGGAGACCGCGTTCATCTCCAACCCGCAGGAGGAAGCCCTGCTGCGCGACCCCGAATGGCAGACCCAGTTGGTGGACGCGCTGGCCGAGGGCATCCGCCGCTATTTCCTGAAGAACCCTCCCCTGGCCCGGCAGCGCCGGGTGTGAGGCCTCGGGCCTGTTCAGGGGGAGGCCTGGCGCGCCTTCCAGGCCCCGAAGATCGCGATCAAGCCCGGCACCAGGATCAGCGCCCAGATGATCTTGCTCAGGTGCTGCTGCACCAGCGGCAGGTTGCCGAACAGATAGCCCGCCAGCGTGAGGCCGATCACCCAGATCAGCGCTCCCACGACGTTGTAGGTGCTGAAGCGGGCCCGGTTCATCTCGGCCACGCCGGCCACAAAGGGCGCGAACGTGCGGATGAACGGCATGAAACGGGCCAGGATGATGGTGATGCCACCCCAGCGCTCGTAGAAGGCATGGGCCTGCTGGAAGGCCCGCTTGTTGAAGAAGCGGCTGTGCTCCCAGGCCCACACCCGCGGCCCCACGTGGCGGCCGATGAGGTAGTTGGTCTGGTCGCCCAGCACGGCGGCCAGGATGAGCAGCCCCATCGCCAGCGGCAGGCTCATCAGCCCCACACCACACAGCGTGCCCACCACGAACAGCAGCGAGTCGCCAGGCAGGAAAGGCATCACCACCACGCCCGTCTCCACGAACACGATCAGGAACAGCAGCGCGTACACCCAGGCGCCATAGGCCTGGACGAAGGCCGCCAGGTGCTTGTCGACATGCAGGATGAAGTCGATCAGGAAAGCGATGAGATCCATGCTGGGATTATCCGGACCCGCTTCCTACAATGACTTGAATGGACTCACGACTTGCGGCCGCCCCCCGACGCGCCATCCTGGAACTGCCTGACGAGCTGGTGAGCCAGATCGCCGCCGGCGAAGTGGTGGAGCGGCCCGCCTCGGTGGTGCGTGAACTGGTGGACAACGCGCTGGACGCGGGCGCCAGCCAGGTCACGGTCAGGCTCTCGGCCGGGGGGGTGCGCAGCATCGCCGTGGAGGACGACGGCGGCGGCATCCCGGCGCAAGAGCTGCCCCTGGCCTTGAAGCGGCACGCCACCAGCAAGATCCGTGATCTGACGGAACTGGAGCGCGTGGGCACCATGGGGTTCCGCGGCGAAGCCCTGGCCGCCATCGCCAGCATTGCCGATCTGTCCCTGACCAGCCGGACGGCCGACGCGCCCCACGCCTTCCGGCTGGACGCGCGCAGCGGTGAACTGCAGCCCGCCGCACGCGCCACCGGCACCACGGTGGAGGTGCGCGAGCTGTTTTTCAGCACCCCGGCCCGGCGCAAGTTCCTCAAGACCGACGCCACCGAGCTCGCCCATGCGCTGGAGGCCGTGCGCCGCCACGCACTGGCCCGGCCCGACGTCGGCTTTGCCGTCTGGCACGAAGGCCGCCTGGTGGCGCAGTGGCGCGCCGGGCCCCGCGACCAGCGCCTGGCCGATGTGCTGGGGGCGGATTTCCTGCAGGCCAGCCGGCCCGTGGACAGCGCGCTCGGCCCGCTGACGCTGATGGGCCGCGCGGGTCAGCCCGAGGCCGCGCGCAGCCGCACGGACCAGCAGTTCCTGTTCGTCAACGGCCGCTTCGTGCGCGACCGCCTGATCTCCCACGCGGTGCGTTCCGCCTACGAAGACCAGTTGCATGGCAGCCGGCAGCCGGCCTACGTGCTGTTCCTGCAGATCGAGCCGGAACTGGTGGACGTCAACGTCCACCCCACGAAGATCGAGGTGCGGTTCCGTGACGGACGCGCCGTGCACCAGGCGGTGCAGCGGGCGGTGGAGCAGGCGCTGGCGCCCACCCGTGCGGGACACCTGGTCACGTCCGGGACGGCGCCCGACACCACGGCTGCCCCGCCCGAGCGCGTCGCCGTGGCGGGCGACCCTGCACCGGGCCCTGCACCGGGCCTTGCACCTGGCCCTGGATCAAGCCTTGCACCTGGCCCTGCGTCAAGCCCTTCGGCACCGCTGGCCGCAGCCTCCTGGACACCACGCCAACCCTCGCTGCTGGTGCGTGAAGATGCGCCCCCGTGGTCCCGGCCCGACCGTCTGGCCGGCAGCGGGGGCCTGCCCGCCTGGGCCGCGCTGCGGCAGGACTTCACCAGCCCGCCGGGGCCTGACCGGGCGGCGGACCCCGCGTCGCCAGCGCGGGAGCCGATGGGACCGACCCGGCCCGCCGCACAGGACGCCGCACAGGACGAGTACCCCTTGGGCCGTGCCATCGCGCAACTGGCGGGCGTTTACGTGCTGGCGGAGACCGCCCAGGGGCTGGTGGTGGTGGACATGCACGCCGCGCATGAGCGCATCGTCTACGAGCGCCTGAAGCAGGCCGCAGACACCGGCGGCCCCCTGCCCTCGCAGCCCCTGCTGATTCCCCACACCATGGCGGCCACGGCCGCTGAAGTGGCCGCCGTGCAGGAGGAGGGCGAGGCCCTCATGGCCCTGGGGCTGGAAGTGGACGTGCTGGGGCCGGCCACGCTGGCCGTGCGCAGCCGACCGGCCGCCCTGCCCCAGGCGGACCTGACCGAACTCACCCGCTCCGTGCTGGCGGAGCTGCAGCAGGTGGGCTCCAGCCGCGTGGTGCAGCGCGCCCGCGATGAGCTGCTGGCCACCATGGCCTGCCACGGCGCCGTGCGCGCCAACCGACGTCTCACCCTGGCCGAGATGGACGCCCTGCTGCGCGACATGGAAGCCACCGAACGCGCCGACACCTGCAACCACGGCCGGCCCACCTGGCGGCACATCACCCTCAAGGAGCTGGACAGCCTGTTCCTGCGGGGCCGTTGACATCACATGCTTCAAGGCCACCCATGAAAGACCGTCCCCGCCTCGGCGTGAAACCTGACGCGCCGGCGCGAGACCCAAGGCGACCGGCCGTCCGGGGCCACGCCCCCGCCCGTGGTCGCGCCCCCCCGATGCCGACGATGGCCGCTGAGGAACCGAACGGCGCGACGCCGTCGCCGCGGCCTCAGGAACTTCCACCCGCACGTCCACCGGCCCGGCCACCTGCCCGTCCAGCGGCCCGTCCACCCGAAACCCTTCCCGCACGTCCAGCCGCAGGTCCACCTGCACGCCAAACCGCACGTCCACCCGCACGTCCCCCCGCCAGGCCTGCGGCGAGACCGGCCGCGCAGCCGACCCGGGCCCTGCCAGCCGCTGCGCCGGCAGACGGCGTCCGCCTGTCCAAGGTGATGGCCGAGCGCGCCATCGCCTCGCGCCGGGAGGCCGACGAGTGGATCGAGGCCGGCTGGGTGCGCGTGAACGGACGGCTGGCCGTGCTGGGCCAGCGCATCCGAGGCGATGAGCGCATCGACATCGACCCGGCTGCCCGGCAGGAACAGGGCCACCGCGTGACCATCCTGCTGCACAAGCCGCTGGGCTTCGTCAGCGGTCAGGCCGAGGATGGGCACGAACCCGCCGCCGTCCTGGTGACGGCCGACCGTCGCTGGGCAGAAGACCGCGGCAGGCCCTGGCATCCAGGTCATGGCAGGGGACTGGCCCCGGCGGGCCGACTGGACCTGGACTCCACGGGCCTGCTGGTGTTGACGCAGGACGGCCGCGTGGCGCGCCACCTGATCGGTGAGGAATCCGATGTCGAGAAGGAATACCTGGTGAAGGTGGCGCCCATGGCGCCCGGCTCGTTCCGCGAGAACGGCCTGGACCTGCTGCGACACGGCCTGGCCCTGGACGGCCGGCCGCTGCTGCCGGCCAAGGTGAGCTGGGCCAACGAGGACCAGTTGCGCATCGTGCTGCGCGAAGGGCGCAAGCGCCAGGTGCGGCGCATGTGCGAGCTCGTGGGCCTGAAGGTGCTGGCGCTGCGGCGTGTGCGCATCGGCAGCGTGCTGCTGGGCAAGCTGCCGCCGGGACAATGGCGTTACCTGCGGGACGACGAACGCTTCTGAAGCGACCGCCCTTCGTGGGCTACCGGTTCATTAGCCTGCCCACCCCCTGAAAGAACACGCCGAGATGACACCTTCCGCGGACGCAGCGGGGCGTCCACGCCCTCCGGACCATCTCGTGGCGTTGATGCTGGCCCTGCTCCTCGGGCTGCAGCCGGTCACCACCGACCTGTACCTGCCCGGGCTTCCCGCGATCGCAGCCCAGTTCGGCGGTGCGGTCGGTCAGGCGCAGCTGACCCTGTCGGGCCTGATCCTGTCCTTCGGCTTCGGCCAGCTGCTGCTGGGTCCGGTGTCCGACCGATTTGGCCGCCGGCCGGTGCTGTTGTGCGGGCTGGGCCTGTATGTCGTGGGCAGCGTCTGCAGCGCCGGCGCGGCCAGCATGGACATGCTGATCTTCGGGCGCGTGCTGCAGGGCCTGGGGCTGGCAGCCTCGGTGGTGTGCGGGACGGCCATGGTGCGCGACCTGTACGAACCGCTGCGCGGCACGCTGGTGATGAGCCGTGCGCAGTCCGGCCTGGGGCTGTTCGCGCTGGGCAGCCCCATCCTCGGGGGGGTGCTGGCCGGCACCCTGGGCTGGCGCTGGGCCCTGGCGGCCACGGGGGTGGCGGCGGCGCTGACGCTGGCACTGGTGGTCTGGCGCCTGCCCGAGACGCTGCACCGCCGAAACCCGCGCGCGCTGCAACCCGCCCGCATGGCGCAGACCTGGGCCCGCATGCTGCGCCACCCCACCTTCCTGGCCTGGTCGCTGCTGCTGACGTTCACCTATGCGGGGCTGTACACCTTCCTGGCCAGCAGTTCCTTCGTCTACATCGAGGTGCTGGGCACGTCGCGCCCGGCGTACGGCCTGTTCCTGGCCAGCGCCTCGGTGGCCTACCTGGCCGGCACCTTCGCCTGCCGGCGCTGGATCGCACGCCACGGCATCACCCGCACGGTGCAGTGGGCGGCAGGCTTCAGCGTGCTGGGTGGGGTGGGCATGGCGGCCTTGTCGCTGGCGGGGATCACCAGCCCCTGGGCCCTGTGCCTGCCGCAGCTGGTCTTCAACTTCGGACACGGCATCCACCGGCCCTGCGGGCAGACCGGCGTGGTGGCGCCTTTCCCGGAGGCGGCCGGGGCGGCGTCGGCGCTGTCGGGCTTCATGTCGGCCGCGGCCGCCTTTGTCATCGGGCTGTGGCTGGGCCGGGCCATCGACGGCACGGTGTTTCCGCTGACGCTCACGCTGGGCTTGTGCTCCGTGCTGACCGCCGCGGTGGCCTGGACCCTGGTGCGGCGGCTGGGTGACCCCGCGCGCAGCGGAGGGGCCGAGTGAGCCCGCCCGTGCTGGCCCTGGCCGGCCCCACGGCCAGCGGCAAGAGTGCCGCCGCCCTGGCGGTGGCGCGGGCGCTGAGGCCGCAGCAGCGCGTGGAGATCATCAGCGTGGACTCGGCGCTGGTCTACCGCGGCATGGACATCGGCACCGCCAAGCCCACCGCGGCCGAGCAGGCCGAGGTCCCGCACCACCTCATCGATCTGATCGATCCCGCGCAGGCCTACTCTGCCGCGCGCTTCGTGGCCGACGCGAAGCTCGCCATCGCGGACATCCGAAGCCGAGGGGCCGTGCCCTTGCTGGTGGGCGGCACCATGCTGTACTTGAAGGCGCTGCGCGACGGCCTGGACGCCATGCCCGCGGCCGATGCAGCCGTGCGCGCCGCGTTGGATGCCCGCGCGGCCGAAGAGGGCTGGCCGGCCCTGCACGCCGAACTCGCCCGGGTGGACCCGGTCACCGCCGCCCGCCTGCCCATGCACGACGCGCAGCGCATCCAGCGGGCCCTGGAGGTGTGGCAACTCACCGGCCGCCCCCTGTCGCAGTGGCATGCGAGCGTTGCGCCGGCGCCCGCCTCCGACGGCGCGGCGCGGGCCCTGCCCGGGGTGGACCTGCAGCTCATCGCGCTGGAGCCTGCCTCCAGGGCCTGGCTGCACGAGCGCATCGCCCAGCGCTTCGACGCCATGCTGGCCGCAGGCTTCGTGCAGGAGGTACGGTCCCTGCGCCAGCGGGGGGACCTGCACGCGGGCCTGCCCTCAATGCGCTGCGTGGGCTACCGCCAGGCCTGGCAGGCGCTGGACCACGATGGTTCGCTGGCCCCGGGCTCACCCGGCTGGACCGCCTTCCGCGAAGCGGGCATCGCCGCCACGCGCCAGTTGGCCAAGCGGCAACTGACCTGGCTGCGCTCCATGCCACAGCGCCACATCGTGGCCTGCGATGCGCCCGACGCGGTGGCACAAGTGACCGACCGCATCCAGTCACTGCTTGAGCGCTGAAGCGCCGGGCAGGCCTCAGGGCTGCACCGGCGTGGCCCGCGGCAGGGGCAGACCGCGGCGGGCCATCTCCTCGCGCAGCAGGTCCGGGCGGTCGGTGATGATGCCGTCCACGCCCATGTCGATCAGACGCGCCATCTGGCCGGTGTCGTTCACCGTCCAGGCCAGCACCGTGAGGCCCAGTTCCTTGGCTTCCTGCAGCAGCGCAGGCGTCAGGTCGCCGAAGTGGACCGACCAGATGCGCCCGCCGGCCGCACGCACCATCTTCGGCACCGAGCCGTGGTCGGCGTGGCGGATGCCGGCCGTCCAGGCCGAGGCCTGGGGGGAACCGGCGCCGATGTTGTCCAGCCAGCGCTGCTGGGCGCTGAGGTAGACGGTGCCGATCTCCGGCGCCTGCGCCTGCACCACCTGTAGCGTGCGCCAGTCGAAGGACTGGATGGTGGTGCGCGCGGCCACCCCCGCCTGGCGCACGGCGTTGATCAAGGCCCGGGCAAAGGGCTCGGGTGCCACGGTGGCCTCGGGCAAATGCGGAAAGACCTTGGTCTCCAGGGAGAAGCGCACCTCCTGGTTGCCCGACCTGCGCACCAGCGCGAACAGCTCGTCCAGGGTGGGCAGGCGGGTCCCGTCCACCGCTTGCTGGGCCGAGAAGGTCTGGGCGTAACGGCTGGCCGGGTTGATGCGGCCCACGTCATAGCGTTGCAGCTCGGCCCAGTCGGTCTGCACGATCAGCGGGCCACGACCGGCCAGGAACTTGCCGTCCGGCCCCCGCGTGATGTCGGGGTTCAGCGACGGGTCATGCGAGATCACCAGCACGCCGTCGCGGGTGATGGCGATGTCGGTCTCCAGCGTTGTCACGCCAATCGACAGCGCCCGCGCAAACGACGGTAAGGTGTTCTCGGGCAGCAGGCCCCGCGCGCCGCGGTGGCCCTGCAAGTCCAGGGCCCAGCCCCAGGGGCCGCACAGGGCGAGGGTGAGCGCGACCAGCGTCTTCCCATTCGTGAGAAAACGCAGGACCGCCGGTACCTTTCTTGCGCCCCATCGGGGGGCCGGGCCGGGCAAAGCCCTGACCTTGGGGATTCTCATGTTCGTCTCCATGACCCGCCGCAGGCGCAGCCGGGCCCGCGCAGGCATCATGCGCTGATCATGCTCCAGATCCAAGGCCTGACCAAACACTACGGCGACACCTGCGTCCTGCATCGGGTGGATCTGCAGGTGGCTGCTGGCGAGTTCGTGGCGCTGCTGGGGGAGTCTGGCGTGGGCAAGTCGACGCTGCTGAACTGCATCGCCGGGCTGGACGACGCCGATGAGGGACGCATCGTCCTGGGCGGCGTGGAGGTCGGTGCCCTGAACGCTGACGGACGCGCGTTGATGCGGCGTGAACGGCTAGGCTTCGTGTTCCAGGCCTTTCACGTGCTGCCGCATCTCAGCGTCGAGGAGAACGTGGCGCTGCCGCTGCGCCTGCTGGGCCGCGCCGGCCCGGGCGCAGGCCAGGACCGGGTGCGCATGCTGCTGGACGCCGTGGGCCTGGCCGGCCTGGGAGCACGCCTGCCGGCCCAGCTTTCGGGCGGGCAGTTGCAGCGCGTGGCCATCGCCCGCGCCCTGGTACACGAGCCGGCGTTGATCCTGGCGGACGAGCCCACCGGCAACCTGGACCCGACCACTGCCGCGCGCGTGCTGGACCTGCTGCTGGACCAGGCCCGCCGCAGCGGGGCCGCTTGCCTGCTGGTGACGCACTCGCAGGCCGCCGCGGCCCGGGCCGACCGGGTGCTGCGCCTCACGCCCCAAGGCGTGGAAGCTGCGGCTGCGGCCGCGGCCGCAGCTCCGGCCCCCGCATGAGCGTCGAAGCCCCGTCAGGCCGGGGCCGAGGACGGAACAGTCCTGGGCCCCGCTCGCCACTGGCATCTCTGGCGATGTTGGGCCCTCTGTGGCCGCTGATCCTGCGCGAATGGCGCCACCACCCCTGGCGGCACGCCATGGCGGCGCTGGCCGTGGCCCTGGGCGTGGCGCTGGCCTGGTCGGTGCACCTGATCAATGTCTCGGCCCTGGCCGAGTTCTCGGCTGCGGTGC
>CANHVY010000039.1 GCA_947464185.1 Burkholderiales bacterium
CCGTTCGACTTGCATGTGTAAGGCATGCCGCCAGCGTTCAATCTGAGCCAGGATCAAACTCTTCAGTTCGATCTTGAATGTTTTGCTCAAAACGGAATTGAAGTGAACTTCACTTCTTCATCCGTGAGCGTTTGTGACGTCAGGCCTAAACCTGTTGTCTTGGCACTCGCCTTCAAACGCCCACGCTTATCGGCTGTATGTTGTTAAAGAACTCGCCCTGCGGCGATCGCTTTGTTATCAGCGAAGACTACGATTCTGTCACGTTTTCTAAATCCGTGTCAAGCAGTAGGTTTTTGCTTGATCTGCTCATCAGTCTTCGCGTCTTGCTTGAAGGTCGCGTTGGCTGTTGTGCAGCGAGCCCATCAGTATAGGGCCGTACTTGTCTGGCGCGCAAGCTCTGACACAAATATTTCTTGGCGGCAGGCCATCCAAGGCGTCGACCCGAAACTGCAAGGGAACCTGACGCGCACTTGCCGTCGCTCAGGCGGGGAACGCTTGGGCCTGCGGATCCTCCGCCGAGAGAATGTCCGGCAGCCTGCGTACCCACCGTGTGGTGTCAGTCCTGAGGATCTTCTGCTTGATGGTGGCTATCTGGGCGGGGTGCATCGAAAAACTGCGCAGCCCCATGGCGAGCAACACCTCGGTGAATGCCGGATCGCCCGCCATCTCTCCGCACACGCTCACATAGCGACCTGCGGCATTCGCTCGGCTGATGGTTCTGTCGACAAGGTTCAGCACGGACGGGTGCCAGGCGTCGTAGAGGTGCGCGACTGCTTCATCTGCACGGTCGATGGCCAAGGTGTACTGGATGAGGTCGTTGGTGCCCAGCGACACGAAATCAAAGTGCCGCAAGATCATGTCGATGCCGATGGCGGCGGCAGGCACTTCGATCATCGCGCCGACCTCCGCCATGCCGTAGGCCAGGCCCATGCGGTCCAGTTCCGCGCGCGCTCGTTTGATGGCCAGCGCGCAGGCGCGGATCTCCGTCAGGTGTGCCACCATCGGGATCAAGATGCGCACCTTGCCAAACGCACTGGCCCGCAAGATGGCTCGCAGCTGCTGGTGGAACATGTCGGGCTCTGACAGGCTCCAGCGAATAGCCCTCAATCCCAGCGCGGGGTTCAACGTGTGCTCATGCCGAAGCTCCTGCGCACTCATCTGGTCCAGGGGCTTGTCCGCGCCTATATCAACAGTTCTGATCGTGACCGGCAGCCCCTGCATGGCGGTGACGGCAGCCAGGTAGGCGCGGAACTGCTCTTCCTCTCCTGGCAGGTCGCCGTCACGGTTCATGAAGAGGAACTCGCTACGGAACAGACCGACGCCCACAGCGCCCGCAGCGAGGGCGCCATGGGCGTCACCTGGCAACTCGATATTGGCCAGCAGTTCAACGCAGTGGCCGTCGAGTGTGACGGCCGGCGTATGGCGCAGGCGGTCCAGTCGGGCGCGCTCAAGATCGCTCTGGCGTTGCCGGAAGCGGTACTCCTCCAGCACGATGGCAGACGGGTTGACCACGGCGACGCCCGCATCGCCATCGATCACCACCCAGTCATCCTGCCGAATGATGCGGCTGGCTTCGCGCGCCCCGACCACGGCGGGAATGTCGAGACTGCGCGCAACGATGGCCGTGTGAGAAGTCCTGCCGCCTACGTCGGTGATGAATCCGGTGAAGATGCTGCTCTTGAACTGCAGCATGTCGGCGGGCGCAATGTCGCTGGCCACCAGCACCAGGGGGTCCTCACCGGCGGAGTCACGCGGCACGGCGACGTCGGTATGCGCCGCATCAGAACTGGACGCCAAGGCCTTGAGCAGGCGCTCGACCACCTGCTCCAGATCGGCTTTCCGCTCGCGGAGGTAGGCATCCTCCATTTCGTCGAACTGGCGGGCCAGCACCTCAAGCTGTGCCGACAACGCCCATTCGGCGTTGTAGTGCCGCTCCAGGATCCAATCCTTGGTGGCCCCGGCCAGCGCATCATCGTGCAGCAGCATCAGGTGCACGTCCAACAGCGCAGACAGTTCGGCGGGCGCGTCCTGAGGCAATTCCCGCTGCAGGCAGGACAGTTCTTCCGCCACCGCATCGCGTGCGGCCTTCAAGCGCTGAACCTCGGACCCAAGGTCTTGGGGTGAGACGAAATAGTGCGCCACGTCGACGCGACTGGACGCCACCAGCACGGCCCGCCCAATGGCGACACCCCGGGATACCGGCACGCCAAACACCTGGATGCTCATACGGCTGAATGTAGCGCAGCCATCGCAGGCGCGGAGGGTGAGACCACGGCCCGTTGCCTCGCGGGAGGCCGGCTCTCAGGCAGTTTCAGGCCGCCACGGGGCCGGCTTCATTGCCCCTCGCCAAACTTGGACTCGATCAGATCGCGCAAGGCTGTCATGGCCTGCTCTTCGTCGGGACCGTCGGTCTCGATGACGACTTCCGAGCCCAAACCAGCGGCGAGCATCATGACACCCATGATGCTCTTGGCATTGATGCGCCGGCCGGCGCGCGCCAGGTGAATGTCGCAGCGAAAGGTGCCTGCGAGCTTGGTGAGCTTGGCTGAGGCCCGGGCGTGCAGTCCGAGCTTATTGCTGATGGTGATGCTGGACGTGATCATTCGGGCCTGCCTGAACAGACTGATTCTGCGGACTGATGGTGCCAACCTGCATGACACCCTGCACCGCGCCGTCTACCGCCCTGTTCACCAGGCGGTCCAGCGGCTCGGTGGCGTAACACAGCACCCGCCACAGCATGGGCACGTTCACGCCCGCCACGACACGGACGCGAACCCCATCGGCCACGCGCAGGGCCGCGTTACAGGGCGTTGCCCCGAAGACATCGCACAGGACCAAGGCCTGTGCTTGGCCGACAGCGTCACGCAACCTGCGCTCAATCTCCTCCGGGCCGTCTGACGGCAGGACGTCCACACAGCGCAAGGTCGAGGCGCAGTCGGGGAATGCATGCGCGGCCACGCTCGCCAGGGACGAGGCCAGCGGAGCATGGGCGAGCACGATGAGCTGGATCATGAACAAGGAGCGAGGATCAGGCTTGAGCGGCTGGCTGGGGGGGCCGACCCCTTGCGAGAGGACGAAGGTACCAAAAGTACGACAGCACGCAACACGCCCCGAAGACGGCGAATGACAGCCTGAAGGCGGCGGGCTCGCTCAGCCCCGACTGGCGCAGAGCATCAACCGACAGGCCGATGCCCCATTGGATGCAGAAGACACCCGAAAAGATCACCAGGTTGAAGGCTGACAGTGCGCGACCCACCAGGGCAGCAGGAAAAGCCTGGCCGACCGCGGGCTGGCTCAAGGAGACGAACGTGCAACTCACGCACCACAGCGACCACAACGCTGCCGTGGCCGGTTGCGGATCCAGAACAATCCAGGCCAGGACCATGAGATGAAGCGGCAAACCCCAGACCATGATCTGGTGCGCCTGCAAACCCCTGCGGGCCAGGCGCGGCATGCAAACGCCCCAGAGCATGAAGGCCACCAGCATGCACAGGTTGATGACGAACAAGCCTCCCGCGGCCTGCTGCGGCGTGAACCCGGCCAGACGGGTCATCCAGGGCCCGGCCCACAGGGTTTGTACGGCGATCATGCCGCCGTAGGTGAAGAAGCCTATCGGCACACTGCGCAGGAACACCGGGTGCAGGAACACGTCCCGGTAGCCTTGGCGAAGCTCCGGCCGATGCGGCTGATCCTTCGGGGACACAGGGTCTGGCGGCACCCACCACAGCATCAGCGCCATCGCCACCAGCAGACCAGCCCCCAGCACCCAGAACAACCCCCGCCAACCCCACACCGGCAGCAACCACTGCACCGGCAGCGTGGAAGCGAGCATGCCCAGAGAGCCCGACATCAGCATCCACGAATTGGAGCGGAACTGGGCCGCCTGGGAGAAGCGCAGGCGAAAGCAGGTCAACGGTGCCATGAGGCCGGCGGCCAGCCCCATGCCCGTCAAGACCCGCGCCAGGATCAGGCCCGGCAGGCTCTGCGCCAGGGCGAAGGCCCCACAGCCCAGCACGGCCAGCGTCGTCAGGAACAGCAGTACCCGTTTGGGGCCTAGTCGGTCCAGGGCGTGGCCCAAGGGCAGTTGCAGAGCCGAGAATCCGAGGAAGTAGGCGCCTGCCAGCAGCCCCAGATCCGCTGCCTTGAGCCCCAGTTCAGCGCTGAAAGTGGGCGCCAGCGTGGCCGTCACGGCCCGCAGCAAGGCCGAGAAGAAGTACGCGAAAGCAAACGCCAGGAAGATCCTGACGGCGAGCGCGGGTGAAGCCAGGGTGGGCGTCATCAAGGTTTCAGGGGATCAAGGCCCGAACTTCAACGCGTTGAAGTAGGTGTCCGCGGCCTCCGAAGCCTGCGGGACACCCAGCACCGTGGCCTGGAAGACGACCGTGCCGCGAGAAAAGACCGCCACTTGGCCCGAGACGGACTTGCCGTCAGGGTAGCGACCTTCGAGATTCCATCGACCGCTGCCCGGATGCGGTGTTTGCCCCTTCACGCTGTACGCGCGGGCCTGCGCCTTGGCATCGCTGAGATTGACCCGGGCCCCCTCTTGCAGGGCGTTCAAGGCGCCGGACACCCGGCCCGGATCACCCACATCAGCCCATGCCAGGCCCCAGGTCGCGTCACCCGCCTGGCAGGCGTGCAGCGTGAGCTTGACTTGTTGCCCGGCCAGCCCGAGCTCTCGGGCATGGGAGGCCGGCTTGCAGGGAAACAGTGCCACCGATTCAGCCACCCCCAGCCGCACCTCGCGCCAGTCCAGGGCCGGCGCACAGGCGGCCAGGGCACTCAACGAAAGGGTGGCACAAAGCGTGCGCAACAGGCGATGCAAGGCCCAAGCCCCGTCAGGCGAGCACGTCAGCCACGCCAGCCGCATGGGCCTGCTGGTCGGCGTGATAGCTGGAGCGCACCATGGCACCCACGGCGGCGTGGGTGAACCCCATGGCGGCGGCCTCGCGCTCGAACATGCGGAAGGTGTCCGGGTGCACGTAACGCCGCACAGGCAGGTGGTGGCCACTGGGTGCCAGGTACTGCCCAATGGTGAGCATGTCGATCTGGTGTTCGCGCATGTCGCGCATGGTCTGCAGGATTTCCTCGTCGGTCTCGCCCAGACCCACCATGATGCCGCTCTTGGTGGGCACGCCGGGAACCGCCTGCTTGAATCGCTGCAGCAGTCCCAGGCTGAAGGCGTAATCGGAGCCCGGCCGCGCCTCCTTGTACAAACGCGGGATGGTCTCGAGGTTGTGGTTCATCACATCCGGTGGAGCGGCCTTCAGGATGTCCAGGGCGCGGTCCAGGCGGCCTCGGAAATCGGGCGTGAGGATCTCGATGCGGGTTTCGTGCGAGAGCTCGCGCGTCTTGCGGATGCACTCGACGAAGTGCGCTGCGCCACCATCTCGCAAGTCATCCCGGTCGACGCTGGTGATGACCACGTACTTCAGACGCAGTGCAGCGATGGTGCGCGCCAGATTGACCGGCTCATCCACGTCCAAGGGATCAGGCCGGCCGTGGCCCACGTCGCAGAACGGACAACGGCGCGTGCATTTGTCGCCCATGATCATGAAGGTGGCAGTGCCCTTGCCGAAGCACTCGCCAATGTTCGGGCACGAGGCCTCCTCGCACACCGTGTGCAGCTTGTGCTCGCGCAGGATCTGCTTGATCTCGTAGAAGCGCGTGCTCGGAGAGCCGGCCTTCACGCGGATCCATTCCGGCTTCTTCAGCACTTCGGCCGGCACCACCTTGATGGGGATGCGCGAGGTCTTGGCCTGGGACTTCTGCTTGGCGGTGGCGTCGTAGGCTGCGGGGGCCACGGCGGAGGCGTCGGGTGCAGAGGTTTGGGAGTCGGTCATGGTGGGCAAGGACATCGTCGTGAGGCAGTACGCCCACAGACGCTGGGACAGGACATACAGCAGGACGGATGGTATCGGGTCGGCCTGTCCTCAAGCCGACAGCAGGGTCTCCAGGCGCTGGGCCAGCCGTAAGGCCACCTCTGATGGCCGGGCCGAGACCCCCAGGCTTCGAAGGTCCACGGTGCGCAACCCTGCATAGCCACAAGGGTTGATGCGACCAAATGGCTCCAACTCCATGTCGACGTTCACCGCCAGTCCGTGATAGGCGCAGTGCCGGGTGACCTTGACCCCCAGGGCCGCGATCTTTCCCAGTCCCTCGAAGGGATCGGCCCCCGGGTCCACGGGCTTGAGAGGCGCATGGTCGAAGGGGTCGGCCAGGCGGACGTAGATGCCGGGGGCGGACCGCACACGGTGACCTGTCACCCCGTAGGCGTCCAGCACCTGCAGCACGGCCGCCTCCAGACGGTACACATACTCCTTGACGAAGATCCCCAGGCGCCGCAGGTCCACCAAGGGATACGCCACCACCTGGCCCGGACCATGAAAGGTGACCTGACCCCCACGCTGGGTGCGCACGACCTGGATGTCACCTGGAGTGAGCACATGCTCAGTTCGTCCGCCTACGCCTTGAGTGAACACCGGATCGTGTTCCACCAGCCAGAGCTCGTCAGGTGTGTCGGGCGTACGCTCCTCGGTGAAGGCGCGCATGCGCTCCTCGATGCCCGCGTAAGGCTGACGTCCCAGCCACTGCACCCGCATGGCCAACGCCTACAGCACCACCCGGACCATGGGGTGCGTGGACAAGGTGCGGTAGAGCTCGTCGAGCTGCTCGCGGCTGTGCGCGGTCACGGTGATGGTGACGCCCAGGTACTTGCCGCCACTGCTTTCACGCCGCTCCACGGTGCGGGCGTCGAAGCCCGGATCGAAACGACAGGCCACCTCGACGACGGCTTCCACGAAGCCCTCCACCTTGGCACCCATCACCTTGATGGGGAAGGCACTGGGATACTCGATCAGGCTTTGCTCGGGCGGAATGTCGCGCATGGGGGTGATCCTGCCGTGCCTCAGTGAGCGCAGCCCATCAGATGCATTGCTCGGCCTTGGCCTGCTGGTAAGCCTCGTAGAGGCGTGCATACACCGGCCCTGGGCGGCCGCGCAGGGCGCCATGACCGACGCCTTCGCCGTCCACCTTGGTGACCGCCAGGACCTCCTTGGTCGCCGAGGTCAGCAGCACCTCGTCGGCGGTCATCACTTCGTTCTCGGCAATGGGGCGCAGGTGATAAGGCACGCCGGTGCTCTCGCACAGTTCACGCAGCAGGTCGAAACGTATCCCCTCCAGCACATGGGAAGACTTGGGCACGCCCAGCAAGGCCCCTTCCTTGACGATCCAGACGTTGCAGGCAGCCGCCTCGGTCAGAAATCCATCGCGGAACATGATGGTCTCCACCGCCCCGGCATCGGCCGAGATCTGCCGGGCGAAGACGTTGCCCAACAAGGAGGTGCTCTTGATGTCGCCACGCTCCCAGCGGAAGTCGCGAGCGGTCACGCAAGCCACGCCCTGATGCCGCTGCTCCGGCGAGGCCGGCTTCATCGGGTTGGCCATCATGAAGACGGTGGGCTCCAAGCCTTCGGGCATCACGTGGTCTCGGGACGCCACGCCACGCGTGATCTGGATGTAGACCAACTGGTCCTGCGCGGCCGTCTTGTCGAACACGGCTGCGACCAAGGGCCGCACCCGCTCCAGCCACTGGGCGCGGGTGAAGGGGTTGGCGATGCGCATCTTGGTCAGGCTGCGCTCCAGGCGGGCCAGATGGGCATCGAAGCGGAACAGCCGACGTCCGTACACGGGCACCACTTCGTAGATCCCGTCGCCAAAGATGAAGCCACGGTCCATCACGCTGACCTTGGCTTCGCTCAGGGGCGTGTACGTACCGTTGAGATAGCACAGGGTGTCGGGCAGTGCGGGCATGTCGATGGATCCTTCGGGGGGTTCAGTCTTCGTTGCAGTCTGCGATCACTTGATCCACAGCCTGATGGAGTCCCAGGCCCGCCCCAACAGCCCGGCCAGTTCCACCGGCTCCTGCACGACCAGGGGCAGCGAGGCCACGGGCGTGCCCGCGGCCGTGGTCACCTGGATGGTGCCGACTTTCTGCCCGGCCGCCAGCGGTGCCACCAGAGGATCGCTGCGCTGGATCACGGTCTTCATCTGCGCACCGGTCCCCTTGGGCACGGTCACGAACACGGCCCCGCCCGGCGCACCCAGCCGTGCCTCGGCAGACTTTCCCTTCCATACCGGTACGGTGGCGACCGGCTTGCCTGCATCGAACAGCCGCACGGCGTCCCAGGCCTGCCAGCCCCAGTTCAGCAGTTTCTGGCTCTCGCTGGCCCGTGCCTCGCGCGACGCCGTCCCCATGACCACCGACAGCAGCCGGCGCTTGCCGTTGGGCATGTCGCGTTGGGCGCTGGCCACCAGGCAGTAGCCGGCCGTCTCGGTGTAACCCGTCTTCATGCCGTCGACCGACGCATCACGGCCCAGCAGCATGTTGCGGTTGTCCTGCTTGATGTTGTTGAAGCTGAACTGCTTGATCGAGTAGTAGGGGTAGAAGTTCGGGTGGTCGGCGATGACCTTGCCAGCGATCACCGCGATGTCACGCGCCGTGCTGTGGTGGTTGGCCTCGGTCAGGCCCGTCACATTGCGAAAACTTGTGTTCTTCAGACCCCAGGCCTGGGCCTGGCGGTTCATCATGGTGACGAAGTTGTCAAGGGTGCCGCCGACTGCCTCGCCCAGCGCCACGGATGCATCGTTGCCGCTTTGCACGATCATGCCCTTGAGCAGTTCATCGACCGTGGGTTTCATCGTGGTGTCGATGAACATCAGAGACCCGCCACCCTTGCGCTCCGACCAGGCCCGAACGGACACCGGGATCGCTTGCTCCAGGCTGAGCTTGCGGGCCTTGATCGCGTCGAAGACCAGATAGGCGGTCATCAGCTTGGTCAGGCTGGCGGGGTCGGCAGGGACGTCCGCCTCACGCTCGGCCAGCACCTGGCTGCTGGCCAGATCAATCAGGATGTACTGACGTGCGGCCACCTCCGGCGGTTGCGGCGCCTGCGCCTGGGCAACACCGGCAAGTGCAAGGGCGAAGAGCAGGGAGATCAGATGTTTCATGGATTCACGGTGCAGCCAACCCGCCCGCTCGCAGCACGAGACTTTTGAGCAAGGGCAGTTGGCCATGGAAGAAGTGGCCGGCACCTGGCACGACGGTGACCGGTATGACATGCGGGCGGGCCCAGTCCAGCACGCTGGACAAGCTGACGATCTCGTCGGTCTCGCCGTGGATGACGAGGCTGTCCTGCGGGACGGGCGCCACGACGAAGTTCTGCACAGCCGGCCCGACAAGGACCACGCGCTGCGCGGCATCTGCGCCGTTCAGCCGTGACGCCACCTGCGAAGCGGCATACGCGCCAAAGCTGAAGCCGGCCAAGATCAGCGGCTGGGCGGTCTCGCGAAAGCCCTGGACCACGGCCAGGGCATCGTCGACCTCCCCGCGTCCCTCGTCCCAGGCCCCCTGCGAAGCACCAACACCACGGAAGTTGAATCGCACGGCACGCAAGCCCAACTGGACGAAGGCGCGCGCCAAGGTCTGAACGACCTTGTTGTCCAGGGTGCCCCCGTGCAGCGGATGTGGATGACACACCAAGGCCAAGCCTTCGGGGGCGGCAGCAGGCGCGTCCACAGCGCACTGCAGCGCCCCGGCGGGCCCCTGCAGGATCACCTGCTGGGTGTGGGCATTCATCAGCGGCCCACGTCAGCCGGCAGCACCAGCCGGTCCACCACCTGGCCGCCCTTCAGGTGAACCTGCACGATCTCCTCGATGTCCTGCTGGTCGACATAGGTGTACCAGACCGCCTCGGGATAGACGACGGCCACGGGCCCGCCCGCACAGCGGTCCAGACAACCGGCCTTGTTGACGCGCACAGCGCCAGGACCGGTCAGCCCGGCCTCCTTGACAAGCTTCTTGCAGTGGTCGAAAGCCGCCTGGGCAGCGTGCTGAGCGCAGGCGGCTTCGCCGTTCTTGCGCTCGTTCAGGCAAAAGAAGATGTGGCGCTGGTAGTAGCTCATGAACTTCAGGGGTGGACAAACGGCGGCGGACGGTCGGGCGCCAGCCAGGAGTGCCATGATGAACAGCCCTGGATTCTAGGGACGACCCCTCCAACCCCGTCCCGTCGGCCTTATCGGGCACCGGCGAGGCGGGCCATCAGCCAAGCCATCGCCGCATAGGGCCAGAGCCAGCCTACCCACTGGGACATGCCGTGGAACCGGATGAACTGGCCTTGCTCCCAGAGCTGGAGGCTGGCAGCAAAGTAGGGGTCGGCAGGGGCCGAGGCCCCCAGCGAGACCGAGATCGCCAAGACCACCAGACCCAGGGCCGCCGCTAGGCGAGGCTTGAGCCGGGACACGGCCAGAATCAGCACGCCGCCCAACGCCAGGCCCTGCGTAACGGCTGGGGTCACCCAGGCCCAGGCGTGCACCGGACCGAAGTTCAATGCCGTCGACAGTGCGGTGGTGCCCAGGGCCAGCACCAAGGCCAGGACAGCCACGAACAGGCGCCGCCAACCGGGCCGCAGCACCGCAAACGCCAACATGCAAGGCGCCATCAACCCGGCGGCCACCGCGGTGCCCTCCAGCCAGGGGGGCAGGGTGGGACGCAGCACACTGCGTTGAACCGAGGGCGGTTCCACCGTGCCGGCCCAGGGTGTGTCAGCCAACATCTCGGGGATCCAGGCCGCGATCTCGTCGAACACCTGGCCCAGTCCCAGGGGCACCGGAGTGGGAAAGAGCAGCGCCACCGGCCACAGCAGCAACAGCACCAGCGCAGGGCTGGCCTGGGGCTCGAACCAGCGCAGGCGCCACTGCCGCCAGCGGTCCACCCATCCCAGCCAAACCAACGCCAGGGCCAGCAGCACGCCTGTGGTCGCACCCGCCGCGTTCAAGGCCCAATCGCGCCCGGAAGGCACCCGCCGGGGAATGAAGTGCTGGGCGCATTCCAGCGCATAGGCGAACAGCGTGGGCAGACATACGGCCGCCAGCGCCCCCAACGCCAAGGGCACACCCGAACGCGCCCAGCCCAAGACCAGCAGCGCGCCCAGCGGGGCGTAGCCCAGGAAGTTGGCGACCTCGTCAAATCGGCCGCGCCAGACAGGCCAGGGCAGCCAGAGAAGCTCCGCCCAGGCCGCGCCGGCCGGCCACCGCCAACCCGTGAACGGGTACAGGCTGGCGTAGGCCACCAGCAGCGCGTACACCAGCGCCAGCGGAAGGGCAGTGCTGCGCTGCCGAAGCATGGTGGATCAGATGGACGTCAGAAGGGCTTGACCACCACCAACACGACGATGGCTGCGAAGGCCAGCACCGACACTTCGTTGAACACGCGAAACCAGCGGTGGCTGCGACGGTTGGTGCCCTGCTCGAACCCGCGCAGCAGCAACCGGCAGGCATGGTGATAGCCGATCACCAGCAGCACCAGCGCCAGCTTGGCGTGCATCCAGCCCTGCCCTGGCTCCAAGCCCACGCCGTAGAACAGCCACAGCAACAGCCCCAGCACGAGGGCAGGCCACATCAGGATCGAGGAGAAGCGCTGGAGCTTTCGCGCCATGAGCAGCAGGCGCTCGCGCTCCGCCACGCTGTCCGCGGGCACCGTCGCCAGGTTCACGAAGAACCGGGGAAGGTAGAACAGGCCGGCGAACCAGCTTGCCACGAACACGATGTGTAACGCTTTGACCCAGAGGTAACTGTTGCCCATGGCAGCAGATTATGGACCGCCGAAAAAAAGCCCCGGCCATCAGGCCGGGGCTCAAAAGCCTCATCGCTGTCAAGGCGCTGAAGCACCTGCTCAGGGAGGAAAAGCAGGGGACGACAGGCCTGACGGTCTATCATCCACTTTCAAATTTAGCATAGCAAGGCCAGCCCGTGACCCGAATCTTTGCGCCCTTCCCAGCCAACCGACCCCGCCGCCTGCGCCGCGACGCCGCCACCCGGGCTCTGGTGCGCGAGCACCGACTGGCTGCGGAAGATCTGATCCTGCCGGTGTTCGTGCTGGACGGTCACGGGCAGACCCAGGATGTGGCCAGCATGCCAGGGGTGCAACGCATGAGCGTGGACCGACTGCTGCCGGTGGCCGAGGCCTGCGTGCAGCTCGGTGTGCCGGTGATGGCGCTGTTTCCGGTGATCGACCCGGCGCTCAAGACACCCGACGGCAGCGAAGCCACCAACCCGGACGGCCTGGTGCCACGGGCGGTGCGCGAGCTGAAGGCGCGTTTCCCGACTCTTGCCCTGCTGACCGACG
The DNA here is from genome assembly GCA_947464185.1 of Burkholderiales bacterium. Lineage (GTDB taxonomy): Bacteria > Pseudomonadota > Gammaproteobacteria > Burkholderiales > Burkholderiaceae_C > Rubrivivax. Next base: position 12,182 of record CANHVY010000039.1, read on the forward strand.
TGGCACTCGACCCCTTCACCAGCCACGGCCAGGACGGGCTGCTGGACGACACCGGCTACATCCTGAACGACGCGACCGTGGAGATGCTGACCCGGCAGGCCCTGGTGCAAGCCCAGGCTGGCGTGGACATCGTGGCGCCGAGCGACATGATGGACGGGCGCATCGGCGCCATCCGCGGCGCGCTCGAAGGCGCGGGGCTGATCCACACGCGCATCATGGCCTACAGCGCCAAGTACGCCAGCGCCTTCTACGGCCCCTTCCGCGACGCGGTGGGGTCGGCCGGCAACCTGGGCAAGGCCGACAAGAAGGTCTACCAGATGGACCCCGGCAACACCGACGAGGCCCTGCGGGAAGTGGCGCTGGACATCGCCGAGGGCGCCGACATGGTGATGGTCAAGCCCGGCATGCCGTACCTGGACATCGTGCGCCGTGTGAAGGACGAGTTCCGCGTGCCCACCTTCGCCTACCAGGTCAGTGGCGAGTACGCCATGCTCAAGGCCGCGGCAGCCAACGGCTGGCTGGACCATGACGCCGTGATGATGGAGTCGCTGCTCGCCTTCAAGCGGGCCGGGGCGGACGGCGTGCTGACCTACTTCGCTTTGGATGCCGCGCGCAAGCTGCGTGCGGCCTGAGGCCCATGCAGGCGGTCCATCTCGAAGCGGACCGCTGCCGGGAGCTCACCGGCCTGCCGCAGGTGCTGCCTGTCGGCGGCTTCCTGTGGATCTCCTGCGAGCGCGATGAACTGGCCGCGACGCAAGACAGGCTCCAGGAGGCCCTGCACCGCTGGACGGGTACGCGCCTGGTCTGGCTGCACCTGTCCGACCTGCTGAACGCGCAGTTGCCCAGCACCTACGACGCCACCTCGGCCTACGACCTGCTGGTGTTTCGGCGCCTGGCGGCGAGCCCAGCCACGCCAGAACCCGGTAACGGCACCCAACCCGGCGCCTGCGCGTCAGCGGACCCCCGCAACCCCAGCCCACAGGGCAGGGCCGACCTGGCGCCCATCACGCCCGACGCCCTGGACACCCGCCCGGTCGGGTTCGCGGTGTTCGACCGCGTGCTGCTGACCGTGCACCCCCCTGCCTGCGCGGTGCGAGAGCGCTACCTGAAGCGCCTCGCGGACCTGACCGGCGGCGCCGACGCCCGCGGGGGCTCGCGCCTGCCCACCAGCAGTGCGGAGTTGATGCTGCGCATGCTCAACCACATGGTGGACAGCTACCTGGACCTGCGCCGCCTGCTGACCCGGCAACTGGGCTTGCTGCAGCACCTGCTGCTGGACCCGAAGAGCCGCTTCAACGACTGGCACGTGCTGCTGGACTCGCGCAACGCGCTGAACCTGCTGGAGGACACCTGCGAAGACCAGCGCAGCGCCGTGCAGGAGTGGATGGACAGTCTGGACGAGTGGCCTGCCAGCACCGACGCAGCCGAGCGACACGAGCGTGAACTGCTGCGGGTACGCAGCCGCGACGTGATCGAGCACATCGACCGCGTGCTGAGCCATGTGCGCCGCCTGGAGCACTCGGCCGAGACCGCGGTGCAGATGCATTTCTCGGCGTTGGGTCACCGCACCAACGACATCATGCGCACCTTGACGGTCCTCACCGCCATCTTCCTGCCGCTGAACCTGATCACAGGCTTCTTTGGCATGAACTTCGATGCCCTGCCCTGGATCCACAGCAGCCTGGGTTTCTGGGCCGCCTTCGCACTGATGGTGGCCACGGGTGTGGGGCTGGTCACCTTCTTCAGGCGCAAGCGCTACCTGGGCTGAGCACTCCAGGGGTCGGCAAAGCCCAGTTGCGGCAACAACGCACTTTCGCGGCCCTCCATGACGCGGGCTTCGGCCTCGGTCTCGTGGTCATAGCCTTGGGCGTGGAGGGTGCCGTGCACCAGCAGATGGGCGTAGTGGGCCTCCACGGTGATGCCCGCCGCTTGCGCCTCACGCTCCACCACGGGAGCGCACAGCACCAGATCGGCCACCACCACGGGCTCGTAGGCGTAGTTGAAGGTCAGCACGTTGGTGGCGTAGTCCTTGCCGCGGAACTCGCGGTTCAGGCGCCGACCCTCGTCTTCGTCCACGATGCGCACCGCGATCTCGCCCGGCAAGGCCAGCGCGGCGCGTACCCAGCGCGCCACCCGGTGACGTGCCAGATGAGCCCGGTGTCGGCCGTCGGGCATTTGCAGCGAGAGCTGCAGCTCGGGTCTGAAGCAGCGGCTCATCGCCGTGCCGGTCCGCCTTGGGCGGAGCCCCCAGTGCGGCCCGAGCGGTCCGCCTGCGACGCGTCATAGGCCTCGACGATGCGCGCCACCAGCGGGTGGCGCACGACGTCGGCCGCCGTGAAACGGGTAAAGGCGATGCCCTTGACGTCCTTGAGAACCTCGGCAGCATCGACCAAGCCGCTGGGCACGCCGCTGGGCAGGTCGATCTGGCTGACGTCACCTGTGACCACGCACTTGGAGCCGAAACCGATGCGGGTGAGGAACATCTTCATCTGCTCGCGCGTGGTGTTCTGCGCCTCGTCCAGGATCACGAACGCCTGGTTCAGCGTGCGGCCCCGCATGAAGGCCAACGGCGCGATCTCGAGCTGCCCGCGCTCGAAGGCGCGCGTGACACGGTCATACCCCATCAGGTCGTAAAGCGCGTCGTACAGCGGGCGCAGGTAGGGGTCGACCTTCTGCGCCAGATCCCCCGGCAAAAAGCCCAGGCGCTCACCGGCCTCCACCGCCGGCCGCGTGAGCACGATGCGCTGCACGCCCTGGCGCTCCAGCGCGTCCACCGCGCAGGCCACGGCCAGAAAGGTCTTGCCCGTGCCGGCCGGCCCGATGCCGAAGGTGATGTCGGTGGCCAGCACCTGCCGCAGGTACTGCACCTGGTTGAGCGTGCGGCCGCGCAGGTCCGGACGCCGGGTGTGCAGCACCAGGTCGGGCGCGGGCGTGGGCGCAACGCCCGCAGGTGGGATGGTCGGGTCTTCCTGGCGTCCAACTCCCTGGACAGGCTCCGGGCCCGGCGCTGCGCCTGCGGCCCTGCCACGCGGACGGGCGGCGGCCTGTGCCATCGCCAGTTGGGCGCGGGCTTCCGCCAGGGCCAGTTGCAAGGACTGCGGGGGCAAGGCGCGGCTGGCGCGCTCGTACAAGGAGATCATCAGGTCCAGCACCTGGCGGGCCGCTTCCTTCGGACCCTCGATGTTGACCCGCTCGTTGCGCCGCGAGATGCGCACGTCCATGGCGGCCTCGATCTCCCGCAGGTGCTCATCCATCGGGCCGCACAGGTGCGACAAGCGGCGGTTGTCGTGGGGGTCGAACTGGTGGCGGAGGATCAAGACAGCAGGCCTGTGGTTCAAGGGATCGTGCGCTGATTGTGGCGCTTGGCCGGTTGCAGACGAAGCCACAGGACCTTCAACCCGTCCGGATGTTGCTGCGAGCGCCCCTTGCGCAGGGCGCCAAAGCAAGTGCGACTCGCAACGACGCTGCTACGACTACGCCGCGATTGAGAGCACTGAAGGCTGCAAGCTGCCACTCACACCCCCGCCGCATTTGGCAGGTACCGACCCGTTGCAGTCCTTCGCCAATATCCCTCAATGCGGTCCTCAAAAGCTCAATAGCTTGGCATGTGTTGCCAAGGCTGTTGAAGCCTGTGCAATCTACCGCGCGTATTTTGCTGGTGGGCTGTTGTGCGACCCTGTAGATGGCATGTGGCCGAACAGATCCCTGACGGTGTTGAGTGCGATCAGCAGAAACATCAACGCGCACAGTCGGTAGGTTAAGGCTACCCACCGCTGTCCAGCCTTCTTGAAAAGCCTGTCAATTGCAGCCGCGCAGAAGATTGCCCAAGAAACAGACGCGATCATGAATCCGGTAAAGAACATCACGTAGTCGGAAAAGCCGGGATCAGACACCCCAAGGGTGCCCAAGGCGCTACCAAGTGCAGCCCAATAAGCCAGGTTCTGAGGGTTGGTAACAGAAAGAACTACCCCTGACTTCAATGCAGATCGAGACTGCTCGACCTCAGTTTGCTGGACATTGAACGTAACGGAGGCTGCCTTCCATGAGTCCCAAGAAAGCCAGAGCAGATAGGCGGCGCCAGCAAGACCCACAGGCCACTTCAGCATGTCGACTTGTAGCAGTAGGCCCACGCCAAGGAGGCCCAGTATCGCCCACGTCGCATCCCCCACCAGAGATCCGATCTGTACGGCCAGAGCAGGCCGGAAACCGCCAGTGGCCCCGCGGCGGACCGTCTCCGCAAAGATAGCGCCAGGCGCGGCGTTGAAAACAAGCCCGAGTAGAAAAGCTGCAAACAGAACTGACATATTGCCCTTTGATTGAAAGACCTCGTTTCAGCAACTTACGTGCCTACACAGCCACACTGTGAGGCCCACTGAAACTAGCGATCGTCCATTACGAGTCTAGCGGGACGTGCGCCGTCAAGATGTGATCGCCGGACGCACTCCCTTATTCTCGATGCGGCGGCCAGCCTTGATGCGACCGACACCGGAGACATGCCCGCAATGGGCCCGAACGCGCTTCGCCTTGCGACCGCCTGCTTGGCTGTGGAGCAGCAACTCATGAGTTTGATTCCAGCAGCCTCGGGCGATGCCTAACTCGCTTTGCTCGAACGTTTAGCGACTGACGGCCTCAAATCTGAAGTGCAACACCCCGCCTCGGGTAAGGTGCACAGATGCAAACCAGTACGACATACCGACAGCTTCAGCCGGAGGAGCGCATGACGATTGCGAGCCTGCGTCAGGCGCGTTCGAGTGTGAGGGCCATAGCCTGTGCGCTGGGGCGCTCGCCGGGGACCATCAGCCGTGAGCTTGCCCGCAACGTGGGCAGTGACGGCTCCTACGCGAGCCTGCCAGCGCAGGCGCTGAGCCGGTCGCGACGAATCCAGGCGCGCCCTGCGGCCAAGCTCCATCCTGATCACGTCCTGTGGGGCACCGTGTTGACCATGCTGGACTGGAAGTGGTCGCCCCAGCAGATTGCCGGCGTGCTCAAGCGTGTCTGGCCTGATGATCCGACCATGCACATCTCGCACGAGTCGATCTACACGGCCATCTATGCACATCCGCGCGGTGAGTTGCGCCGCCAGCTCATCGCCTGCCTGCGCCACGGTCGCAGCACACGCATGCCTCGCAAGCGCGGCGTGGACCGGCGCGGCACGATCCCCGACATGGTCAGCATCCATGTGCGTCCGCCCGAGATCGAGGACCGTGTCATGCCAGGCCACTGGGAGGGTGACTTCATCAAGGGCGCTGGCAACAAGTCCTCCGTGGGTGTGCTCGTCGAGCGCACGAGCCGCCTGGTGCTGCTGGCCAAGATGGACGATGCGACGGCAGCCTCCGCGCTGGCGGGCTTTTCTGCCAAGCTGAATTCGATCGCCGCGCCCATGCGCCACAGCTTGACCTACGACCAAGGCAAGGAGATGGCGCGCCACCGTGAGCTCACCGCGAGCACGGGTGTCAAGGTGTACTTCTGCGACCCCCACAGCCCCTGGCAGCGTGGCTCCTGCGAGAACACCAACGGGCTGTTGCGGCAGTACCTGCCCAAGGGCACCGATCTGTCCGTCCACACGCAGGCCGAACTCGACGACATTGCCGACAGCCTGAACAATCGACCCCGCGCCACGCATGCCTTCCACTCCCCGCTGGAGGTCTTCGCCGCGATGCTCAAAGCAGCCCATCAACCCTCAACTTCCATCCTCTGAAGTGGCTGTTGCACTTCGGACTTGAAATCGCCACTGCTTTCCCGTTTGACCACCGACCGCTGATGACCGATACCCGCCATTGAACGTCAGCCTGTGGGTGACTGCACCCACAAACGAACAGATCCTCCGAATGATGCTCCTAACTGAAATCGGTGTGAGGCTACCCCAGTGCCTGCACAGGGCCGAAGCAACAACTTCGGGGCGGCGTCGGGCGAGTCGCAGCAGTGATGGCGTGACCGACGCGCCCCAAGTGGCACGCCGCACGCTAACGCCCCAAGTGAAGTCCTTGTCACACCTGCTGCGCCAGAGTCGTTGCTTTGGTTGCCTGCCCCTCGTGCGGCCGCACAATCCGGCTTCATGATCGGACGTATCACCGGCACCTTGGTCGAAAAATCTCCGCCCCAGATCCTCGTGGATGTGGGTGGCATCGGCTACGAGGTCGACGTGCCCATGAACACGTTCTACAACCTGCCCGGGCTGGGCGAGCGCGTCACGCTGCTCACCCATTTCGTCGTGCGGGAGGATGCACAGCTGCTCTACGGCTTTCTCACGCAGGAGGAGCGAGCCACCTTCCGCGAGCTGGTGAAGATCAGCGGTGTGGGCCCGCGCACAGCGCTGTCCATCCTGTCAGGCCTGAGCGTGGCCGATCTGTCCCAGGCCGTGAGCCGGCAGGAAGCCAGCCGCCTGGTGAAGGTGCCCGGCATCGGCAAGAAGACGGCCGAGCGGCTGCTGTTGGAGCTCAAGGGCAAGCTGGGGCCCGACCTGGCGCTGCCCGCCGCCTCTGCTGCGAGCGATGCGCAAGCCGACATCGTGCAGGCCCTCGTCGCGCTCGGCTACAACGAGCGCGACGCGAACGCCGCTCTGAAGGCCTTGCCCCCTGGCGTGGCCGTGAGCGAAGGCATCAAGCTGGCGTTGAAGGCACTGAGCCGCTGAACCGTCGCTTCACAGACGCGCCGAAGCCGTGGTGTCTGGGGAAACTTCAAGGGCTCTTGGTGTCCGACAAGAAGGCGCCGAGCCGTCCCATGTCTTGCGGCCCCTGCGGGCGGGGCCGGGTACAGCACGAATCGGGTGAACGCCCTCAGTGCTTGTGGCCGTGGTGGCCTTTGTCGCCTGACGCGCCCTGGCCGCTCAGCGGCCGCACGGCCGCCTTCACCTCCAGCGTCTCACGCTGGCCGGCCGACTCCACCACCAACGTGATGGGAATGGTGTCGCCGGCGTTCAGTTGCTTCTTCAGGTCCATCAGCATGACGTGGTAGCCACCAGGCTTCAGGTCCACGGCCTTGCCAGCCGGCAGGTCCAGCGAGGGCACCGCACGCATCTTCATGACGTTGCCGTCCATGACCATCTCGTGGATCTCCACCACACCCGCCACGGGCGAGGAGGCGGACAAGAGCTTGCCGCCCTTGGCCGACTGCAACTGCATGAAGGCCCCGCTGGCCTTCTGCTGCGCCACGGTGGCCCGGGCCCACGGGTCCTTGACGGTGGTCTGGGCCTGGGCTGTCAAGGCCAGGCAGATCGTGGCTGCAGCCACCGCGACATGACGTGCACAAAGTTTCTTCATCGGTCAGTCTCCTGTGAGAAAAAGGGATTTCAGGGGAAGCATCTTCAACGTTTGCGGGCCCAAGCGGCCAGGTCCTGTGCCTTGGGCGGACCCGTCACCCAGCGCGGCGTCTCGCCGGGGTGGAGGAAGGCCACATAGGGCGTGATGCCCCGCCACGAAGGGTCCACCGCATGACGCAGCGCCGCCGCCTGTCCCTGGAAGGCGAACAGGCGATCCACCGGGCGGTGGTGCGGGTCGCGCAGCAGCTTCGCGTCATCGTCGCCGGGCACGGCGTCCATCACCACGGCGATCAGCTGGGCCGAGGGCTGCAACCGGCGCTTGTCCTGCGCCAACTGGGCCATCACCGCCGGGCAGTGCGCGCAATAGGTGGCGGTGAAGACCACGATGGCCGGTGCCGTCAACCCGGCCTGCAGCGCGCCCCAGGCGGGGCGGTCAAACACCTCGACGGCGCGGGGTGCGGCATGGGCCGGCAAGAGCGCAGCCGCCGCCCACAGCGCGCACAGCACGCGCAGCACACGCACGGCCCGCACCAGCCGATCGGGGAAAAGTGGATCAAGGCAGAACACGTTCAACCCTCACTTCCTTGGCGGTGCGCCACACGGCAAAAGCCTCGTCGCCGCGGCGCACCAGACGCGGGTGGTCGTTGTCGTCCGCGCTGCGCGCCAGCTCCCGCAGGCGGAACGATCGCCCGTCATCATCGGACACCCAGGCGCGCAAGCGCGTGGCCTCGCCATCGAAACTGCGCCAGACGATCGCCAGGTTTCGACCCGCGCTGATGACATCGGCGTGCTCGGCTGCAGCATCGGGCAAGGCCTGAACTTCGCTGGCGGGCGCGCCTTGGGCATCCAGCCGACCGTAGCGGACTGCAGGCACCCCCGCACGAATGCCGAACCACACCGCGTGATAGCCGCCCGCGGCAGACGGCGTCAGCCCCGGCCCATGGTGGGGGCAGGCATCCAGGGCCCAGCGGTCAAGGGTGGCACGCATGGGGACGCTGGCCGGCACCTGCCCTTCAGCCGCCGCGCCCTGACTCAACGCCCCCCCACCCAAGGTGGCAAAAGCATGGTCACGCTCGTTGGGCTCGAACACGTGGCGCCACAGGGCCGCCAGCCCGCCAGACAGCGTGGGCGCCAGGGCGATGCGGCAGCACTCACAACTGTGGTCGGCCACCTTGAGGTCCGGGCCGAAGGTCTGCCCGCCGTCACGCGACTCGTTGCGGTAGATCGCGGCGCCACGGTAGGCCACCGCAGGGCCTCGGCTGCGCGCCTTCAGGGCCTCCAGATCGCGCTTGTCCACCCAGACCGTGTGCAGCACCCCCTGGGCGTCGAACGCCACTGATTCGAAGCGGTGGGTGATCAACTGCCTGTCGCGGTGAACGGTGAACGGCGCCGAGAAGCTGCGCCCGCCGTCGTCCGAGCGCAGCATGCGGATCTCGCCGGTGTAGGGGCGTGACAGCGGCTGCGTGTAGGTGATGACCGCATGGCCCGAAGGGCCGAAAGCGATCTTGGGCCGGTTCTCACCGTGCGCGGAGACCACGTCCTGGCCGATGTCCAGCAGCCGCGGTGCGCCCCAGGTGAGCCCGGCATCGGCGCTGTGCTGCACGAACAGGCGGCGCGCCGGGTTCAGTCCCACCACCCACAGCACGCCATCGGGCGCAAAGGCCGCCCCCATGGCCAGCGCGGGGGGGGCGCGGCGTTGCGGTGCGGTGGAACCGTGGCCGGCGTGCTGGGCCCAGGCCGTGGACACCCAGGCCCAGATCAGCAAGGCCAGGATGCAGCGCAAACCCCAAGCAGGCCCGGGGAGCAGGCCCTGGCGTGCCGGCACTTCAAGCCCGCGGGTCACCACCGAGCCTCCAGGCCCGCGTACAGCGCTCGCGGCAGGGCGGGCGAATACACCGGCGTGTTGGAGGAGACCGAAGCGCTGTCGGCGTAGCGCTTGTCGCTCAGGTTCATCAGCCGTGCGAACCAGGCCAGCTGAGGCGAGACCTCCTGGCGCCAGCGCAGGTTGAAGACGTCATGCCCGGCGTACTGTCCGAAAGTGGCCGAGTTGGACGCTTCCAGCCAGTAGGGGCCGATGCGCACCCATTCGGCTTGCACCGTGGCACCAGGGCGTGGCGACCAGGACAGCCGTGTGTTGGCGATCAGGCGCGGGGCCGACTCCATCTCCTTGCCGGAGAAGTTGGCCGTGGCCGTCACCCAGTCTTCGTAGGTGTGCTTCGCCCTGGAAAGGGCGGCATCCAGGCGCCACCCCGGGGCCAGGCGCCCCCCCAGGGACAGCTCGACCCCGCGATGACGGGTCTTGCCGGCATTCACGTTGGTGGAGAGGTTGGTGGCCAGATCGCGCTGGCTGACCAGGTCATCGCGCTTGACGAGGTCATAGGCCACGGCCTCCCATTGCCATTGCGAACCCTGACGCCGCAAGCCCACCTCGAACTGATCCGCCTTGATGGGCTTGAGCGCCAGCGCCAGTTGCGCTCGGGCCAAGGCATCAGGGGCATTGGCGGCGCTCCCCGCGCGGAAGAGCTGCCCCTCGGAGGGTGCCCGGAAGCCGTGGTTGAGCGAGGCATAGGCACTGAGCGCGGGTGTCAGCGCCCAGGTGGCCCCCAGCTTGGGGCTCAGATGCGAGAAATCGGCCTGCGCAGCCGCTTGCTGTCCATAGACCCGGGTGGACGTCTGGGTCGTGGCGGTGGTCAGCGCGTTGCGCATGTCGAAGCTCAGGCGGTCCGCCCGCAGCCCTGCGCTCACCCGCACAGACGGCAGGGGCGACAGCTCGGCGTGGAGGTAGCTGGACACGCTCTTGAACACCACCTCGTAGTCGTAGATCCGGTTGCCCACGGTGTAGCCGGTGTAGGCCGTGTTGGCGCCCGAGCCCACGCGCGTCAGGTTCAGGGCGTTCTCCACCCGGGTGCCGGGGCTTCGGTCCAGGTCCAGCCCGGCCACCAGGCGCAGGCGCAACGGGCCACCGACGTCGTGCCGCCACTTCGCCAACAGGCCCAGGGACTGCACGTCGGACTTCTCGATGCGCGGGTCCGAGGCGAGGTTGAAGCTGCCGTTCAACTCCATGAAGTTCGAGCGCAGGTACGGCGTCAAGGTCCAGAGGGTGGCGCCCTGCTCGATCTCCAGCTCCGTCGAGACGCGAAGGGCGCGGACCTTGCGGTAGGCGATGGAGAAGTTGTTCTTCTTCGGGTTGTTCAGGTAGTCGGCCAGCACCAGGGCGGAGTTGGCCCCCGTCTGCTGGTCGATGCGGGTGAAGCCCAGGATGGTCTTGGTGCGCACACCTGCCGACAAGGCGTGGTCCCACCGCACATTGACCGACTCCCGGTCGTACCCCGTGGCCGCCCGCCACCCATCGGTATGGGTGACGTTGACCGCGGCCCGCAGGGCCGAATCGGGTGACCAGGACAGGTTGCCATCGGCGAGCACGCGCCGCCAGCCGAAGCTGCCCACCTCGGGAGTCAGCGACAGTTCAGAGGTCGCCGAGGGCGTGCGGGTGAGCACGTTCACGATGCCGCCAATGGCATCCGAACCGTACAGCGCCGTGCCCGGCCCGCGAATGACCTCCACCCCCCCGGCGCCGGGCAGGTTCACTTCATAAAGGGCGTTGTGATTGAAGAAGCCGGTGGCGCGCGTGGCGATGCCGTCCTCCAGGTACAGGTACAGCGGCCCCGTGGTGAAGGGCTGGCGGATGGCGGTGCTGTGCCCTTCACCGTTGGTCACGGCCACGGCCACACCGGGCACCTGAGCGAGCAGTTGCTGCGGGTGCATGGGCCCGGTGAAGCGCAGGTCACGCCCGCTGATGACCCCCACCGAAGCGGGGGTTTCCATGACGAGGACGCGCTCGCGCGTGCCGGTCACGGTGACGGCCTGGGTGGCTTCAGGCGAAGACGTCTCGGGGGGGGCAGCCGTACCGGTCTGCGCCTGCAGGGCACCACTGCCACACACCAGCGCCAGCGCGGCACACGACAGGCTGGAGCGCCGAAGACGCGCGGCCGGCGAACGAAGGACAAGCCCATGGGCCGTCGCCAAAGGGGGTGGAGAACGCAAAGACATCTGAACTCCTGGACACGTCCAGGCCCAGGGGGCCTGGAGGACATCGGACATCCGCCAGGAAGGACGACCTGCCAGGTCACCTTTGGCGGACAGCTTTCGACGGTCAGGAGTGGAGGGGCGGTGCGCGGGGCTGGGCCGCGGCCCAGACGTGAAGCGTGTGCGGCGCTTGCCAGAACAGCGCCGGCAAGGCCTGGGCCCGCGGGTCTGCGGTGCGCCCGACAGGTGCGATGGGCGGCAAGACCAAAGGCGCGGCCCCCAGCACGCAGTGGGCGCAGCGCTCGAAGGCGTCCGCATGGTGCGCTGGGGTGTCGGGGGATGCCTGACCTTCGCCGATGGGCACCATGCGCAAGCCGTCGGTCGTGCAGACCTCGATCATGGCGTGGGGGCCCACGGGCTCGGCACCCAGCCCCCAGGCGCGGCTGACGGTGGGCAGCAGCGCCAGCGCCAGCACCGCCACGAGGGCAGTCCAGGTCCAGGCGCGCAGGCGATCGCGAATGAAATTCACGCCGGGCAGTTTACCGAGACACGATGGCCCCGCGGCCGTCTGCGGGTTCGAAATCGTGAAACCGAGCCTTGACCGCAAGACAGGCCTGGGCAGGCCCGACCACAGGTCGATAATCACTGTATGGCCATCCAGACCGATGACTTCGCCCCCTCCAGACCGTCAGGTCCGGCCACCCCAAGGGTGGTGAGCGCCGCGGCCGGCTCGCCCAACGAGGAGGCCATCGAACGGGCGCTGCGGCCCAAGGGCCTGACCGAGTATGTGGGCCAGGCCAAGGCGCGCGAACAACTGGAGATCTTCATCGGCGCCGCCCGCATGCGCGCGGAGGCGCTGGACCATGTGCTGCTGTTCGGCCCGCCCGGCCTGGGCAAGACCACGCTCAGCCACATCATCGCCGCCGAGCTGGGCGTGAACCTGCGCCAGACCTCCGGGCCGGTGCTGGAAAAGCCCAAGGACCTGGCCGCGCTGCTGACCAACCTCGAGAAGAACGACGTGCTCTTCATCGACGAGATCCACCGCCTGAGCCCGGTGGTCGAGGAGATCCTGTACCCGGCGCTGGAGGACTACCAGATCGACATCATGATCGGCGAGGGCCCGGCCGCGCGCTCCATAAAGCTCGACCTGCAGCCCTTCACCCTGGTGGGCGCCACCACGCGCGCCGGCATGCTGACCAACCCGCTGCGCGACCGCTTCGGCATCGTGGCGCGGCTGGAGTTCTACACCGACGAGGAGCTCACGCGCATCGTCACCCGCTCGGCCGGGCTGCTGGACGTGCCCATGGACGCCGCCGGCGCGCTGGAGATCGCCCGGCGCTCCCGCGGTACGCCGCGCATCGCCAACCGGCTGCTGCGCCGCGTGCGCGACTACGCCCAGGTCAAGGGCAACGGCACCATCGATGCGGCCACCGCCGACCGGGCGCTGGCCATGCTGGACGTGGATCCGCGCGGCTTCGACGTCATGGACCGCAAGCTGCTGGAAGCGGTGATCCACCGCTTCGACGGCGGGCCGGTGGGGCTGGACAACGTGGCCGCGGCCATTGGCGAGGAGCCCGGCACCATCGAGGACGTGATCGAGCCCTACCTCATCCAGCAGGGCTACCTGCAGCGCACGCCGCGGGGTCGCATCGCCACGCTAGCGGCCTGGCGGCACCTGGGGCTCACGCCCCCGGCGCGCGCGGGTGCGGGCGGAGATCTGTTCGAAGGTTGAAGTTCGAACGCTGAAGCCGGCCGACGGGCAAGAAGCCGCCTGAAACCAGACCGGCGTTCAGGCGCTCACATCGTTCAGCGCGTCCGGAGCGTCCAGCGCTTCCAAATGGGTGGTGTCGTTCCAGCCCACGAGCGTGAAGCCCTCGGGCGTCCACAGCAGGCGGTTGACGGTGGCATTGCCCACCTGCCAGGTGCGCGGGGCCTGCAGATCCAGCCGCGTGGCCGCCCGGTACAGGCAGTCCAGCACACCACCATGCGCCACCAGGGCGATGGTCTGGCCGGCATGCGCCGCCGCCAGGCGGTGGGCCGCAGCCACGCTGCGGTCAAAGAAGGCCTGCAGGGCCTCGCCGCCCTCGGGGCCGAAATCCGGATCGCGCTGTCGCCAGCGCAGCGCATCCTCGGGCCAGCGCTGCGCGATCTCCTCGAAGGTGGCACCCTCGAATTGACCGAAGTGGCGCTCGCGCAAGCCGGTGTCCTCCCGAAGCGGCGCACCGCAGGCGTGGGCCAGGGCGGCTGCGGTGTCGCGGGCACGCTGCAGATCGCTGGTGTAGACGGCATGCAAAGTCTCGTCGGCCAGCGCCTGCGCCAGGCGCGCGGCCTGTTGCCGGCCGAGCGCGTTCAGCGGAATGTCGGTGAGGCCCTGGATGCGGGCGGCCACGTTCCAGTCGGTCTCGCCGTGGCGGATGGCCAGCACACGGGTGACACGGGGTTCGCCCGCAACACGGGGTTCAAGCAAGGGCATGGCGGTGGGGGTGGCGTGGGTGCCGGCGTACCGGACCCCCTCAACCGGCCAGGCGCCGGTTCAGCGTGTAGGTGCCCGAGAACGTGGCCACGTCCAGCACATGGCCCTTCAGCGCCTCGCGCACCTGGGGGCCCGTGAAGCGCCCTTCCACCGCCAGCCGCGGCACGTCCAGCGCGTACAAGGTGAAGACGTAGTGGTGCACCAGGCTGTCGTTGAAGGGCGGGAACGGGCCGTCATAACCGAAGTAGTCGCCCGCCATGTCAGCGTTGCCGGCAAACCATCCCGTGTAGTCGTTCACGCCCTGCCGGGCGCCGCGCAACGCCTGCGGGCCAGGTTTGCCGCGGGCCGTGAAGGCACGGCTGAACTCGCCCTCGGCAATCTCCGAAGGCTGCGCCGGCAGGTCCACCAGCACCCAGTGGAAGAAATCCACGCGCGGCAGATCGGCCGGGATCTCGCGGTCGCTCTGGTTGACGTCGTCACCCTTGCTGGGCACGTCGAAGTCGTGGCAGATCAGTACCAGGGACCGCGTGCCCTCGGGCAGGTCGCTCCAGGCCAGGTGAGGGTTGAGGTTGTCGGAGAAGCCCACCCCCCCGTCGTCACCCAGACGGCCGGCCGCAAAGCGGGAAGGGATGCGGTCGCCATTCAGCCAGCTGTGGCTCTTCAATTCCATGGAAAAGCTCCGTTCACGGTCAGAGTGTCAGCGTGCGGAACCCGGTGGCTCAAACGCCCCAGACCACCGGTTCATCGGCCGCCTGGGCGCGCCGGATCATCTCCACCATCGGCCACAGGCGCCGGCGCAAGGCAATCGGGTCTTGGCCCGCGGCCTCGAGCAAGGCTTCGTTTGCAGGCTGCTGCGCCCGGGCGGCGTCGTCCTGCTCGATGGCCTGCTGCAGCGCCGTGAGGGCCGCAGGCATGGCGGCCACCTCGATGATGCCCTGGGCGGAAGGCTCACGCCCTATCGCACGCAGGAACTGGTCTCCTTGCGGACCCAGCATCACGGTGTCACCGGCGGCCTTGCTGCGGAACTTGTAGATCATGGCGGACGTGGGGAGAAGGCCCTCCATTGTGCGGCCCGGCAGGGCTGTCCGAACCATCTGCCTGCGCTTCATGTGCAGCCGGCTTGAGAATGGGCAGCCTGAGGCTAGGTGCACAGCACTTGGGCACGATCAAGGCGTGGCAGCCGCACTCCTGGCGCAGCGAAAGCCGATGTAGACCACCGTGGTCTCCGGGGGCTTGCCCTGCAGATGGTCAGCGCGCATCTGCCCACTGCCGTACCACCAGGAACCGCCCCGCGTGCGACGCTCGGCGCTGCCGGCCGCCCCTGGGGGCTCGTCCACCCACTCCCAGGCATTGGCCCCCATGTCGTGCAGGCCGTTCACACCCGCAGGCGTCGCCGTGACGGCGGCGTGCCCCCGCCCGCGCCACAAGTGGGCACCGTGGCGCACGGCGCGTGCATCGGCGGCGGTGCCACAGTCGCCCAGGCACTGGGCGCCCGCCGGGCTGTCACCCATGGGGAATGGGTAGGTCTTGCCGCGCTGCAGCGGGGCCGGTGGCGTGGGGCGCGTCTCGGTGTAGGCGGCGCGGACCCACTGAGCGTCCGTCGGCAAGCGGCCGCCCGCCCAGCGGCAGAAAGCCTGGGCCTCGGTGAAATCGATGTGGACCGCGGGTTCGTCGTCGGCCGCCGGCACGCCGAAGGGACGCGCCCAGGTCCAGCCCGGCTTGGTGGTCCAGCCCGCCTCGAAGACCTGCCCGCCGCCGGCGCGCTCCGCCCGCGTGACCGTGCCAGTGGCTTGCGCGAAGCGCCTGTACTGCGCCACCGTGGTTTCGGTGCGGGCGATGTCGAAAGCGGCGGCGCCACCCGCAGGCGTAATCGGCATCCAGTCGATACCGGCCGGGTTGGGGGGCGCCGGGGCAGCCGCAGCGCTGGCGGCCCCCGCCGTGCCCGGCAGGGCCACCAGCCCCATCATCATCAGCATCGTCAACGCCATCGTCTGCCCTTTCTTCAAACCCTCCCGGGCGAGGGCCGTGCCAGCGCCCGAGGTGGGCCACTCAGGTGAGAGACGGTGGGTGTCTGCGCTCATGCTGCAGATTCTGCTGCGGCCGCCCGGAGGGCAGGAGCCGGCGGTCCGGAAGCCCCCACCGCCGGCATCCTCACCAGGTGGTCGAAGGCCGACAAGGCCGCCTTCGCCCCTTCGCCCGCGGCGATGACGATCTGCTTGAAGGGCACCGTGGTCGCATCACCGGCGGCGAAGACGCCAGGCACGCTGGTGGCGCAGCGCGCATCGATCTCGATCTCGCCATGCCTGGAGAGTGCCAGCGTGCCCTGCAGCCACTCGGTGTTGGGCACCAGGCCGATCTGCACGAACACACCTTCCAGCGCCACGTGATGATCGGTGCCAGTGGCGCGGTCGGTGTAGCGCAGGCCGTCGACCTTGCGGCCGTCCCCCGTGATCTCGGTGGTCTGGGCCTGGGTGACGATGTTCACGTTGGACAGGCTCCTCAGGCGCGCCACCAGCACAGCATCGGCCCGCAGTTGTTCACCGAACTCCAGCAGCGTGACGTGGGCCACCACACCGGCCAGGTCGATGGCGGCCTCCACGCCGGAGTTGCCGCCGCCGATCACCGCCACGCGACGCCCCTTGAACAGCGGGCCGTCGCAGTGCGGGCAGTAGGCCACGCCCTTGTTGCGGTACTGCGCCTCGCCGGGCACGCCCACCTGGCGCCAGCGCGCCCCCGTGGCCAGCACCACCGAACGGGCCTTGAGCGCGGCGCCGCCCTCCAGGTGCACGGTGATCTCGCCCCCGGGCTGCGCCGCCGGCTCCAGGGCCTGCGCACGCTGGCCGTTCATGATCGCCACGTCGTAGGCGCGCGCATGGGCTTCCAGCGCCGCGGCGAACTTCGGCCCGTCGGTCTGCGGCACGGAGATGAAGTTCTCGATGCCCAGCGTGTCCAGGGTCTGGCCACCGAAACGCTCGGCCAGCACGCCGGCGCGGATGCCCTTGCGCGCGGCGTACACCGCCGCGGCCGCGCCGGCCGGCCCGCCCCCCACCACCAGCATGTCAAAGGTCTCCTGCCGGGCCAGGCGCTGGGCCTCGCGGGCGGCGGCGGTGCTGTCAAAGGCGTGCTCGACCTTGCGCACGATCTCCTCCAGCGTCATGCGGCCGGAGGCGAAGGGTTCGCCGTTGAGGAACACCTGGGGCACGGCCAGGATCTGGCGTGCGTCCACCTCGCCGCGGAACAGCGCGCCGTCAATGGCCACGTGCTGCACGCGGGGGTTGAGCACGGCCATCAGGTTCAGGGCCTGCACGACGTCCGGGCAGTTGTGGCAGCTCAGCGACATCCAGGTCTCGAAGCGCAGCGAGCGGCCCTCGCCGGGGTCGATCGCGCGGATCTGCGCCGCCAGCTCGGCCTCCACCTTGGGCGGATGGCCGCCGGCCTGCAGCAGCGCCAGCACCAGCGAGGTGAACTCGTGCCCCAGGGGCACGGCAGCAAAGCGCAGGTCGATCGCGCTGCCCACGCGCCGAACGGCAAACGAGGGGCGGCGAGCGTGATCGGCGTCATCGCCGTCGAAGCGCGCGCTGACCCGCGGATGCAGCGAAGCGATGTCCTCCAGCAGGGCCCGCATCTGCGAAGCGGCGGCGCTGTCGTCGAGCGAGGCCACGAGCTCCACCGGCAGCGTGATGCGCTCCAGGTAGGTCTTCAACTGGGCTTTCAAGGGGGCGTCGAGCATGGCCTCAGCCTCCTCAGATCTTGCCGACGAGGTCGAGCGACGGGGTCAGCGCCTCCTCGCCCTCTTTCCACTTGGCCGGGCAGACCTGGCCGGGGTTGCGGGCCACGTACTGGGCCGCCGCCACCTTGCGCAGCAATTCGCCCGCATCGCGGCCGATGCCGTCGTCGTGCACCTCGGCGGTCTTGATGCGGCCTTCGGGATCGATCAGGAAGGTGCCACGCAGCGCCAGGCCGGTGTCTTCCACCAGCACGTCGAAACTGCGGGAGATGCGGCCGGTAGGGTCGCCGATCAGCGGGTAGCGCACCTTGCGGATGGCGTCGGAGGTGTCGTGCCAGGCCTTGTGGGCGAAATGCGTGTCGGTGGAGATGCCGTAGACGTCCACGCCCAGGGCCTTGAACTGGTCGTGCCGGTCGGCCAGGTCTTCCAGCTCGGTGGGGCAGACGAAGGTGAAGTCGGCCGGGTAGAAGACGAAGACGCTCCAGCGGCCCTGCAGGGTCTGCTCGGTGATCTCGACGAACTTGCCGCTGTGGAACGCGGTGGCCTTGAACGGGGCGACGGGGGTGTTGATGAGGGGCATGACGAACTTCCTTGCAATGCGTTGAGGGTCTGTCCGGGCATCGGACCTTTCGACCGACCGCGGCACCTTGCTATCGGTATCGCGTTGTCGATAGAAAGCATTGTTGGATCCAGAGACCCATTAGAGAAGTTGATTGCCTTGATCTTTCCTATCGTCTTCTTCAATGATGGGCCGACCCATGCACCGATTCGTCAGCGGCAGACCCATCAAGCCTGAGGCTTGGCTCCGAAGTCAGGCCGCTCCATCCACCAGGCGACGAGAAACCCCGCCACCAGCCCCCAGAAGGCCGCGCCGATGTTGAGCAGGCTCAGATCGGCCACGGTCACCAGCAGGCTCACCAGCGCGCCCAGCGTGAAGCGGCCGGCGCCAAAGGCTGCGGTGAAGGCCCCCTGCAGCACCCGCACCATCGCCAGGCCGCCCAGCACCATGATGAAGGCCTTGGGCGTGGCGAGCATCAGGCCGGTGAAGGTGGGCGCCAGCAGGCCGAACAGCACCGCCAGGGCCCCGAAGGTGAGTGCTGCGGTGTAGTGGCGGGGCCGGTCGCCGGAGGCGCTCATCATGGCGTTGCTGGGCCCCGTCAGGCAGGTGCTCACGGCCCCCACCAGCGCGCTGGCCGCCGCGCCAATGCCGCACACGAAGGCGATGGCGTTGACCGGCGGGTCATGCCGCGCCGCCGTCAGCACCGCCACGCCCTGGCCGTTCTGCACCACCAGCACCGTGATGGCCAGGGGCACAACCAGCTCCACCATCGCCGCCAGCGACCAGGCGGGCGCCTGCACCAGCGGCTGCGCCAGGCTCCACTGACCCGCCGCCGCGGCGTCCACCCGGCCCAGCAGCGCCAGGGTCACCGCCCCCACCAGCAGGGCGCCGATCAGCGGTGGCAAACGCCGGCCCATCGATGGCACCGCCGACAGCACGATGAAGGCCAGCACCATCGGCGCGGCCACGGCCACGTCGCTGTGCAGTGCCCGCACCAGATCGAGCCCGAAGCGCAGGAACACGCCCGCCACCATCCCCATGACGATGGGCATGGGCAGCCACGACATCACGCGCTTGACCCAGCCGCTGGCCCCCAGCACCAGGATGAACACGCTGGTGGCGTAGAACGCGCCGATCACCTCGGCAAAGCTCATGTGCTGCAGCGCCGGGCCCACGAGCACGGTGCCGGGGATGGTCCACCCGAAGCCCAGCGGGGTGCGGTAACGCCAGCTCATCGCCAGCGTGATCAGGCCGTTGATGAAGAACACCCCGAACACCCAGGACGCCAGCTCCGCCTGCGACAGCCCGCCGCCCGTGCCCACCGCCAGGATCACGGCCACCGGCCCCGTGGCCGCAAAGATGAAGGCGATCAGGCCGTTGGCCAGGTAGGTGGGGCCCGCGTCGGCCAGCACCTGGCGCGGGGACGGTGCGGGCCCGGCAGGGCGCTCGAGTTGGGACAGCATCGTGGTCGGGTCCTGCGTGCAGGGTCAAGACCCGCATCATGCCGGCGTGGCGGCTTCCTGCGTCGCCTGCAAGCTGCGGCGGCTGGTGAAGCAGCGCGGCGCGCCGGACAGCGGGTCAGTGAAAGCGATCTCGCGGGCCAGCAGTTGGAGCGGGTGGCTGTAGTCGGGCGGGGCATCAGGCGCAGGCTCGGGCCACAGCACGGGGTAGAGCCTGTCCCCCCGCAAGGGCAGTCCCGCGGCGTTCATCTGCGCGCGCAACTGATGCTTGCGCCCGGTGAGCGGGTGCAGCCGGTAGTGGGCCCAAAGGGCCCAGTGATGCGGCGCGGCCCCCGGTTCCGGCGCGGCCGGCGTGTCATCGGCCGGTGCAGCAGGCCCAAGGGCCGGGGCGAAGCGGGGCAACCGTGCGATCAGCTCCACCTGCGTGTGGGCGTTGGGTTCGCCCGGCACCACCTGCATCTGCATGAAGCGCTCGTCCTTGGGCTCCTGCAGCCGGTGCTGCAGCGTCATGGGGAAGCACAGGCCCTCGCGCCAGGGCGCCACGGCCTCGTAGACCTTGCGCACGGCGCGCGCGCTCAGCAACGACTGGTAGGCGTGCCGCGAGGCGGGCTGCACCGTGAACAGCAGCACGCCCGCGGTTTCGCGGTCCAGCCGGTGCATGGGCACCAGGTCCGGCAGGCCCAGCAGGCGCTTCAGCCGCACCAGCACCGTTT
This sequence comes from Burkholderiales bacterium, assembly GCA_947464185.1. Lineage (GTDB taxonomy): Bacteria > Pseudomonadota > Gammaproteobacteria > Burkholderiales > Burkholderiaceae_C > Rubrivivax. The sequence goes on from CANHVY010000039.1 coordinate 32,398, forward strand.
CCTGCAGGTAGCGCCCGCGCGGGATCACCGGCAGGAAGTGCGGCTTGTCCACCGCCACCAGGTGCTCGTCCTGGTGCAGCACCTCCAGCTCGAAGGGAATGCGCAGCTCGGGCGGCAGCACACGCCAGTACCAGAGCACCGCGCCGGGTCGGCAGGGCGCATCCGCCGCCACGGGGCGACCCTCGGCGTCCAGCACCTGCCCCGCGGCGAGGCGCGCGGGCCAATCGTGCACCCGGGGCAGGCGCTGGCAGAGGAAGTCCACCACATCGCGCCAGGGGCCGGGCGTGACGGCCACGCGGCTGGCGCTGACGCCGTCGCGCAGGGGCGGTGTCCAGGCTGGGCGGGGGCGGCTCATGGGGGGCTCATGGGTGGCGCAGGGGTGGGGCAGAGGCAGGTCAGAAGTCGCGTCTGCCCACCAGGCGCTGCGCTCTCAATCGGCCTCGTCCAGGCGGCGGGCACGCTGCAGGCGCCAGGCTTCGTCGGGGTGCGCCGGGTCGAACACCTGCTCGGCCGTGGTGCCGGTCTCGCGCAGATGCGCGTCCAGCGCGATGCGGCGGTCGAAGACAAAACACTCGCCTTGCCAGGCGGCCCCGTCCGCCGCCGGCGCGTTCTGCAGGTAGTTCAGGATGCCGCCTTCCAGTTGAAACACCTCCAGCCCCAGGCTGCGCATCCAGGGCGCGGTCTTGTCGCAGCGGATGCCGCCCGTGCAGTACATGGCCACCGGCCGGCCCTGCGCGCGCCAGGCCGGCGCGTGCTGCTCGACAAAGCGCACGAAGTCGCGGAAGTGGTGCACGCCGGGGTCCACCGCACCGCGGAAGTGGCCCAGGCGGAACTCGAAGTGGTTGCGGTTGTCCAGCACCACGGCGTCGCCACGCGCCAACAGCTCGTTCCAGGCCGCGGGCGAAAGGTGGCTGGCGTCGCCCTCGTCCGGCAGGTCGGCGGGCAGGTCGTCAGGCAGGTCGGCATTGCTGCGTGGGGGACCGGCAGGCAGACCCAGCGCCACGACCTCGGGCTTGACGCTCACCTTGAAGCGACCGAAAGGCGGCTGCGTGCAGACGCTGCGCTTGAACCTCAGCCCGCGCAACGCCCCCTGCAGCGCGGCACCCGCGCGCAGGCGCTGCTCGAAGGCCTGTACCCGCTCCGCCGGCCCGGCCACCGTGCCGTTCACGCCCTCGGTGGCCACGATGATGCTGCCCCCCAGGCCGAGGGTGCGGCCCAGTTCGCGCAGTTCGCCGGCAGCGGCCTGAGGGTCGGCCAGGTGGACGAAACGATAGAAGGCGCTGTGCAAAAAGGACCTGGCTGAGGCGCCAGGCACCTGCACCGGCGCGGGTCCGGACACGGGTGGCGGCTCGACAGGTGTCATGCCGAAGATTCTCGGCGAGCGCTGCGGGTGGCGGGGGCATGGCTGTCCACGCTCCGCCCGGTGGGGGGTCGTCAAGCGTGAAGATGGGGGGTGAGAGTCAGCCCCATGCCGCCACTGGCCGAGGTAGTCTGGTTGTCAGCAGTGCAGCGACAGCAGTCGCTCATACGGCCCAGACGGACGATGGCTGTCGGCCATCAGGAGTCGGTCGCCACTGGCTGCTCTCATGCCGCGCAGCAACACCTAAAGCCTGCCGGGCAAGGCGCCCGCGGTCCCAGTCAAGGCTGCTTCCGTCGCCCGCCATGGTTCAAGTTCTGCCTTGAGCAGCATTGGTGCCTTACGCGCCCGGTGCGGCGACTGAGCCTTTCGGAGTCCGCTGGCAGGTTCAGATCTGCACCCGCGTTCCCAACTCGACCACTGCGTTACTGGGCAGCCGGAAGAACTCCACCACTCCGCCAGCGTTGCGACTCATCGCGGCAAAGAGCCGCTCGCGCCAGTTCGCCATGCCGCCGCCAGGCGTCGGTACCACGGCTTCTCGGCTCAGGAAGTAGCTGGTCTCGAACACCGGAATGTGCAGCCCATGCGACTGCGTGAGCTCCAGCGCCTTGGGAACGTCGGGCGTGTTCATGAAGCCGAAGTTCAGGGTCACGCGCCAGAATCCATGGCCCAGCGGCGCCACCTGGACGCGTCGTTCCATCGGCACCCAGGGCACTTCGTGGAACACCACTGTGAGGATGACGTTGCGCTCGTGGAGCACTTGGTTGTGCTTCAGGTTGTGCAGCAATGCCTGC
>CANHVY010000040.1 GCA_947464185.1 Burkholderiales bacterium
GAGTTCAGTGCCCAGGGCTTGCGCCTCATCGAGGTGGACAAGGCCGACCTGGTGGACCTGCCCGACCTGGTCGATCTGGTGGCCGGTCGGCCGGAGAAGTTCATCGTCTACTGCGACGACCTGAGCTTCGACGACGGCGAACCCGGCTACAAGGCGCTGAAGTCCATCCTGGACGGCTCGGTCTCGCAGTCGAGCGACAACGTGCTGATCTACGCCACCAGCAACCGCCGACACCTGCTGCCCGAGTACATGAAGGAGAACCTGTCCTACCAGCACACCGAGGACGGCGAGGTGCACCCCGGCGAAGGCGTGGAAGAGAAGATTTCGCTCTCGGAACGCTTCGGCCTGTGGATCAGCTTCTATCCGTTCACGCAGGCCGAGTACCTGGCCATCGTGGGGCAATGGTTGCGGGCGTTCGGACAGCCGGAAGAAGCGATCGCCGCCGCTCGCCCCGAGGCCCTGATCTGGGCGCTGGAGCGCGGCTCACGCTCGGGCCGTGTGGCCCAGCAGTTCGCCCGCGACTGGGCTGCGCGTGAACATGGTTGATCAGGTCACGGTGGTGGATGGCGGGTCCAGTGCTGCGCGCCGGCCCGTGGACGTGGCGGTGGGGGTGCTGATCGACCCCGAGGGCCGTTTCCTGCTGACCAGTCGGCCCGTGGGCAAGGCTTATGCCGGCTACTGGGAGTTTCCGGGAGGCAAGGTCGAGCCGGGCGAATCCATCGAGCAGGCCTTGCGGCGCGAGTTGCAGGAGGAGATCGGCGTGACCATCGCCTCGGCCGAACCCTGGAAGGTGGAGATGTTCGATTACCCCCACGCGCTGGTGCGTCTGCACTTCTGCCGCGTGCGTCTGTGGTCGGGCACCTTCGAGATGCGTGAGGGTCAGCAGATGGCCTGGGAAACGCTGCCCGTGCAGTCGGCCCCCGTGCTGCCGGGCACGTTGCCCGTGCTCGTGTGGCTGGCAGCCGAACAGGGCTTTGAAGGGGCCACGCATTAGACTCATCGCCCCATGAGCGAATCCACCGTACCCGTTGCCTGTTCTCCTTCCACCGCAGGGCCCGCCAACTGGCTGGACACCGTGCGCTGGGACGCTGACGGCCTGGTGCCTGTGATCGCGCAAGAGGTGGCCAGCGGCGACGTGCTCATGTTCGCCTGGATGAACCGCGAGGCGCTGGCCGCCACCGCAGCCCGCGGCGAGGCGGTGTACTACAGCCGCTCGCGCAAGCGCCTGTGGCACAAGGGCGAGGAGTCCGGCCACGTCCAGCAAGTGCACGAGATTCGCCTGGATTGCGACCAGGACGTGGTGCTGCTCAAGGTCACGCAACGTGGCCACGAGCCGGGCATCGCTTGCCACACCGGGCGCCACAGCTGCTTCTTTCTTCGCCATGAGGGGGGAGCCTGGGTCACCGTGGAGCCCGTGCTCAAGGACCCGGCGACCATCTACAAGTGAACCCCAGTGAGCGCAACTTGACTTCCGATGACACCCTGGAACGCCTGGCCGCCGTGATCGAATCCCGCCGCGGCGGTGACCCCGACAAGAGTTACGTGGCACGCCTGTTCGCCAAGGGCCCCGACGCCATGCTCAAGAAGGTGGGCGAGGAAGCCACCGAGGTCGTGATGGCCGGCAAGGATGGCGATGCCGTCAAGCTCACCGCCGAGATGGCCGACCTGTGGTTCCACACCCTGGTGGTGCTGGCCGCCCATGGCCTGAAGCCCGCTGACGTGCTGGCCGAGTTGCGCCGGCGTGAAGGGATGTCGGGCCTGGAAGAATTTGCGCTGCGCAAGGTGCGTCAGCGGGAGTCGGAGGAGTCATGAGCGCGGACCCTAACTGCATCTTCTGCAAGATCGTCGCCGGGCAGATCCCGTCGCGCAAGGTCCACGAAGACGAGCAGGTGCTCGCCTTCCACGACATCCACCCCTGGGCCCCGGTGCATGTGTTGATCATTCCCAAGCTGCACATTGCCACGCTGTCCGACGTGGGCCCCGAACACGCGGCCTTGCTCGGGCACATGCTGGGCCTGGCGCCGCGCCTGATGAAGCAACTGGGCGTGTCCAACGGCTTTCGCACCGTCATCAACACCGGCCCGGACGGCCTGCAGGAGGTCTACCACCTGCACATGCACGTGATGGGCGGTCCCCGGCCCTGGAGCAAGGGCTGACCCGCCCGTGGCGGCTCGGGCGTTGCATCGACCCTGCCACGCAACGGTCATGGGGCTCCCCTAGAATCCGCGATTCCTTCTGAGGAGAACGAACATGGGATCATTCAGCATCTGGCATTGGCTGATCGTGTTGCTGGTGGTGGTGCTGATCTTCGGCACCAAGAAGCTCAAGAACATCGGCGCCGATCTGGGCGGAGCGGTGAAGGGCTTCAAGGACGGCGTCAAGGGCGGCCAGGAAGCGGCAGATGCGCCCGCGGCGCCGGCGCAGCAAGTCACCACGGCCAAGACGGTGGACGCGCAGACCGTCGACGTCGAGGCCAAGACCAAGGGTTGAGTCTGTCGGGCGCCACTTTTCTCGGCGCTGCGCGGGTTGAACGGCGCGTTGGCGCGCCGGCCCGATGGGTGCCCTCGCGGCGCCATGGCCACCATTTAGCCCACTGCGTTCCATGATCGACTTCGGCTTTGACAAGCTGGCGCTCATCGGCGCCGTGGCGTTGATCGTCATCGGACCTGAGAAGCTGCCCAAGGTGGCCCGCACACTGGGCCATCTGTTGGGCAAGGCGCAGCGCTATGTGGCGGATGTCAAGGCCGAGGTCAACCGCTCCATCGAGCTCGATGAGCTCAAGAAGATGAAGACCCAGTTCGAGGATGCGGCGCGCGACGTGGAAAGCAGCGTCAGCCAGCAGATGAACGAAGCCTCGTCGTCTTTCGAGAAGGACTGGGCGTCCATCGGCACATCGCTCGACGGCAGTGCATCGTCTGCCGGCACCTCCACTTACGAGCCGCTGGCGTCGCCGCCACCGGAGTACCGCCACCCCCGCAAGAAGTGGCGCCTGAAGCGCGGTGCCACGCCCCAGTGGTACAAGCAACGCCAGGGCATCCGCACCAACGCGCAGTCGGGAGCCGCGCGCGTGGCGCGCTTCCGCCCCCCGGGCTTGAAGGCTCCCCGATGAGCACCCCCGACACCAAGGACGACGAGCTCGCCGGTACCGAGGCGCCCTTCGTCTCGCACCTGGTGGAGCTGCGTGACCGGCTGGTGCGGGCGCTGATCGCCGTGGTCGTGGCGTTCGTGGCGCTGGCCATCTGGCCCGGTCCCGCCGGCCTTTACGACCTGCTGGCCGAGCCCATGGTGGCGCACCTGCCCGAAGGCACCAAGCTGATCGCCACCAACGTGATCTCTCCCATCCTGGTGCCGCTGAAGATCACCCTGATGGCCGCCTTCCTGATCGCGCTGCCGGTGGTGCTCTACCAGGTGTGGGCTTTCGTGGCGCCTGGCCTGTATGCACACGAGAAGAAGATGGTGCTGCCGCTGGTGATCTCCAGCACACTGCTGTTCCTCCTGGGCGTGGCGTTCTGCTACTTCCTGGTGATTCCGGGCATGTCGAAGTTCATCCAGGCCTTTGCCCCCACCGCCATCACGGCGGCGCCTGACATCGAGCAGTACTTTGGCTTCGTGCTCACCTTGTTCTTCGTCTTCGGCATCGCCTTCGAGGTGCCGGTGGCGGTGATCGTGCTCGCGCGCATCGGGGTGGTCACCATCGAGCAGCTGCGCAAGTTCCGCGGCTATTTCATCGTGGGCGCTTTCATCGTGGCCGCTGTGGTGACGCCGCCGGACGTGATCTCACAGCTGGCGCTGGCCGTGCCGATGTGCATCCTGTACGAGATCGGTATCGTCGCGGCCCAGGTGTTCATCAAGCACACCAAGGCGCCTGACAACGCGGACGACAACACCAAGGCGGCTTGACGGCCTAAAGTCAGCGCGGGTTGCCCGAACTGCCGGGCGCCGGCCTCTGACCAATCTGGACGTCGATGCGCAGGCGCTGGCCGTTGCGCACCACGCCAAGGGCAGCGTTGGTTTGCGGCTTCAGGGCAGCCACGGCCTTCAGCAGGTCCGCCGTGGTCTGCACGGGGCGGTCGCCCACGGCGGTCACCACGTCGCCTGGACGCACGCCCGCCTGCGCAGCGGGGCCTCCCTGCAGCACACCCGTGATCAGCACACCCTGCACCTTCTCCAGCCCCAGTGAAGCGGCCAGGTCTGCCGGCAGGTCCCGAGGTTCCACGCCGATCCAGCCGCGGATCACCCGGCCGTCGCGCACCAGATCGTCCATGACCTGGCGTGCCAGGTCCACCGGTACGGCAAACCCGATGCCCAGGCTGCCTCCGCCTTGCGAATAGATGGCGGTGTTGATGCCCACCAGGGCACCGCGCGCGTCCACCAGCGCACCGCCAGAGTTGCCCGGGTTGATGGCCGCGTCGGTCTGGATGAAGTTCTCGAACGTGGACAGCCCGAGCCGATTGCGTCCCAGCGCGCTGACGATACCCGAGGTGACCGTCTGCCCTACGTTGAAAGGGTTGCCGATGGCGAGCACCGCATCGCCCACGGACAGCCGGCTCACGTCGCCCAGCGCCACCACGGGCAGCGGCGCCAGGTCGATCTTCAGCACGGCAATGTCGGTTTCGGGGTCTGTCCCCACCAGCCGCGCGCGAGTCTCGCGGCCGTCCGCCAGGCGCACGTCGATGTCGGTGGCGCCCTCGATGACGTGGTGATTGGTCAGCAGGTAGCCCTCGGCGGAGACGATCACGCCGGAGCCCAGGCCGGTGTTGGGCGTCTGCTCGTTGCGGTCGCCGAAGAAGAAGCGAAACGCCGGGTCGTTGGCATGCGGGTTGCGCGAGGGGGCCTTCAGCGCCGAGATGCTGACCACGGCGGGCAGCGCCGCGCGGGCGGCGGCGCTGAACCCGCTGGGGCTGGAGGCCGACGCCGCAGGGGCCTGCACCACGGAGACCTGTGCGGGCAGCAGCGAGCCGCTGCGCAGCCATTCAGGCTTGAGCGTGCCCACGACGAACAGCACCGCCACGGCCACGGTGACCGCTTGGGAGAAAATCAGCCAGGTTCTGCGCATCGCCTGAAAGAACTCAAAGACCTGAAGGACCCGAAATACCGTATGGCCCACCGTTTGGAGATCGAGTCGTTCTTGCGCGAGCTGTTGTCGGTGGATCGCTTCAAGGATTATGGGCCGAACGGTCTGCAGGTTCAGGGCACTGATCAAGTCCGCAGATTAGCCTCGGGCGTCACTGCCAGCCTCGCCTTCATCGAGGCTGCCATCGACGCAGGAGCCGACACTTTGCTGGTCCATCACGGCCTGTTCTGGCGCGGCCATGACGGGCGTCTGACCGGCTGGTTGCGCGACCGCGTGGCCCGCCTGATCCGCGCCGACATCAACCTGCTGGCCTACCACCTGCCGCTGGATGCCCACCCCGTGCTGGGCAACAACGCGCAGCTCGGGCTGCGACTGGGGTGGCAGGCGCAGGAAAGGTTTGGCGATCAGGACCTGGGTTTTCTGGGGCAGGTGGAGCAGCCAGTGGAGCTGACGCATCTCAGGACGCAGGTGCTGTCGGTCCTGGGTCGTGAAGCCGTGTGCGAACCCGGGGACGGTCGCCCTCTGCGACGCCTGGCCTGGTGCACGGGGGGCGCACAGAGTTACTTCGAGGCCGCCATCGCCGCAGGGGCCGATGCTTTCCTCACGGGCGAGATTTCGGAGCCTCAGGCACACCTGGCCCGCGAGACCGGGGTGGCCTTCCTGGCCTGCGGTCACCACGCCACCGAGCGCTTCGGCGCGCCGGCCGTGGCGGCCGCGGTGGCCGCGCGGTTCGGCCTGGAGCATGTCTTCATCGACGTGCCGAACCCGGCATGACAGCCGTACCGCCGATGGATCGCGCGCAGGGCACCCAACGTGTGTACGGCGCGACGGTGCCCCTGGCCCTGACGATGGGGGACGCTGCCGGCATCGGCCCGGAGTGCATCGTCAAGGCCTGGCAGGCGGGGGCCCTGGAGCACGTGGTGGTGATCGGCGACGTGCAGGTGATGCGGCGCGCGGCGCGCCAGGTGGGCGGTGCGCAGCCCATCGTGGCCCGCATTGATCATCCTTCAGACCTTTCCCACGCGCCCGAGGGTTGCCTGTGCGTCGTCGAGCCTTCCGGGCTGCCCATGGGCCTGGCTGAACTGCCCATGGGCCGGGTGGACGCACGCTGTGGGGCGGCGGCGGCGCTTTGCATCGAATCGGCGGTGGCCTGGGTGGGGCAAGGCGCGTGCGCGGCCATCGTCACGGCGCCCCTGCACAAGGAGGCGCTGTCCGCCGCCGGCATCGGCTACCCCGGCCACACGGAGATGCTGCAGGCACTGGCAGCCGGGCCGCAGGGCTTGCCGCCGGTGCGGATGATGCTGGCCAATGAGGAGCTTCGGGTGGTGCTGGTGACCATCCATCTGGCCCTGCGCAAGGCCGTTGATGCCGTGACCTTCGACGCTGTGCTGGAAACCCTGCGCATCGCCCACCAGTCCAGCGCGCTGTGGGGGCAGCCGGCCCCGCGTATTGCGGTGGCGGGCCTGAATCCGCACGCGGGCGAAGGTGGCTTGTTCGGCGACGAGGAACTGCAGGTCATCGGCCCGGCCATCCAGGCCGCCCGCGACGCTGGGGTCAACGCCACAGGCCCATATGCCCCGGACACCGTCTTCATGAGGGCGCGCCATGCCCCCGGGCACCCGGGTGAATTCGATCTGGTGGTGGCGATGACGCACGACCATGGCCTCATCCCCGTCAAGTACCTGGGGGTGGAGCAGGGCGTGAACGTCACGCTGGGCTTGCCCTTCGTGCGCACCAGCCCGGACCACGGCACCGCCTTCGACATTGCCGGCACGGGTCGCGCAGACCCGGCCAGCCTGCGGGCTGCCCTGCGTGCGGCTTGGCGGCTGACCGGCTCGGGTGCCTGATCTGGGCGTGCCAGGGCGCAACCAGGGTGGGCCTGCGCAGCCCAGCCCCCCGCTTGGACAAGGCCGCTCCGTCAGGTCGGAGAAGACATCGGTCGGCTAGAATCCAGGGTTGACCCGTAGTTCGTTGCGAACACTGCGGCCAATTCAAATCTAGAGGGTTTCCATGAGTGACGCTGTTGCCGACCCGGGCCGCCGGACCTGGATTGCGATCACGTGCGGTGCCGGTGCCGTGGGTGGTGCTGCCGTGGCCGTGCCGTTTATCAGCACGTTCACGCCGTCTGAGCGGGCCAAGGCGGCCGGCGCGCCTGTTCAGGTGGATATCTCGGCCCTGAAGCCAGGCGAGAAGCTCACCGTCGAGTGGCGCGGCAAGCCGGTGTGGGTGATGCGCCGCACGCCGGAGCAGCTGGAGTCCTTGAAAAAGACGGAGGCGCAAGTCGCTGACCCGGCCTCCGCCCGCACCCAGTACCCCACACCGGATTACGCCAAGAACCCGCACCGCTCGATCAAGCCGGAGTTCTTCGTGGGCGTGGGGATCTGCTCGCACCTCGGTTGCTCGCCTTCGGACAAGTTCCAGACCGGCGCTCAGCCTTCGCTGCCCGACGACTGGGCGGGTGGCTTCCTCTGCCCTTGCCATGGCTCCACCTTTGACGTCGCCGGGCGCGTGTTCAAGAACAAGCCGGCTCCGGACAATCTGGAAGTGCCGCCGCACGTGTACCTGTCCGACACCCTGCTGCTGATTGGCGAGGACAAGAAGGCCTGAGGGCTCATCGTTCTCTGACAATCCGAATCACCCGAGGCAATCATGGCTGAATTCAAGGAAGCACCAGCGGGCGCACCCGCAGCGCAGAAGCTGATGACGTGGGTCGACAACCGGTTTCCGGCGTCGAAGATGTACAAGGAACATCTTTCCGAGTACTACGCCCCGAAGAATTTCAATTTCTTCTATTTCTTTGGCTCACTGGCGATGTTGGTGCTGGTGATCCAGATCGTCACCGGCATCTTCCTGGTGATGCACTACAAGCCGGACGCGAACCTGGCCTTCGCGTCCGTCGAGTACATCATGCGCGACGTGCCCTGGGGCTGGCTCGTGCGCTACATGCACTCCACGGGCGCTTCGGCATTCTTCGTCGTCGTGTACATGCACATGTTCCGCGGCATGCTGTACGGCAGCTACCGCAAACCGCGCGAGTTGGTGTGGATCTTCGGTTGCGCCATCTTCCTGTGCTTGATGGCAGAGGCCTTCATGGGCTACCTCCTGCCCTGGGGTCAGATGAGCTACTGGGGTGCCCAGGTGATCGTCAACCTGTTCGCCGCCGTGCCTTTCGTTGGTCCGGACCTGGCCCTGCTGATCCGCGGTGACTACGTGGTGAGCGATGCCACGCTGAACCGTTTCTTCAGCTTCCACGTGATTGCCATTCCTCTGGTGCTGCTGGGCTTGGTGGCTGCGCACATCATTGCGTTGCACGAAGTGGGTTCCAACAACCCCGATGGCGTGGAAATCAAGGCCAAGAAGGACGAGAACGGCCGGCCTCTGGACGGCATTCCCTTCCACCCGTACTACACGGTGCACGACATCCTGGGCGTCTCGGTGTTCCTGCTGATCTTCAGTGCGGTGGTGTTTCTAGCTCCTGAGATGGGGGGTTACTTCCTGGAGTACAACAACTTCATCCCGGCCGACCCGCTGAAGACGCCGGCTCACATCGCGCCTGTTTGGTACTTCACCCCTTACTATTCGATGCTGCGTGCCGTCACAGACCCGATGGTCAACGTCTTTGTGGTGCTGGTGGGTGTGGGCGCTGCGGTCACGCTGCTGCTGGGCCGACTGACCAACACCGCGAAAGTGGTCGTGATCGTGGCCTCTGTGGTGTTCATCGGTCTGCTGAAGGTGTTTGATGCCAAGTTCTGGGGCGTGGTGGTCATGGGTGGTGCGGTGATCATCATGTTCTTCCTGCCTTGGCTGGACAACAGCGCTGCGAAGTCGATCCGCTACCGGCCGAACTGGCACAAGTGGATGTATGCCACCTTCGCCATCAACATGCTGGTGCTGGGCTACCTGGGCATCAAGCCCCCTTCAGACGTGGGCACGCTGGTTTCGCAAGTGGGCACGATCTTCTACTTCGGCTTCTTCCTGCTGATGCCCTGGTGGAGTCGCATCGGCGAGTTCAAGCCCGTGCCTGACCGCGTCACCTTCCAGCCGCATTGATTGCCCCGGAGCCTTGCATCCATGATGAAGAAATTCCTCCTGACGCTCGTGGCGGCCCTGGCGGTCATGGCCGGTCCGGCGCGTGCCGCAGGCGATGGCATTGATTGGGACAAGTTCCCTGCGGAGCGCGTCACCGACATGGCCGCCCTGCAGAACGGCGCCAAGCTGTTTGTCAATTACTGCCTGAACTGCCACGCGGCCGAGTACATGCGCTACAACCGGCTGCGCGACATTGGTCTGACGGAAGAGCAGATCAAGGCCAACCTGCTGTTCACCGATGCCAAGGTGGGCGAGACCATGAAGGTGGCCTTGAATCCGAAGGAAGCCAAGGAGTGGTTTGGCGGCGTGCCGCCCGACCTCACCGTGATTGCCCGCTCGCGCTCGGCTGCGGGCAAGGGCACGGGCGCCGACTACATCTACACCTACCTGCGCACCTATTACCGCGACGAGACCAAGGCCACGGGTTGGAACAATGCGGCCTTCCCGAACGTGGGCATGCCCCACGTGTTGTGGGAGTTGCAGGGTCAGCAGCGCGCGGTCTACACCGACGTGGTGGACCCTAAGGATCCCAAGAAGGTGACGCACGTCTTCAAAGGCCTGGAGCCCATCACCCCGGGCACCCTGACGCCCGCCCAGTACAACGAGGCGGTGGCTGATCTGGTGGCCTACCTGAAGTGGATGTCCGAGCCCAACCAGGCTGATCGCGTCCGCCTGGGGGTGTGGGTGCTGCTCTTCCTCTCGGTCTTCACCGTCATCGCGTGGCGACTCAACGCTGCGTTCTGGAAAGACGTCAAGTGACAGGTCTGGCCCGGGCATGCCCGGGCCTTTTTGCGCAGTGGCGGCTGCCCCGCTTCCACTGCGCTTGTTGTTTTCTTGGGCAGCGTTGACCGCTCTTGACCTGCGCCTGCAGTGTCACCGGCACACCGTGCAAGATGCCCGCCTTGAAACCCAACTGACAGGGAACCCACTGCCATGATGGTCCTTTACTCCGGCACCACCTGCCCCTACTCGCACCGTTGCCGTTTCGTGCTGTTCGAAAAGGGCATGGATTTCGAGATCCGTGATGTCGACCTGTTCGCCAAGCCCGAGGACATCGCGCTGATGAATCCCTACAACGAGGTGCCCATCCTCGTGGAGCGCGATCTCATCCTGTACGAATCCCACATCATCAACGAGTACATCGACGAACGGTTCCCGCACCCACAGCTCATGCCGGGTGACCCAGTGGCCCGCGCACGGGTGCGCCTGTTCCTCTTCAACTTCGAGAAGGAACTGTTCGCACAGGTGAACCTGCTGGAAGGCCGCGGTGTGAAGGCCACGGACCGCCAGTTGGAGAAGGCGCGTGACCAGATCCGTGACAGGCTGACCCAGCTCGCCCCCATCTTCATGAAGAACAAGTACATGCTGGGTGATGACTTCTCCATGCTCGACGTAGCGATTGCTCCTCTGCTGTGGCGCCTGGACTACTACGGCATCGAAGTGTCGAAGAACGCTGCGCCCTTGCTGAAGTACGCTGAGCGCATCTTCTCGCGTCCGGCCTACATCGAGGCGCTCACGCCCTCTGAGAAGGTGATGCGCAAGTAAGGCTGCGACGCTCTGCCACGCCAGCCACACCGTCTCTCGCACTCACCTCCCAAGCCGACCCGCGATGACCTCACCCTTGTCGCCCGAGGGCCAAGGCACCTCTACACGGCCCTATCTCGTGCGTGCCTTGCATGAGTGGTGCACCGACAACGGTTTCACGCCCTACCTCGCGGTGTTCGTGGATGGCTCGGTGCAGGTGCCCATGGAGTACGTGAAGAACCAGGAAATCGTGCTCAACGTGGGCTTCGACGCCACCAGCGGGCTGCAACTTGGCAACGAGTTCATCGAATTCAAGGCGCGATTCGGTGGCGTGGCGCGTGACATCGTGGTGCCTGTGGACCATGTGGTGGCGATTTATGCGCGCGAGAACGGCCAAGGCATGGCTTTTCCCGCGCCCAAGGCAGGGTCGGCCCCTGCGGCTGTCGTCGTCGCCATGACGGAGGACCAGGGCGCACCCCTGAGCGCAGAGGGCCCGCGTCCGGTGGCCGCTGTGATTCCCTTGGTCAAGCCCGAGGCGACGCGCCAGAATCCCCTGGACCGCGAGTCACCCCCGGGGCCCGACGACCCGGCCAGGCCACCGACCGGCGGGCGGCCGGCGCTCAAGCGGGTGAAGTAGAGCATCACATACGGCGCCTCGCGGCGCGGTGCACTACAGCACCTGCGGCTTGCGCAGCAGCGTACGGCCAGCGCCATAGAATCCTTATGCTGCCGACTTAGCTCAGCTGGTAGAGCATCCGCCTTGTAAGCGGGAGGTCATCCGTTCGATTCGGATAGTCGGCACCATGCATGTCACTGAAGCTTTTCGCTCAAGCGCAGAGCAGTTCCGCAGCGCGCGCGTGGGCCCCCCAGGTCCTGGACGAGCCCCTGGTCATGGCCCAGGGTTCAGGGCGGTCACGGTGGCGATATCCTGATTCGCACGCTGTTCACCCCCACGCCCAGGTCCTGAACCGCTTGGTGGATACGGGGCAGCAGCTGGCGCGACTTGGCTGCTGCACCGCCGCTGGCGGCCAGCAGGGTCCACTGACTGTCTTCCACGGGGCCGGGGCGCATGGAAGCGCTCAGGTCGGGCCCGAGAACGGGGCGGGCTGCCTGCATACACTCCAGCGACAAGCGCCAGCGACCGAGCAGAGAACCCAGTGTTGGGTTCTCCTGTAAGGCATCGGCCACTCTGACGGTGCCGGGCGGGGCTTTAGGTCGCATCACGAAAAGTGTAGAGCCAGGAGGCACGCCATGCAGATCATGATCACCCGTGACGTGAGTGCCCGCGTACGTGTGTTCCAGTTCAGCCGTTGGCAAGGGGCCCTGCTGTGCCTGGGGCTGGTGTTCGTCTTGATGTTGTCCTCCGGGGCGGTGTACCACTGGTTCTTCCTGAAGGCAGCGCGTGAGGGCTGGCCGGTGGTGAGCTCCGTCGTCAAGTGGGTGGTGCGGGATGAGATTGCGCAGCGTGACCGGTTCATGCGCGAGAACCTGAACGCCATTGCGCAGAAGGTGGGCGAGGTGCAGGCCAAGCTGGTACGCCTGGAGGCGGTGAGCGAACGGGTGTCCGGTCTGGCTGGGGTCAAGCCGGAGGAACTGCGGTTGCTGCAGCAACCCGCAGTCGGCGCCCCTGCCCCGGGTGGTGGACGCAGTGGAGCGGGCAGCTCGGGCGGCACCCCCCCCCCGGTGGGAGGGCGAGGGGGCGTCTATCTCCCACTGCGCAGTCCGACGCTGGAGGAACTGAACGACACGGTGACGGGCTTGGATGGACTATCAGACCTGCATGCCGACGTCTTCACCCTCATCGAATCCCGGCTGTTTGAAGAGCGCATGCGCGGCCTGATGTTGCCCAGCGCGACGCCGGTGGACGGCCCGGTGGGCTCTGGTTTCGGCTTCCGTTCCGATCCGATCACGGGGCGCACCGCCCTGCATACGGGGCTGGACTTCCCCGCCGAACCCGGCACTCCCATCCGTGCTGCCGCAGGCGGCGTGGTTCTCGAACTGGGTATGCACCCGGAGTACGGACATACGCTGGAACTGGACCATGGCAACCGGCTGACCACCCTGTATGCGCACCTGCGTCGCTCGCTGGTCAAGCCTGGGGACATCGTGCGCCGCGGCCAGGTGATTGCCGAGGTGGGCAACACGGGCCGCTCCACGGGGCCGCACCTTCATTTCGAGGTGCTGCTGGAAGGCGTGCCGCAGAACCCGGCGCGGTTTCTCGGAGCCCAGCCCGCCCCTTGGGAATCCGCCGCCCGTAGGGCCTTGCGCAGGGATTCCCGAGAGGGCCCGATGGTAAAGTGACAGGCTTTTTCGGGCGGCCCAACCGGGCCGCACCGCGTTCATCGCGGGCCTTGCGGGCACGCTTGGAAGAGTCCTTCGGGGCGCACACCCCAGGCCCGTGAGGCCAGAGCTCCTTGCGCGCTGTTGCGCCGGGGGCCGAACACTTCAGTGAGTCCATCCGCATGTTGCCCAAGTTCCTGACCCAGTTGTTCGGCAGTCGCAATGACCGCCAGCTGAAGACCTATCGGAAGGCGGTACAGCAGATCAATGCGCTGGAGCCTGCGTTCGAGAAGCTGGACGACCTGCAACTGCGCGGCAAGACCGATGAGTTGCGTGCCCGCCTCGCCCAGGGCGAGACGCTGGATCAGGTGCTGACCGAGGCCTTCGCTGCCGTGCGCGAGGCCGGCAAGCGCACGCTGAAGATGCGGCACTTCGATGTGCAGCTCATGGGGGGCATGGCGCTGCACCAGGGCAAGATCGCCGAGATGCGCACCGGCGAAGGCAAGACGCTCATGGCCACGCTGCCCGTGTACCTGAACGCCCTGGCGGGCGAGGGTGTCCACGTGGTCACGGTCAACGACTACCTGGCCCGCCGCGACGCCGAGTGGATGGGGCGGCTGTACAGCTTTCTCGGGCTGACCGTGGGCGTGAACGTTCCAGGGATGAGCCGCGAAGAGAAGCAGACGGCCTTCGCGGCTGACGTCACCTACGGCACGAACAACGAATTCGGCTTCGACTACCTGCGTGACAACATGGTCTACGAGGTGTCGGAGCGGGTGATGTCGCGTGGACAGCACTACGCCATCGTCGACGAGGTGGACTCCATCCTGATCGACGAGGCACGCACGCCGCTGATCATCAGCGGCCAGGCCGAGGACCACACCGAGCTGTACGTCAAGATCGATGCGGTGGTGCCGCAACTGAAGAAGCAGATCGGCGAAGCCGATCCGCGCACGGGCGAGGGCGTGATCGAGCCTGGTGACTTCACCGTCGACGAGAAGCAGCACCAGATCTTCCTGACCGAGGACGGGCACGAGAACGCCGAGCGGCTGCTGGCCGGCGCCGGTCTGCTGGCCGAGGGCGCCAGCCTGTACGACCCGGCCAACATCACGCTGATGCACCACGTGTACGCGGCCTTGCGCGCCCGCAACCTCTACCACCGGGACCAGCACTACGTGGTGCAGGATGGCGAGGTCATCATCGTCGACGAGTTCACGGGCCGACTGATGACCGGCCGGCGCTGGAGCGACGGCCTGCACCAGGCGGTGGAGGCCAAGGAGCGCGTGGCCATCCAGAACGAGAACCAGACGCTGGCCTCGGTCACCTTCCAGAACTACTTCCGCCTGTACGGCAAGCTGTCGGGCATGACGGGCACGGCCGACACCGAAGCCTACGAGTTCCAGGAAATCTACGGCCTGGAGACGATGGTGATCCCGCCCAACCGGCCCACCATCCGCAAGGATGAACTGGACCTCATCTACAAGACCACCCAGGAGAAGTACGACGCGGTGACCGCGGACATCCGCGAGTGCCACGAGCGCGGGCAGCCGGTGCTGGTGGGCACCACGTCGATCGAGAACTCCGAGCTGGTCTCAGCCCTGCTCACGAAGGTGAGCCTGCCGCACCAGGTGCTCAACGCCAAGCAGCACGCCCGCGAGGCCGAGATCGTGGCGCAGGCCGGACGGCCCGGCGTGATCACCATCGCCACCAACATGGCCGGTCGCGGTACCGACATCGTGCTGGGCGGCAATGTCGAGAAGCAGGTGCAGTTCCTGGAGGCTGACGACAGCCTGTCCGAAGCCGAGAAGAAGGCCCGCGCGCAACAGTTGCATGACGAATGGCAGGGCTTGCACGAGCAGGTCAAGGCCCAGGGTGGCCTGCGCATCATTGCCACCGAGCGCCACGAAAGCCGGCGCATCGACAACCAGCTGCGGGGCCGCTCGGGCCGCCAGGGCGACCCCGGTTCCAGCCGCTTCTACCTGAGCCTGGACGATTCGCTGATGCGCATCTTCGCGGGCGACCGCGTGCGCGCCATCATGGACCGCCTGAAGATGCCAGAAGGCGAAGCCATCGAGGCGGGCATCGTCACCCGCAGTATCGAGGGCGCGCAGCGCAAGGTCGAGGCGCGCAACTTCGACATGCGCAAGCAGCTGCTGGAGTATGACGATGTGGCCAATGACCAGCGCAAGGTCATTTACCAGCAGCGCAACGAGATCCTGGAGGCCGGGGCCCTGCACGACCGCATCGCCAACCTTCGCCGCAGCACCCTGACCGACTCGGTGCGGGCTTTTGTGCCCGCCGAGAGCGTGGAGGAGCAGTGGGACCTGCCTGGCCTGGAGAAGACGCTGGCGGAGGAGTGGAAGCTCGAGGTGCCGCTGCAGGCGGTGGTGGAGGGCAGTGAGTCCATCACCGACGACGACATCCTGGAGAAGGTGCTGAAGGCCGGCGACGAGCTTTTCCAGGCCAAGCTGGACTTCGTGGGGGCCGAGCAGTTCACCCCCTTCATGCGCATGGTGTTGCTGCAGTCCATCGATTCGCACTGGCGCGAGCATCTGGCCGCGCTGGATTACCTGCGCCAGGGCATCCATTTGCGCGGCTACGCACAGAAGAACCCCAAGCAGGAGTACAAGCGCGAGGCCTTCGAGTTGTTCGCCCAGATGCTGGACCTGGTGAAGGCCGAGGTCACCCGCATCCTGATGGCGGTGCGCATCCAGACCCAGGACGAGGCCGCCCAGGCTGCCGAAGCCATCGAGGAACGTGCCAGCCAGCTCAGCAACGTGACCTACACCCACCCCAACGAGGACGGCAGCGTGTCGCAGGAGACCGACCCGTCCACCCAGGTGGCCGAAGTGCCGAAAGTGGGCCGCAACGACCCCTGCCCCTGCGGCAGCGGCAAGAAGTACAAGCAGTGCCACGGCAAGCTGGCTTGAGGGCCCGCAAGCCCGACGCAGCCTGCGGGACCTGACCTGCATGACCGGCCCCGGCTGCACGGGGCCGATGAACCGGAGACATCGCCATGCCCGTGAACCTGTCCGCGCCTGACCCGGCCGATCTTCACCCTGTGGCCGGCCTGCGCATCGGCACCGCCATGGCCGGCATCCGCAAGGCCAACCGGCGTGACCTGGTGGTGTTTCTGCCGGACGAGGGCGCGGCGGTGGCGGGCGTGTTCACGAAGAACCGGTTTTGCGCCGCGCCCGTGCAACTGTGCCGGGAACATCTGTCGGGTGTGACCGCCGGGCGAGGCATCCGCGCCCTGGTGGTCAACACTGGCAATGCCAACGCCGGCACGGGCGCTGACGGCCTGGCCCGGGCCCGGCGCACCTGCGATGCCCTGGCAGGGCACCTGGGCGTGGCGGCGCAGCAGGTGCTGCCGTTCTCCACGGGCGTGATCATGGAGACGCTGCCCGTGGAGCGCATCGAGGCCGGGCTGCCCGCGGCGCTGGCCGACGCGGCGGCCCCGGCGCCGGCCGATGGCGCGCGCTGGGCGGAAGCCGCGCAGGGCATCATGACGACCGACACGCTGCCCAAGGCCGCGTCGACCCAGGTGCAGATCGGCGGGCGCACCGTCACCGTCACCGGCATCTCCAAGGGTGCCGGCATGATCAAGCCCGACATGGCCACGATGCTGGGCTACATGGCCACCGATGCGGTGATCACCCAGTCAGCCCTGGAGCATCTGGTGACCGAGGCCGCTGACGCGAGCTTCAACCGCATCACCATCGATGGCGACACCTCCACCAACGACAGTTTCGTGCTGATGGCCACGCAGGCCGCGGGCCATGCGCCCATCACCTCGCTGGACAGCGAAGACGGGCGCATCCTGCGCCAGGCGGTCATCCAGATGGCTCAGCGCCTGGCCCAGGCCATCGTGCGTGACGGCGAGGGCGCCACCAAGTTCATCACCGTGCGTGTGGAGGGCGGCCGCACCAAGGCCGAGTGCCGCCAGGCGGCTTACGCCATTGCGCACTCGCCCCTGGTGAAAACGGCCTTCTTCGCCAGCGACCCCAACCTCGGCCGCATCCTCGCCGCCGTGGGCTACGCCGGCATCGACGACCTGGACCAGGGCCTGATCGACCTGTTCCTCGACGACGTGCATGTAGTGCGCGAGGGTGGACGCCACCCCGACTACCGCGAGGAGCACGGCCAGCGTGTGATGAAGCAAAGCGAGATCACGGTGCGTGTAGACCTGCACCGCGGGCCCACGCATGCCACGGTCTGGACCTGCGATCTCTCGCACGATTACGTCAGCATCAACGCCGACTACCGGAGTTGATGCCGGCGCCCGAGAACTCCCAGGCGCCGGCTCCTGTACAGCCGGTCTGGCCGGACGACACCGGTTCGCAAGGTCCCGTTTCCGCGGCTGTGCCGGACCTCGGTGAGAGGCCGGCGACAGCGCGCAATGTCTTCCAGAGTTGGCGCGACAGGCTGACCTTGCCGCCCCACGATCTGCTGCGGCAGGCGACGTACCGGCGGCTGTTCGTGTCCATCGTGATGAGCTCACTGGGTGGGCAGATCAGCATGCTCGCCCTGCCGCTCACCGCGGCCGTGTTGCTGCAGGCCACGCCCACGCAGATGGGGCTGCTCACCGCGGCCGAGCTGGCGCCCTTCATGTTGTTGTCCCTGCCCTGCGGGGTCTGGCTGGATCGGGTGCGTAAGCTGCCCATCTATGTGGCCGGCGAGGCCATGCTGGCGCTGGTGCTGGTCAGCGTGCCGCTGGCTTGGTGGCTGGGCTTGCTGGGGATGCCGTGGCTGTATGCCGTGGGATTCGTGCTCGGCTCGGTGCACGTGGTGGCGGGCTCCGCCTCGCAGATTGTGCTGACACAGGTGGTGGGCCGCGAGCGCCTGGTGGAGGCGCACTCCAAGAACGCCCTGGCCAGCTCTGGCGCCGAGGTGGTGGGTCCGGGCCTGGCGGGTGCACTGATCAAGGCGGTAGGGGCGCCCATTGCGCTGCTGTTGAACGCGGTGATGCTGCTGGCCTCGGTGGCCATCCTGCGCGGCCTGAGGGTGCAGGAGACCCTGGCGCCGCCTTCCAGCCAGGGCTTCTGGCCTCAGCTCAAGGAGGGCTTGCAGTTCGTGGTGCGCACGCCGCTGCTCTGGGGCATGGCGGCCATGCTGGGCGTCTGGCAGTTCTTCCACCATGGCGCGGTGGTGGTGCAGATCCTGTTGGCCACCCGCACGCTGGGCCTGTCCGAGCAGGATGTGGGGCTGAGCTTCGTGGGCCTGGGGGTGGGTACGGTGGCGGCCAGTGTGTTTGGCAAGCGCCTGTCACAGCGCATCGGCCCCGGCCCTTGCATGCTGCTGGGCATCGCCATCACCGGTGTGGGTTGGGTGGCCTTCAGCCTTGCGCCCGCTGCGGCAGGTTTCTGGTTCTTTGCCTTCATGCTCACCTGCTTCGGCCTGGGCGCGGTGATGATCTTCATCAACTTCCTGTCGCTGCGCCAGGCCATCACCCCCACGCCGCTGCTGGGTCGTATGACCAGCACGATGCGCTGGTTGATGCTGCTGCCCGCCGGGCCGGGCGCCTTGTTGGGAGGCTGGCTGGGTGAGCATGCCGGCCTGCGCGTGCCGTTGGCCGTGGCCGGTGCGGGCTCGCTGCTGCTGGCGCTGATCCTCTGGTGGCGAGTACCCCTCATACGCGATGTCAAGGTGTTGCCCACGCCCGCTGACCATGGGCCGGCCCGTGCTGCAGCGCCGCCCCTGGAGGTGGACGCCGTCTCGCGCTGATCAGCCGCCGCTCAGGCCACTGGCGAGAAGCGGTCCACCGCGTCGGTGATGATCCCGTCGATGCCGATGGACTGCAGCCAGGCCGCAGGCGCGGGATCGTTCACGGTGTAGACCAGGCCGCGCATCGCAGCGCCGTGGATCTGCCCCAGCGCCTGCGCCGACATCACGTTGTAGTTGGTGATGACGGCAGAGCACCCGAGCTGCTGTGCCACGTCGAGCCAACCCGGCCAGAGCGTGTCCAGCAACAGCGCGCGGGGGATGTGCGCTGCAGTCTCCCGGGCGCCGGCCAGGGCCTCGGGGCGGAAGGAGCTGAACAGCAGCGGTGGCGCATCAGCGCCGGCCCACAGCCGGGCGGCTTCCCGGCCCACCACCTGGCCGGTGTGGTGATCGGTGCCGGGCGTGGGCTTGATCTCCAGGTCCAGCGCGAAGGCGTTGGCGCGCAGGTAGGCGGCCAGGGCTTGCAGGCTGGGCAGGGGCTCACCGGCATAGGCCCGGCTGTGCCAGGTGCCGGCGTCGATGCGCGAGAGGGCCGACCAGTCCAGTTCCCCGGCGACGCCGCGCCCAGACGTCGTGCGCTCCAGCGTGGCGTCGTGCAGCAGGAAGGGCACGCCGTCGGCGCTGAGCTTCACATCACATTCAAACGCGCGGTAGCCGTGCGCGGCACCCAGCCGGAACGCGGCGAGCGTGTTCTCGGGCGCCAGCCTGCCGGCGCCGCGGTGGGCGACCCACAGCGGCAAGGGCCAGGGCGCGGGACTCATCAAGCCGCCTCGACGCGCTGGCCCGTGGACGGGTCGAACCAGTGCAGGCGCTCCGCCGGCACGCGCAGGTGCAGCGTCTGACCGTGGCGTGGCGGGGTCAGCGTGCCGTCGATGCGCAAGGTGAAGGCCGCGCCGGCCAGGTGCCCGTGCACCAGGCGCTCGGCTCCCAGCATCTCCACCACCTCCACCTGCAGCGGCCAGCAGGCCGGGTCGCCCTCGGCGCCCCGCTCGGTGTGCTCGGGACGCAGGCCCAGGGTCAGTGACCCCTGCCGCGGCGCTGCGCCCGGAAGGGGCAGCAGCTGACCCCCGACCTCGAAGCCGGCGGGCGTGGCCTGTCCGTTCAGCAGGTTCATGGGCGGTGAGCCGATGAAGCTGGCGACAAAGGTGGTGGCAGGCACGCCGTAGACCTGCTCGGGCGTGCCGATCTGCTCGATGCGCCCGGCATTCATCACGATCATGCGCTGGGCCAGCGTCATGGCCTCGACCTGGTCGTGCGTGACGAACAGCGAGGTGATGCCCAGCTCGCGGTGCAGCTTCTGGATCTCCAGGCGTGTCTGTGCCCGCAGCTTGGCGTCCAGGTTGGACAGCGGCTCGTCGAAGAGGAACACCTGCGGCTGGCGCACGATGGCGCGGCCCATGGCCACCCGCTGGCGCTGACCGCCTGACAGTTGCCGGGGCTTGCGCTCCAGCAGCCCGCCCAGTTCCAGGATGCCGGCGGCCTTCTGCACCCGGCGTTCGATCTCGTCCTTGGGGACCTTGGCATTGCGCAGGCCGTAGGCCATGTTGTCGTACACCGTCATGTGCGGGTACAGCGCATAGTTCTGGAACACCATGGCGATGTCGCGCTCGGCCGGCTCCAGCCGGTTGACCACGCGCGCTCCGATGGCGATCTCGCCGCCCGTGATCTCCTCCAGCCCGGCCACCATGCGCAGCAAGGTGCTCTTGCCGCAGCCGGAGGGGCCGACGATGACGACGAACTCGCCGTCGGCGATCTCGGCCTCCACCCCGTGGATGGCCTTGAAGGCCTTGGGGCCGAAGCCGTAGGTCTTCTCGACGCGGCGCAGAGCGATGGAAGCCATGGGTGTCGTGTGTGCTGTGCAGTCAGGGGGAGGCCGCGGGCCGGCCGTTCACTTCTCGGTGTCCACCAGGCCCTTGACGAACCACTTCTGCATCAGCAGCACCACCAGGGCGGGCGGAATCATCGCGAGCATCGCGGTGGCCATCACCGCATTCCATTCGGTGGCGGCGTCACCCCCGGAAATCATGCGCTTGATGCCCATGACCACGGGGTACATGTTCTCGTCCGTGGTCATCAGCAAAGGCCAGAGGTACTGGTTCCAGCCGTAGATGAACTGGATGACGAAGAGCGCGGCAATCGAGGTGGTCGACAGCGGCAGCAGCACGTCCTTGAAGAACTTCATGGGCCCGGCGCCGTCGATGCGCGCGGCCTCCACGAGTTCGTCGGGGATGGTGAGGAAGAACTGCCGGAACAGGAAGGTGGCCGTGGCCGAGGCGATGAGCGGCACGGTCAGGCCGGCATAGGTGTTGAGCAGCCCGAGGTCCGACACCACCTTGTAGGTGGGCAGGATGCGCACCTCCACCGGCAGCATCAAGGTGATGAAGATCATCCAGAACACCAGGCTGCGCCCGGGAAAGCGGAAGTACACCACCGCGAAGGCCGACAGCAGCGAGATGGCGATCTTGCCCAGCGCGATGGTCAGGGCGCTGATCAAGCTGACCATCAACATGGGCGCTGCCGGCGGCACCCGTGTGCCGTACTCCGTGACGCCGCCGAACAGCGCGAAACGGTAGCTGTTGAGGAAGTTGTCTCCTGGCCACAGCGACATGGGCACGTTCTGCACGATCTGCTCTGCCGTCTGCGTACTCGCCACGAAGGTGATGTAAACGGGAAACGCGACGATGATCACCCCGAGCACGAGCACGAGGTGCGACAGCACCGTGGCAACAGGGCGGTTCTCAACCATTCAGGTGCGGCCCTTGATGCAAGCAGATGGGTTTGTCATCAGTAGTGCACCCGCCGCTCGACGTAGCGGAACTGCACCACCGTCAGCGCGATCAGGATGCCCATCAGCACGACCGACTGGGCCGCCGAGCCGCCCAGGTCCATGGCCTTGAACCCATCGTGGTAGACCTTGTAGACCAGGATGGCCGTGTCCTTGCCGGGGCCGCCGGAGGTGGCGGCATCCACGATGGCAAAGGTGTCGATGAACACGTAGATGATGTTGATGACAAGCAGGAAGAAGGTGGTGGGTGTGAGCAGCGGGAACTGCACCGTCCAGAAGCGCCGCCAGGGGCCTGCGCCATCGATGGCCGCTGCCTCCACCAGGCTCTTGGGGATGGATTGCAGGCCCGCCAGGAAGAACAGGAAGTTGTAGGCGATCTGCTTCCACACGGCAGCCAGCACGATGAGCGTCATGGCGTGACCGCCGTTGAGCAGGTGGTTCCAGTCCATGCCTGCCGAACGCAGCGCATAGCTGACCACGCCGATGGACGGCGCGAACATGAACAGCCACAGCACGCCGGCCACGGCAGGGGCCACAGCGTAGGGCCAGATCATCAGGGTCTTGTAGGCGGTGGCCCCGCGCACCACCCGGTCGGCCATAACGGCCAGCAGCAAGGATGTGGACAGCCCGAGGGCCGCCACCAGCACCGAGAACACGGCCGTGGTGCGGAACGACGCGACGTAGGTCTCGTCAGCGAACAGGGCCTGGAAATTCTCCAGGCCCACGAACTCGCTGCTGGTGCCGAAGGCGTCCTCCCGCAGCACGCTCTGGAACAGTGCCTGCCCCGCCGGCCAGAAGAAGAAGACCGTGACGATGGCGAGCTGCGGCGCGACCAGCGCCCAAGGCAACCACCAGCTTCTGAAGAGGACGCGCTTTTCGACGGCCAAGTGCGGTCAGCCCTTGTTGGCTTTCTCGAACTTCTCCAGCTCGACGTCGCCGCGCTTCTTGATGGCTTCCAGGCCGTCCTTGGCGCTCTTCTTGCCGGCCCACACCTGCTCGAGTTCCTCGTCGATGATGGTGCGGATCTGCACGAAGTTGCCCAGACGGATGCCGCGCGACTTGTCGGTGGTCTTGCGGATCATCTGCGTGACGCTCACGTCCGTGCCCGGGTTCTTCTTGTAGAAGCCCGAGTCCTCGGTGATCTTGAACGCGGCCGAGGTGATGGGGATGTAGCCTGTCTCCTGGTGGCTCTTGGCCTGCACATTCGCGTCAGACAGGTACTGGTAAAACGCGGCCACGGCCTTGTACTCCTCGGGCTTCTTGCCGGAGATGGCCCACAGGCTCGCCCCACCGATCACCGTGTTCTGCGGTGCACCTGGCACGTCCGGGTAGTAGGGCAGTGCGCCAATGCCGGCCTCGGCCTTGAGGTTGCGCTTGATGCCGCCGTAGGCCGCGGAAGAGCCCGTGTACATGGCGCACTCGCCGGATTGGAAGGTGGCGTCAGCCGCGTTGTTGCGGCCCTTGTAGACGAACAGGCCCTGTTGCGCCATGTTGGCCAGATTCTCGATGTGGCGCACGTGCAGCGGCGTGGTGATGTTCAGCCGCGCGTTCAGTCCGGTGAAGCCATTGCGCTGGGTGGCGAACTCCACGTTGTGCCACGCCGAGAAGCTCTCCAACTGGGTCCAGCTCTGCCAGGCGGTGGTGAAAGGGCACTTGTGGCCGCTGGCCTTGAGCGTGGCTGCCGCCCGGGCCACCTCCGGCCAGGTCTTGGGCGGCGTGTTGGGGTCCAGACCGGCGGCCTTGAAGGCGTCCTTGTTGTAGTGCAGCACCGTGGTGGAGCTGTTGAAGGGGAAGCTCAGCATCTGGCCGTTGGGGGCCGTGTAGTAACCCGACACCGCCGGCACGTAGACGCTGGGGTCGAACTTGATGCCTGCCGTCTTCATGACCTGGTCCACCGGGACGACCACGCCCTTGGCCGCCATCATGCTGGCCGTGCCCACCTCGAATATCTGCACGATGTGCGGGGCGTTGCCGGCACGGAAGGCCGCCACGGTGGCGGCGAAGCTCTCGGGGTAGGTGCCCTTGAACACGGGGGTGACCTTGTAGGTCTTCTGGCTGTCGTTGAAGCCTTTGGCCAGGCCGCCGATCCACTCGCCGAGCTGGCCGCTCATCGAGTGCCACCACTGGATCTCCACCGGCGACTGTGCTTGAACGGGGGAGGAGGCGAGGGCGGCCAGCGCGCTGATGGCCAGGGCAAGTTGCTTGATCTTCATGGTCTCTCCGTTGAGCAGTGAGGGGATGGATCCCAGAGGGGTACCCGATCATCACCGGGGGGCTGTGCGTAGATGATTGTCCCCAGGTTTTGTGACAAACCCGTTTCTCCCACGTTGGGGGTGCGCCGCGCCACGGTGGTTTCCCCGGCTTGCGCTTCCCTACGCCCTCGTGGGGATGCTGCACTGCGGTAGCATTCCCGACCAATCCACAGGGACACCCTGCCGCACCGGTCTGTACAAGACAAAGAGCGCGTGTGGGGGTCGCAAACCAAAGATGAATGCTCCTCTGCCACTGCAGGTTGCCGGTGGCGCCGGTTTGTCCGCCTCAGTGGACGCGGACGAAGGCGCACCGCGTCTGCGCGAGATTCCCTACAACTACACCTCGTTCTCCGACCGGGAGATCGTGATCCGCTTGCTGGGCGCACGCGCCTGGGAGCTGCTGCAGCAGCTGCGTGGCGAGCGCCGCACCGGCCGCTCCGCCCGCATGTTGTACGAGGTGCTGGGGGACATCTGGGTGGTGCAGCGCAACCCCTACCTCGAAGACGACCTGCTGGACAACCCGAAGCGGCGTCAGATGCTGATCGACGCGCTGCACCACCGCTTGTCGGAGGTGGAAAAGCGCCGCACGCCCGAGCTGGACGCCGCCCGAGACGCGCTGGTCGAGCAACTGCTGGCAGCCGCCCGCGCGGCGGTGGACCGGTTTGCCGCTCACTTCCGCGCCGTGTGGGACCTGCGCCGCACCGCGCGCCGTGTGCTGGGGCGTCACACGGCCAAAGACAACCTCAAGTTTGACGGCCTGAGCCGCGTCTCTCACGTGACGGACGCCACCGACTGGCGCGTGGAAGTGCCCTTCATCGTGCTCACGCCCGACACCGAGGCCGAGATGGCGGGCCTGGTGCAGGGCTGCATCGAGCTGGGCCTGACCATCATCCCGCGTGGCGGCGGCACCGGCTACACCGGTGGCGCGGTGCCGCTGACCTGGAAGAGCGCGGTCATCAACACCGAGAAGCTCGAGGCCTTGGGCGAGGTGGAGATGGTGCAGCTGCCGGGGCTGGACCGTCCAGTCGCCACCATCACCAGCGAGGCCGGCGTGGTGACGCAGCGCGTGGCTGACGCGGCCGAGCGGGCGGGCCATGTGTTCGCGGTGGACCCCACCTCGGCCGAGGCCAGTTGCATCGGCGGCAACATCGCCATGAACGCTGGCGGCAAGAAGGCCGTGCTGTGGGGCACGGCGCTGGACAACCTGGCCTCCTGGCGCATGGTCACCCCGCAGGCCACCTGGCTGGAAGTGGTGCGCCTGAACCACAACCTGGGCAAGATCCACGATGTGGAGCTGGCCAGCTTCGAGCTGCGCCACTTCGACGCCAGCGGCAAGAAGCTGCTGCGCACTGAACGGCTGGACATCCCAGGCCGGCTGTTTCGCAAGGAAGGTCTGGGCAAGGACGTCACCGACAAGTTCCTGGCCGGGTTGCCCGGGGTGCAGAAGGAAGGCTGCGACGGCCTGATCACCAGCGCGCGCTGGATCGTGCACCGCATGCCGGCACATACCCGCACGGTGTGCCTGGAATTCTTCGGCAGCCCGAAGGATGCGGTGCCCAGCATCGTGGACATCAAGGACTTCATGTTTGCCGAAGCGCGCCGCCCCGGCGGCGCCGTGCTGGCGGGCCTGGAGCACCTGGACGACCGCTACCTCAAGGCCGTGGGCTATGCCACCAAGAGCAAGCGCCCCCAGGCCACTGGGGGCAGCGGCCTGCCCAAGATGGTGCTGGTGGGTGACATCGTCGGCGACGATGCCGACGCCGTGGCGCGCGCCACCAGCGAGGTGGTGCGACTGGCCAATCTGCGCGGTGGCGAGGGCTTCGTGGCCGTGAGCGCCGATGCGCGCAAGAAGTTCTGGCTGGACCGCAAGCGCACGGCAGCCATTGCCAAGCACACCAACGCCTTCAAGATCAACGAGGACGTGGTCATCCCGCTGGACCGCCTGGGCGAGTACACCGAGGGTGTGGAGCGCATCAACGTCGAGCTGTCGCTGCGCAACAAGCTCGAACTGCTGGACGCGCTGGAAGCCTTCTTCTCCAAGTGGCAACTGCCGCTGGGCAAGAGCGACGATGCGGGCGAGATCCCGAGCGCGGAGCTGCTGGAAGACCGCGTGCAGCAGGCCATCGCCCTGCTGCGCGAGGTGCGCGCGCTGTGGCGCCACTGGCTGGACGAACTGGACGTGGTGCAGCCCGAAGGCCGGCCGGGCGCCGGGCAGACCTGCTTCGCCCTGCTGCAGGACTGGCGCTGGCGCGCGAGCTGGAAGACCCAGGTGCTCAAGCCCCTGCAGGCGGTGTTCTCTGGCGGGGCGTTTGCGCCCATCCTGGACGAGTGCCGGCGCATCCACAAGGAGGTGCTGCGGGGCCGCACCTGGGTGGCCCTGCACGCGCATGCCGGCGATGGCAATGTGCATACCAACATCCCCGTCAACAGCGACCACTACCCCATGCTGCAGACGGCGCACGAGGTGGTGGGCCGGATCATGGCGCTGTCGCGCAGCCTGGGCGGCGTCATCAGTGGCGAGCACGGCATCGGCATCACCAAGCTGGAGTTCCTGTCAGACCAGGAACTGCAGGGCTTTGCCGACTACAAGGCCCGGGTGGACCCCGAGGGTCGCTTCAACCGGGGCAAATTGCTGCGGCAGACCGGGCGCACGGCGACGCTGGGCGAAGGCGTCTTCGCCGGCGACCTGAGTGCTGCCTACACCCCCAGCTTCGGGTTGATGGGGCACGAGTCGCTGATCATGCAGCGCAGTGAGATCGGCGCCATTGCCGACAGCATCAAGGATTGTCTGCGCTGCGGCAAGTGCAAGCCGGTGTGCTCCACGCACGTGCCGCGCGCCAACCTGCTGTACAGCCCGCGCAACAAGATCCTGGCCACCTCGCTGCTGATCGAGGCCTTCTTGTACGAAGAGCAGACGCGGCGCGGCATCAGCGTCAAGCACTGGGAAGAGTTCGAGGACGTCGCCGACCACTGCACCGTGTGCCACAAGTGCGAGTCGCCCTGCCCGGTGAAGATCGACTTCGGCGACGTCACCATGAACATGCGCAACCTGTTGCGCAAGATGGGCAAGAAGAGCATCCGCCCCGGCAACGTGGCGGCCATGGCCTTCCTGAACGCGACCAACCCGCAGACCATCAAGCTGATGCGCAGCGCCATGGTGGACGTGGGCTTCAAGGCCCAGCGCTTCCTGTACGACCTGCTCAAGCCGGCGGCGAAGAAGCAGACCGCCGCCCCGCCGGCCACGCTGGGCGCTGCGCCCCTGCGCGAACAGGTCATCCACTTCATCAACAAGAAGATGCCGGGCGGCCTGCCCAAGAAGACGGCGCGCGCGCTGCTGGACATCGAGGACCGGGACTACGTGCCCATCATCCGCAACCCGCAGGCCACCACCGCTGACACCGAGGCGGTGTTCTACTTTCCAGGCTGCGGCAGTGAGCGCCTGTTCAGCCAGGTGGGCCTGGCCACCCAGGCCATGTTGTGGCATGCGGGCGTGCAGACGGTGCTGCCGCCGGGCTACCTGTGCTGCGGCTACCCGCAGCGCGGCTCCGGGCAGTTCGACAAGGCCGAGAAGATCATCACCGACAACCGGGTGCTGTTCCACCGCGTGGCCAACACGCTGAACTACCTGGACATCAAGACGGTGGTGGTGTCCTGCGGCACCTGCTACGACCAGCTGCAGGGGTACACCTTCGAGGACATCTTCCCGGGCTGCCGCATCATCGACATCCACGAGTTCTTGCTCGAGAAGGGCATCACGCTGGGCGACGCCTCGCAGGGTGCCTACCTCTACCACGACCCCTGCCACAGCCCGATGAAGCTGCAGGACCCGATGAAGACCGTCAAGGCGCTGGTCGGGCCTCAGGTGCTCAAGAGCGAGCGCTGCTGCGGCGAGAGCGGCACGCTGGGCGTGACGCGGCCGGACGTCAGCACGCAGGTGCGTTTCCGCAAGGAGGAAGAGCTGCGCCGCGATGAGGCCGCCCTGCGCGCCAGCGGCGCCGTGCAGCCCGATGCCGACGTGAAGATCCTGACCAGTTGCCCGAGCTGTCTGCAGGGCCTGCAGCGCTACGAAGGCGACTTGCAGAACGGCCTGCTCGAAGCCGACTACATCGTGGTGGAGATGGCGCGCCAGATCCTCGGACCCGCCTGGCTGGAGACCTATGTGGCCCAAGCCAATGCCGGTGGCATCGAACGCGTGCTGGTTTGAACCTTCATCATCCGCAAGACACTGGAACTCACATGGCCGGCCTGACCTCGCAAACCCCGATGCCCACCGCCCTGACCCTGCACCAGACTTCTCGCGTGCTGGAGATCGGCTTTGACGACGGCAAGACCTTTCGCATCCCCTTCGAATTGATGCGCGTGTACTCGCCTTCAGCCGAAGTGCAAGGGCACGGGCCGGGCCAGGAGGTGCTGCAGACGGGCAAGCGCGACGTGGGCATCACGGACCTGCAGACCGTGGGCCACTACGCGGTACAGCCCACCTTCAGCGATGGTCACGACACCGGCATCTTTTCCTGGGACTACCTGTACCACCTGGGCGCTGACCAGGAGGCCTTGTGGGCGCAGTACGGGCAGCGCATCGAGGCGGCGGGCACCCACCGCGACGCACCGATGACCGCTGCTGCGGGTGGTGCGGGTGGCGCCTGCGGGCACCACCACTGACACGCCCCGGGGCTTGGTGCAGCCCGTTGGAGCGCGGTGCGCCCGGCGCTGGCGAGACCGCTTGAGCGTGGCCCACTGGGGCGCTGCTCAGTTTTCTTCGCTTTCCTTGAGCAGCGTCAGCCCAGGGCGCGGCTGATGCGTCGCCAGGGGGCTGCAGGGCTCTACGATGGCCGATCGTTCCTGTGGTCTGCCACCTGGTGCCTGGATGAAGAGCCCTGATGAAGGCGCACCCGCGGTCTTGGAGCACCGGCCCTTGCTGTGGCTGTTGGGGGTGGTCTCCCTCGCGCTGGTCTGGATCCTGCTGCCGTTTTTCAGCACGCTGCTGTGGAGCGCGATCATTGCGTTGCTCTTCGCCCCGCTGCACCGTCGCCTGCTGTTGCGGCTCCGGCACCGGCGCACCCTGTCGGCGCTGCTCACGATCCTGATCGCTGCGGTGATCGTGGTGGTCCCGCTGACGCTCCTGAGCGTCATGCTGGTCGATGAGGCGGTGGGCCTGCTGGCAGGCCTTCAGTCCATCGAGTCTCGCGCATTGCCTTACCTGCGCGGGGTGTTTGATGCGCTGCCAAGCTGGGCGATCGGGCTGCTCAAGCGCCTGGGGCTGGCGGACTTCGAGACCTTGCAGCGCCATCTGAACACCGGGCTGCAGCAGGCCAGCGGTTTCATGGCCGGCAAGGCCTTGAGTCTCGGGCAGAACACCATCGAGTTCGCCGCCAGCCTGCTCATCACACCCTACCTGGCGTTCTTCCTGATCCGCGATGGCGACCGCATCGTGCACGCCCTGCGGCATGCAATTCCGCTCACACCCTCTCACAAGCAGGAGTTGCTGCACAAGTTCAGCCATGTGATCCGGTCCACCGTCAGGGGCAACCTGGTGGTGGCAGCCCTGCAGGGCGCGCTCGGTGGGATTGCGTTCTGGTTCCTGGGCGTGCGAGGTGCGTTGCTGTGGGCCGCGGTGATGGCCTTTCTCTCGCTGCTGCCGGCCATTGGCGCGGCGCTGGTGTGGCTGCCCGTTGCACTGTGGTTCCTGGCCACGGGTGCAACCTGGCACGGTGTGGCCCTGGCGGCCTGGGGTGTGCTGGTCATCGGTCTGGTCGACAACCTGCTGCGGCCCATGCTCGTGGGCAAGGCCACCCTCATGCCCGACTACGTGGTGATGATCACGACGCTGGGGGGCATGGTGGTCTTCGGCATCAACGGCTTCGTCCTGGGTCCTGTCATCGCGGCGATGTTCTTTGCGCTCTGGCACATGGTCCTGATTGCACGACAAGCCGAGGCGCCCGTAGAGGGCCCAGATTGAAACCGTAGGCTGGAGAACAAAAGAGCCCTCGCTTGCGACCGTCTGGAAAAGTCGCGAGCGAGGGCGTGGAGCCGCTTCTTAGTCGGCGGCCACTGATGCAGCCTGCGGTTGCTTGGCGTGCTCTTCAAAGGCCTTGATCTGCTTTTCGGCCTCTTCCTTGCTGACCGCATACACCTCCTGAATCCTGGTGGCGAGCTTGTCCCGCTTGCCCCCCATTGCGTTCAGGTGCTCATCGGTCAGCTTGGTCCACTGCTTGACCATCTGCGGTTTGTAGGCCTTCCAATCTCTTTCAATCTGTTCCCATTTCATTTCAAGACTCCTTGGTTGTTGCTGGAACACCGGCCACCGAAGTGACCCCTTTTTTCCCCCGCGCGCTCAGAGATGGGCGGCAAGGAAAATCAGTTTTCAATCTCCGGAAAACGCTCATGGAGTCGCCGCGCGCCAGCGTGGCCTTGCAAGGGTGCAAGTGGTTCATGAGGCTTCTCCTGCGGTTGATGTCCAGGAGGAATTTGCGCGCATTGCCGTGTAACGACCGTGCGGCGCCGAACACAGCGCTTGCTCGCGCTTGACGCGCCTCAACCCAGCAACTGACCGGGGTCCTACAACGAGGTTTGGCCGGCCACTCGGGCGGTGCCAGACGAACCATGACCCCTGCAACTGACCCCCTTGCCAACCACCTGCTGGCCGGCCTTGAGGCCGCCGACTGGCAGCGCTGGAAGCCTCACTTGGAGCCTGTGAACCTGAGGCGAGGGGAGATCCTGTACGCGGCGGGCCAACCCCAGTTCCACGCGTACTTTCCCACCAGCGCCATCATCTCCTTGCTCCAAGTGACCGAGGCAGGCGGGTCCACCGGGTTCGCCATTGCCGGTCATGAAGGTGTCGTTGGCATCTCGCTCCTGCTTGGATCGGACACCACGACCAGCGGCGGCTCGGTGTTGATCGCAGGTCAGGGATTTCGGATGCCGGCCCTGGCCCTCCAAGAGGAGTTCAACCGCTTCGAGGCGGTACGGCAGTTGTTGCTGCGTTACGCCCAGGCACTGATCACGCAGATCACCCAGACAGCCGTCTGCTCCCGCCATCACACCGTCGATCAGCAGGTGTGCGCTTGGCTGCTGCACTGCCTGGATCGCCTGGCAGATAACGAAATCGTGGTGACGCACGATGCGCTGGCCAGCTTGCTGGGTGTGCGCCGCGAGAGCGTGACGCTGGTCGTCGGCCACTTGCGGGTCGCTGGGTTGATCCGCTGCAGGCGGGGATGCATCGAGGTGCTCGACCTCGCCGGTCTTGAGCGGCGATCTTGCGAGTGCCACGCCGTGGTCAGCAAGGAGTACGCCCGCCTGCTGCCCAGGCCGAGCTCCAGCGCGCCCGGCGGATCAGACGATGGCATCTGGGCCACCCAAAGGAGCACCTGAGCGGGTCGGGTCTCATGAGCAGCGAAGCCTCACGTTGATCGGACGCATCAGGGCCGCATCGTCCCCAGCGCATGCTCGAGCCCGGGGCACGCAGGGTATCGATGTGTGCTGCGACCATCCGGCACTCGCAAGTGGTGGCCTCTCGATGAATCACATCAATGAGCGCAAAGGAGCACGACATGAGCTTGGGAACCATTTTGCTGATCCTCCTGATCCTGGCCTTGGTGGGTGTCTTTCCCGCGTGGCCTCACAGCAGAGGCTGGGGTTACGGCCCCAGCGGCATCGTGGGCGTGATCTTGGTGGTGTTGCTCGTGCTGGTGTTGATGGGAAGGCTGTAGCCACCTTGCATCGTTGAAGTCTCGGCAACGGGATCGGATCAAGGCCCCTCAGCGTGCCCGATCTCTCCCCCATCAAGCAACGAAGGAGTCGATCATGAGCATGAACAAGGATCAGGTGCAGGGCACCCTGAAAGACGTGGCCGGCAAGATCCAGGAAGAGGCCGGCAAATGGGTGGGCAGCAAGAAGCAGCAAGCCAAGGGGTTGAAGAAGCAGGCTGAAGGAAAGATCCAGAAGGGAGTGGGCAACCTGAAGCAAGCCGTCAGTGACGTGCGGGATGCCGCCAGGAAGTGACCCTTCGCTCAGGCGCGTGGTCTGTTCGGCCAGATGTCCTGGCCCACGCGCTGGGCACCGTGGTTCTTGACCCTGTTGATGGATGTCTGGCCCCATGGAGAAAGTGCCTCGTGGTCTGCCCATGCTGGTGGCCTGCGCCGCCCTGACGGTGGGTTGTGCCGGGCTCGAGCGCAGGGGTCAGCAGCAGACACCCACTCAAGCATCGGAGGACGCCGTACCTTCGACAAAGCCTGCCCCACGAGGCTCACAGGACGTACTCCCGGTCAAGCCTGAGTTGGCGAGGCCGCGCGCCACGGCCAAGCCTGCTGCACCGCCCCCCGTTGTGCCGCCACCCGCCAGGTCGCAACCGTCTGCGTCCCCTGCGGCGAAGCCTGCAGCAGCTCCGCCGCTGGACCTCAAGTCGCTGGAGGCGCGCCTGAGGGAGACGAAAGCCATCAGTACCTTCAGCAAGCTGGCGCTCAAGAACCAGATCGATGATCTGCTGGAGCGGTTCAAGGGGTTCTACGAAGGGCGGATCAAGACTTCGCTGGTCGAACTGCGGCGGGCGTTTGACCTGCTGGTCATGAAGACGCTTGCGCTGCTGCAGGACGCCGACCCTCCACTGGCCGGCGCGCTCGCCTCGTCAAGAGAGTCCATCTGGAGCGTTCTGTCGGATCCGGCAAAGCTCAACACCCTGTAGCAAGTGCCCTCCTGGCCTCGACAAACCATGCTGGTGAAGATTCACACCCCGATCTGGTCCTGCATCGCCTTGTGGGCCGGGCTCGTTGCAGGGTCCGCCGCCGCAGCAGATGACGCGGAACTCCGCAGGGACCTGACGTCCGTCATCGCGCTGCTGGGCCTGCCTTGCGGCCAGGTGATCAGCGCGACGCCGTTGAAGCCTGACGATCACATCGCCACGTGCCGGGATGGCAACCGTTATCGCGTGTTCATCGACCCCGCAGGACGCGTCGTCGCGCAGCAACTCAAGCCATAGGCCATGAGCTGCGTTGCCGGAACGCAATGGCCTGCCGTCGCCGTCTCTTACAAGGAACACAAGGAACGAACGCTGAAGAAGTGATCGGTCTGGACCATCGAGCAGGTCGATGTCTGATCGGCGCTGTCGGACGGTTCTCGTTTGGCAGATAGACACCACACCTTGTCAACCCAACAGGAGATTCACCATGAACACGCGCACCCTTCTCGCCACGACTTTCACGGCACTGGCATTGGTCTCCGTGACAGGTTGCGCCGTCACGCGCGGCCAGGAAACCATCGGCGCCTATGTCGACGATTCGACGATCACGGCGCGGATCAAGGCCCGCTTTGTCGAGAACCCGCAGGTGGACGCCGCATCGATCAGCGTCGAGACGCTGAATGGCACGGTGATGTTGTCGGGGTTCGCCAAGAACGCCACCGAAAGGACGATGGCCGGGGACATTGCGCGCGGGGTCAACGGCGTGAAGGCCGTGAAGAACGAGATCGCCGTACGCCCCTGATCGCATCCGCGGGGCCATCAGCGGGGCTGACAGGCCCGGCTGGAGGGGAACTGGAGGGGGTGTGCCGCACGCGCGACAATCCACCTCATGGCACGCACCCACTTCGGTTTCCAGACGGTCGACGAGGCTGAGAAGGCCGCGCGCGTGCGCGGCGTGTTCGACTCCGTGGCCAAGCGCTACGACCTGATGAACGACCTCATGTCGGCCGGGCTGCACCGGGCCTGGAAGGCCTACACGGTGGCGGTGGCTGACGTGCGCGAAGGGCAGAAGGTGCTGGATATCGCCGCCGGCACGGGTGACCTCACGCGGGCCTTTGCCCGCCGCGCCGGCGCGCGGGGCGTGGTGGTGCATACCGACATCAACGAGGCCATGCTGCGTGAGGGCCGCGACCGGCTGGTGGACGAGGGACTGCTCTTGCCCTCCACGGCCTGCGATGCCGAGCACCTGCCTTTCCGTGACCAGACCTTCGACCTCGTCAGCGTCTCCTTCGGGCTGCGCAACATGACGCACAAGGAGGCCGCGCTCCAGGAGATGTGCCGGGTGCTGCGCCCGGGCGGCCGGTTGCTGGTGCTGGAATTCAGCAAGGTGGCGCCCGCTCTGCAGGGCGCCTACGACTGGTACTCCTTCAAGGTGCTGCCGCGCATCGGGCAGTGGGTGGCGGGTGATGCCGACAGCTACCGCTACCTGGCCGAGTCCATCCGCATGCACCCGGACCAGGCCACGCTCAAGGCCATGATGAAGGATGCCGGCTTCGGCCACGTGGACGTGCACAACCTGACGGGCGGACTGGTGGCGCTGCACGTGGGCATCCGCTGCTGAGGCCTGCGGGTCGGGCCTGACCGGGGCTTCGACAGGCTCAGCCCGAACGGGCCTTAGGCCCGGCCCGAATGGGCCTTAGGACCGGCCTGAGCGGGCCTTAGGCGCGGCCTGAGCGGGCCTTAGGCCCGGCCTGAGCGGGTTGGGAGGGTGCAGTCTGAACCGGATGGCGCCTTGACTTGCGAGTCGCTGCGTTTGCGCAGCTTCGCCCTGA
>CANHVY010000041.1 GCA_947464185.1 Burkholderiales bacterium
GCGCAGGCGATCAAGAGCGAGGAGTGGAACCAGCCGCGGTGCTGGTCGTGGCCTTCGAGGTACAGGTCGGCCTCGGGGCCGTCCATGTGGTGACCTGCATCCGCCCCGGCTGGGGCGCCATCGCTGGCGTGCGAGCCCTTGAGCACGTGCGAAAAGGTGGAGCCCGAGTCGAACCACACGTCCAGGATGTCCTGGCTCTTGGTCCAGTGCGCGGCATCGTCGCCCAGCCAGGCAGGGTCGGCCGGATCGAGCTGGCTCCAGGCTTCGATGCCGCCGCGTTCCACCAGGTCCGCCGCGCGGTCCATCAGCGCCAAAGTGTCGGGGTGCAGTTCGCCCGTCACCTTGTGCAGGAAGAAGGGCAGGGGCACGCCCCAGCTGCGCTGGCGGCTGATGCACCAGTCGGGCCGGTTGGCGATCATGTCGCGCAGCCGGGCACGGCCGTTCTCGGGGTAGAAGCTCGTGGCGTCGATGGCCTCCAGCGCGGTCTGGCGCAGCGTCTTCGCCGCCTTGTCCACGGTGAACACACCGGGGCCTTCGTCCATGCGTACGAACCACTGGGCCGCGGCGCGGTAGATCACCGGGCTCTTGTGGCGCCAGCAGTGCGGGTAGCTGTGCTGCAGCTTGGCGGTGGCCATCAAACGGTCCGCCGCGCGCAGGGTCTCGATGATCTGCGGGTTGGCCTTCCAGATGTCCTGCCCGCCGAACAGGGGCAGGGCTTCCTCGTAGCGCCCGTGGCCCTGCACGGGATTCAGGATCTGGTCGTGCTTCAAGCCGTGCGCGATGCAGGAGTTGAAGTCCTCCACGCCGTAGGCCGGGGCCGAGTGCACGATGCCGGTGCCGTCCTCGGCGGTGGCGTAGTCGGCCAGGTACACCGGCGAAGTGCGGCGGTAGCCCTCGTGCACATGGGCCAGGGGGTGGTGGAAATGCAGGCCGCCCAGGGCTTCACCCAGCGTGGTGGCCAGCACCGTGCCCTGCAGGCCGTAGCGCTCCAGGCATTTCTCCACCAAGGCTGAGGCCAGGATCAGCAGGCCGCGCTCGGTCCGTACCAGCGCGTATTCCAGGCCCGGGTTCAGGTTCAGCGCCTGGTTGGCCGGCAGCGTCCAGGGGGTGGTGGTCCAGATCACGGCGTAGGCATCCTGCTCCATCGCGCTCAAGCCGAAGGCCTTCGCCACGGCAGCCCGGTCCTGCGCCAG
The DNA here is from genome assembly GCA_947464185.1 of Burkholderiales bacterium. Classification (GTDB taxonomy): domain Bacteria; phylum Pseudomonadota; class Gammaproteobacteria; order Burkholderiales; family Burkholderiaceae_C; genus Rubrivivax. Next base: position 1,194 of record CANHVY010000041.1, read on the forward strand.
GAAGGCCACGTCCACCGTGGGCGAGGTCTTGTCCGCATACTCGATCTCGAACTCGGCCAGCGACGAGCCGCAGTCAAAGCACCAGTACACGGGCTTGCTGCCGCGGTAGACGAAGCCCCGCTCCATCAGGCGCTTGAGCACGCGCATCTCGCCGGCCTCGTTGCCCGGGTCCATGGTGCGGTAGGGGTGGGCCCAGTCGCCCAGCACGCCCAGGCGCTGGAAGTCCTGCATCTGCTGCGCGATCTGCTCGGTGGCGAAGGCCCGGCTCCTGGCCTGCACCACGTCGCGCGGCAGGCCGCGGCCGTGCAGCTTCTCGATGGCGTTCTCGATGGGCAGGCCGTGGCAGTCCCAGCCCGGCACGTAGCGTGCGTCGTAGCCCGCCAGCTGGCGCGACTTGACGATCATGTCCTTGAGCACCTTGTTCAGCGCGTGGCCGATGTGCAGCTTGCCGTTGGCGTACGGTGGGCCGTCGTGCAGCACGAACAGCGGTGCGCCGTGGCGCGCCACGCGCAGGCGCTGGTACAGGCCGCCTTCGTTCCACTCCTTCACCCAGCCCGGCTCGCGCTTGGGCAGGTCGCCGCGCATGGGGAAGGGCGTGTCGGGCAGGTTCAGGGTGGCGCGGTAGTCCGCCGTGGTCGCGGAGGGCGAGCCGGTCTCGGGCGTGCTCTGGGAAGAAGGGGTGCTCATGGCCTGGGGAGCGCCTGAAGACGACGCTGGTCGCGGTGTACGGAAACTGCCCCCGCATCTGCAGGGCAGGTGGCGCGGTCTTGGGGCGCACAGCGCCCCAGGTGTCAGCCCCGAATTCGGTCGCGTGTGGTCTGACGCCGCGTGCGGGCGTGCAGGCCTGAGAAGAGGCAATTCGCGGGGGAGGGGCTCATGCGAACATTTTAGGCTGAGGGCCATTGTGCTGGGCAGCGATTGACGCGGTCAGAATTCCCCCGGGGAATCACTTGCGAAGGGATTGGATGAGGCGCGCGAACCAGCATGCTGGCATTACGGGCTTGGCTGCCTTCCTGCTTTGGGCGGGGTGCGGGCCGAGCTGGGCACAGGCTGCAACGACGCCCACCCGCTTTGAGGGGGCCGTCGGATTCGCCCTGCGCCAGGGTCCGGCGTTTGCAGGGTCTTCCGAGTCTCGCTATGGGCTGACCCCCGCAGGCTTCCTGCGCTATGGCCGCATCACCTTGAATGGCTCCGGCGGCTTCACCACCCGCGATGCTGACGAGGTGGAGCGCGGACTCGCGGCAGAGTTGGCGCGCCGGGGCACCCTGCGCTTGCGCCTGGGCTTGCGGATTGATGGCGGACGCAGCGCCTCCGACAGCCCGGAACTGGCGGGCACCGGCGACATTCGCCGCACGGTGCGCACCAGGTGGTCGGCTCGCTGGGACCCCAACCCGCAGTGGCGCGTGACGGCGGGTGTCAGCGCAGACTTGCTGGGCCGCGGTGGTGGCTTTTTGGGTGATCTGGCGGCCACCCGCGTCTGGAACCTGGGGCCTGGTGAGAGCCTGGCGCTGAACGTCGGACTCGGCGCGGCAGGAAAGCGCTACACGCAGAACTGGTACGGTGTCACGTCAGCTCAGTCGCTTGCGTCGGGCTTGCCCGCCTTCGAGGCTTCGGCGGGTTTGCGTGACCTGCATGTGTCGGTGGGCTGGCGCACCGAGTTCCAGGCCTGGGGCCAGCCCTTCGGTGCGTCCCTGGGCGCGGGCTATACCAGGATGCTTGGCTCTGCGGCCGACAGCCCCTTGACCCGCCGGCCGGGCTACGCCACCGCCTCCGGGGCCGTGGTCTGGCGCTTCTGACGGCCGGGCTCGCCCTCAGCGGGCCGCAAACCAGGCCCGTGCATCCGCCACATCCTGCGCGATGCCCTGCTGCAAGGTCTCGAGCGATGCGTATCGGCGCTCATCGTGCAGCTTCTGGGCCAGTTCCACCCGCAGGCAGCGGCCATAGCCGCCCTCCAGGCCCAGCGTCTGCGGCCACTCCAGCGCATGGGTCTCCAGCAGCACGCGGCCGGCATCTTCCACCGTGGGGCGCACCCCCAGGCTGGCCACGCCCGGCAGGACGCCAGGGCCCAGGCCGTGGATGCGGGCCACGAAGATGCCCATGGCCGCCGGCCGGGGGTGGACGAAGCGCAGGTTCAGCGTGCGAAAGCCCAGCTCGCGCCCGAGCTTGCGGCCGTGGACGGCACGCCCGCTGATGGCGTAGGGCCGGCCCAGCAGCGCGGCCGCGCGGTCCATGTCTCCCTCGGCCAGCGCCTGCCGCACGGCCGAGCTCGACACGCGCAGGCCGTGCACCTCGAAACTCATCATGCGCGCCACGTCGAAGCCGAGTTCCCCGCCTGCGCGGTCCAGCAGGGCGTAGTCGCCGGCACGGCGGGCGCCGAAGCGGAAGTCGTCGCCCACCATGACCAGCCGGGCCCCCAGGCCCTGCACCAGGATGCGGGTGATGAAGTCCTGCGGCGGCAGGCCGGACAGGGCCTCGTCAAAGCGCAGCACCACCAGCCGGTCCACGCCGCACTCGGCGAGAGCCGACACCGTATCCCGCAAGGTCGAGATGCGCGTGGGCGCCGCCTCGGGCCGGCCGCTGCGCTGGGCGAAGAAGTCCCGCGGATGGGGTTCGAAGGTCACCACGCAGCAGGGCAGGCCGCGCTGGCGCGCCTCGTGCGTGAGCATGGCCAGCATGGCCTGGTGGCCGCGGTGCACACCGTCGAAGTTGCCGATGGTCAGCGCGCAGGCGGCGCGCGCATGGGGAGGCGGAAGACCGCGGAAGACCTGCATCCCCGAATTATCGCGAGGCGTACAACGCGGCAGGGTCCAGCCAGCACCATTGCCCTGGGGCCAGTTCAGGGGGCAATCGGTACGCGCCAATGGCGCTGCGGTGCAGGGCGTCCACCCGGTTGCCCACGGCGGCCACCATGCGCTTGACCTGGTGGTAGCGGCCTTCGGTGAGCGTCATGCGCAAGCCATGCTCGCCCGCGGCCAGCGCTTCCAGGGCGGCCACGGGGGCCGGATCGTCGTCCAGCACCACGCCTGTGCGCAGGGCGGTCAACTGGCGCTCGTCCACCGGGTGGCGCGTCGTCGCTTCGTAGACCTTGGGCATGTGCTTCTTGGGTGAGGTCAGGCGGTGGATGAGGGTGCCGTCGTCCGTCAGCAGCAGCAGGCCGGTGGTGTCCTCGTCCAGCCGGCCCACGGGTTGCAGGCCGCGCGTGCGCAGCGGCGCAGGCAGCAGGCTCATCACGCTGGGGTGGTGGCGCGGCTTCATCGAGCATTCGTAGTGCGCGGGCTTGTGCAGCGCGACCAGCGCCTTCTCGCGGAAGGGCCACTCCCGGCCTTCCACGCTGAACACCAGGCCGTCGGTGCCGAAGTCCTCGTCCGGGTCATCGCACACCCGCCCGGCGACGGTCACCTGGCCGTCCAGCACCCGGCCCACGCACTCCCGGCGGGTGCCGAAACCCTGGCTGAAGAGGATGGCTGACAGACGCATGAACTCAGCGCGGGGGCGCTGTGGAGACCAGGTCCCGCAGGGCTGGCAGGCCGTACGCCGGCAGGCCTTCGGCCGCGCGCACGGCCCGGCGGATCGCCCGCGCCGTGAGCTCTGCCGCCACGACGCCCAGTCCGCTCAAGTCATCGACCCTGCCGGCGCGTGCCGTGGCCAGCGCGAAGAGGGTGTCGCCGTCGTGCGTGGTGATGGGGTCGATGGCGCGTGACAGGCCGTGGTGCGCCAGCGAGGCCAGCTTGTTGGCCTGTGCCTTGGTCAACGCGGCGTCAGTGGCCACCAGACCGATGGTGGTGGCGCTGCCTCGCATCAGCCGCTGCGGGCCCTCGCCGCGCAGCGTGGCGGCCGTGGTGCCCACCAGGTGTTGGCCTTCCTCGTCACGGGCTCCCGCCAGCACCTGTCCGTCCTCGCCCAGCACATCGCCCACGGCGTTCACCGCCACCAGCGCGGCCACCGTGAAGCCGCCCAGGCGCACCGACGCGGTGCCGATGCCCCCCTTCATCGCGCGGCGGATGCCGAAGAGCTTGCCCACGGCCGCGCCCGCGCCAGCGCCCACATTGCCTTCGGCCACCGGCCCCGTGGTGGCCGCCTCGCAGGCGGCCCGGCCGGCCTCGGCGTCGGGACGGATGCGGTGGTCGCCCACCCACAGGTCGAACAACACGGCACTGGGCACCAAGGGCACCTTGGCGGGGCCCACCTGCAGGCCATGGCCCCGTTCCTCCAGCCACTCCACCACCCCCGTGGCTGCCGCCAGGCCGAAGGCACTGCCGCCTGTCAGCAGCACCGCGTGCACATGCTCCACGGTGTTCTCGGACCTCAGCAGGTCGGTCTCGCGCGTACCGGGCGCCCCCCCTCGCACATCCACACCGCACACTGCACCTTCTTCACACAGCACGACGGTGCAGCCCGTGGGGCGGCGCGGGTCGGTGTAGTGCCCGACCTTCAGGCCGGGCACATCGGTGAGACCGCCCGCCTTCAGGCCCGCCACATCGGTGAGGCTGCCCCCCGCGCGGGCGCCATGATCAGGCGAAGACACCGGCCGTGTCCTGCATGCGGCAGCTCACCTCGCCCAGGTGGTGCAGGGTGTCGCCCCAGGTCATCTCCAGCAGGGTCAGGCGCTTGAAGTAATGGCTGGCGATGTATTCATCGGTCACGCCGATGCCGCCATGCAGCTGGATGCATTCCTGCCCCACGTGCCGCATGCTGCGGCCGAGTTGCACCTTGGCCTGGGACAGGGCGCGACGCCGCGCCGGTGCCGGCTCGCCCAGCTTCATGCTGGCGAAGTAGCTCATGGAGCGGCCCAGTTCCAGCTGCATCTTCACGTCGGCCATGCGATGACGCAGCGCCTGGAAGCTGGCAATCGGCACGCCGAACTGCTTGCGCGTGTTCATGTACTCGGCGGTGAGGGCCACCAGGCGCTCCATCAGGCCGGTACCTTCAGCGCAGGCGGCCGCCAGGCCCACGTCGGCCGCCAGGGAAACCGTCTCGTAACCCTCGGTGCAGATGAGCGTGGCCGGCGCTGCCGCCAGCGTGAGCTCGGCGGCGCGGCCGCCGTCCTGCGTGGGGTAGCCGCGCACGTTCACACCTGCGCCGCCGCGTTCCACCAGGAACAGGCCGATGCCGGCCGTGTCGTCATCGGCGCCGGACAGACGTGCCGGCACGATGAAGGCATCGGCTTCGTCGCCAGCGGGCACCACGCTCTTGGCGCCGCTCAGCACGTGGCCTGCGCCCGTGACCGTGGCACGGGTGGTGACGTGGTGCAGGCGGTAGCGCGCCGCCCGTTCCTGGTGGGCCAGCACCACCAGGGCTTCGCCGGCCGCGATGCGCGGCAGCCACTGCGCCTGCACGGCCTGCGGGGCAGCGGCCAGCAGATGAGGGGTCACCAGCGCGGCGGCGGCGTAGGGGGCATGCACCAGGCCGCGGCCCAGTTCCTCCATCACCACCATGGCCTCCACGGCGCCAAAGCCCATGCCGCCGTGGGCCTCGGGCACGGCCAGGCCCATCAGGCCCAGCTCCGCCAGTTCGTTCAGCACCTCGCGCGAGGCGCCGCCCGCCTTGGCCAGTGCGTGCCGGCGCTCGAAGCCGAAGCCCTTGTCGACCCAGCGGGCCACGGCATCGCGCAGCGAGGCTTGGTCGTCTGAAAACTCGAAGTCCATCGTCGTCTCCTCAGCCCAGCACCGTCTGCGCGACGATGTTGCGTTGCACCTCGTTGGACCCGCCGTAGATGGAGGTCTTGCGGTAGTTGAAGTAGGTGCCGGCCAGCGGCGCGGCCTGCGCCACTTCGCCGGGCCACAGGGCAGTCAGGGCCTGATCGCCCTGCCAGCCGGCTTCCATGGCCTCACGCACCAGCGGCACGCTGGCCGGCCCGGCGGCCAGCAGCATGAGCTCGGTGTAGCGCTGCTGGATCTCGCTGCCGCGGATCTTCAGCAGGCCGGCCACGTCCAGGCTCTGCTTGCCGGTCTTTTCGGCCGACAGTACGCGCAGCACCATCATCTCCAGCGCCACGATGTCCACTTCCAGCAGGGCGATCTGGTCGCGGAATCGCGCGTCCTCCCACACGCCTTCGGCCTTGGCGATGCGCTTCAGGCGCTCCAGTTCGCGCTTGGCGCGGTTCACATCGGCAATGTTGGTGCGCTCGTGGCTGAGCAGGTGCTTGGCGTAGGTCCAGCCCTTGTTCTCCTCGCCGATCAGGTTCTCTGCGGGCACCTCGACGTTGTCGAACCAGACCTCGTTGACCTCGGGCTCGCCGTCCAGCAGCACGATGGGGCGCACGGTGATGCCGGGGCTCTTCATGTCGATGAGCAGGAAGCTGATGCCGGTCTGCGGCTTGCCCTCGTTGCTGGTGCGCACCAGGCAGAAGATCCACTCGCCGTACTGCCCGAGCGTGGTCCAGGTCTTCTGGCCGTTGACGATGTAGACCTTGCCGCGGCGTTCCGCGCGGGTCTTCAGCGAGGCCAGGTCCGAACCCGAACCCGGCTCGCTGTAGCCCTGGCTCCACCAGACCTCGCCGCTGGCGATGCCGGGCAGGAAGCGCTGCTGCTGCTCGCGATTGCCAAACGCCATGATGACCGGGGCCACCATCACCGGGCCGAACGGCACCACGCGGGGCGCACCGGCCAGGGCGCACTCTTCCTCGAACAGATGCCGCTGCACTGCGTTCCAGCCCGGGCCGCCGAATTCCGCCGGCCAGTTCCAGCCCAGCCAGCCCTTGGCGCCCAGGATCTTCGCCCAGCGCTGCAGGTCGTCGCGGCTCAGGTGCAGCGCGTGGTGCACTTTGTGCGAGATGTCCTGGGGCAGGTGCTCGGCCACCCACTGGCGGATGTGGGCGCGAAACGCCAGTTCCTCGGCCGTGAAGTTCAGGTCCATTGGGGCTTTCTCCTGTGTCTGGGCGGTGGGCGACTGGCAGAGGCAGGGCTGCCATGACCAGCGATCCGCGGGGGCCGTGTTTTTAGCACGACCGTTCGAAAACGCCGCCGCCTCCTGCGCGAAGGCCCCCGCTTTGCCTGGCCGCGAGTGTGCGGCGGGTGGTCGCGGCCTCAGTCCCGGAAATTGGTGAACGACAGCGGCAGGTCGGTCACGCCGGCCTTGAGGTGGCGGATCGCTGCCTGCAAGTCGTCGCGCTTGCCGCCGCTGACGCGCACCACGTCGCCCTGGATCTGCGCCTGCACCTTGAGCTTGCTCTGCTTGATCAGGCCCTGGATCTTCTTGGCGTTGTCGCTGTCGATACCGGTGCGCACGGCCACCGGTTGGCGCACCTTGTCACCACCGATCTTCTCGATCTTGCTGCTCAGGTCCAGGAAGCGGATGTCCACGCCGCGCTTGGTGAGCTTGGCCAGCAGCACGTCACGCACCTGGCCGATCTGGAAGTCGCTGTCGCCGTAGAGCATCAGTTCGCGCGAGGCCCCCTTTTCCGTGAGTTCCACCTTGGCGCTGGAGCCCTTGAAGTCGAAACGGGTGCCGATCTCCTTGCCGGTCTGGTCCACGGCATTCTTCAATTCCACCAGATTGGGTTCGAGGACGGCGTCGAAGCTCGGCATGTCGGTTCTCTCTTGGCGTGGCACAGGTCCGGCCACTGAAAAGTACGGGCCGGCAGGGTAAAGCAGGGGAAAATTCTGCGCGATGTCTCGACCCTGTGGAATCCCCTTCAACCCGACCGACCTCGCCCGCCCATGTCGGTAAGCACCTTGCCTCTGGAGGCGGGCGTCAGCCTGCGCACGCTCAACACCTTCGGCCTGCCTGCCGTGGCTGCGCACCTGCTGCGGGTGAAGAGCGAGGCCGACCTGCGGCGCCTGGTGGACGACCCCGCCTGGGGCCTGGCACCCAAGTTCATCCTCGGCGGCGGCAGCAACGTGCTGTTCACCCGCGACGTGCAGGCCCTGGTGGTGAAGGTGGAGGTGCCCGGGCTGCGATTGCTGCACACCACGGACGATGCCTGGATCGTGGAGGCTGGCGCGGGGGAGTCCTGGCACGGCTTCGTGCAGTGGACGCTGGAGCAGGGCCTGCCCGGCCTGGAGAACCTGGCGCTGATCCCCGGCACCGTGGGAGCCGCGCCGGTGCAGAACATCGGGGCTTACGGCGTGGAACTGAAGGACCGCTTCGAATCCCTTGACGCGGTGGACCTGGTGACGGGCCGCACCGTGACGCTTGACGCCGCAGCCTGCCGCTTCGGCTACCGCGACAGCGTCTTCAAGCAGCACCTGGCGGGCAAGAGCGTGATTACCCGGGTGCGCTTTCGCCTGCCGCGGCCGTGGATGCCCGTGCTGGGCTACCTGGACCTGGAGCGCAAGCGCGCCGAGACCGGCATCAGCGAGCCCGACCCCCGCACGGTCTTCGAGTGGGTGTGCGCCATCCGCCGCGCCAAGCTGCCCGACCCGGCCGTCATCGGCAACGCCGGCAGCTTCTTCAAGAACCCGGTGGTGAGTGCCGAGCAGTGCCGCGACATCATCGACCGCGACCCCGAGGTGGCGCACTACCCGCTGCCCGACGGCAGCGCCAAGCTGGCCGCCGGCTGGCTGATTGACGCCTGCGGCTGGAAAGGCAAGGCCGTGGGCGGCGCGGCCGTGTACGACAAGCAGGCGCTGGTGCTGGTCAACCGCGGCGGCGCCACGGGCGGCGAGGTCGTGACCCTGGCGCGCGCCATCCAGGAAAGCGTCTACGGCCGCTTCGGCATCCGCCTGGAGCCGGAACCGGTGGTGGTGTGAAGGCCGGCGGTCTTGCTTCTTCGGGCCTGAGGCGAAGGTGCTGCTTCATGATCTCACGCACATACATCGAACGCCCAGGGCTTTCTAGGCTCGCTGTGGCCGTACTTGGAGAAGATCCAGAGATTCTGTTCATTCATGGTTGTACGGAAACCGCTGCGATCTGGCTTCCCCTGATGCAAGCAATGGCCGACGCTGGAGTTGGCACTGCGGCTGTTGACTTGAGGGGGCACGGCCATAGTGACGGGCATGAGGCACTTCAGGACGCGGGCATAGAGGACTATGTTGAGGACGCAAGAAGTGTTCTCGCCCACATGCCAACGCTGCGGGTCGCGGTTGGTCACTCCATGGGGGGATTGGTCACGCAGTTGCTTGCATCGAGATGCAAGCTGGAGCATGCTGTATTGATTGCATCTTCGCCAACATGCGGCATGAAGACTGACGGCATGCGTATGGCGCGCAAGCATGCCTGGACATTCCTCATGGCCAGTCTGCGCCGCAGTTTCAAACGGCTGTACGCGGATGAGGCAGTTGCCAAGTCGCTGCTGTTCCATGCGCAAACACCCATTGCCAGTGTTCGACGGTTCATGGCGCAGCAGCAGGAGGATTCATGGCGCGCCGGAAACGAGATGAACACCCTGCTTCCCGACCCAAGTGCGGTACGTTGCCCCGTGACGGTCATTGGTGGGAGTGATGATTTCATGGTGTCGCACGAGTCCACCGAGGCGACAGCATCGGCCTACGGGACCAAGGCCATCTACATGGACCGGTGCGCCCACATGGTTCCGCTGGAAGCTGATCCGATAGTGCTTGCACAGAAAATGCTTGCGGCGGTCCGGTCGATTGGATGCAGCCCTTGACCTGATGGGATACCTGCCTGGGCAGGCTCGTCCAATGAGTCACCGTGGGCCGGTGCCGGCCCCCCCGAAGCGCGGCCAGCTGGCGTCCGGTCTGGGGATCGACGGCCTCGATTCAACCGCCGCGTCGCCGCGATCCAAGGGAACACTGAACAGCAGGGTGCCCACCATGTTGAGGGCTGGCGACACGGTTCCCGCCCGCGTGATGGCGGCCCGGATGTTCGCCGGCCGCCGGTACCCACGAGTTCGGATGAATGGCCGCCCCTGGTGCGCCGCAGCCTGAAGGTGCCCTCAGGCCCAGCCCGCCTGCAGGTCGAAGATCGCCTTGGTGAGCAGTTTCATCGTCCAGCCGGGGTCTTGACTGCCTTCTTGCGCATCCGTGTTCGTGAAAGCGCTGATGGCGAACTGGCCATCCAGCGCGATCACGCTGAAGGCAGTGAAGCCGTCGCCGGCGCCTCCATGGGAGAGACAGACCTTTTGCTTGAAGGCATCTGGCAGCGGGCCCACGTCCCAGCCCAAGACATAGTCGCCCACTGGATTGCGAAGACGCTGCACATACGCTGCCGGCAGTGGGGTGGGCTCACCACTCAGTGCCTGCTGGTGCAACTGCTGCCACTTGGCGTAGCCGGTCACGGTGGCGAACACACCGCCTGCGGCCTCGCCCAGCACTTCATTCCAACCCTCCAGCTCGGGCGGGTTCCATTCGAAGAACTGCACTGCACCCGGGGTGCCGACATGCCCGCGCTGTATGGCCAGGCCTGCCGTGGTTGGCAGGCCCGGGCTCAAGCCAGGTCCGCCAGGCATGCCAACCAGGGGAACGATCAGTTCGTCGAACAAGGCGGTGAAGCTCTTGCCACTGCGGGCTTCCAGAATCATGCCGACCAGCATGTAGCCGACGTTGGAATACAGAGTGTCCTGGCCCGGCGTCACGCCTGGCTGGGCCTGTTGCAGCGCCCAGGCAGCCGCGAAGCGGCGACGGCCCGCGAGGGTCTCGGGCAAGGGCGCGGTCTGCGTGGCGAGGAACTCCAGGAAGAGGCCGATATCGGCCTCGTTGTTCATCGCGATCAAGCCGCCGCGATGCTCGAGCAGTTGCACGACCGTCACGCTGCGAAACGCCGGAAGCATGCCGGCAGCCAAGTCCGGCAGGGCATCTGCCAGGCTGAGCGTCCAGCTCAGTTGCCCACGTTCGATCAGCGTGGCGGCTATGCAGGCCGTCATTGCCTTGGAGACAGACCCGAGGCGCAGCCAGTCGCCGATGGCCGTGGCAGCCGGCGCGCCCTTTTGGCGAAGGCCGGCGGCGGCCGTGGCGCTGGATTGCCGATCGGCGTAGTGCAGGCTGGCCGACACCAGACCGGCGGCCACCGCCTTGCTGGCCGTTTGCTCCAGCAGGTCTTTGCGCCGGGCCTTGTTGGCGGCGTCTTCAAGGGCGCCATTGCCGCCGCCCCCGCCGCAAGCGGTCAGCGCAGCGCTGCTGAGTCCCAGCGCGAGCAGTTGGCGGCGGTTGAGTTGGGCAGGGGCGTCGGAATGGGTCGGTGTCATCGGTCTTCCTTGTGAGTCGCTGTGCCCGGACGCGGCGGATGCCGGTCTCGGGAACAACTGACTTCACTTTAGAAACGGCCGATGCAAATCCGGTGCACCCTGGATGGAGACTCTGTGGAGACGCTGAAGGCTGGGCGCAAAGTAGCTTCAGGGCGATGCGGGCAGCCGGATTTCCAATACCGCGCCCCCATCGGGTCGATTGGCCGCGTGGGCCTGTCCGCCGTGGGCGTCGGCGATGGCGCGGACCACGCTCAGCCCCAGGCCGCTGCCCCCGGTCTGACGCGAGCGCGAGGCCTCGCTGCGCCAGAAGCGCTCGAACGCCCTCTCGGCGCCGCCTGGCGGAAAGCTGGCGCCACGATCGAGCACGCGCAGCACTCCCGCGCTGCCTGATGCGTGGGTTTCGATGCGCACCACGCCACCTTCGCTGGCGTAGCGGCGCGCGTTGTCCAGCAGGCAGATCAGCATCTGGCGCAAGCGCTGGGGATCGGCGTGGACAGGTGCCGGGCGCAGGTCGAGCTCCAGCCGCATGCCGAGCGCATGCAGGTCGGGCTCGATCACCGGCAGCAGGCTTTCCACTTCCGTGGCCAGTTCCATCGGGCGGCGCTGCAGCGCCAGGCTGTTTGCGCCGGCCAGGCTGACCACGCGCAGGTCTTCCACCACCCGGCTGAGCGAATCGACGTGCTGGATGAGCGCTGTGATCTCGGCCGGGCCGCTGGCGAACACGCCGTCGTGGATGCCTTGCAGCCTCCCGCGCAGGATGGTCAGGGGTGTACGCAACTCGTGCGCAATCGCGGCGGTCGACTCCTTCAACTCACGCCGCGATGCGGCAAGGCTGTCGGCCATGCGGTTGAAGTCATCCACCAGTTGCCGCAGTTCCAGGCTGCTGTCGCGTCCCGGCTCGGCACGGGCGTCCAGGTCGCCCTGCGCCACGCGCCGCGCTGCCTGGGCCACGCGTTCGATCGGACGCGCCAGCCGCTGACCCACACCCATGGCCAGCCAGAGCGCCACGCAGGTAGCCAAGACCGTCAGCACGCCCAGGCCCAGGTCGCTGTACAGGCGCAACTGTGCACCACCTCCTTCCGAAGCCTCTATGAGCACCCGCAGATCAGCCGGATCGGGCAGCCGCAACGCTTCGAGGTCGCGCTCGGCACGCTGGGCGGCTGGCGGCAGGTTGTTCAGGTAGCGGGACGTCAGCCACTCGTCCAGCGTGCGGGTGCCGCCGTAGATGAAGCCAAACGCGCCGACGAAGAAGATCAGCATGCCCAGCGTCAACTGGGTGCGCAAACGGCGAGCCTTCATCCTGAATCCTCTTGACGGCAGCTGCTGGGAGCCACTCAAGTTGCCCGCAGCCGATAGCCCACACCACGCACGCCTGCGAGCCAACCTTGTCCGCCAGCGGCTTCAAATTTCTTGCGCAGTTTGGAGACATGGCTGTCCACCGTGCGTTCGATGGCCTCGCCATCGGGCGGCAGGCAGGCATCCAGCAGCTCGGCGCGGCTGAAGGCCTTGTGCGGGCTGCGCGCCATGAAGCTCAGCATGCGGAACTCGGTCAGCGTAAGGTTCAGCGCTTGCGCGGGGCCATCGCCCGTCTGCAGACTCGCGCTGTGCGCGCTCATGTCCACGGTGAGGCCTGCCACGCGCAGCAGGGCCGCAGCAGTGCCCCCGCCCTGTGTTCGGCGCAGCACGGCTTTGGCCCGCGCCACGACTTCCACCGGATTGAAGGGCTTGACCACATAGTCGTCGGCCCCGATGCGCAGCGCGCTGAGCTTGTCCAGATCCTCGCCCATCGCGCTGGCCATGATCACCGGCGTCGAACCGCGCGCGCGCAGCGCTGCCAGCACCTCGAAGCCATCACGGCGGGGCAGTTTCACATCCAGGACCACCAGGTCGGGCGACAGCATCTGGTGGTGCTGCAGCGCCAGATCGCCATCGCCGGCCGTCACCGTGCGAAAGCCATCGCGGGCGAAGTAGGCCACCAGGATGTCGGCAATCTGCGGCTCGTCTTCGACGATCAGGATGAGGGCGTTGTCCAAGGTGAAAAGGGCGGCTGCGGTCGCGTCAGTGATGAGCCAGTTTAGGCAAGACTGTGGACAGTCTGTGCACGGAATGCGTGACTTTGGTGCAGGGCTCACAGCCGCTGCGCGTGGTTCACGGCCCGAACCGTCCTCATGGTGAGCGGTCGCACCTCCCGAGTTTCTGGATGCGTTTGCGGGCCTCCCACAGCCTTGCGAACGACTCGTTGCGGCTGGCCTTTTTCAGCCGCATGCCCGGCAGGCGGTGCAGGATCAGCATCAAGAAGCCACGCTCACCTTGAACTGGCTGAGCGCTTGCACCTTGGCGTTGCCGCTGCCGGCCACGCTCACGCTCATCATGCCGCACAGGGCCGATCAAGTAGCTGTGGCTGGTGGAGCTGGAAGACCTCTTCAAGGCGTTCTCCGTCGTCACAGCGTGGCTTCATGCAGTCTTGCGCTCTCGTGCACCGGCAGTCGCTTCAGGCTCGGAGCTCTCGACCAGCAGGTCGATGTCGCCGCCTGTGGCGGACTCGTCGATTCGCGACCCGAAGATGACGGCGCGCGCCCCCCCGGTCAGTTCGCCGACGACCTCACGGACGGCCTGGCGCTCTGATTCGGTCAGCCTCATGATGCGAAAAAGTCCAGTGGCTCCCAGGGTTTCGCTGAATGGCGTGTTGCGACTGGGGCGGTTAAACCTACGGCGCATCGTGTATCCCTCCCGGAGCGCCCCGATTGAACCCGATCCCGACGCCGACCCCACGCCCCCATCTCGCCCATTGGCCCGCACGGTTGCCCCAGGAGTTGGAGGCGCCTGAAACCTCCTTGTGGTTCAACCTGGAGGTGGCGGCCCGGCGCTACCCCCACAAGACCGCCTACCTGTACCTGGGCCGAAGGCTCAACTGGGGGGACCTGCACCGCCAGGCCGAGGCGCTGGCCGGTTGGCTGCAGACCCGTGGCGTGCAACGCGGCGACCGCGTGCTGCTGTACATGCAGAACTGCCCGCAGTACGTGGTGGCGGCCTTCGCGGTGCTGCGTGCCAACGCGGTGATAGTGCCGGTGAACCCCATGAACCGGGCCGACGAGTTCGGCCACTACATCACCGACCCCGAGGCCCGCGTGGCCATCGTCAGTGCGGATCTGGCCGCCGTCGTGGCCGAGGCCGATGCGCGCCTGCCCGCCGAGCAGCGGCTGGAGCACGTGCTGGTGACACGTTATGCCGAGGCCATGCCGGCCGAGGCCGAGCTGGACCCGGCCGAGGCCCCAGCCGAGCCCGTGCTGGCCTGGCTGCGGACCGAGGCGGTGCTGCCTGACTCACGTTTCGAGCGCTGGCTGGACGCCCTGGCCGCTGGCCATCAGCCTGGCCCCCACACGGCCGGCCCGCACGACCTGGCCCTGCTGCCATACACCTCGGGCACCACCGGCCTGCCCAAGGGCTGCCTGCACACCCACCGCACGCTGATGCACAACGTGGTGGGTGGCGGGCTGTGGGGCCATGCCAGCGCCGAATCCATCAGCCTGGCCGTGGTGCCGATGTTCCACATCACGGGCTTCATGTACGGCGTGATGGCGCCGGCCTTCACGGGCAGCACGGTGGTGATCCTGCCGCGCTGGGACCGCGAACTGGCCGGGCGCATCATCTCGCGCCACGGGGTGACGCACTGGACCTGCATTCCCACGATGATCATCGACCTGTTCGGCAGCCCGAACTACCGGCAGTTCGACCTGTCCAGCCTGCGCTATCTGTCCGGCGGCGGCGCGGCCATGCCGCAGGCCGTGGCGCAACGGCTGCAGGACGAGTTCGGCCTCACCTTTGCCGAGGGCTACGGCCTGACTGAGACTGCCGCGCCCAGCCACGCCAACCCGCCCGAGCGCGCCAAGCTGCAGTGCCTGGGCATGCCCATCTTCGGCGTGGACTCGCGCGTGGTGGACCCGCAGACGCTGCAGGAGTTGCCCCCGGGCGAGTCTGGCGAGATCGTGACCCACGGCCCCATGGTCTTCAAGGGCTACTGGAAGCACCCGCAGGCCACCGCAGAGGCCTTCTTCGAGCTGGACGGCAAGCGTTTCTTCCGCACGGGGGACCTGGGGCGCATGGACGAGGAGGGCTACTTCTTCATCACCGACCGCCTGAAGCGCATGATCAACGCCAGCGGCTTCAAGGTCTGGCCCACCGAGGTGGAGTTGCTGCTGTTCAAGTGCCCGGTGGTGCTGGAAGCCTGCGTGATCGGTGCGCAGGACGCCTACCGCGGCGAGACCGTCAAGGCGCTGGTGGTGGTGCGGCCCGAGGCCCGCGCCACGGCGCGCGAGCAGGACGTGACCGACTGGGCCCGGGAGCACATGGCGGCCTACAAGGTGCCGCGCATCGTGGAGTTTGTCGATGCCTTGCCCAAGAGCGGCTCGGGCAAGGTGATGTGGCGGCTGTTGCAGGAGCAACAGCGGGCGCGGGAGGCTTCGCGGTAGTGAGGATCTGCTGGGCGACACCTCGCGAGCCGCTGCCGAAGTCCGACTGCCTTCGCTCATGTCCTCCGCGCCGGGCTTGCGCCCGGCGCTCCCCCTTTACTTCGCTGCGGCAGTCGGCCTCCGGCAGAGGCTTGCCGGCCAGGACTCCTTGCACAGAGCGCCAACATGCCTACAGGCACCTGGAACAGTCTGACTGCCGCAGCGAAGTAAAGGAGGAGGATTGGGCGATAGCCCGATCCGGGGGACATGAGCGGAGGCAGTCAGGCTGGGCCAGGGGCTCGCGAAGTGCAGCCCCAAAATCCGAGCTATCGCAACGCCTCACCCTTGGGCTTCTCCGGGATGCGGGCCCTGGGCGTCAGGCGCTGCCACAGGAAGGCGAATTCCAGGGCCTGGAGGTCGGCGCGCTGGGCGTTGTCGGCGGCGCCGCCGTGCCCGCCTTCGATGTTCTCGTAATAGGTGGCGTCGTGGCCCTGCTCCAGCATGCGGGCGGCCATCTTGCGGGCGTGCCCGGGGTGCACGCGGTCGTCCCGGGTGCTGGTGGTGAAGAGCACGGGCGGCAGTTTCATGCCACGCCGGACGTTCTGGTAAGGGCTGTAGCGCGAGATCCAGGCCCATTGATCGGGCTGGTCGGGGTCGCCGTACTCGGCCCTCCAGCTCGCACCCGCCAGCAACTGGTGGTAGCGCCTCATGTCCAGCAAGGGCACTGAGCACACCACGGCGCCGAACAGCTCGGGGCGCTGCAGCATCACGGCGCCCACCAGCAGGCCGCCGTTGCTGCCGCCTTCCATGCCCAGGTGGGCGGGGCTGGTGATGCGCTGGCGGATCAGGTCCTCGGCCACGGCGGCGAAGTCGTCGTAGCTGCGCTGCTTGTTCTCCTGGGTGGCAGCCTGGTGCCAGGCCGGCCCGAACTCTCCGCCGCCGCGGATGTTGGCCACCACCAGCACGCCGCCGCGGGCGGTCCAGGCCTTGCCGAACACGCCCGAGTACCAGGGCTGCAGGCTCACCTCGAAGCCGCCATAGCCGTACAGCAGCGTCGGGTTGCGCCCATCGGCCTGCGCACCCTGGGGCCAGACCACGAAGTAGGGGATGCGGGTGCCGTCCTTGGAGGTGGCGAAGCGCTGCTCGGTGCGCATGCCGGTGGCGTCGAACTCGCTGGGCCGGGCCTTCAGGCGCTCGAAGCGGTCGGAGCCTGTTTGCGAGCCCGTGTATGCGAGCGACAAGGTGTCGGGGGTGAGGAAATCGGTGTAGCTCAGCAGCCAGGCTTCGCCCAGCCGATCGTCCTGCAGCAGCGGGTCGTGCAGGGCCTCGATGCCCACCGTTCCGGGGGAGGGCGTGGCCACCTCGCGGCGCTGCCAGGAGGCGTCAGCGCCGCGCCACACCTCTTCCACCCGCCCGGCCACGTTGTCCAGCACGCTCAGCAGCAGCCGGCTGCGCGTGATCTGGTAGCCCTGCAGCGAGCGCGTGGCGGTGGGGGTGAAGAGGGCGCTCAAGCTCGGCTTGCCCTCCAGCAGGCTGCTCGCGCTGCACACCAGCAGGGCCCCTGTAGGCCAGATGCGGCCGTCGACGGTCCAGGGGCTGCGCAGCGAGACCAGGGCCCATTCGCGCCAAAAGGCGAGTTCGGCGTCGTCGGGCTTGGGAATGCGTCGCAACTGTCCGTCCTGGAGCAGGAAGGTCTCGGTGCGGTAGAAGTCGATCGAGCGGCCGAACACTGTGCGCTCGAAGCCGGGCGTGCGGTCCACCGACGCCCAGGCAGCCACGTCGCTCTTCTGGCCTTCGAAGACGGTCACGGCGTCCTGCCAGCGCTGGCCGCGTTGCCAGCGCTTGATCACGCGCGGGTAGCCGGAATCGGTCATCGAGCCCGGGCCGGAGTCGGTGCCGATGTAGGCGCTGTCGGCGTCGATCCAGTCAAAGCTGGACTTGGCCTCGGGCAGATCAAAGCCGCCTTCAGACGCCGGGATGAAGCGCTTGGCCACGGTGTCGAACTCGCGCTGCACCGCAGCGTCCGCCCCACCTTTGGAGAGCTTGAGCATGCAGCGCCGGTGCACCGGGCCGAAGCTGTTGGAGCCGCCCCAGACCCAGTTGACGCCCTCGGCCTGGCCCAGGGCGTCCACGTCCAGCACCGTCTCCCAGGCCGGCTGTGCCTTGCGGTACTCGGCCAGCGTGGTGCGCCGCCACAGCCCGCGCGGGTTCGCGGCGTCCTGCCAGAGGTTGTAGAAGGCTTCGCCACGCCGGCGCACGGCGGGGATGCGGTCGCGCGAGTCCAGCACCTCACGGATACGCTGGCGCAGGGGCAGGAAGTCGGGCCAGGCCTGCAGCCGCTCGCGGGCCTGGGCGTTGCGCTCGCGCACCCAGGCCAGGGCACGTTCGCCTTGCACGTCTTCCAGCCAGAGGTACCGGTCTTCTGAGGGCGGTGTCGAGGGGGTTATTTGTTGTGCGTGCAGGGTCTTCATGGGCGTCAAGGGCAGGGGGCAGGCGATGGCGCCCAGGAACTTTCGGCGGTTCATCGGGTCCTTGGCTTCCTCAGCGCGTGGCCGTCTTCAGCGCTTGTGGCGAGAGTTCCACCGATTGCTGACCGTCGCTGACCCAGACACCGCCGTCCTGCACCGTCACCTGCCATTGCATGGAGCGCTGGGCCATCGCGGCCAGGGCCTGGGCTTGGTCCGCCGGGATCTGCCACACCGTCAGGTTGGACAGGCGGGTGAGCTTGTTCTCGATGCCGGCCCACCAGACGGGCACGGCCGGCCCGTAGGTGTAGAGGGTCACGCTTTCGGCGCGGCCACAGGCCTTGGCCAGCCGCCGTTCGTCGGGCTGCCCCAACTCGATCCACTGCACCAGCTGACCGGTGAGGTCGTGTTGCCAGAGGTCAGGCTCGTCGGCGTCCGACAGGCCCTTGGCAAACTGCAGCGCGCCGTGGTTCGTGTCGTGCGGCACGCGCAGCGCGAAGGCCAGCAGGCGCACCAGCAGCCGCTCTTCGGTCTCTGAAGGGTGCAGCGCCAGCGTCAGCGCGTGATCAGCGTACAGCGCGCGGTCCATGTCCGCGATCTGCAGCTGGGCCTTGTAGATGGTGGCTTTGAGGGCCAAGAGGAGCTCCTGGTGATGGCGGTGGCCTGGCCCGTCCATGGGCGTTGGGCAAGGGCAAGGGCAAGGCGCGCCCTGGCAGGGGCGGATTGTGATGCCATGCATCCCCGCACATGCGAGAGCCGATGGCATCATCCGTCCATGATCGAAGCCCCCCCAACCCTCGCCCGGAATCCGCTCCTCCAAGACTGGAGCACCCCCCACGGCCTGCCGCCGTTCAGCGTGTTCCAGCCGGCCCACTTTGCGCCGGCGTTCGTGGCCGCGATGAAGGCGCACCGGGACGAACTGGATGCCATCGCCCATCAACCCGCGCCGCCGAGTTTCGACAACACCGTGGCGGCGTTTGACCGCGCCGGGCGGCTGCTGAGCCGCATCGAGTCGGTGTTTCGCAACCTCACCGCGTCGGAAACCTCGCCCGCGCTGCAGGCCGTGCAGCGCGAGATGGCCGGCCCGCTGGCCGCGCACGCCAACAGCGTCTACATGAATGCCACGCTGTTCGCCCGCATCGACACCCTGCATGAGGCACGCAGCACGCTGGACTTGACGCCGGAGCAACTGCGCCTGCTGGAGCGCGTCCACTTCGACTTCGTCAGCTCGGGCGCGCGGCTGCAAGGCGCCGCCCAGGTCCGCTACGCGGCTGTGATGGAAGAGCTGGCACGCCTGACCACGGTGTTCGGCCAGAACGTGCTGCACGACGAGGCCTCGTACCAGCTGGTGCTGCGCACCGAGGACGATTTGGCAGGCCTGCCGGGCTTTGTGCGTGACGCCGCGCGCCAGGCGGCCGTGGACCGGGGCCTGCAGGACGATGCGCAGGCCTATGTCATCACGCTCAGCCGCTCGCTGATCGTGCCCTTTCTCACCTTCTCCGCGCGGCGTGATCTGCGCGAGCAGGCCTGGCGCGCCTGGACGAGCCGCGGCGAGCACCCGGGCGAGCACGACAACCGCGAGGTGGCGCGCGCCATCCTGAAGCTGCGCGGCGAGCAGGCGCGGCTGCACGGTTACGCCAGCTACGCCGACTACGCCCTGGTGGACCGCATGGCGGGCACCCAGCAGGCGGTCAAGCAGTTGCTGGACGAGGTATGGCCCCGCGCGCTGGCCGCGGTGGAGCGCGAGCGGCAGATGCTGCGCGCGGCCATGGTGGACGCCGGGCAGGGCGCGGACGCCGTGATCGAGCCCTGGGACTGGCGCGTCTGGTCCGAGAAGGTGCGCGTGGAGCGCTATGCGGTGGACGACGCCGAGGTCAAGCCCTACTTCCAGTTGGACCGCATGGTGCAGGCGGCCTTCGACTGCGCCGGGCGGCTCTTCGGCCTGCAGTTCACGCACCGGCCCGCCCTGCCCGTCTACCACCCGGATGTGAAGGCCTACGAGGTGCGCAACGCGAGTGGTCAGGTGTGCGGCATCTTCCTGCAGGACAACTTCGCCCGGCCCACCAAGCGCAGCGGCGCGTGGATGAGCTCGCTGCGCTGGCAGAACCGCAACGTGCCGCAGAGTGTGGCGCTGACGGTGCAGGATGGTGCGGCCGAGATCCCGGTCATCCTCAACAACAACAACTTCGCCAAGGGCGCGCCGGGGGCGCCCACGCTGCTGTCCATGGACGACGTGCGCACGCTGTTCCACGAGTTCGGCCACGGCCTGCACGGGCTGCTGAGCAACGTGACCTACGAGCGCCTGTCGGGGACGCAGGTGTTGCGCGACTTCGTCGAGCTGCCCTCGCAACTTTTCGAGCACTGGACCAGCGAGTCTGCGGTGCTCAAGCAGCATGCCCGCCACTGGCAGACCGACGAGCCCATCCCCGACGAACTGCTGGCGCGCATTCAGCGCGCGCGGCGCTTCAACCAGGGCTATGAGACCGTACGCTACATCGCCAGTGCGCTGGTGGACATGGCGGTGCACTCCTTGACCGACGATGAGCCGCCCGCTTACCTGTGCGCCTTTGAGGCCCAGGAGTTACAGCGTCTGGGCCTGCCGGATGGCGTGGGTCTGAACCACCGGTTGGTGCACTTCCAGCACCTGTTTTCCAGCTCGGGCTATGCGGCCGGCTACTACGTCTACCTGTGGGCCGAAGTGCTGGACGCCGATGCCTTCGACGCCTTCGTCGAGGCGGGCGACCCCTTCGACCCGCAGGTGGCGCAGGCGTTGCAACGCTTCATCTACGGCAGCGGCGACAGCCTGGAGCCGCGCGAGGCGTTTGCCGCCTTCCGGGGACGTGCGGCGCGGGTGGAGCCCATGCTGCGGAAGAAAGGTTTGATCCCGGATGCCGAGACCGCTTGAGGGCCGGCTGCAGGGGCCAGGAGATCCGCTCATGAACGGAACGGGGCCGCGCCCGTTTGCGAGAGGCGACTTGCAGGACCTGCGTGCCCCCGTGCGGGGCACCGTCGTGACCGTGGAAGCGCTGCCGGGGCAGGCCTGCCGTGCTGAGCAGGTGCTGCTGGTGCTGGAGTCCATGAAGATGGAAGTGCCCCTGGCTTGCCCCTGTGACGCCGAGATCCTGCACGTGCTGTGCAGCGTGGGCGAGGTGGTGGAAGAAGGCGCGGTGCTGGTGCAGTGGCGCGTGGCGGCGGTGGCTTCCGTGCCGGGCATGGCGGGTGGCGAGTCCGCCAGCACTGCGCGGGCGCCCGACCTGGTGGAGCCCCTGCTCGCTGACCTGGCCCATCTGCAGGAGCGCCGTGCTTCGCTGCAGGATGCCGCCCGGCCGGAGGCCATCTCGCGGCGCCACGCCGGCGGCTTGCGCAGTGCGCGCGAGAACGTGGCCGACCTGCTGGACGCCGGCAGCTTCAGCGAGTTCGGTGCCTTCGCGGTGGCGGCGCAGCGCAGCCGCCGCACGGAAGAGGATCTGCAGCGCAACACCCCAGCCGACGGCCTGATCACCGGCACGGGCACGGTCCAAGGCCGGCCTTGTGCCGTGATGGCCTACGACTACACCGTGCTCGCCGGTACCCAGGGCGTGTGGAACCACGCCAAGAGTGACCGCCTGCTGGAAGTGGCGCGGCGCTCGCGTCTGCCCTTGGTGCTGTTCGCCGAGGGTGGCGGCGGAAGGCCGGGCGATGTGGACTGGCCGGGCGTGGCAGGCCTGGACTGCACCACCTTCGCCTCGCTGGCTGCGTTGTCGGGCCAGGTGCCGCTGGTGGGCATTGCGGCCGGCCGGTGCTTTGCCGGGAATGCCGCGCTGCTGGGCTGCTGTGACCTGATCATCGCGGTGGAGGGCGCCAGCATCGGCCTGGGGGGCCCGGCCATGATCGAAGGCGGCGGCCTCGGGCGCGTGGAGCCTGACGACGTGGGCCCGGTGGACGTGCACTGGGCCAATGGTGTGGTGGATGTACGCGTGCCTCATGAGGCCGCCGCGGTGGCGGTGGCGAAGCGGTGGTTGGGACTGGTGGCGGATGCCGCAGTGACGTACGCGAAGGCCGTGTCGGTCAACTCGTCACCGGGCAGGGTCGAGGGCAGTGCCGAGGGCCCTGGCTCAGCCCTTGACTCACGAGATGGCCTAGACGGCGTCAAGGCTACCTCTTCTGGTTTGCAGCGGGCACTGCGGCCCGGTGGCGACCCCGCGACCTTGCGCCGGGCCTTGCCGGCACAACGCAACACAGCCTTCGACCCGAGGCCCATCTTGCAGACGGTGTGCGACGAGGGCTCACTGCTGGAGTTGCGCCAAGGCTTCGGCCCGGGCGTTGTGACGGCGGTGGCTCGCCTGGGCGGGCGCCCCGTGGCCCTGGCGGCCAGCGATTGCCGCCACCTGGGCGGCGCGCTGGACGGTCCGGCCTGCGACAAGCTGGTGCGCTTTCTGCGGCTGGCCGATGCTCAGGGCTGGCCCGTGATCACCTTCGTCGACACGCCGGGGTTCATGGTGGGGCCGGACAGCGAGCGCACGGGCCTGGTGCGCCGCGCGGGCGATCTCTTCATCGCGGCAGCCCGGCTGCGCGTGCCCTTGTTCAGCGTGATGCTGCGGCGCGGCTTCGGTCTGGGTGCCATGGCCCTGGCGGGCGGGCATCTTCACAGGCCGCACGCCACCTGTGCCTGGCCGGCGGCGGAGTTCGGGCCCATGGGGCTGGAAGGGGCGGTGCGCCTGGGCTTTCGCAAGGAAATGCAGGCGCAGCCGGAAGGGCCGCAGCGTGAGGCCCTGTTCCAGCGGTTGCTGAGCGAGGCCGTGCAGCGCGGGCAAGCGCTGAACATGGCCAGCCACCTGGAGATCGACGACGTGATCGACCCCGCCGAGACGCGGGACTGGTTGCTGCGTCAGTTGGCGGTGGCGGGATGAGGCTTCACGCGCCTTCCGGGACAGGCGCCGGCGGCCTTGCGCGTACCAGGCGCACCGGCTTCACCGATTCACGCGCCCGCAACTGGCCGCAGCCGCCCTCCACATCCTGCCCGGCGGAGTGGCGCAGCCGTGTCAGCACGCCCTGGCGGTTCAGTGCCCGGGCCATCTCGGCCGCGCGCTCGATGGCCGGACGCTCATAGGGCAGGCCGTCCACCGCGTTGTACAGGATGAGGTTCATCATCATCCGCCGGCCCTTGAGCAGCGCCACGATGCCGGCCACCTCGTCGTCGCCGTCGTTCACGCCGGCCAGCAGCGTCCACTGCACCTGCACGGGGTAGCCGCTGGCCTGGGCGTAATCGTCCGCGGCCTGCACCAGCGCTGCAGGTGCGATGCGCGGCGCGCGCGGCAGCAGGTGCTCACGCAACGCCCCCTTGGTGCTGTGCAGCGACAGCGCCAGTGCAGGCTTGACCCGGCCCTGCGGCAGCGCGGCGAAGGCGCGCTCGTCACCCACGGTGGAGAACACCAGGTTCTTGTGGCCGATGCCGCCTGCCGTGCCCAGCAACTCGATGGCCTGCAGCACCGCTTCCAGGTTGTGCGAGGGCTCGCCCATGCCCATGAACACCACCTTGTTCACCGCCCGCAGCGAGCGCGCCAGCGCCACCTGTGCCACGATCTCCGCGCTGCCCACCTGCCGGAGCAAACCTTCCGTACCGGTCATGCAAAAGCGGCAGCCCACGGCGCAGCCCACTTGGGTGGAGACGCACAGCCCGCCGCGCGGCAGCAGCACGGTTTCCACCGTCTGTCCGTCATGCAGCGCCACCAGCAGCCGCTCGGAGCCGTCGGCGGCGGGGTGGCGGGATTTGAGCCGCGCCAGGTCAGCCAGGCTCTGCGCCATGTCGGGCCAGGCTTCTTGAAGCGCCTTGGGGAGGAACGCATCCATCCGCCGGCGGGGCCGCTCCGCCGGCAGTGCCTGCGCCCAGCTGCGCAGCAGGTGAGCCTCGTGCTTCGGCCCCGCGCCCAGTGCGCACAGTCGGGCGCGCAGGGCGCTGAGGTCGGTAAGCATGGTGAGATGCCCCGGCACGACCTAGAACCCGAATTCCCGCACCAGCACCGCTGAGGCCTGGCGCATGTAGCGCAGGCCGGGGGCTTCGGCGCGGGCGTGGACCGTGACGGTGCCGCGCAGGGTCTTGCGGTTCAGGGCCTCAGGCAGGGTCTGTCCTTCGGCCAGCACAAGCGTCACGCGGTAGACGGCGCGCTCAGGCACGAGCTGGCCGTTCTTTTCCCTCGCCATCAGGTGGCCGCCGGCCTGGGCTGCCAGCTCCGGGCGCGTCAGCACACGCGAAGCGTCGCGATCCACCTCCTGCACGCGCAACTTCAGCGGCGCAGCGTCGGCACCGTCATTGATGAACATCGCGCGGTCTCCCGGGCGGATGCGGGGCACTGCGGCTTCGTCCAGCCAGGTCTCCACCAGCCAGGTGGTGCCCTCCTTCACCAGCAAGCCCAGACGTTCCTTGCGCGCCAGCCACTGGCCCTTGCGCAGGTCCGGGTCCACGTCGCGCAGGGTGCCTGCATAGGGTGCCTTAGGCGAATAGTTGCGCAGTTCGGTGTCCACGCTGGCCAGCTCCGCCTGCGCGGTGGCCAACGTATCTTCGGCCAACAGCATTTTCTGCCTCGTCTGTTCGTCAAAACTCGAGGAGGCAGCCTGCCAGCGCAGCTGGTCCACACGCGCGGTCAGGGCCTGGCGCCGGGTGTTGAGGTCGGGCACGTGCAGGCGGGCGATCAGCGCGCCGGCTGGCACGCGCTCACCCTCGCGGAACTTCAGTTCGTCCAGCCGCGCGCCTGAAGGGGCATACACCGGCCAGGACTCCGCCGGGCGCAGCAGGGCGCTGGCCGTCACGCGCCCTGGCCAGGGCACGAAGGCCAGGCCGACGAGGGCCATCAGCACCATGGCGCTCAAAGCCGTGCGCCCGCGTTGCAGGATTGATTTGCGCCGCTCGCCCCAGGCTTTCAGCTCCATGCGCACGGGGCGCCAGATGAACCACGCAATCTCCACCAGGAACAGAAACACGCCCAGCACCTTGAAGAACAGGTGGTACACCAGCAGTGCAATGCCGATGAACAGCACCAGCCGGTACAGCCAGGTGCCGAACGCAAAGGCGATCATCCAGCGCTGCTGGCGCGGCGGCACCCGCTCGGGCACCTCCTCGCCCAGGTTGAACAGCCACTCCCGCAGCCGCCAGCGGGCCAGCGCAAAGCAGCGTTCGTGCAGGTTGGGCATGTCCAGCGAGTCCGACAGGATGAAGTACCCGTCAAAGCGCATGAAGGGGCTGGCATTGATGGCCAGCGTCGCCACCCAGCTGGTGGTGGCCAGCACGAAGGCGGCCGAACGCGCCGGCCCGTCAGGCAGCAGCCCCCAGGCGAGTGTGGCCCAGGCGGCGATCAGCAGCTCGGTGGCGATGCCGGCGCTGGCCACCTGCAGGCGGTGGCGCGGGTCGGTCAGCCGCCAGGTTTCGTTGGTGTCGGTGTAGGCCATGGGCCACAGCACCATGAAGGCCACGCCCATGGTGGGCACGCGGCATCCCAGGCGCTTGGCGGTGAAAGCGTGGCCCAGTTCGTGCAGGGTCTTCACGCACAGCAGTGCCACGGCGTAGCTGGCCAGACCTTCCAGGCTGAAGGTGTCCACCAGCTGCGCGGTGAAGCCCTCCCACTGCCGCACCACCTGAAAAAGGCCCAACAGCAGCGCCAGGAACGTCAGGCAGAAGAAGGCAGGCGAGTAGCACCAGCCGACCCAGCCTTTCCACCGCCCCAGCCAGGCATCGGGCTTGACCAGGGGCACGCGGAAGAAGAGGTAGTGGTGCAGCAGCCAGTTCCACGGTGTGCCGCGAATCTGCGCAAGCCGTTCAGCCAGCTTGCGCGGTGTGCCGGCATCCCGTGAGGGTTGGGTTAACTGGTTGCCGGTCAGGAATTGAGCTATGGCCTGGACGTCGGCTTCCGTCAGTTGCAGCGTGGTGCTGAGACTCACGTCCTGCGCCATTTTCCCCGCGGTGCCCGCACCCCAGCGCCGCAGCAGCTCGAAGGTGGGCCAGTCGATGCGGAAGAAGAGGTTGCGTGTCGGGTCGTGAAGCGTCCAACTGGGCTGGCCGTCCGGCAGCACCGGGCCTGGCAGCAGGGCCAGTTCCTCGCGCAAGGCAGGCAGGCAGGGTGCGGTGCTCAACATGGCCGTCAAAGGCCCAGCGCGGAGCGTAGTGTGGCCACCGGCCTGCGCATCACCCACCAGGCGGCCGGCACCGTTTCCCCTTGCAACTTGGCCGTGCCTTTCAGGCCGACACGGTGCACGGTGGCCGCGTCAAGGGTGGCCCGGACACGATAGGCGAATGTGCCGTCAGGCCTTGGCGCTGCTTCATGCGCCATGTAGCGCAGGCTTGCGCTCACGGGCTCCAGGGGCCTGGCGTTCAGGTACAACTGTACGGGGGCGCCGGGCTCCAGCGCGATGGCGTCTGCCAAAGGAAGCCAGGCTTCCACCTCAACATCCCCCGTGGCAGCGATGCGCAGGATGCGCTCGCCCACGGAAACGGGTCGCCCGATCCACTCGGTGGGGTCATCGAACAGGGCCACGCCATCCTTGGGGGCCAGCACGCGGGCGCGGGTCAGCTGCTCGCGCAGGTAGTTCACCTCGGAGCGCTTTTCCTGGATGCGGCCGGTCAGCGTGGCCAACTGCGGGCGTACTCGGGGATCGGACAAGGCCTGCTGCAGGGTCTGCCGGTATTCGGTGGAGGCGGTGGCCAGGGCCTGGTTGGCCACCTCCAGTCGGCTCTGGATCAGCGCCTCGTCAAAGCCGAACAAGGGCTCACCCTTCTTGACGCTCTGGTTGGGCTTGACGTGGAACACGTCCACCACTCCGTCGAGCGGCGCCCGCACGATCACCGGGTTCACGGGCACCAATTCGCCCGGAGCCAGCACCGACAGGCGTACCGGAACGAACGAGGCTGCCGCCAGGGCCAGCGCTGAAAAGAGGAAGGGTCGGCGCCACCACGCGCGGCGGGAGTCCAGTGCGCCGGCGGTGTCGCGTCCCCAGGGTTTCCACCAGGGCCGTTGCTGCCCGCGGCGCAGTGCCAGCAAGGCGTGCCACCATGCGTGGGTCCATTCGCCGAGCAAGGCCATCTCGGACGCTGACCAGGCCGTCTCGCGGGCCAGGAGCAGCCCCGCGGTGGGTGGCTGCTCCTGGCCGCAAAGGGGCAGCCACAGGCCGTGCGCGGGCCACCACTCGGACCACTCTCCAGCCAATGCCGCGGGCAGATCGGAGGCCGTCAGCGGCCTGGCATCCCAAGGATTCGCGCCAGACAAATCCTGATGCAGATGGGCCACCATCGCCTTGAGCCACTGTGCGTAGGGGGCGTTGGCCTCGGGTTGGACCAGCCCGGACAGAGCCTGCAGCCCCCTATCGGCCCGCCACAGCGCGGCTTGCCGATAGGGCACCAGCGAGTGGCTGTCATTGACCAGCAAGAATGCAAGCTCCGCCTCGCTGCGGGCTTGCCGTGCGCGGCGTGACAGGTCCAGCAGCACCGCAAGCGCTGCGGTCAGCGGGCTGTCGTGGTCCGACCTGTCTGGTGCTTCGCTCATCAGACCCCGGCAGGGTGCGTCTGTGTGGCCTTGCGCGCGTCAGCACTGGGCTCGGTCGGGCGCTGCGAAATGCCTTCCTGCACGGTTCGCGAGGCCATGCTGCGCTGCAGGATTGAACTGCTGCTCCCACTGTGGGAATTCGCAGCCTGCTCCAGCGCCCTGTCCGCTCGCAGGTCACCGGCGCCGGCCGACGCAGCACGCAGCGAGTCCACCCACCCCTCCCGGCGTGCCGCCTTCCTGATCATGTCGGTGAGACTGCTTCGACCTTGCGCAGGGGTGGCCGGTGCAACGGGTGCCGAAGCCTGCGGTGCGATCGGTGTGGCCTGATCCACCGAAGCCGGCGTGACCGCGCCTTGCCCCACGTTGAACTTGAAGATGGCAGTGACTTCCCGACCTTCCGGATCTCGCGCTGTGACGGCGATTTCGATCTGACCCTGGAAGCCCGACGGCGGAATGGCCTGGAATGTGCCCTGCTGTGGATTGAAGGTCAGCCAGGGAGGCAGAGGATCGCCGTTGGCTTGTCTCGCCGAAAGGCTCAACTGAACAGAGGAGCTCGAGTGGGCGAAGGCATCGGCTGGCAGGCTGAAAGTGGTGACGCGTCCTGGCTCCACGAGCTGGTCAGTGATGCCGCGGTTGACGAGCAAGGTCGCAGGAGGTGGCGTCTCGACCACCCTGAAAACGGGCGCTGGCGGTAACTCGAGCGGTCCGGGAGCCGTTGCAGGCGATGGTGTGGTGCCCGCCGTGACGCCGGACGCGCGCGGTGCAGCAGACGGCGGGGTTGGCGGAGGCGTGTCGTCGTCACGCAGTCCCTGGGAGGCCACTCCAGTGCTGTTGTCCGCCAGGAAGGTATTGTCGATGCTGCCATCGTCCACGATCGTCAGGTTGCCTCGCGCCGTCGTTCCACCCGAGTTCGCAGCTGCGAGCCTGAAGGTTTCGGCTCCTTCCAGCAGCGCATCGTTGACGATGGCCACCCTCACGAGCAGGGTGTTGCCGCCTGAGGGAATCTGCACCAGGCTGCCGGGCGTGTAGTCGCGCCACGCGCTGCCATCGAAAAACTGCAGGGCAGTGCCCGTGTCTGTTCCGACCGTCGCCGTGGCTGACTCCAGCGCCAGTGACACCCGCTGCCCGGGCTGGCCGGTCACCGTGAAGACCGCGTAAGGCGACGACTCGCTGACCGTCCCTGTGCTGACCGACAACGGCCGGTCATCGGACACCTGTGCCTGTGGAAGGATCTGGCCGCGGTCGTCGTAGATCTTGCCGGATCCATCGTCCAGGATCGTGGCCGTGCCCGCACTGGCACTGCCCTCGGGCAGGGTGGCCGTCAGCGTGAAGGCTTCCGGCCCCTCGAAGTCCTGATCTTCCAGCGTCGACACGGTCACGAAGAACTCGGTCACCTTTGCAGGCAGCAAGACCCGGCCGTCACTGACCGTCAGGCTGCGCTTGACGCCAGCGGCATCGAAATAGTGGGCGGACATGACGGGGTTGAAGTCCAGCGGCGCGCCTGCCTGAGAATCCGTGCCCCCCGGCAGATCGGCGAGCTGGAGTTGCACCTCGGTCAGCGAGGACTTGGGCGCGTTGACTTTTACGCTGAACACCGCCTGGGCACCTTCCGCGACGTCTGCCGCGCCGCGGACATCGATGGTGCGTACGGCAAAAACCGGCATGCCAGGGTCCGTGATGTGGCCCAGGCGCAAGTCCGAATCGCCGAAGGCGTTGTCGGTGATGGTGTAGTCCAGTAAGAGCACGGACCCGTCTGCCGTACGGCTGATCGACACGCCGTCGCCGCCCGGTGTCAGGCGGGTGAAGTCCACCCAGCCCACCTGGGTGATGGGGTCTCCGGAGAGATTCACCAGGGGCAGATTCGCACTGCGGTAGGCATCTATCGTGGCCTGATCCACCCACTTGACAAAGGACATGAAGGTGTCCCGTGTCTCGCCTGTGCGCGAGATGTCCACGCTGAACCGCCACTGGAACCCAGGACGTGACGGGTCCTGGTCGATGTTGGTCACCCCATCGGGTGCGCCGCTGCGGATGTTTGCCGAGAACCCCAAGGGGCTCCAGTTGGGCGTGAAGCGCAACAAGGGCTGGAGGGCATTGATCTGTTGCTGTGTCAGCGGGTCGACCCGGATGTCGCGCATCTGGACGGCTGGGTCTGCCACCCCGCGGCTGGAGCCGGTGTCTTCGGCCACCAGGTTCACGATGGCCTTGAGGTCACTGGTATAGGGGTTGGCGTTGGCAGCCTGGAAATAGGAGGCGTTGATCCAGGAGAAGGTGGTGACGGCGTTCTGCAGGCCGTCACCCAGAAAGTCTGCGTTCAGGTCCCCGTCGTAGGCCAGCCCGATCTGCGCGACGGACTGCCCGGAGCCTTGCGGGCTGAGGTTGGAAAGATCCAATGAATAGGTCAGATCCGTCAGGCCTGCGACACCCCTGACGCGGCTGGCAAGCACTGACTCGACCGTCCGGTCGATGCCATCCACGTCAGGGTCGGGCCCCGGATCGATGGCTTGTCCGTACGTGTTGACGATCTCGCCCGTGACGCTGTAAGTCACCGTGGCCTCAGAGGGATTCAGACCACCCGCGTCGGCGATTCGGTAAGTGAAGCTGTCGGAACGCCAGTCGCGTTCAACGACCTGAGCCACATTCACCAGGGTCTGGCCGATAGCGGTACCGTTGGCCAGCGGCGTGAATCGGAATCGCTCGCCGTCAAGGTCTTGAATGGTGGCCTGCACGGTTTCCCCCAGTGCGACCACCCGCCAGCCGTTTGCCTCACCTGTAGCGTTGAACTCGAGCGTGCCATGGGTGTTGATGGCCGTGACGTCGAAGCGACGGCCCCCATGCTGGTACAGCGTCTGACCGTTGGCATTGAGGTGCAAGGTGCCGTCGGAAAGCTTGAGCTGTTTGCTGAAGCCCGCCTCTGCTGAGGGATACAGGCTCAGGAAGCTCTTCTGTACTGTCACGCCCAAGTCGTTGACGAAGGCCACGGACTGGATGCTGAGTTGGGTGCTCGGTGCTGGGCCATCATTGCGTTGGATGATGTTCGCAGCAGCCGATCCTGCGATTTCGACCGTCAGCGTGTCGGCCACAGCGGCGGGACGGTCGTCGTTTCGTGTCGAAACGGAGTCCGTCACTGGAAGCCCGTTGGTGCCGGGTAAGACGTCCGGGAACAGGGTGCCCTGACCTTGATCATCGATCGATGCCAAGCCCGTGCCGGCGGTGCCGCCAGCGTTGGTGGCTGTCAGGGTGAAGGTGTGAATCCCCTCATTCAAGATGTCATTGACAACGGCTGCCCTCACGAGCAACGGGGCTCCCCCTGCGGGAATGGCCACCTGTGATCCAGGGCTGTAGTTGACCCATGCCCCCGAAGCACCTGAAGTGGAACTCCAGACCTGAAGCTGCGGTGCGTAGTCTTGCGAGCCATCAGTCATTGCAGGCCCCTGGCCCATCTTCGCCTTGGCACTGAGGTCGGCGGTACTCAGACGCACGAACTGCCCCGCTGCGCCCGTCACGGTGAAGACCGCAAAGGGGCTGCCCTCGTTGACGGTGGGCGACGACACCGTGGGAGCTGGCGGCGCGAGGAGCCTGATGAACCCTGAAGCGCCGACATCCAGGGTCGAACTGCTCGAGTCTCCATCGCTGTCGTTGACGGTCTGGACGAGCAGCAGCGCGCCGGCCGATGCCGACAGGGTCCGCAGCGGCTCATACGCACCCAGGGCGTCGTGCCACAAGGGCGCGGTCTGCGTCGCAGTCACTGTACCGCTGGTCTCGTCAATGGACAGCCGAAGCACGGTGGTGGAACCCGCTTTCCCGACGATGTCACCCCCATCCACGCTCAGGAGAACCGCTTCGCCCCGCTCGATGCCATCGCCGTCGGAGGAACTGCCGTCCGAGGTGTCGAGCGCGTACAGGCCGGAGTCAACCGTCACCGAACCCAACTGCCAGCGATAGGCCGTGGAGCCGGGACCATCTGCACCATAACGGCTGGGCTGTACAAACTGGTGGGCGAAGCTGGTGGATGCGGATACCAGACCGTTGACGAAATTGTTTTCGTCCAACGTGAGGATGCTGGCCGGCGCTGAATTGGCACGGGCGGAAGAAGGCGTGTCGTCGGCGATGTCGAGGGTGACGGTGACGGCTGGGGAATACGCCGGGTTGGAACCCGAGGCATCAGTCACGGCCACGGTGAAGGCGTTGGTCTCGGTGCCGGAGCCGTCGGCGGTGCGGCTGGTGAGCTCGAAGCTGTAGGTGATGACGCCAGTGGTGGTGTCGTAGCCGGTGAGGCTGACGGTGCCGTTGGTGGTGGTAAAGCTCAGGTGAGTCGAGGTGCTGGCCGTGACGATGGACTCTAGCTGCTGGTCGGTGAAGTTATGCGTGTTGGCAGTGCCGTTCACCACGGTGGTGAAGCGCACGCCCTGGAGGTCGTCCAGGCCGTCGGTGTCGGCCAGGGTGATGGTGCCGCCGGCGGTGCGGGTGGTGGCGTTGGGGCTGGAGCCGGTGCTCAGGCCGGCCTCGCTGACGGCGTCGTTGCCCGAGGCCACGCCGTCGTCGGTGGACAGGGTGGGGGCGTCGTTCGTTCCGGTGATGGTGACGGTGACCGTGTCGGTGGCCGTGGCGTTGGCGGAGTCGGTGACGGTGACGGTGTAGGTCAGCGTGATGGTCTCGCCGGTCTTGAGGAAGTCCAGGTTGGCGTCGTTGACCGTGTAGGTCCAGTTGACCGAGCCTGGGGCGGCCACGTCGGTGGCGGCGATGGCAAAGCCGGCTTCGAGTGCGAACTTCAGGTCGGCGTCGATCGTGCCGCCGCTCCAGACGGCGGCGGTGGTGACGGCCTTGGTGACGTCGAGGACGTCGGTGGTGTCGATGTCGTCAAAGCTCAGGCTGCCGCTGGCAGACAGGTCCTGGGCGGAGGCGTCGGCAGCTTCGGTGAAGCCCACGTCGGCGATGGCCGTGGTGATGGTGGGCACGTCGTTGGTGCCGTTGATGGTGACGGTGAGGGTCTGATCGACGAAGGCGCCGAAGTCGTCGGTGACGCGGGCGGTGTAGGTCTGGGTGACGGTCTGGCCTTCCTTGAGCGCCTGGGTGGCGGCC